>JBKHIY010000062.1:0-22500 GCA_046538415.1 Candidatus Brocadiia bacterium | reverse complement strand
GGTCGACGTCCGCCAGGGTGGCCCTGGCGGGGGCCTCCAGGTGCAGCCAGTATTCGGGCAGGTACTGCCCCTGGATTCGCAGGTGGAAGACGGGCGTGCGGCGGCTGGGATGGGCGTCCGGGGGCGGGTGCTTCTCCAGGCACACGGCCACGTGTCGGCTCATTCCGGAGCCGCTAAAGGTCTGCCGGCACAGGAAGCAGGTGCCGTCGGTCGTGCTCTTGGCCACTGGGGGTTCCTTTCGCGCTTTGCTGATCCCTGGGCGTTCTTTTCGTCCCCGTGGACGACGCTTGGGCAGTGGGCGGGGAGGATGGGCTCGTCGCCGGGGTGATGGCGGCCCGCCGGGTGTTGGAGCGAAGCAGGAGCCGGTGCATCGGCTATTCCTTGGGGGTGAGCGGGAGATTGTCGATCAGCCGCGTCTCCCCGATGCGCACGGCCACCAGGGCCACGGCGGGGCGGTCCACGAGCTCGAGGGGCTCGAGGGTCTCGGGGTCGGCGAGGGCCACGTAGTCGATGGTGCACGGCCCGGCGTCCTCGATAGTGCGGCGGACGAGCTGGGCGAGGGCCTGGGCGCGGGTCTCGCCGGCTCGGAGCTGGTCCTGGGCGGCCCGCAGGCCGCGGCACAGGCTGGCCGCCTGGCGCCGCTGGGCCGCGTCGAGATAGCGGTTGCGGGAGCTGAGGGCCAGGCCGTCGGGCTCGCGGACGATGGGACAGAGGACGATGGCCAGCGGGAGGTCGAGGTCGCGGACCATCCGGCGCACGAGCAGGGCCTGCTGGTAGTCCTTCCGGCCGAAGTAGGCCCTGTGGGGGGCCACGATGGCGAAGAGCTTGCAGCACACGGTGAGCACGCCGCGGAAGTGGCCCGGGCGACAGGCCCCCTCCAGGCGCTCGGCCACGGGGCCTTGGGGCACCACGTAGGTGGCGAAGCCGGGGGGGTACATCTCCTCGGCCGAGGGGGCGAAAAGGGCGTCCACGCCCGCCTCGGCGGCCAGCTCGGCGTCGCGGTCCAGGTCGCGGGGGTAGCTCTCGAGGTCTTCGCCCGGTCCGAACTGCGTGGGGTTGACGAACACGCTGGCCACGACGGCCTGGCACTCCTGGCGGGCCCGTCGCACGAGGCTCAGGTGGCCTTCGTGGAGGGCTCCCATGGTGGGCACGAGGCCCAGGGTGGCTCCGCCCTGGCGTGCGGCCTGGGCGAAGTCTCGTGCGCGGGCGACGGTGCGGAGGATTTCCATATGGGGCCACTCGCGGCGGGCCGGGTGCGGCGCTCACCCGCGCTTGCGGGCGGCGGGCACGTAGTACTGGACGCCCTGCTGGTGTCGGCTCATTTGCTCGATCAGCTCGTCGAGCTCGGCGGGGTCTGCGGCGACATTGACCTCGTCGGTGTTGACGATCAGCAGGGGGACGTCGCTGTAGTCGAAGAAGTGGCGGTTGTAGGTCTCGACCACGGTGCGCAGGTAGTCGAGCTCCATGGGGGCCTCGTAGTCGTAGCCCCGCTTGCGGATGCGCTCCATGAGGGCCTCGACGCTGGACTGTAGGAGGATGACGATGCTGGGCCTGGGGATGTCGCCGCTGAGGTAGGCGGCGATGCGGTGGTAGAGGCGCAGCTCCTCCTCGCTGAGCGCGATGCTGGCGAAGATGCGGTCCTTCTCGAACAGGTAGTCGGAGACGGTGACCTGGTGGAACAGGTCGCGCTGGTAGATCTCCTGCTGCTGCTTGTAGCGGGAGGCGAGGAAGAAGAGCTGGGTCTGGAAGGCGTGGCGGCGGGGGTTTTCGTAGAAGTGGCGGAGGAAGGGATTGGCCTCCGCCTCCTCCAGGATCACGCGGGCGTTGAGCGCCGCGCCCAGGGACCGGGCGAGGGTGGTCTTGCCCACCCCGATGGGGCCTTCGACCGCCACGTAGGTGAATGGCCAGCTCATGGTCCTCGGTCCTGTTCCGCCACCAGCTCTCCCACCGTGCGGCCCAGCACGGGATGCACCGCCTGGGGCGCGATCTCGGCCAGCGGCGCCAGCACGAAGCGCCGCGTGTGAAGCCGAGGGTGCGGCACCGCCAGGCGGCCCGTGCGCACCACCCGGCCCCCGTAGAGCAGCAGGTCGAGGTCCAGCGTCCGCGGCCCCCAGCGCTCGCGGCGCACCCGCCCGTGCGCTCGCTCGATGGCCAGGAGCCGGTCGAGCAGCTCCTCCGGCCCGAGGCTCACCCGCAGGTGGGCCGCCGCATTGAGGAACGGCCTCTGGCCCGGCGGGCCGCCGACGGGACGGGTCTCGTGGAACGACGAGACCGCGACCACCTCCACCCCCGGCTCCCGCTCGAGGTGAGCCAGGGCGGAGCGCAGCGTGGCCCGGCGGTCGCCCACGTTGCTGCCCAGCCCGATGTATGCGTCGGCCATCGGCTGCCCCACGGGCCGTGGATGGCCCTCCTCGGGGCGGCATTCTAGCAGATGCCCGGGGCCTTTGCAAGGCCATGGTTGACACGGCTGCGCGGCGTGCGTAGAATACCCGTCCCCGTCCCCATCCAGGAGGCTTGGTCCCATGAAGCACTTCGTCGCCCTGCTCGCCGTGGCCTGCCTGCTCGCCGGCTGTCGCGGCCTGCGGCCCGACCGTGCGCCCACCGAGCCGCGGGTCTTCCCCTGCCGCCGGCTCCAGGGCTCGATCACCCTGGACGGCCGGCCCGACGAGCCGGCGTGGGAGCGCGCCCACTTCATCACCGACTTCCGCCACCCGGTCAGCGGCGCCCGGCCCCAGGCGCCCACCGGGGCCCGCTTCCTGTGGGACGACGAGTATCTCTACGTCGCCGCGGTGATGAAGGACCGCGACGTCTACGCGCTCAAGACCGAGCACGATGCGAAGACGTGGGAGGACGACGCCTGCGAGCTGTTCCTCAAGCCCAGCGACGCCGAGCCCGCCTACTTCGAGGTCCACGTGACCCCCCTGGGCACCACGCTGGACCTGCTGATCGCCCGCCGGGGGGCGGGGGCCTTCGAGCGGTGGACGCCCTGGGAGTCGGGCCTGCGGGCCGAGGCCGAGGTCCAGGGCACGCTGAACGACTGGAGCGACGAGGACCGGGCGTGGACCATCGAGGCCGCCCTGCCCTGGAAGGGCTTTCGGCCCGCCGCCTCGCGGCCCCAGCTCGGCGACCGCTGGCGGGTGGCCGTCAACCGCTACAACTACTCGGTGCACCTGGAGGCGGGGCGCGAGCTCTCCAGCAGCGCCCGGCTCACCAGCCCAAGCTTCCACCACTACGAGGATTACGACTACCTGGAGTTCGTCGACTAGGCCTCCTCGCGGCGGGGGCCTAGAGCTTCCAGCCGGGGCGGTAGTCGCGGCGCAGCAGCTCGTTCGCCGCCGGCTCGTTCACCACCCGCAGGGTCTGGCGGTCGTACTCGATGGGCTTTCCGCAGGCGAGGGCCACGTTGCCCAGCAGGGCCATCTCGGTGAGCGGCCCGGCGACCTGGAAGCGCGAGCAGGCCGGCCGGCCCCCCTTGCAGGCCCGTAGCCACTCCTCCTCGTGGCGGCTGCCCTTCACCCACCGGCCTTTGCCCTTCACCCGGGGAATGGTCTTCTTGGCCGGGCGGTAGGAGCCGCGCAGCGACTCGGGGATGAACCGCGGCCCGGCCTGGCCCGGGTGGGTGCCCGCGGTGAGGGCCCCGAAGGTCAGCTTGCCCTTCTCTCCCACGAAGATGGTGCCGTTGCTGCCCAGGAACTGGCGGGTGTCGGGCAGCTCCTCGGGCCGCGGCGGGCGCCGGCCCCCGTCGTACCACACCAGGGTCACCGGGGGCATCTGTCCCCGCGCGGGGAAGCGGTAGCGCACCGTGGCGGCCCGGGGGTAGCTCTCGGCGGTGCCGCCCTCGGAGTCGGCCTCGACGGTGAACGTGGGGGCCTCGGCCAGCTTCAGCGCCCAGTAGGCACCGTCCATCACGTGGCAGCCCATGGCCCCCAGGGCGCCGGTGCCGAAGTCGCGCCAGCCGCGCCACTGGTAGGGGTGGTAGGCCGGGTGGTAGGGCCGCTCGGGCGCCGGGCCGAGCCACAGGTCCCAGTCCAGGTGCGCGGGCACGGGCGGAGTCTCGTTGGGGCGGGTGAGTCCCTGGGGCCAGCGGGGGCGATTGGTCCAGCAGTGGACCTCGCGCACCGGCCCCACGCACCCGTCCTGAATCCACTCGACGGTCGTTCGCAGGGTGGGTCCGGAGTAGCGTTCGTTGCCCATCTGTGTGGCCACGCCGCTCTGCTCGGCGAGCTGGGCGAGCTGGCGGGCCTCCCACACGTCGTGGGCCAGGGGCATCTGGGTGTAGACGTGCTTGCCGAGCCGCATGGCGGCGGCGGTGATGGGCGCGTGGGTATGGTCGGGGGTGGCCACGATGAGGGCGTCGAGGCCTTTCTCGGCATCGAGCATTCGACGGAAGTCGCGGTATCGCTTGGCCTTGGGATATCGCTGGAAGGTCACGGCGGCCACGGCCCAGTCGACGTCGCAGAGGGCGGCGACGTTTTCGCCCTCGCAGGCCGCCAGGTTGTCGGCCCCCATGGCCCCCAGGCCCACGGCGGCGAGGTCGAGGGTGTCGCTGGGCGGCTTCTGCTCCGGCCCGCCGAGGACGTGGCGGGGCACGACGGCGAAGGCGGCGGGGGCGGCCAGGGAGCCCAGGAAGCGCCTGCGGGAGAGGGCGGCCGGGCCTCGCTTCGGGGACGCGCTCATCGGGAAGTCTCCTCCTGGAGGGTCGAGCGGGCCTGGCCCCCGGCTCCCATGCACAGCAGCCGCCCGTCGTCGGTGGCCAGGTAGAGGCGGCCTCGGGCGGCGCTCATCCCGTCGAAGACCAGCGGGCGGTCGAGGCGCTGCTCGGCCAGGCGGGAGCCGTCCTCCGCCGAGACCACCCACAGGCGGGCCCCCTCGCGGCCCTCGAGGGCCGCGTAGGGCTCGTCCTTGGGCACCACGTCGGGCGGGCCGGCCAGGTAGAGGCGCGGGCCGGCCAGCACCAGGCCCTGCACCCGCACGGGGATGCGCACCGACCACAGGGGCGGGAGGGCCCTCGAGTAGCCGTTGCCCTTCTCCCGCCCCAGGTCCGGGCCCCGCAGCACGTGGGGCTGGGCGTTGAGGTCGGCGAACAGCTCGTAGCCCTCCCGGCCCGGCCAGAAGCGCGGGCTGTGGCCCTGGCGAGTGGTGAACACGTGCAGCCCGTAGGTCTTCTCCTCGTCGAAGACCAGGATGCGGCCCGTCTTGGCCGCGTTGTAGGCGAAGTAGTAGCCCGGCCAGCGGCGGCCGTGGATCCAGTAGGTGCGGTCGAACCACGTCTTGTCCAGGAACCCGGCGTTGGACATCAGGTGGGCCCCCACCTCGCGGTCGCCCAGCTTGGTGATGCGGGGCGTGTCCTTGAGACTCAGGTCGGGCGCCAGGCGGACGAAGAACATGTAGAGGTCCGTGCCGTCGCTGACCAGGAGGTCGGAGCGGGCGCCCTCCATGTCGAAGGGCCGGCCCGCCTCGCGAGTCGCGTCGGGACGGGGGCTCTCCAGGTGGGCGGTGTGCACCACCTTGCCCGTCCCCGGCTCCAGGGCGTAGGCCCAGATGCCGCCGTCCAGGTACGACGAGCGGCCCGCCGTGCAGTAGACCAGCCCGTCCTGGACCACCACGCTGCCGTGGGCCGGCCAGGAGGACTCGAGGCGGTCGAAGGCCACGATGCGGCGTCGGCCGGGCGCGGCGCGGAAGCGCCAGGCCAGCGCCCCGTCCGAGGCCCGCAAGCAGTAGAGGTAGCCGTCGGTCGAGCCGAAGAGCACCAGGCCGCGGTAGAGGGTGGGCGAGGAATCGACGCGCCCCCCGGCCACGTACTCCCACCGGGGCTCGCCGCTGGCGGCGTCCAGGCAGCGCACGGTGCAGGCGTCCTGCTCGGCCACCACCAGGCGGCCTTCGGCCGCCACCGGCTGGGAGAGGGTGCCGCCCAGCTCCCGCTGCCACAGGAGCCCGAGCTGGACGGGCAGCTCGCACCCCGCCCGGCCGCTTCGCCGGGCGTCGTGGCGGTAGAGAGGCCAGTCGGCCTCCGAAGCGGGCTGTTCGGCGGGCTCGGTGGGCCAGGCGGGGCCGCGCTCCAGCCGCCCGTCCCCTCGCCCCACCTCGGCCTGCTCGGCGGCCAGGGCGTTGAAGCCCGCGAGCTTGACCCCCGGGTAGCAGAAGCACTGGTGGGGGGGCATGTAGAGCAGCCCGTTGGCGGCCATCACCCCGTGGCCGCAGGGGGCGCGCAGCCAGTCGTGGCGCATGTGGTTGTCGCCCCGCAGGTCCACGAACTCCACGCCGCGCTTGGGCAGGAGGATATACCGCTCGGTGGCCTTGGCGGGGTAGCACCGGATGTGGTGGCCGGGGCTCACCAGGTGGCTCACCTCGACGGTCCGCTCCGCCTCGCCGGTGCGGGGATGGTAGCCGGTGGAGACCACGGGGGCGGGGGTCCACAGGAAGCTGCGGCCGTGTCCGTGGATGTGGGTCACCCACACCAGGCCGCTGGCCCCGAAGCAGCCGAGGCGGCGGTTCACCCCCGGGCCTTTCCACAGGGGCTTGCCGGTGTCGGCGGCGAAAGCCCGCAGCGGCCCGCCGTGGAAGAGCACGGCCCCCTGGTAGACTGCGAGGGTGCCGCCCCGCCGGCCTCCGTCGCTGGGCGTGCGCCACTGGGCTTTGCCCGTCTCGAGGTCCAGGCACACCACTTCCTGTCGGTTGTGGTAGAAGACCCGTCCGTCGGCGGCGGCGAGGGTGCCGCGGACGATGGGCTTGGAGGGCGTCTCCCACCGCGCCTGGCCGGTCTCGGGGTCGAGCGCGGCGATGGTATCGTCCTTGCGGTCCTTCGAGCGGGGCCGCCCGGCGAGGTGGGCGACCACCAGGTCGCCGGTGCACACCAGCTCGTCGGAGCCCTCGGTGCCCTTCCAGGTGGCCAGGCTCTCGCCCGTGGCGGCGTCGAGCACCTGGATGGGGTCGCGGCGGCCGAAGGCCGCGTAGACCCGCTCGCCATGGGCCACCAGGGCCTTCTGCCCCGGGCGCCCGGGCATCCGCTTCTTCCACAGCAGCTTGCCGTTGAAGCCGTCGCGGGCCACCAGGGTCCACCGCGAGGGCAGCCCCGGCTGGCCGATGAGCCCCTCGTCGATGAGGCTGAACAGCCGCCCGCCCGCCGAGAGCACCACCGCCACGCTGGAGCCCACCCCGTCGTGGCTGCGGCACCACATGGGGTCCGACTTCCACCGCAGGTGGCGCGGCGGACCCACCCGCGTGTCGCGGGCCACGGCGTTGTTGTCCGGCCCGTGGAGGTAGTGGGTCCACTCGTCGATGTCGTCGGGCCAGGGCTTGACGGTCTGGGTCCAGCCGCCCTCCTGGCGGGCGTAGAGCACGCCGCGGGGCGCCAGCACGCGGGTCATCTCCTCCCTGGGCACGTCGCCCGGCTCTTCGACCACCAGGAGGCTCACCAGGTCGTCGGCGTAGGGCAGGACGGGCGCCGTCCAGTGCTCGACGGCCACGGGGCCGTAGAGTCCCCGCCCGCGGATGTGCTTCCGCGCCCGGGCCACCTCCTCCTCGTCGGCATCGAGGCCGTGGACCAGGTAGCGGGGGGTGGCCCGCAGCGCGGCGGTAAGGGTGCCGTCGCCGCAACCCAGGTGGACCACCAGCCCGCCTCGCACGCCGGCGGCGTCGAGGATTCGGCGGGCCTCCGCGCGGGCGCCGGCCCACGCCGGCCGGGGGGCCGGGACGCCGGCCAGGCCCGCCGCCAAGGCCGCCAGGAGCATCGAGCGAAGGGAGGTTCGCATCATCGTCGCATCCCTTTCCATATCGTCGTGTGTGCCCGCTGTCCCGCGGGGGACGGCTGGCCCATACCCTATCAGCCCTCGCCGCGGAAGGCAACCCCCGCCGGGGCGCTCAGGGCGCCTCGCCGAGGGGCCTGGCGAGGCGCGCCACGTCGGCGGCGTCGAGGAGGAAAATGGCCTCGTCGCCCTCCCTGGCGGCGTATCGCGCCCCCTCCCGGTCCTCGGCGGGGGCTCCCACGCGCAGGGCGAGCTGCTGGCCGCCGCGGGTCGTCGCCTCCACCACCAGGGCGGGGGGCCGCAGGCCGCAGGCCTGGGGCTCGGCCTCGTCCACGTAGCGCAGGACGCGCAGGTCGCATAGCGCGGCCACCGCCTGCTCGACGGCCTCGTGGCTCGCCTCGGCCTCGGGCGGCTCGACGACGCGCCAGCCCTCCTCGGCCCTGTTCACAACGAGCTTCGGCTGGCCTCGCGGGCGGAGGCTCAGGGCCACGATCTCCTCCGGCTCGTGGGGGCAGGGCCGCAGGTCGCAGAACTGGCGCGGCGGCCTGTCCAGCAGCTCCAGCAGCTCGGGCGCCACGGTGTGGATCTCGGCCCGGCCCGCCACCTGGACGTAGGCCGGGCGCCTCGCCGCGGCCTCCCCTGCCCCCCCGGGAGTGCCCACGACGAACCGCGTGCGCTCCCCGCCCGCCCAGAAGAGCACGGTCAGGCGCGGCTCGTCGAGCCCGTAGGGCTTCAGCCCGCCGGGACCCGCCTCGGGCGCGGGGAAGGTGTTGGTGGACTCCAGGCGCCCCAGGGCGTCGAGCACCGCGGCCACGGCCACGGGGTCGGCGGGCGCCTGGACGGGCTGACGCACCCGCCAGTCGTTCCCCTCGGTGCGCTCGAGCACCACGCGGGCGTCCTCGCGCTGGACCTCCAGCCGCTCGATGGCCGGGGCCAGGCGGGCGCGGCCCGGCGGCGGGGGGAAGACGATGCCCTCGGGGGCCTGGGGCGAGCGCTCGCCCACGATCACGGCGACCACCAGCCCGGCCACGGCCAGGGCTCCCAGGACGAGCCCGATGAGCTTTCGCTTCACGGCGATTCCTCTCTGGCTCTTGTCGTTTCGCGGGCGGCCCTATCGGTGCCGCGCCCACCACACCATCAGGCCGGCGAGCACCACGTGGAAGGCGGGGGCGAAGACCAGCGCCCACCAGGCCCTGGCCCGCCGCCTGGGGCTCAGCTCCACCTGTCGCCGCTCGGACAGCGGCGTGGGGGGGATGCCCACCTTGTACTCCTTGCCCGCCAGCCAGGCCACGCCGTTGAGCAACAGCGCGGCGTTGCCCACCGTGCCCCGCCCCAGGAAGCGGTTGGCGGCGAAATCGGAGTCGCCGAAGACCAGCAGCCGCCCCGGCGCGGGCCGCGGGGCGCCGGGCGGCAGCTCCCCCCTGCCCCACGGGCCGCGAGCCACCACCAGGGCGAAGGGGCCGCGGGGGTCGCCCTCCTCCCGACGCCAGGTGCTCGGCTCCCCGGGGTCGAAGCCCTCCCTGACGTAGCTCTCCGACGAGCTGCGCACCAGGGCCAGGGTGTAGGGACGCTCCCCGGCGGCACCGGACGCCGAGCGCAGGGGGCAGGCGATGTGGAACCCGGCGCGCAGGCCCTCCAGCTCGCGGGTCACCGGGTGGGCCTGGGCCACCGGCCCGCCGCGCCGCCAGGCGCCGTATTCCGTGGTGGTGAGCGTGGCGGTGGGCACCGCGGCGGCGGGCCCCGCGCCCCGGAGCACGCGCGCCAGGTCGAGGATGGTCCACTCGATGCGGGCCTCGATGCCCTGCTCGGCCAGGAGGGGCTCGAGGCCGCTGGGAGTGCCCCGAGCCAGGACCGGGTCGAGCATCACGGCCAGGCCGCCTCCCTCGGCGAGGAAGCGGCGGAGGGCCTCCAGCTCCGGCTCGGTGAAGGCCAGGCGGGGCCCTGGGATGACCAGCACGTCGCAGTCGCCGGGGATATCGGGCAGTCGGCACGTGGCGATGCGGCAGTTCTCGGCCCGCAGCCGGGAGGCCAGCTCGGAGAGTCCCTCGCGGGGGTCGTGGTCGCCCACGTCCTTCTCGCCGTGCCCGGTCACGAAGCACACCATGGTGGGCTCGGCCTCGAGGACGGCCTGGACGGCGGTGGTGAAGACCTGCTCGCCCTTGAAGGCGGGGGCGGTGCCGGGACGGCCCGGCCCCTCGAGCTCTCGCAGGCGCACCACCCGCGTCCGCTCGCCGTACTTGAGGGCCACGGCGTCGATGGGCAGGGCGGTGCCCAGGCGGTCCTCCGCCTCGGCCCACGAATCGGGGTCGCGCTCGGGGTCCACGGCGGCGAACTCGACTCGGCGAGAGTGCTTGGCGTATTCGGCCAGGAGCTGGTTGGTGCGTCGGCGCAGCAGGGGCGCGTGCTCCCGCCCGGGGCGCTCGGGCCGGCTCACGGCCATGGTGCTCACGATGCGCAGCTCGCGGTCGAGCTGGTCGAGGATCGCCTCCGTGCGCTCGTCGAGCGAGTAGAAGCCCCGCTCCGTGAGGTCCGCCCGGCGGTAGTATCGCACGTTGAGCACGCTCACCAGGCCCAGTGCCGCGGCGCCCAGCAGCCCCGCCCCCGCCACCATGACCACGAGGGGGAACGAGGCACTGGTACACACCCGCACCACGGCGCGGTGCTGGAGGGCCAGGCCCGCCTGGGCCGCCACCACCCCCGCGACCACCCCGCCCAGCCCCGCCAGGCCCATCCAGGCGAGGGCCAGGGAGTTGGCCAGGACGATCAGCCCCCCCACCAGGGCCACCAGGCCTGCGCCCTCGACCCAGGGGCGCGCCGCGCTGCCGCCCAGCCACCGATAGAAGGCCCCGTTGCGCCACGAGCCCAGCTCGACCAGGGCCAGGCCGGCCACCGCGCACAGGACGGCCAGGGCCGCGGGCCGCCACGTGGCCTGCGGGGAAACGGCCCGGGGAGCGAAGACCGCCAAGCCCACCCCCGAGACCGCCAGCCCCGCCAGCACCAGGGCCAGCCCCAGGGGCGAGAAAGCGGGGCCTTCGGATGCGCGCCGATGGGCCACGGGCCCTACCTCCACTTCCGCGCCGAGACGATCACCGTGGTCAGGAACACGCAGAACGCGCTGCACGAGAGGAAGTAGACCGCGTCCCGCGTATCCACCACCCCTCCGACGAACGACTGGCTGCCGCCCGGGGAGCCGAAGTAGTGGCCCCAGAAGCTCAGGTAGCGCAGCGCCCGCGCCGCCCAGCCCGACGAGCCGGGCGGCACCAGGAAGTCCACCAGCCACAGCGAGAGCACCACCACGAAGGTCAGAATCGCCGCCGAAATCTGGGCCCGCGTGCACGCCGAGGCCACCATCCCCACCCCCAGCAGGAACGCCCCCAGGAGCACCAGCCCCAGGTAGCCGGCGACGATCGGCCCGGGGTCCGGCTCGCCCAGCCAGAAGAGTACCGCGGGATACGCCAGCGTGGGAGCCAGGAGCACGAGCAGGAACAGCAGCGAGGCCAGGTACTTGCCCAGCACCACCTCGAAGGCCGTCACCGGCGCCGTCATCAGCATCTCGATGGTCCCGCTGGAGAACTCCTGGGCGAAGAGCCGCATGGTGAGCATCGGCGCCATGAGCATCAGCAGGAAGCCCATCATGTGCGTCGCCGGCTCCACCGTGGCCCGGTGGAAGCGCACCAGCCCGCTGTAGAAAAGATACCCCGAGAGGACCAGGAAGGCGGCCAGCACGATGTAGGCCACGGGCGAGAGGAAGGTGGCCATCAGCTCCCGGCGGGCGATGGTGGCGACGTTTCTCATCCCCCGCCCCCCACCACGTCCTCGGTACGGGTGAGGCTCACGAACAGGTCCTCCAGGGTGGGCGCCTGGGGGCTGAGCTCGAGGAGGGGCCAGCCGCCCTCCTGGAGGCGGGCGACGACGCTCTCGCCCAGCGGCGCGTCCTCGGCGCCCTCGACCGCGAAGGCGCAGGCCCCCGCCTCGGCCTCCTGGGCGGCCACGCCCTGGACCCCGGGCAGGGCCTCCAGGGCGCGGCGGACCGCCTGGGCCGGGCCGCGTGCGGCCACCCGCAGGCGCTGGCCGGCCTGGAGGCCGCGGGTGAGCTCCTCGGTGCGGCCCTGGGCCACGATGCGCCCGCCGCTGATGACGATGACCCGCGGGCAGATGAGCTCGACCTCGGAGAGGATGTGGGTGGACAGCAGCACGGTCCGCCGCTGGCCGAGCTCTCGGATCATCTCGCGCACCAGGCGCACCTGGTTGGGGTCGAGGCCCACGGTGGGCTCGTCGAGGATGAGGATGGGCGGGTCGCCCAGCAGGGCGTCGGCCAGGCCCACCCGCTGGTGGTATCCCCTGGAGAGGTGACCGATGAGCCGCCGCCGCACCTCCCCGATCCCGCAGCGGTCGACGACCTCGCCCACCCGCCGCCGGCGCTCGCAGGCGGGCACGCCCTTGAGCCGGGCGCGGAAGAAGAGAAACTCGCCCACCCGCATCTCCGGGTAGAGCGGCACGTTCTCCGCCAGGTAGCCCACCCGGCGGCGCACCTGGACCGAATCCCAGAAGGGGTCGAAGCCGGCCACGCGCACCGAGCCCGAGGTGGGGGGCATGAAGGCGGTGAGGATGCGCATCACCGTGGTCTTGCCCGCGCCGTTGGGCCCCAGGAAGCCCACCACTTCGCCCTGGCCCACGGCAAACGAGATGTCGTCGACCGCCAGGAGCCTGCCGAAGCGCTTGGTCAGGTGCTCGACCTCGATCATCGCGCCCCCCCTTCGTCGTCGCCGGGCGGCATCGGCGCGGCGAAGGCCTGGGCCACGCGGGGGAGGTTCAGGTAGGCCACCAGCCCCAGGAAGAGCCCCAGGGCCGCGGCGGCCAGGACGCCCAGCGGCACCCACGCCCCGGCCGCACGCCACACCACCCCGTTGAGCACCAGGGCCACGGCCAGCAGGGCGAGGGCCAGGCCCGCCGCCGCCTGGCTCGCCGCCCGGGCCCAGGGCTGGAGCTCGGCCAGCCCGCAGGCCAGCACCCGCACCAGCAGGCCGACGAAGAAGCCCAGGAAGAAGAGCCCCGCCAGCCCGGGCCGCGGCACCTGGGGCCACAGCGCGGCTAGCACCGTCAGGGCCCCGCATCCCGCCGCGGCCAGCGAGCCCATCACGCGGCCCAGGTGGCCCACCAGCTTGAGCCCCAGGGGCACGTCGGGAGCCGCGGCCCAGTCGCCGAGGCCCAGGAAGCCGCCGAAGAGCCACGCCCCCAGGGCCGCCACGGGGGCCAGGAGCAGGCCGGCCAGGAGCTGGCCCCCGCCGGCCCCGCCGCGGCTCGCCCCCGCGACCCCGAGCGCCACGCAGCCGGCCAGCGCCGCCAGGCAGGCCCACAGGCCGGCGTGGCCGACGAGCCTCGGGGCGCGGGGCGGGGGCGTGCGGGGCGGTCGTCGGGCATCGTCGCTCACGGCATCCTCCACGGGGGCACGCCCAGGCATTTAAGGGCGCCGGGGGCCTCTTGGCAAGGGAAAAACCGCGCCGCAGGGCGCCCGCATGGGCGGGGCAGCCTGCTGAGGCTGCCCCGGGGTGCGCTCCATGCTGTCGGCCGTTGGCCCGTGCGGGGCGGGCCTCAGTACATGTCCTCCATCCCCTCGCCGTACTGGTCGCCGCCCTCGGGCTCCTCCTCGGGGACCTCGCTGATGAGGACGTCGGTGGTGAGGAGCAGGGCGGCCACGCTGGCGGCGTTCTGGAGGGCGCTGCGGACCACCTTGGTGGGGTCGATGACCCCCGCCTCGACCAGGTCTTCGTAGGTGTCGGTGAGGGCGTTGTAGCCGAAGTGGTCGTCGTCGCTTTCCTCGACGCGGTGAGCGACGAGGGCGCCGTTGACGCCGGCGTTGCGGGCGATCTGGCCGAGGGGGGCGGCGAGGGCGCGGCGAACGATGTCCGCACCGATCTTCTCGTCGCCGGTGAGCCGCAGCCTGGCCAGGGCGGGCCGTGCTCGCAGGAGGGCCACGCCGCCGCCAGCCACGATGCCCTCTTCGACGGCGGCGCGGGTGGCGTGGAGGGCGTCCTCGATGCGGGCCTTCTTCTCCTTCATTTCCGGCTCGGTGGCGGCTCCCACGTTGATCTGGGCGACGCCGCCGGCGAGCTTGGCCACGCGCTCCTCGAGCTTCTCGCGGTCGTAGTCGGAGGTGGTGGTCTCGATTTCGTTTCGGACCTGGCGGATGCGGCCTTGGATGGATTCGGCGTCGCCGGCTCCCTGGACGATGGTGGTGGCTTCCTTCTCCACGGTCACCTTCTTGGCGGAGCCGAGGTCGGCGAGCTCGACGTTTTCGAGCTTGATGCCCACGTCCTCGGTGATGGCCTTTCCGCCGGTGAGGATGGCGATGTCCTCGAGCATGGCCTTTCGGCGGTCGCCGAAGCCGGGGGCTTTGACGGCGCAGACGTTGAGGATGCCGCGCAGCTTGTTCACGACCAGGGTGGCCAGGGCTTCGGCCTCCAGGTCCTCCGCGATGACCAGGAGGGGGCGTCCCATCTGGGCGACTTTTTCCAGGAGGGGCAGCATGTCGCGGGCGTTGGTGACTTTCTTCTCGTGGATGAGGATGTAGGGGTCTTCCAGCTCGCAGGCCATGGCCTGGCGGTCGGTGACGAACTGGGGGGAGATGTAGCCGCGGTCGAACTGCATGCCCTCGACCCACTCGACGTGGGTCTCCATGGTGCGGCCTTCCTCGACGGTGATCACGCCGTCCTTGCCCACTCGCTCCATGGCCTCGGCGATCATTTCGCCGATGGCCTCGTCGTTGTTGGCCGCGATGGCGGCGACCTGTGCGATCTCCTTGCGCCCGCTGACGCCGTTGCTGGTCTTGGCCAGGTGCTTGACCACGGCGTCGACGGCGGCCTCGATGCCCCGTCGGAGGGCCATGGCGTTGGCCCCTGCGGAGAGGTTTTTGAGGCCTTCCTCGAAGATCGCCCTGGCGAGGACGGTGGCGGTGGTGGTGCCGTCGCCGGCCACGTCGCTGGTCTTGGAGGCCACCTGGCGCACCATCTGGGTGCCCATGTTCTCCTCGACGTCCTCGAGCTCGATCTCCTTGGCCACGGTCACGCCGTCCTTGGTGACCGTGGGGGCGCCGAAGCTCTTCTCGATCACCACGTTGCGCCCCCTTGGCCCGAGGGTCACCTCGACGGCGTGGGCGAGCTGGCGCACGCCCTCGCGGATCGCCTGGTGGGCCTGCTGGTCGAACGCCATCTTCTTGGCGGCCATTCCGCGTGCTCCTTCCTGACCTCGTGAAGGCGGCTATCGGTTGGAGACGGACCATGCCCCGCCCGCTCCCGGCGCTCGGCGCGCGGCGAGGGTCCTAGGGGCCTCGGCGGGCACGGCCCGAGGTCGCGGGCGAGCGGTCACTTCTTCTTTTTCTTCTTCTCCTCGACGAGTGCCAGGACGTCGTCCTCGCGGAGGATCAGGTAGTCCTCGTCGTCGAGGGTCACTTCGGTGCCCGCGTAGGAGCCGAAGACGATGCGGTCGCCCTTCTTGACGCGGGGAGGCACGCGCTCGCCCTCTTCGTTGAGGGTGCCCTCGCCGACCGCGACGACCTCGCCCTGCTTGGGCTTCTCCTTGGCGGTATCGGGCAGGACGATGCCCCCCGCGGTCTTCTCTTCGGCCTCCAGGCGCTTGACGACGATGCGGTCGGCCAGCGGCTTGATCTTCGGCGACTTCGCCATGGCTGAGGCTTCCTCCATCGGGTCTTGGAACCTGTCTCGTCCCTCGGTGTCAGCTCCCCTCGGACCCCGTGGCCCAGGGGTAGTAGCGTCGCAGGGCGGTGCGGACCACGCGGCGGAGCAGATCGCCGGCCACCGGCTTGGGCACCACGGAGAAGGCATCCTCGGCCAGGGCGCTCATCTGGACCCGCCCCGAGACCTCCGCCGCGGTGAATACGCAGGGCAGCCGGCGGCCGACCACCCCTCGAATCGCCCGCAGGGCATCCACCCCGCCGGCGTGGGGCAACTCGAAATCCAGCACCGCCACGTCGATGCGCTCGCGCTCGACGATACGCACCACCGCCATGTCGTCGCCGGCCAGGTGCGTGCGGTAGCCCTCGGCGCGGAACAGCCCCTCGAACTGCTGGCGGAACGCCGCCTCCCGGTCCGCGATCAGCAGCGAGAAGCCGCACCCGTTTTCGCTCGCGCGGATGCCCATGGGCCACCGGCATTCCCCGCCCGCCCCGTTGCCAATACCGCTGAGCAGGGGTGGAGCAAACGCTGTGCCCAAGCCCGGCCGCCGGCCTGCGCCGGCCCACAGCCGCCTGGCCGAGCGCCCCGCCGCCGCTAGTAAGCCGCCAAGCGCCAAGCCCTTACGAACCCGCGACCGCGCCTTCGGGCGCCCCCTCCCCGGGCCGAGCGCCCCTTGCCGCCGGCCTCGCAAGCTGTCAGGGCGGCAGCGGCGGCCTGTCAAAATGACAGAGCCGGCGCCCTCAGAGCGGCAGCTCGACCGGGGCTCCCGTCTCGATGGAGCGGTAGGCCGCCAGGCCCGCCTCGACGGCGGCGCGCCCCTCCTCGCCGGGCACAGGCGCCGGCCGGCCGCTGGCGACGGCGTCGAGGAAGTCGCCCAGCTCGGCGGCCACGGGGTTCGCCCCCGCCAGCTCGCTGGCGGGCAGGAAGCCGGGCTCCTCGCCGGCGCGGGCCACGTGGATGCCCGCGTCGCCGCCCCAGATGGTCGGGAAGGCGAGCGACCCGGCCCGGCAGTCCACCCGTCCGCCGTAGCCGCCGAGCAGGCTCACCGAGCCGGCGTGCACCAGGCCCTTGGCGCCGCTGGCGAAGTGGAGGGTCACCACCGCCAGGTCGGGGTAGTTGAGCCGCTGGTCGAGGTAGCGGCCGCCGGCGGCGTAGACCGCGGCCACGTCGCCGCACACCCAGCGCATGAAGTCGATTTCGTGGGCGTTGACCTCCAGGAGGTTGCCGCCGCTCTTGGCGCGGTCGAGCCGCCAGTGCTGGTCCCATTGCCCGCCCCAGGGCTTGCCCAGGCGGTGGACTTCCATGCACACCGGCGGCCCGAGCCCGCCGCCGGCGACCAGCTCGTGGACCTTGGCGTGGACCGCGTGGTAGCGGCACACCTGGCCGATCATCAGGAGCCGCCCGGCCTGGCGGCAGGCGTCGAGCATCGCGTCGCAGTCGGCCAGCGAGGTGGCCATGGGCTTCTCGCAGAAGACGTGCTTGCCCGCCCCGGCCGCCGCGACGGTGTGCTCGCGGTGGGCGAACTGCGGGGAGGCGACGAGCACGGCCTCCACCCCGGACCCGCCCAGCAGCTCCTCGTAGCTCGAGCAGGCGCGGGCCCCCGTGGCGTCGGCCAGCTCCCGGGCCGCCTGGGCCCGCTCGTCGTAGACGGCCACCAGCTCGCCCGCCTCCACCTCGCCCAGCCCCCGGGCCAGCGAGGCGCCCATGTTGCCGCAGCCCACGAGCCCCAGCCCGATCGTCGCCATGTCGTGTCTCCCACCTGGCGCAACGCTCCCCGACCGCCGCAGAGTCTAGCGTCGCGCGCCCCTGCGTCAAGTCGCCTCAGCGCCGGGTCGAGAGGTACACGCCGCTGAGGGCGAGGACTCCGCCCACGACGACCGTGGCCGTGAGCGCCTCGCCCAGCAGGGCCACCGCCAGGGCCACCCCGCCCACGGGCACGATAAACTGGAGGGGGCCCAGGACGTTCGCCGGCAGCTTCTCCAGGGCCACGTACCAGGCGGTGAAGCCGAGCGCCGTGGGCACCAGCCCCATGTACAGCCCCGCCAAGGCCCCGGGCCGGGCCAGCACCAGGCCCTGGCCGCGGGCCAGGGCCGCCACCAGGAAGAAGGCCCCGCCCAGCAGGGTGCTGATGGCCGTGGTGGGCAGGCCGCCGTATCGGCGCACCGCGCCCCGCCCGGCCACCGTGTAGACGGCCCAGCAGAGGCCCGAAAGCGCGGCCAGGGCCCCGCCCAGCGCGTGGTGGGGATTCTCCGCCACCACCCTCGGCGACACCCCGCCCAGCACCAGGGCGCAGCCCCCCACCCCCAGCACCACGCCCACCACCTTGCCTACCCCCACCCGCTCGCCGATCACCAGCGAAAGCGGAACGATGAGCACGGGATTCGAGTTCATGATCAACTGCACCACGATCGAGTGCGTGTGGCTCAGGGCGAGGAACACGAAGAAGCCCATCCCGAACCCGCCCGTGGCCCCCAGGAGCAGGAACCGCAGGGGCTCGGCCAGAAACGCCCCCAGCGCCTCGCCCCGGCCCCGCGCCAGGAGCACGCCCAGCAGCACCGCCCCGCCGATGCCGAAGCGGTAGAGCCCCAGCACCACGGGGTCGGCCTCGTGGCGGTCGATCACCAGCCGCCCCAGCACGAACACCGTGCTCCAGGTCAGGCAGGCGAAGGCGCCCAGCAGCAACGCGCGGCGGTCCACGGCGTCCACGCTCCTTCCGCCCCCATCGTAGCCGAAGCGGGCCGGGGGCGCCACCGCCCGGCCGCCGCCGCCTTGACCGCCGGCCCCCCGGCGCCTATCATAGCCCCCGCAGGCCGGCGAGGGGAGCCGCGAGGGGCAAGCCGATGAGAATCGCCATCGTCCAGATGCGAGTCGAGATGGGACGCAAGGAGGCCAACCTGGGGCGAGCCCTGGAGGCCATCGCCCAGGCCGCGGCCCACGGCGCCGACGCCGTGGTCCTGCCCGAGTGCCCCTACATCGGATGGCTGTGCGAACGGGCGGCCGACCTCGCCGAGCCCGTGCCCGGGGACATCAGCCGCCGCCTCGCCGACGCCGCACGCTCCCACGGGCTCTTCGTGTGCAGCGGGCTCACCGAGCGGGACGGCGAGGACGTCTACAACTCCGCCCTCCTCTTCGACCGCATGGGCCGCCTGGCCGCCAAGCACCGCAAGATCAACGAGCTGGAGGTCGGCCTCCGCTTCTACCGCCGGGGCAGGAGCCTGGAGGTCGTGGACAGCGCCCTCGGCCTCGTGGGGGTGAACATCTGCGCCGACAACTGGGTGCCCTTCATCGTCCAGACCCTCTGCCGCATGGGCGCCTGGCTCGTCCTCGCCCCCTGCGCCTGGGCCTGCGACCCCGGCCAGGAGCAGGCCAACAGCGGCACCATCCGCAAGCGGTTCCGCAACCGCACCTCCGAGAGCGCCGTGGTGCTCGCGGGCGCCAACGCCGTGGGCCAGCTCACCGAAGGCCCGTGGGAGGGGCGCGTGCTCCACGGCCGAAGCCTGGTCTACGGCCCCGGCGGGCGCGAGCTGCTGGCCGGGGAGCTGAACCGCGAGCAAGTGCTCTACTGCGACGTGAACGCCTGACACCCCGCCCCAGCCACTGGAAGGAGGCAGCGATGCAGGTCGGATTCCTCACCGCGTGCATGGCCAAGCGGCCCCTCGAGGAGGTGGTGGCCTTCGCCGGCCAGGCCGGCTTCGACGCCCTCGAGGTCATCGCCGGCCACCTGCCCGCCGACACCGTGGTCGACCAGGCCCCCCGGACCAGGGAGCTATTCGCCAAGCACGGCGTGGCCATCTCCGGCATCGCCGCCTACGGCAACTGGCTGGCCGGCGACGACGCCCAGCGCCAGAAAGCGGCCCAGACCCTCAAGACCTACGTCGACGGCTGCGTGGCCCTGGGCATCGACGTGCTCTGCGCCCTCACCGGCCTGCCCGTGGAGGGCAAGAGCAAGGAGCAGACCATCGCCGAGGACTTCAAGGCCCTCTTCACCCCCGTCGCCCAGTACGCCCAGGACCAGGGGGTCAACATCGCCTTCGAGAACTGGTGGGCCACCCTCATCCAGCACTTCGGCCACTGGGACGCCGTGCTCGAAGCCCTCCCCTTCGACAACGTGGGGTTCAACTACGACCCCTCCCACCTCATCTGGCAGGGCATCGACTACCTGGCCGGCGTCGACCGATACGCCGACCGCATCTTCCACACCCACGCCAAGGACACCGAGATCCGCTGGGACCAGGTGGCCCTCCGCGGCAACCAGGGCGGCGGATGGTGGCGATACGTGATCCCCGGATTCGGGAGCATCCAGTGGGGCCCCTACGTGGCCCGCCTCCGTCGGGCCGGCTTCGACGGCGTGCTCAGCATCGAGCACGAGGACGGCACGTTCGGCCCCGAGGAGGGCCTGCGCAAGGGCCTGGCCACCCTCCGCCAGTTCGCCTAGCGGCCCAGGAGACGGCCATGGAGTGGACGTACGACGAGATCGCGGGGATGATCGACCATTCCCTCCTGGCGCCCACGCTCGCCGCCGAGGAGCTGGAGGCGGGCTGCCGCCTGGCCCGCCGCTACGGCTGCGCCACGGTGTGCGTGATGCCCTACTTCGTCGACCGCGCCGCCGCGCTCCTCGAGGGCAGCCCCACGCGGCCCACCACCACCGTGGGCTTCCCCCACGGCGGCCACGCCACGGCCACCAAGCTCGCCGAGGCACGCCAGGCCATCGCCGACGGGGCCGAGGAGCTGGACATGGTGGTCAACATCAGCCGCGTGCTCAGCGCTCAGTGGGAGGCCGTGCGGGCCGACATCCGGGCCGTGCTCGACGTCGCTCACGGCGAGGGCAAGAAGCTCAAGGTGATCTTCGAAAACTGCTACCTCGAAGACGAACACAAGGTCCGACTGTGCCACATCGCCGGCGAGCTGGGGGCCGACTGGGTCAAGACCTCCACCGGCTACGGCTCCGGCGGCGCCACCCTCGACGACCTGCGCCTCATGCGGCGGCACGCGCCGCCGAGCGTCCAGGTGAAGGCCGCCGGCGGCGTCCGCTCCCTCGACAGCCTCCTCGAGGTCAAGGCCGTGGGCGTGAGCCGCGTGGGGGCCAGCCGCACCCAGAGCATCCTCGACGAGGCCCGCCGACGCCTCGGCCTGGACCCGCCGGCGGATTGACTCGCCCGCCGGGCCGCGTAGAATGAGCACCCGTCCCCCATTGCCCCTCCCCGGAGGAAGACCATGAGCCTCTACCTCGGCCTCGACGCCTCCACCCAGAGCCTCTCCGCCGTGGTCCTCGACCTCGAGGCCCGCCAGGTGGTGGGCGACCTGTCGCTGAACTTCGACGAGCGCCTGCCCCAGTTCGGCACCCGCAACGGCGTCCTGCCCAGCGACGAGCCCGGCGTGGCCCACTCCGACCCCCTCCTGTGGCTCGCCGCGCTCGACCTGATGTGCCAGGACCTCGCCCAGGCGGGCATCGACCTCGCCCAGGTCGCCGCCGTCTGCGGCTCCGGCCAGCAGCACGGCAGCGTCTACCTGAAGGCCGGTGCCGAGGAGGCCCTGGGCTCGCTGGACGCCCAGCGCGACCTCGCCGCCCAGCTCGAGCCGGCGCTCTCGCGGGCCACGGCCCCCATCTGGATGGACACCAGCACGCGCCAGCAGTGCGCGGAGATCGAGGACGCCGTGGGCGGGCCCCAGGTGGTGGCCGACCTCACCGGCTCGCGCTGCTTCGAGCGCTTCACCGGCCCCCAGATTCGCAAGTTCTGGCAGGCCGAGCCCCAGAGCTACGAGCAGACCCATCGCATCCACCTGGTGAGCTCCTTCATGGCCTCCGTGCTCGCCGGCCGCCACGCCCCCATCGACCACGGCGACGGGGCGGGGATGAACCTGATGGACATCCGCCGCAAGCAGTGGTCGGCCCCCATGCTCGAGGCCACGGCGCCCGCCCTGCGGGCCAAGCTGCCCCCCCTGGCGCCCTCGGACACCGTGGTGGGGCCGCTCAGCCCCTACTTCGTGGGCAGGTACGGCTTCGGGCCCCAGACGCGGTGCATCGCCTGGTCGGGCGACAATCCCAACAGCCTGGTGGGCGTGGGCCTCATCCGCCCCGGGCGGGTGTGCATCAGCCTGGGCACCAGCGACACCTACTTCGGCTTCATGCCCCAGCCCCACATCTCGACGGAGGGCGAGGGCCACGTGTTCGGCTCGCCCACCGGCGACTACATGAGCCTCATCTGCTTCCTCAACGGCTCGCTGTCGCGGGAGAAGGTGCGCGAGGCCTACGGCCTGTCGTGGGAGCAGTTCTCCGAGCTCCTCCGCCGCAGCGCGCCGGGCAACGGGGGCAAGGTGATGCTCCCCTACTTCGCCCCCGAGATCGTGCCCAACGTCGCCGAGCCGGGCGTCCGACGCTACGGGCTCGACGAGGACGACGCCGAGGGCAACGTCCGCGCCGTGGTCGAGGCCCAGATGGCCTCCATGGCCATCCACTCGGAATGGATGGGGGTGGAGACCCGCGTGATCCACGCCACCGGCGGCGCCTCGGCCAACCGCCAGATCCTGGAGACCATGGCCAACGTGCACGACGCCGAGGTCCACCAGTTCCAGGTGGGCAACTCCGCGGCCCTCGGCGCCGCCCTCCGCGCCGCGCACGCCGACCGCAAGGCCTCGGGCCACGAGATGCCCTGGGAGGACGTCGTGGCCGGCTTCACCGACCCCGTCGCCGACTCCCGCGTGCGTCCCGACGAGGAGGCGGTCGCCGTCTACCGCGAGTTCAAGAAGCTCTACCGGGCGTGCGAGGCCCACGCCCTGCGCGGCGGCCCCGACCCCACCGAGGCCCGCCAGCAATTCCTCGCCGAGACCGGCCAGGCCTGAGGCCGGCCCTGGCCGCAGCTCCTTCCCCCCTCACGGCGCCGGGAACCGGCCGGCTCGCGGCCCCGAGAGCCTGCCTCGCCCTCGCATAGGTCCTATACGACCTATAGGACCCCTACGACCTATTCGAGGCCCCGGGCCACCCCCCCACAGGCTCGCAGCCCCCATCCAGCATCCCGCATCCAGCATCCAGCATCCAGCATCCAGCATCCAGCATCCAGCATCGA
>JBKHIY010000175.1:0-6079 GCA_046538415.1 Candidatus Brocadiia bacterium | reverse complement strand
CGGCAACCTGGGGATCGCGTACGCGGCCCTCGGGGAGCCCCGCAAGGCCATCGAGTACCACGAGCAGGCGCTGCGCATCCACCGCGAAGTCGGCGACCGGCGCGGGGAGGCGAGCCGCCTCGGCAACCTGGGGATCGCGTACGCGGCCCTCGGGGAGCCCCGCAAGGCCATCGAGCACTTCGAGCAGGCGCTCCGCATCGCCCGCGAGGTGGGCGACCGTGCAGGGGAAGCCACGGCGAGTTGGAACCTGGGGGTGGTGTATCGAGAGCTCGGCGACCTGGCGCGCGCGGTCGAGCTGATGCAGGTCCGCGTGGACTACGACCGCGAGGTCGGGCATTCCGACGCCGAGAAGGATGCCGCCACCGTCGAGGAGCTGCGCAAGAAGATGGCGGAGGGCCAGGGGTAGTGCGCGGGCTGGAGAGGGGAGGGCACCGCGCAAGCCCATCTCCATTGCTTTGCGATTTCCTCTATCCGAGCGACAGGACGGGCCGCAGGGCCCGCCGGCCAGCGAGGACGCAGGGAAAGGAGGCGTCGTGTCGCAGCAAGGTCGGTCGTCGAGCGATGGGAAGCCCCGTCGCACGGTGGCGGTGGCGCTGGAGCCGCAGTGCTTCGAGCTGCGGCATCGGGAGCTGTTGCGCGGGGTCGCGGATTACGCGGCATCGCGCGGCTGGCGGCTGGTCCTCGACCCCTATGCCGATTACGCGATTCACGGGCCGTTCGCCGGGCTGATCGCGACGACGCGGAAAGGTCGCGGGCCGCGCCTCGTCCGCTCGCCCGCGCCCGTGGTGCTGACGTCGTGGGGCCACGTGCATCAGCCGGGGCTGGTGCGGGTGCTGGACAACCGCTACGCGGCGGGCCGCCTGGCCGCGGAGCACCTCGTCGCCCAGGGCTGCCGGACCTTCGCCTACGTGGGGTTCAGCAAGCAGCGCCAGTCGAGCCTGGAGCGGGAGGAGTTCACCTACCAGCTACGGCGTCGGCACCTGGAGCCGCAGCGGGCGCGGACGTTCGTCACCTACGCCAGCTCGCGGGGCTGGTGGGACAAGGTGATGCGCAGCCTGGGCCAGTGGCTGGGGCGCCTGGCGCCGCCGGCGGGCGTGCTGGTGGCGCGGCCGGACTTCGCTCGCGCGGTGGCCGACCTGGCGCGCGACCGCGGCCTGCGGGTGCCCGAGGATATCGCGCTGGTGGCGGCGGACGACGATCCGGTGTTGTGCGAGCTGCCGCCGGCGCTCACCGCCCTGCGGTTCGACTACGCGGAGCTGGGCCGCCGTGCGGCGGCGGTGCTCGAGGGGCTGATGGCCGGCGAGCCGCCGCCGGAGCGCAACGTCCTGGTGGCCCCGACGCTCGTGCCGCGCCTTTCGACGGACCGCCGGGCGGCCGGCGACCCGCTGGTGGCCCGGGCGCTGGGGTGGATCGAGCGCCACGCCTGCGAGCCCATCGGGCCGCGCGAGGTGGCCGAGGCACTGGGCGCCAGCCACCGCAGCCTGAGCCGTCGGCTGCGCGCGGCGGGCCGGGGCACGCTCCAGGAGGAGATTCTGCTGGCCCGGCTGGAGGAGGCGCGGCTCCGGCTCGAGGGCTCGGCGGCGCCGGTGGCGGCGGTGGCCATGGAGAGCGGCTTCGGCAGCTACACGGCGATGCTGCGGGCCTTCCGCCGGCACCTGGGGACCACGCCGGGGGCGGTGCGGCGGCGGGCCTCGGGGCACGGCCCGTAGCGAGCTGCTGGGCAAGGCGGAGGCCGATGGCCCAGGCGGCTGGTCCGGGCGCGAGAGCGGGGCCGCCGGGCGCACGCTCTAGTCGGTCGCGTCGTCGCGGGGAGGAGGACCGGTGCGGAGCCGCTCGTATCGGCGCACCTGCTCGGCGTAGCGCTGCTCGTAGTGGCCAAGCAGCTCGACCAGGCGGCGAATGTCGTGTCCGCATTCCCTGGAGAGTCGGTATCGCCCCTCGCGGATTTCTTCGATCACGCGGTCCGTTTCGGTCATGGCAGGTCCACCTCGCCGGTCAGTTCCAGGGGCGTGACGAGCTCGGGCACCGCCAGGCGGAGCAGGGCGTTGGTCCGCCGGATGTGAGCGAACTTGTTTGCGTTGGCCAGGTGGCGGCAGTTCCACGTGACCAGGTAATCGGCCTTGTGGACGGAAGCGAGGGCCAGATGAAGGGCGTCTCCCACCGGGTCAGCAGGCATGACCTTGTGCTCTATGTAGACACTGACGATTTCTGGTATCTGCGGTTCGATGGGGACGGCGGGCAAGCCGGCCGCCATCGTCAGGGCGCGGTCGCGGTGCGGAAGGGTGCCTCTTTCGAGCTCCGCCAGCACGGCTGCGCTGGTGATAAGCTCGTACCGCTGACTGTGGTGATCCCACCATTCGCGGGTCCAGTGACGCATGGCGAGGACCTCCGGCGAGGTCCGCTCGTCGTGGTAAAAGCTGAAGATGGTTGTTTCCACGTAGACGCGCTCGGGCATGCCATCAGTATGTCAGCACCGCCCGGGTTTTGCAAGAGCGGCGGCGGGCCTCGGGGCCGGGCTAGCGACGGTCGCGGTGGGGCTTGCACGCTAGGGCTCCTGCGGCTATGATGCACGGGGAGGCCGCCGGGCGCGGCCCGGCGGAAGGGCCGAGTGGACCCCGCGTTGGGAGTCGAGCTGGAGGAGTGCGCAGCATGGCAGCGAGGAGGACGCGTCGGGAGTTCCTGAAGTCGGGCGCCGCCGCGGCGGCGGGGCTGGTGGCCGCACCCGCGGTGGCCACCGCGGCGAACAAGGGGGAGAAGCTGCGCATGGCCGTGATCGGCGCCGGGGGACGCGGCGGGGCGGGCATGCACGCCGCCCTGCGCGAGCACCTGGTGGCCGTGGCCGACGTGGACCCGCGAGGCCGCGCGGGCAAGAACATCCAGAACGCCAAGAAGAGGTTCTCCGAGCTCCAGGTCTATTCGGACTTCCGGGAGCTCTTCGACAAGCATCCGAAGCTGGACGCCGTGTGGGTGGCGACCCCCGACCACACCCACTTCCCGGCGGCCATCCGCGCCCTGGCGGCCCGCGTGCCCGTCTACTGCGAGAAGCCGCTGACCCACGACATCTGGGAGGCCCGGCGGCTCCGCGAGGCGGCCGCGGCCCAGAAGGTGCCCACCCAGATGGGCAACCAGGGGCACTCCGGCGAGTCCATCCGCCGCATCGTCGAGTACATCCGGGCCGGGGTGCTGGGCACCATCACGCGGCTGGACTGCGTGTCGAACCGCAGCTTCGGGGCCCGCAATCGCCCGCCCAGCAAGCCGGTGCCCGAGGGGCTGGACTGGGAGGCGTGGGTCGGCCCCGCCCCCTGGCGCGACTACCACGACGGCCTCCATCCCTTCGCCTGGCGGGGCTGGCTGGACTTCGGGACGGGCTCCATCGGCGACATGGGCTGCCACACCATCGACGGCGCGGTGTGGGCCCTGCGGCTCTACGAGTCGAAGATGGTCGGCGTGGTGGCCAAGCAGGGCGGCGTGACCCAGGAGGGCTACAAGGGCAAGGCCCAGATCGAGTTCCGCTTCCCCGAGCGGGGCGACCTGCCGGCGGTGACCATGACGTGGTGGAACGGCGGGGGCGACATGAAGCCGCCGCGGCCCGAGCAACTCACCCCCGGCACCAAGTAGCTCACCCAGGGCACCTACTACTACGGCTCCAAGGGCCTCATGCAGTCGGGCAGCCACTGCCAGAGCCCCCGCATCTTCCCCGACGAGCTGCGCAAGGGCGTCGACGTGCCCAAGACCATCCCCCGCGTGCCCGGCCACACGGGCGACTTCCTGCGGGCCTGCAAGGACCCCTCGGCGCCCCAGCCGTGCTCCCGCTTCGCCTACGCCACGCCACGCGGCTCACCGAGATCGTGCTCCTGGGCACCGTGGCCCTCCGCTGCCCGGGGCAGAAGCTGGTCTACGACATGGAGGAGGGCCGCTTCATCGTCGGCCAGCAGGCCAACGCCTTCCTCCGCCGCGAGCCGCGCCAGGGCTGGGAGTTCGGCTACCGCACCTGACCCCCCGCACGACACAGGGAGCGTGCCCCCATGGGCAAAACGATGTCCGAGAAGATCATCGGCGAGCACGCCGGCCAGGAGGTGGCCGCCGAGGACTACGCGGTGGTCGGGGTCGACTGGGCCTACGTCCAGGACGGCACGGGGCCGCTGACGGTGCGGCAGATCGCGAAGATGGGCATCGAGCGGCTGGCCCGTCCCCGGCGGTGCATCGTGTTCATCGACCACGCGGCGCCCAGCCCCCGGCGGGAGCTTTCGAACGACCATATGCTCCTCCGCCAGTTCGCCGCCGAGAAGGGCGCCCTCCTCTCCGAGGCCGGCTCGGGGGTGTGCCACGTCCTGGCCACCGAGCACTACGTGAGCCCCGGCGAGCTGGTCGTGGGCGCCGACTCCCATAGCTGCACCGGCGGCGCCCTGGGCGCCTTCGCCACGGGCATGGGCTCGACCGACGTGGCCGCCGCCTTCGCCCTGGGCACCACGTGGCTGCGCGTGCCCCAGGCCTGGCGGGTCGACGTGCGGGGCGCGTTCCCCGACGGCGTGTACGCCAAGGACTTCATGCTCCACCTCATCGGCACCGTGGGCGCCGACGGCGCCGTCTACAAGGCCCTCGAGTTCGGCGGCGAGGCGGTGGACGCCATGGCCATCGAGGACCGCCTGACCGTGGCCAACATCGTGGTCGAGTGCGGGGCCAAGGCGGGGCTGTTCCCCGCCGACGAGCGGACCCGCGACTTCCTCGAGGCCCGCGGCCGCGGCGAGCGCTATCGCCCCATCGCGCCCGACCCCGGTGCGAGCTACGAGGAGACCCTCGAGTTCGACCTCGCCACCCTCGAGCCCACCGTGGCCTGCCCCCACCAGCCCGACAACACAAGGCCCGTGGGCGAGCTGGCCGACGTGGCCGTCAACCAGGTCTACATCGGCACCTGCACCAACGGGCGGCTCAGCGACTTCCACGTCGCGGCACGCATCCTCGAGGGCCGCCGCGTGGCTCCCGGCGTGCGCCTGCTGCTCACCCCCGGCTCCCGCCAGATTCTCCAGGAGGGCATGGCCGACGGCACGTTCCCCACCCTCGTCGCGGCCGGCGGCGTGCTCACCGCCCCGGGATGCGGGGCCTGCGTCGGCGTCCACGACGGCGTGCTCGGCGACGGCGAGGTGTGCCTGAGCACCCAGAACCGCAATTTCCAGGGCCGCATGGGCAACCCCCAGGCGTTCATCTACCTCGCCTCGCCCGCCGTCGCCGCGGCCACCGCCATCGAAGGCTCCATCGCCGACCCGAGGGCCTACCTATGAGCCCCACGCCCAGCACAGGGGAGGGCGGGCGAGGCCCATTCGTGGCCCTCGAGGGGCTCGACGGCTCGGGAACGACCACCCAGACCCGGCTCCTCGTCGCCTGGCTCGCCGCACAGGGCATCGACGTCCTGCCCACCCGCGAGCCCAGCGACGGCCCCATCGGCGCCCTCATCCGCACGATCATCGAAGGCCAACTGGGCGACCGACAGCCCTCGAGACTCAAGCAGCTCGAGGCCGCTCGCCAGCCCCTGCTCTTCTCCGACGACCTCATGGTGCGGTTCGTGCCCCACGGCGTCCGCCCCGCCGAGCGCACCCTCGCCCTGCTGTTCGCCGCCGACCGCTCCGACCACCTCGACGCCACCGTCATCCCCGCACTCGAAGCAGGCCGAATGGTCCTCAGCGACCGATACTACCTCAGCTCCATCGCATACCAGAGCGTCGAGCTCGAGATGGACTGGGTGTGGACCCTCAACCGCCACTTCCAGCGGCCCGACCTTACCCTCCTGCTCGACGTCCCGCCCGAGGAGTGCGCCGCACGCCTCAAGCAGCGCCAGGCACGGGCCGCTCGATACGACTACGTGAGCCAACTGCGGAAAATCCACGACACCTACCGCCAGGCCAGCGAGCGGGCCGTCGCCGCGGGCGAACGCGTGGTCGTGCTCGACGGCGACCGACCCGCCGACGTGGTCCAGCGCGACGTCCGCCACCACCTCGCCGCCCTCCTCGGCATCGGCTAGCCCGCCTGGCGGTGGAGCGTCTGTGGGGGAGGCCCCCCTTTCTGGGCAGAAAGCGGTGCCTCC
>JBKHIY010000061.1:0-26398 GCA_046538415.1 Candidatus Brocadiia bacterium | reverse complement strand
GGTAGGGGCTCTTGTGGATGCCCGAGTAGTAGCCCTCGACGGCCAGGCGGGCGCGCAGCTGGAGGCGGCTGAGGCGCCCCACGGCCCGGCGGTCGATGTGGCGTTCGGCGCGAGGGGGCATGGGGCCTACTCCTGGGGGATGGCGGGCAGTTCGTCGAGCAGCCTGGCCACCACGTGGTCGGAGGTCACGCCCTCGGCCTCGGCATTGAAGTTGAGCAGGATGCGGTGTCGGAGCACGGGGGCGGCCACGGCCTTGATGTCCTCCACCGAGGCGTAGCCCCGGCCCCGGAGGATGGAGCGTGCCTTGGCCCCCAGGACGAGGTACTGGGAGGCCCTGGGCCCCGCGCCCCAGGCCACCCACTCGCGCACGTAGTCGGGCGCGTCGTCCTCGGCCTTGCGGGTCTTCCGCACCAGGGTCACGGCGTAGCGGTAGACGTGCTCGGGCACGGGGATGCGGTAGACCAGGTCCTGAAGGGCGATGATGTCCTCGCCGGTGAGGACGGCGTCGACCTTGGGCTCGCGGAGGGTGGTGGTGCGGCGGACCACCTCGATCTCCTCGTCGAAAGCGGGGTAGTCGACGCGGACGTGGAACATGAATCGGTCGAGCTGGGCCTCGGGGAGGGGGTACGTACCCTCCTGCTCGATGGGGTTCTGGGTGGCGAGGACGAGGAAGGGCTCGGCGAGGACGTAGGCCTTGCCCCCCGCGGTCACCCGGTGCTCCTGCATGGCCTCCAGGAGGGCGGCCTGGGTCTTGGGCGGGGTGCGGTTGATCTCGTCGGCGAGCACGATGTTGGCGAAAAGGGGGCCCTGGACGAAGGTGAAGTGGCGCTCGCCGGTCGCCCGGTCCTCCCGCAGAATCTCCGTGCCGATGATGTCCGAGGGCATCAGGTCGGGGGTGAACTGGATTCGCTGGAAGCGCAGGGAGAGGGCCTGGGAGAGGGTGCGCACCAGCAGCGTCTTGGCCAGGCCGGGCACGCCCTCGAGCAGGCAGTGGCCGCGGGCGAACATGGCCAGCAGCACCTCCTCGATCACCTCCTCCTGGCCCACGATCACGTGGGCCAGCTCGGCGAGGAGCTGGTCGCAGGCCCCGCGGAAGCGCTCGACCTGCTGGACGTCCTGGTCGGTCTGGAGCGTGTCGTCGACCGCTTCTGGCATCGCTGGGCTCCTAGGCTGGGGCTGGGCTCCTGGTGCGGGCCTTGCATTATGCCACCGCGGCGGCGGCGCGAGCAAGCGCAAATGCGGGCCATTACACACTTGTTACACGGAACTTACGCCCGCCTCACAGCCGGCGGGCGGGGGCGCACGGCGCCCCCCTATGTAGTCGCCAAAACTCCCCGAAGGTTCGCGGCAATGTGAGAAGAAAGCGGCTCGTCCCGCGCTCTGTCCCGCCGAAGTTCCCCCAGGGTAGACGACTTGGGGCCAAAGTGCAAACGCCTCCGTGGCCCCTGCCACGGGGGCCGACCGCGCTTGCGCCGCGAGGGTGGCGCGGTATACTGGTGCGTCGACGGGGCCGCGGGCCGGCGGTCGCCGCTCGCTCGTCGTCACTCCTTGCGGAGGAGCTCGCCGTGCTCCGGGTCGGTCAGAAGGAAGTGGACGCCATCGCCAGGGTGCTGCTGAGCGGAAAGGTGTTCCGCTACAACATCGGCGGGGAGTGTGCCCGCTTCGAGCGTCGCTACGCGAAGTTCCTGGGCGTGGAGCACGCGTGGATGACCTCCAGCGGCACCGCGGCGCTCTCCGCCGCATTGGGCGGGCTGGGCATCGGCCCCGGCGACGAGGTGCTGGTGCCCGCCTGCACCTACATGGCCACGGCCATCGCCGTGCTCGCCGTGGGCGCCATCCCCGTGGTGGTGGACATCGACGAGTCGATCACCATCGACCCCCAGGCCGTGGCCGACGCCGCGGGGGCTCGCACCCGGGCCGCGATCCCCGTCCACATGTGGGGGCTGCCCTGCGACATGGACCCCCTGCTCGAGGCGGCCGAGGAGCGCGGCCTCCTGGTGGTCGAGGACGCCTGCCAGGCCATCGGCGGGGCCTACAGGGGCCGGATGCTGGGCTCCATCGGCCACACCGGGGCCTTCAGCTTCAACTACTATAAGCACATGACCTGCGGCGAGGGCGGGGCCGTGGTCACCAGCGACCCCCAGGCCGCCGAGCGGGCACGGTGCATGATCGACTGCTGCAACTTCTACTGGACCGGCCGCCAGGACGGCGTAGCGCCCTTCGCCAGCGACGGGGCACGGGCCTCCGAGCTGGAGGGGGCCATGATGAACGCCCAGCTCGACCGCCTGCCCGCCATGGTGCGGCGCATGCGGCGGGAGAAGCAGCGCATCCTCCGCGAAACCGCCCACACCGCACTGCGGCCCATCCCCGCCAACGACCTGGAGGGCGAGTGCGGCTCCCACGTGATGTTCACCCTCCCCACCGCCGAGGCGGCCCAGCGATTCGCCGGCATGGCGGGGGGCACCGTCTGTGGGCAGACCGGCCGACACGTCTACACCGAGTGGGACCCCGTCCTCGCCCACCAGGGCGCCCACCACCCCGCGCTCAACCCCTACAACCTCCCCCAGAACCGCCGATGCCGCAAGAAATACTCGAAGCAGATGTGCGCCCGCTCTCTCGATATCCTCGCCCGAACGGTGATGATACGCACCCACCCCGACCACAAGCGCCCCGACGTGACCCGCATCATCCGCACCATCGAGGACGCCGCCAGCCAGGCCCTGGTCCCCGCACAAGCCGCGAGCTAGCCCCAGGACCGGCCCCAGCCCCCCGCACGGGAGCCGCGCGATGACCATGGAGGACGACCGCTGGAAGGCCATGCGCTTCCAGGGCCCCGAATTCATCCCCGTCAGCGTGGGCGTCCTGCCCCGGGCGTGGAAGAAGCACCGCGAGAAGCTCGAGGCCATCGCCGCTCGCCACCCCCTGCTCTTCGGACACCTCGAGCCCGGCCAGCGCGACTACGACCAGATGGGCGAGAACTACCGCGAGGGACAGCACGTCGACCCCTGGGGCTACGTGTGGGCCAACGTGGCCGAGGGGATGAACGGCTACGTCAAGCACCACAACGTGCCCACCCGCCAGGCGGTCCACCGGCTCCGGCCCCCCCAGGGCCACCACGGCCTGCCCCACGGATTCATGTTCATGCGCCTCTACTACCTGCGGGGCTTCGAGGAGCTGATGGTCGACTTCGCCGAGGAGCCGCCGGAGCTCCAGAAGCTGATCGACATCGTGCTCGACTACAACCTGGGCGAGCTCGAGCACCTCATCGCCCAGCTCGGCCCCGGGCCGCGCATCCAGGCCTTCGGCGACGACCTGGGCATGCAGAGCCGCCTGCCCATCAGCCCCGCCACCTGGCGCAAGTACCTCAAGCCCTGCTACGCCGCCCTCTACGGCCGATGCCACGAGGCCGGCTGGGCCGTCTACATGCACTCCGACGGCCACATCGCCGAGATCATCCCCGACCTCAAGGACTGCGGGGTCGACGTCATCAACCCCCAGGTGCGGGCCAACGGCCTCGACACCCTGGTCGAGGTGTGCAAGGGCAAGATCTGCGTGGACCTGGACCTCGACCGCCAGCTCTTCCCCTTCGCCACCCCCGCCCGGCTCGACGCCCACGTGCGCCAGGCCGTCGAGGCCCTCGGCTCGCCTCGGGGCGGCCTGTGGCTCAAGGCCGAAATCGGGCCCGACGTGCCCCTGGCGAACGTCGAGGCCATCTGCACCGCCCTCGAGACATACCGCGCCTACTTCCGCTGAGCCCTGGGCCGGGAGGCTTGAACCCCGGGGCGCCTTGGCCTATACTCGCATAGCCATCGCCCGCACCCGCGCCGTCGCGTCCCTTTCCGGGAGGCCCCCATGGGCAAGACCATCGCCCTCGTCGGCTCGCTGGACACCAAGGCCCCCGACCTGGCGTTCGTCAAGGAGGCCATCGAGGCCCGCGGCCACCGCGCCCTGGTCGTCGACACCGGCGTGGTCGGCGAGCCGGGGTTCGAGCCCGACGTGCCCGCGGCCCGGGTGGCCGAGGCCGGCGGCACATCCCTCGAGGCCCTGCGCCGCAAGGAGGACAAGGCCCTGGCCATGGAGGCCATGACCCGCGGCATCGCCGACGTGGTCGCCGGGCTCCACGAGGAGGGGGCCATCGACGCCGTCCTGGCCATGGGCGGCACCGCGGGCACGGCCATCGGCACCGCCGCCATGCGGGCACTGCCCATCGGCGTGCCCAAGGTGATGGTCAGCACCGTGGCCGCGGGCGACACCTCGGCCTACGTGGGGGCCAAGGACATCGTGCTCGTGCCCTCCGTCACCGACGTGGCGGGGGTGAACCGCATCAGCGCGGCCATCTACGCCAACGCCGCGGGAGCCGTGTGCGGCATGGCCGAGGCCCAGCCCCCGGCCATCGAGCACAAGCCCCTGCTCGCCGCCTCCATGTTCGGCAACACCACGCCCATCGTCACCCGCTGCGCCGAGCGCCTCGCCGCCGAGGGCTACGAGACCCTCGTCTTCCACTGCACGGGCACCGGCGGGCGGACCCTGGAGGGCCTGGTCGCCGAGGGCTACATCGACGGCCTGCTCGACGTCACCACCACCGAGTGGGCGGACGAGGTGGTGGGCGGGGTGTTCGCCGCAGGCCCGGACCGCGGCGACGCCGCGGCCCGGCGCGGCATCCCCCAGGTCGTCGCGCCCGGGTGCGTGGACATGGTGAACTTCTGGGCCCCCGAGACGGTGCCCGCGAAGTTCCAGGACCGCCGCTTCTACCGCTGGAACCCCAATATCACGCTGATGCGCACCACCCCCGAGGAGAACGCCGAGATAGGCCGCATCCTGGCCGAGAAGGCCAATGCCTCGGCCGGCCCGGTGGCCTTCTTCCTCCCCCTCCGGGGCGTCTCCATGCTCGATGCCCCGGGCAAGGACTTCTGGTGGCCGCAGGCCGACCAGGCGCTCTTCGAGGCCATCAAGACCACCGTCCGAGCCGACATCCCGGTGGTGGAGATGGAGCACAACATCAACGACGAGCCGTTCGCCGACGCCGTGGCCGCGAAGCTCGTCGAGGTCCTCCAGGCCCGCTAGCCCGCAGCAGCAAAGGAGAGCCCCCGATGCCCTTCATCCCCCGCGACGACGCCCTCGGCCGCCTGCGCCAGGAGGTGGCGGCGGGCCGCCCGCTGCTCGGCTGCGGTGCGGGCACCGGCCTGTCCGCCAAGTTCGCCGAGCGCGGCGGGGCCGACATCATCATCATCTACAACTCGGGACGCTACCGCATGGCCGGCCGCGGCTCCCTCGCCGGCCTCCTGCCCTTCGGCGACGCCAACGCCATCGTGGTGGACATGGCCCGCGAGGTCCTGCCCGTGGTCCAGGACACCCCGGTCCTCGCCGGGGTGTGCGGCACCGACCCCTTCCGCCTGATGCCCGCTTTCCTCGTGCGGCTCAAGCAGATGGGCTTCGACGGGGTGCAAAACTTCCCCACCGTGGGCCTCATCGACGGGGTCTTCCGCCAGAACCTCGAGGAGACGGGCATGGGCTTCGACCTCGAGGTCGACCTCGTGCGGCTGGCCAGCGAGCTCGACATGCTCACCTGCCCCTACGTGTTCGACACCGACCAGGCGGTGGCCATGGCCCGGGCCGGCGCCGACGTGCTGGTGGCCCACATGGGGCTCACCACCAAGGGAGCCATCGGGGCCCAGACGGCCCTCTCCCTGGAGGACGCCGCGCCGCGGGTCCAGGCCATCCACGACGCCGCCAGGGCCGAGAACGCCGATATCCTGTGCCTGTGCCACGGCGGGCCCATCGCCGAGCCCCGGGACGCCCAATACATCTTCGAGCACACCGACGGCGTGGTGGGCTTCTTCGGGGCCTCCAGCATCGAGCGCCTGCCCACCGAGCCCGCCATCGAAGGCCAGGCACGCCGCTTCAAGGAGCTCAGCCCCGCCAAGCCCCAAGCCTCCTGACGAGGAGCCTCCCCATGGAAGAGCTCGGAGCAGGACGAGTGGTCCGGCCCGAGGAGGTCGAAACCCTCGACTTCCCCTGGGGCCATATCCGCATCCTCAGCGAGCCCAGGCTCACCGGCGCCCGGCGCATGACCTTCGCCCTCGTGGAGCTCGCCCCCGGCCAGGGCCACGACCGACACGACCATCCCGATACCGAGGAGATCATCTACGTGGTCAGCGGAGAGGGCGAGCAGACCGTCGACGACGCCGGGCCGGTGGCCGTGCGGGCCGGCGCCGCCGTCTTCGTGCCCGACGGCGCGCCCCACTCCACCCGCAACACCGGCCAGGGCACGCTCCGCCTGCTCGTGGTCTACGCGCCCACCGGCCCCGAGGACGTCTTCCGCAGCCTGCCCGAGTGCACCCGCGTGCCCTCCGAGAGCGAGGGCGGGGAGCTGCACCTCGAGGGCGAGGCATAGTAGGCGGGACGTCCCTGTCCCGCGAATTGAAGAACGCGGGGCAGAGACGCCCCGCCTACAAGGATGGGCCGCCGTGTTCCACGTCGCCGTCAGCCCCTGCTCGAACCCCCAGCTCGGCCTCGAGGCCTGCTTCCAGGCTTACGGGGCCCTGGGCTATCGCCGCTTCGAGGCCTTCACCTCGTGGTGCGCCTCGGCCCTCGACATCCACGCCGACCCGCGGCCCTACCTGGCCCTGGCCGCCGAGCACGGGTTCGCCTACTCGGCCATCCACTGCCCCCCGCTGGGCGACGACCTCGATGCCTCGCTGCCCGAGGCGGTCCAGGCCTGCCGCTTCGGCGCCCTGCTCGGCTGCCGCTGCGCCATCGTCAAGGCCAGGAGCCAGGCCGACTTCCTGGCCGGCCTGCCTCCCCTGCTCGACGCCGTCGAGGGCCTGGCCATCACCCCCGTGCTCCAGAACCACAAGGGCACGGCCATCACCACGCTGGACGACTACCGGGCCGTGCTCGACGGCGTGGCCGACCCGCGCCTTTTCGCCACCCTCGAGGTGGGCCACTTCCACGCCGTGGGCGTGCCCTGGCACGAGGGCTACGAGGCCCTCGGCGAGCGCATCCGCCACGTCCACGTCAAGGACCAGGTGGGCGCCCAGAGCGTGCCCTTCGGCACCGGCGAGATCGACCTGCCCGGCCTCTTCGCCCGCCTGGTCGAGGACGGCTACCGCGGCGACGTGGTGGTCGAGATGGAGGTGGCCGACAAGGAGAACACCCTTCGCTACCTCGGCGACGCCCGGGCCTACCTCGAGGAGCACACCCCCCGATGAGCTACCCCGCCCTGTGCGTCGTCGGCGCCGGCAGCCTGTCCACCCGCCGCATCTACCCCTACATCGGCGCCGCCGGGGCGCGCCTCGTAGGGGTATGCGACCTCGACGAGGCGAAGGCCGAACGCAACGCCACGCTCTTCGGCGGCACCGCCTACACCGACATGGAGGCGATGCTCGCCGCCGAGAGGCCCGACGGCGTGATCATCTGCACCGGGCCCGAGGGCCACGCCCGCCTCGCCCCCATCGCCCTCCGCCTGGGCTTCCCCGTCTACACCGAGAAGCCGCCCGCGCCCTCCGCCGCCGAGGCCCTCGCCGTGGCCCGTGTGGCCCGCCAGGCCGGTCTGCTGTGCGCCACCGGGTTCAAAAAACGCCATAGCGTCGCCTTCTCCCGCGCCAAGGCGTTCATCGAGGAGTTCCCGCCCGCCGACCGGATGGCCCTGAGCATCGCCTACGCCTCGGCGCCCTACCGCCATCCGCCGGACCGCAGCGCGTTCCTCTTCGACTTCGCGATTCACGCCATCGACCTGGCGGGCTACCTGTTCGGCGACGCGGCCGAGGCCTTCGCCTTCGCCCAGGGCCGCGACGCCTACGCCGTGGCCCTCCGCTTCGCCTGCGGGGCGGTGGGCTCGCTGAGCCTGCACTGCGGCCGCTCCTTCGCCATCCCCACCGAGGAGGTCGAGATCACCCTGCGGGGCCGCAACTGGATGTCCGTCCACAACTCCTCGGTCTGGAAGCTCGCCCGCGAGGGCGAATGCTGCGAGTGGCGCGAGCCCCCCACCTTCACCTCCGCCGGCGACAGCGGCCACGACACCGGGCACCTGGCCGAGCTGGTCGACTTCGTCCGGGCCGTCGGCGAGGGCCGCGGCAGCCGCTCCGGGATTTACGAAAGCTACAAGTCGATGGTCCTCTACGAGGCCATCGCCCGGTCCGCCGAGACCGGCCGCCCCGTGCCCGTGCGCTACCAGCCGCTCGACTGATCGCCCGGCGGGCGGCGGAGAGGTCGGATAGGTCGTATAAGTCGTATAGGTCCAATAGGTTGCGTTGAGGGGCGGGCGGCCGGGCTCGGGGAGCCGGGCGATCTTTCGTTTTTGGCCAGGGACTTTCATTTTTGGCCACCCCGGCGCGGGGGCGCCCGGGAGGCCCTGCGTGCCCCCTCGCCCGGCCACGTGGCGCGCTCCCCCTGTACCCCTACAAACCGAAGCCCCCCCTCCATGCGGCCACGAACAGTTGTAAAACGGTGTAAAAGAATGCAAGGTGGGCCCGAACCATCGGTGTCCCAAGACCTTACGCCCACGAGGTTTTTCGCGGGCCGGGCCCCCGGCCTCACGGCCGGCGGGGCCGATACCACAGCGAGCGCCAGTAGGCGCGGTCGAGGGCGTAGGGGTCCACGGGCTCGGAGGGGTCGCGGTCGGGGGACAGGACGCCGTAGCGCTCCATCTCGCGAAGGTAGGCGGCCCGGGGCTGGAAGCCGGGCATATCGAACCGCTTGACGGCCTCGAGCCGCCGGCGGGTGCGGCGGATGGCGGCGAGGAGGGTGCGGTAGGCGGGCTCGTCGGTGCTGGCGAGCACGCCTCCCGGGCCGGGGCTGCCGCGGGGCGTGCAGATGGCGTAGCCGCCGGCGTCGGCGGCCAGGGGGGCGAGGAGGAGGAGCGACTTCTCGGGCCGGGAGAGGTTGTAGAGGACGTGGCGGGAGAAGCGCAGCCGCGGGTCGCCGGTTCGGATGGCCCAGGGGGGCATGCCCATGTTGTCGGAGGGCGATTCGGGCAGGCGGAGCTTTCCCTGGTGGCAGGGGCCGCAGCGGGCCTTCTGGGTCTCCATGGCGGCCTTCATCTCCGGCCAGGCGCGGTCCGAGCGGTCCGGGCGGTTCTGGGCGTAGCCGCCGATCATCCCGGTGCCCAGCGCCGCGTAGGTCCCGGGGTAGGGAGCTCCGGAGTCGATCCACAGCCGCACCGCGGCGCGCTCGCGGCCGGCGACCTGGACGTCGTGGTGCGAGCCGTCGAGCTTGTCCATCAGGGGGCTGGCGCTGCTGCCGATGGCCCGGGGCGGGTAGTTGCTGCGGGCCAGGTTCCGCCCGTCGGCCACCTGGCCTCGGACGGTGAGCATGTAGTAGCTGTGGGAGTAGAGGGGCCCGCGGTCGCCGGTGAGCACCACCCCGCCGGCCCTGGGCCCGCCGCGCTCGGTGGGCTCGTAGCCGTGGCAGGGCACGCAGTGGCGGTCGAGGATGGGCTGGATGTCGCGGGGGAAATCGAAGACGTCGGGCAATCCCTCGATGGGCTGGATGCGGCTGGGCGGCCGGCCGAGGGCCTCCAGGGCCTCCGTCTCCTCGGGGGTCACGGTGCGGTCCTCGTGGCAGCCGGCGCAGCTCGTGGTCTCGCCGGGCTGGACGGTGAGGAAGCTCTGCATCCGCTTGACCGACAGGTCGCGTTCGTCGAGGGCCACGAAGAAGAGGCTGCGCAGGGCGGGCAGCTCGATGTAGGCCGAGCCGTCGGGCTCGACGGGCACGGTGCCCACCACGCGCTCGAGGGTGAAGGTGCCGCCGTAGCTGAGGGGCTCCATCCCGCCGGTGAAGTTGATGGGCTTGGGCAGGGTCTCCAGGACCAGCAGTTTTTGGATCTCGCCGGGCTCCACGCCGCCCATGTTGCGCCCGTAGGTCACGTCGACCAGCACCAGCCGCCCGGTGGCCTCGTCGAGGTCCACGCGGCGGGGGAGCCGCCGCTCGCGGGGCCGGGGCGCCAGGGGCCTGGGCTCGTGGACGTGGAGGCCGGCCTTGCGCTCCGCCTCGCCCGCGGCGTAGACGCTGCGCGCCCGCCCCAGGCGGTCCATGAGCACGATGTCGTGGCCCCGCGCGGCGAGGAACAGCTCGGGGGAGAGGGCGTAGGGGTCGCGGAAGTCGCTGCCCCGGCTGATGGTGCGGGCGTAGGGGCGGGCGTCGGGCCCGGCCCGGGGGTCGACGAGGGTCACGCGGCCGGCGTGCTCGCGCCGCCCGTGGCCGGGGGAGAAGATGGCCACGACCTGGCGGCTGCGGGGCACGGGCTTGGCGTCGATCATCACCGTGCCCGGATGGAGGTTGCCGTAGTAGACCATCTGGGCCGTGCCGTCGGGGTTGGCGGTCCACAGGTGGTGGTAGTGGACCTGGCTGCGGTCCACGTATTCCCACCGGGTATAGAGCACGCGTCCGTCGGGCAGGGGCCAGGGGGTGTTGTCGTGCTCGTTGTTGCTGGAGACCATTCGGAGGCGAGAGCCGTCGCGCTCGCAGCGGTAGAGGACGGCGACCTGGGTGAGCCAGCAGTTGACCCATCGCTTGCAGCGGCTGGAGCAGAACAGGATGCCGCCGTCGGGCAGGTAGGTGGGCTCGATGTCGTCCCACGGCCCGTCGGTGATCTGGCGCAGGCCGGTGCCGTCGGCCTGGATTTCGTAGAGGTGGTAATGGCGCGAGTCGCCCCTTCGGTAGGCGAACAGGATGGTGTGGCCGTCGTAGTGGACCTGGGGGTCTCGCACGGCGCCCCGGGGGTCGTCGAGGAGGGTGGCGACCTGGCCGGAGCGGAGGTCGAGGACGCACAGCTTGCCCCCCGGCCCGTAGGTCAGGCGGTCGGCGTCGGGCGCGTAGTAGGCGAAGTTGGCGTACCAGTGGCCGTCGCGCCCCGGCTGTCGCAGTGCGAAGACGATGCGGGGCGCGTCGGCCAGGGGGCCGGCGAGGGCCTCCTCGAGCAGTTGGTCCGCCCCCGCGTCGAGCTTCGGCGGCTGGGCGCTGGGGGTGAGCATCACGTAGTCGTAGACCACCCAGCTCCCGCCCTCGAGGCCGATGGTCAGGGTGTTGGCCCCGGGCCGCACGGCGCCCTCGGGCAGGGGGAAGACCATGGCCCGCGGGCGGCCCCAGGCCCCGGGGTCGCCGACCACGTTGCCCGGCCCCGTGGGCGCCCGCTGGGCGGGCAGGGCCTTGCCGTTGACGCCGACGGTGACGGTCGAGGGCTCGCCGGGGTGGGCGTCGGCCGTGCCCAGGACCAGGTGGAGCCGTGGCGGGAGCTCGGCCGGGGCGCCGAAGCGAATGGTGAACGTGTGGGGGCGGCTGCCCGCCCAGCGGTCGTTGCTGCTGGGGTGGAGGTAGGGCCAGTCGCCGGGCTCGCTCTCGCCCACGGTGTAGACGACGGGCCCGGGAAAAGCCTCGAGGTAGTGGGGCCACAGGCGGTCGGTGAGGCCGAACTCGACGGCGAAGCCGTCGGGGCTGCCGATGCAGAAGAGCGCCTCGGGCTCTCCCGCCCCGGCGAGGGCCGGGAGCAGCATCGCCACGGCGGCAAGCCACCAGCGCATCGCAAGGTCCTAACTCGCACGAGCACGGGCTCAGAGGGCGCATTGTACCGGATCGGCCGTGGGGCTTCTACCGCGGCGATTGACCGGCGGGCGCCGCGGGCTATAATGTGGCCCTGGCTCGACCCCACCCGGCAGCGACAGGGGGCCTCATGGGCAAGCAGCGACGACGGGGGGAGGCGGCTGGGGCCGCTCGCCTCCGCATGGCCTCCCTGGCCGTCTTCGTCGTGGCCCTGGGCGTGGCCGTGGTGACCCTCGACGACCCGGGCCTGACCTGGGACGAGCCCTTCTCCATCCTCGCCGGGCGCAGCTACGCCGCGTGGCTGGGCAAGCTGGGCAGCCTGCCCTTCGACGAGGAGAGCATCGCGGCCCACTGGCGGACGAACTGCGAGCACCCGCCCCTGGCCAAGGTGCTGATGGGCCTCTCCCAGGGCCTGCTCGGCCAGGGGGTGTCGGTGCTGGGCGCCCGGATGGCGGTGGCCGTGCTCTTCGCCCTGCTGGTCGAGCTGGTGTTCCGCTTCGGGGTGGGCGCGTTCGGCGGGGTGGCGGGGGCTTGTGCGGCGGCGAGCCTGCTGTGCATGCCCCGGGTCTTCGGCCACGGGCGCCTGGCCGCGCTCGACGTGCCCATGGCCCTCACGTGGCTGCTGGCCGTGGCGGCGTTCGCCCGGGCCGTGGGGCGGGGCTGGGGCTGGAGCGTCCTCTCCGGCCTGTGCCTTGGCCTCGCGTTGCTGACCAAGATCAACGCGGTGTTCATCCCCCTGGTGCTCGTGGCCTGGGGCCTGGCCGCTCACCGGGCGCGGGCCATCCGGCCCCTGGTCCTCACCCTGGCCGTCGGCGCCGCGACCTTCGTGGCCGGCTGGCCCTGGCTGTGGCACGACACGGCCGCCCGCCTGTGGCTCGGCTACGACGAGCCGGGCCAGCCCACCGCCTACCTCCGCCCCCAGGGCCGCACCCCGGTGCCCGTGCGCTACCTGGGCCGCAACTACGCTCACGGCCACTGGTGGCTGCGCCCCGAGGAGGTGCGCGACTGGCCGGGCCTCTGCGCCCGGCTGCGCCAGGGCGCCGCGCCCGACGCGCCCGCCCCCCTGCGGCGCCTGCGGGACCTGCTCGGCCCCGCGGCCCGGGAGGCGGCCGCGGAGGCCGAGCCCTCGCCGGCGCAGCGCACCGCCCTGGTGAACGGCCTGAACGAGGTGCTGGCCCGCCGCGACTTCTACCGCCCCGGAGCGCTCGATCCCGCCGACCTCCCGGCCCCCGCGCGGGAGCTGGCCCGGGCCCTGGAGGCCGACCCCCAGACGGTGCCCCACGCCCAGGTGGTGGCGCTGAACCGCAGGCTGCTCGAGGCCGCCCTGCCCCATGCCGTGGCCCGCAGCCTGGCCGCCACGCCCCCGCCGTTCCACTACCCCCTGGTGATGGCCTTCGCCACCCTGCCCCTGGGCATCCTGTTCCTGGTGCTCCTGGGCCTGGTGCACGCGGTGCGGGGCTTTCGCCGGGAGCCGCTGCTGGCTCTGGTGGTGGGCAATGCCGCGGTGGCCCTGGGGGTGTTCATGACCCCCTGGCTGCCGCGCTACGACGGGGTGCGGCTGTTCCTGCCCGCGTTCCCGTTCCTCGCCCTTCTGGCGGGGGTGGGTGCGTCGCGGTGCTGGGATGCGACGGCTCGGCGTTGGCCGAAGCGTCCCTGGCGCCCGCTTTTCCTGGCGGTGGTCTTCTTCCTCTCGCAGGCGGGGGCCACGGTGCTCATCCACCCCTACGAGCTGAGCTACTACAACGGCGCGGTGGGCGGGCTGTGGGGGGCGGAGCGGCTGGGCTTCGAGACCACCTACTGGCACGACGTGGTGGACCGCCGGGTGTTCGCGTGGCTGAACCGCCGGTGCGTGGTGGGCCAGAGGGTCGCCTTCTACCCCGTGGGCGAGTTCGTGGTGAGCAGCTCGTCGCGCAGCCGCGACTTCTACGAGACCTTCTATCTCTCCAGGGCCAAGCGCCTGGAGGCCGTGCGGCTGGAGCCGGGGGCACCGTGGGACTTCCTGGTGCTCAACGCCCGCAAGCCGATGCTCCTGCGCAGCCCCCAGGCGAGGCGCCTCTGGCGAAGCCGCAGGCCGGTGTTCGCGGTGCGCAAGCAGGGCGTGCTGCTGGCCGCCGTCTACGAGCGGGAATGGGGGCGGTGAAGGGGCCCGGCGGTGGCCTCTCAGCGGAGGGCCTTGGGCAAGGTGCCCTCGGTCTTCATGACGTCGATGAGGTCGTAGCGGTCGAGCATCTTGCGCACCTGGGCCTTGGACTTGTGGCGGAGCTTCCACTGGGGGTCGTTGGCGAACCGCACCAGGCTCCGTGCCAGGAGGCCGGCGGCCTCGCGGAGGTCGGCCCGGGCCACCTTGTCGCAGGTGTCGGCCGCGGTGTGGCCGTAGCCGCGCCCCGAGGGGGCGTCGCCCACGTCGCCCAGGGTGCACACGGGCACGCCGGCGGCCATGAAGGGGAAGTGGTCGGAGTAGGGCATGGGGCGGCTGGCGAAGCCGACGTCCTGGGCCATGGCCTCGGCCATCTCGCCCAGGGGGCCCTTGGCCTCGTCCCAGCCCTGGAAGTCGAAGCCCTTGCCGCGGCTCCGCCCGATGCCGTCGACGTTGACCATCAGGCGCACCTGGGGCATTTCGTCGCCGTGGCGGGCCACGTAGGCGTGGGAGCCGATGAGGCCCACCTCCTCGGCGCCGAAGCACACGAAGCGCACGGTGCGGTGGAGGGCCGACCAGTGGGGGGCCAGCAGGCGGGCGGTCTCCAGGACCGTGGCCACCCCGGCCCCGTTGTCGGCCGCGCCCTGCGAGATGTCGTGGCCGTCGTAGTGCCCGCCCACCACGATCATCTCCCCGCTGCGGCCCGTGCCCGGCAGCTCGCCCACCACGTTGCGGCCGCGCGCCGAGCGCGTGCGGTCGTAGGTGGTCAGGTGCACCCGCACGGCCTGGTCGCCCTGGAAGAGCCGGAGAAGGGTCTGGCCCGCTTCCTTGGCCAGGCCGAGGGCGGGGATTTCGGCCTCGCGGTTGAACCGCGCGGAGCCGGTGGGCTCGAGCAGGCCGTCGTAGTGGTTGATGAAGAGGAACGCCCTGGCCCCCGCGGCGACGGCCCGGGCGTACTTCTCGGCGCGGTGGACCCAGCGGTGGTAGTAGCCGGGGGACTCGCTGGTGACCATCACCGCCCGGCCGGCCACTTCCTCGCCCCGCCGGGCGAAGTCCTCGGGCAGCCCCTCGCCCAGCGACACCAGCTCCAGCTCCAGCCCTTCCTCGGGCGTGGGTGGGGAGTAGGGGAGGGTGATGGCGGGGATGGAGAGCCTGCGGGGGGCGAGCACGCGGAGCCGGGGCCGCCGCCCCCGCTCCCAGGCGAGGAAGGAGAAGGGCTCGGGATGGACCTCGGTGAGGTTGCACTGTCGCATCTGGCGGAGCAGGTAGTCGGCGGTCCGCCACTCGCCCTTGCTGCCGGCGAGGCGGTTGGCGAAGCGGTCGCACAGGGTGGCCAGGGTGTGGGCGCCCTGATTCGAGATCATGGCCTCGCCCAGGAGGCGGATGTCCAGCTCGCGGCGCAGGTCCAGGTCGGTCATCCTCGGTGCTCCTTGCTGTGGCCCGTGGGGGCCTGGGGTGCGGTGGCGGGAGCTTGTGGACAGGGGGCCGGGGCGGCGCTATAATCCCGGCGCCGGGCCAGCGACGGCTCGTCCAAGGGAAGGGAGGCGCCATGATTCGGGCTCGGGCCCCGGTGCGCATCGACTTCGCCGGCGGGTGGACGGACGTGGCGGACTTCGCCGCGGAGTCGCCGGGCGCCGTGGTCAACGCGGCGATCAGCGTGCACGCCTACGCCTCCATCCGCCAGCCCGAGGCCGGCGAGGCGGGGGACGAGGGCATCCAGATCTACGCCGCCGACTTCAATCTCTACCTCCACGCCCAGGACGTGCGCCGGCTGGAGTACGACGGGAACGCCGACCTGGTGAAGGCGGCGATCCGCCACCTGGGGGTGGACCAGCGGTGCTTCATCACCACCCGCTCGGACGCCCCGCCGGGCAGCGGGCTGGGCACCTCGGCGGCCATGGGGGTGGCCCTCCTGGGCGCCCTGGGCCACCTGGCGGGCCGGCCCCTGGTGGGCTCCGAGGTGGCCGAGATGGCCAGCGAGATCGAGCGCGAGGAGCTGGGCATCCGGGGCGGGAAGCAGGACCATTACGCCAGTGCCATCGGGGGCGTGCAGTTCATGGAGTTCCACGGAGCCACGGTGCGGGCCTCGCCCATTCGCCTCTCGCCCCGCGTGGAGTTCGAGCTGGAGAAGCACCTCGTGCTGTGCTACACGGAGCACTCGCGCCTCTCGGGCGACATCCATCAGCGGGTCGCCGAGGCCTTCCGCCGGGGCGACGGCGACACCACGGCGGCCATCGCCAACCTCAAACGCATCGCACGCCTGATGAAGGAATCCCTCATCCTCGGCGACCTGGAGGGCGTGGCCCGCCTGATGAACGAGAACTGGGCGAACCAGAAACGCCTCCACCCCTCCGTGAGCAACGAGCGGATGGAGGAGCTGTTCGCCATCGCCCGCGAGTCGGGCGCCGCGGGCGGCAAGGCCTGCGGGGCGGGCGGCGGAGGCTGCCTGCTCTTCGTCGCCAAGCCCGACCACGAGCACATCCTGCGCCAGGCCCTGGAGGACGCCGGGGCGCGGGGGATCGACTTCGTGCTCGACTTCCACGGCCTCCGGGTGATCTAGCCCGTCCATCCCTGGTCAGCGGCCGCGCGAGCGGCGACGGCGGGACCGCGACGAGCGCCCCCGACGCCGCGACTCGCCCACGTGGTCGAACGCCTCCCGGAAAACGCCCAACGTGTCGGGGTCGAGAAGCACGAAGTAGACCCGCTCCAGTTGAGAGCTGCCCGCCAGGTGGCGGGCCGCCTCCTCGAGCATCACCCGGGCGCAGTGGTGGACGGGGAAGGAGGCGGCGCCGGTGCCGATGGCAGGGAAGGCCACCGTGCGCACCCCCAGCTTCTCCGCCCGCTCGAGAGCGCTGCGGGTGGCGTGGGCGATGTCGCGCTCGGTGGCGAAGTGGCCCACCTCCATGCTGGCCGCGTGGATCACGTAGCGCGCCTTGAGCGCCCCCCCGCCGGTCTCCACCGCCCCGCCCAGGGGCACGCTGCCGATGGCGTCGCATTCCTCCTGGATCACCGGGCCGCCCTTGCGGCCTATCTCCCCGGCCACGCCGGCACCGAGGATGAGATCGGTGTTCGCCGCGTTCACCACGGCGTCCACTTCCAGCTCCGTGATATCGCCCTGGCGCAGCTCGATGCGCTGCTTCACCGCTTCGTAGTCCATACCCGCTCTCCACGCGAGAGAGGAAGTTCCCGGTTGGCCCCTGGATTATAGCGGAAAGCCCGCCGCCCGAAAAGCGGAGACCCACGACTACCGGGAAGCGCCGGCCCGGACCGTGGCTGCCAGGGCCTCCGCTGGAGGCAGGTGGCCGGGCGGGCGCAGCGCTTTTTTTTGCGCTTGACATCCACACATATGTGTGGTATCCTGACTTCGGAAACGACCGCCCCAGGCGAGGGAGAAGCCGTGGCCAAAGCCCTGACCGCGAAGCAGCGAGCCGTCCTGGACTTCATCCGCGCCGCGATTGGCCGGCGGGGCCGCCCGCCCACCATCCGCGAGATCGGTCAGCACTTCGGCTTCCGCTCCACGGGCACGGTGCGCGACCACCTGCGGGCTCTCGAGCGCAAGGGCCATATCCTGCGCAGCCGCCACCTGTCGCGGGGCATCGCCCTGCGCCCCAGGCCCCGGGCCGCCGAGGCGCGTCCTGCTCCTTCCCGGGGCATTCCCCTGGTGGGCGACATCGCGGCCGGCAGCCCCCGCCTGGCCGTCGAAGAGCCCGGCGAGACCCTGGGGCTCGACCCTGCCCTCTTCGGCGGCGGGGAGCTCTTCGCCCTCCGCGTCGAGGGCGAGAGCATGCGCGAGGCGGGCATCTACCCCGGCGACCACGTGGTCGTCCGCCGCCAGGCGAGCGCCCAGACCGGCGACGTCGTGGTGGCGCTCCTGGACGAGGAGGCGACGGTCAAGCGCTTCTTCCACGAGGGGCGGCGCGTGCGCCTCCAGCCCGAAAACCAGGCCATGGAGCCCATCTACCTGGCGCCGCCCGACGCCGAGCTGCGGCTCCTGGGCAAGGTAGTGGGCGTGTTCAGAAGGCTGTAGCCCGGGGATCGACGCACACGGAAAGAGGGCACCCCAGCGCCCAGTGAGCGGGAATCGCCCATGGCGACCATCGAGGAACTCAACGACCCCATCGACGTGGTCACCGTCTTCCGCGAGGGGCGGATGGCCCCGGTCAAGATGCGGTGGGCGGGCCGCGCGCACGCCATCGCCCGCGTCGCCTTCTGCTGGGTCACCCGCCAGGGCGCCTACCCGGTCTACCACTTCTCCGTGGTCACCGAGGACGGCCAGACGTGCGAGATCATCCTCAACACGCAGACCATGCAGTGGTCGCTCATCAAGGTTCACCTCGAGGGCTAGGGGCCGTCGCCCGGCCCCTGGCGCAGGGAGCGCCATGTCGCTGGGGTTCGACGAGCATTTCTCCGTAGCGGGGAAGTCCCGGCTCCTGACGGGCGCCGCATCGTGCGAGGGAGCCGGGGCTGCCCCCCATTTCGCCCCCCACGAGCGCCGCATCCTGTGCGTGGACATGGACGCCTTCTTCGCGTCCATCGAGCAGCAGTGCGCCCCCGGCGAATGGGAGGGGCGGCCGGTGATGGTGTGCGGGAACACCGAGGAGCGGAGCGCCGTGGCCGCGGCCAACTACGTGGCCCGGGAATACGGAGTGACGGCGGGCACGCCCATCACCACCGCCCGCCGCCGATGCCCCCACGGCATCTTCATCGAGGGCGACCCTCAGAAATACGTCTTCGCCTGCGTGCGCATCAACGACATCTGCCGCGAGTTCACCCCCCGCGTCGAGACCTTCAGCATCGACGAGAGCTTCCTCGACGTGACCGGCTCCGCGCACCTCTTCGGCGGCCCCGTGGCCCTGGGCCGCAAGCTCAAGGCCCGCATCCGCGAGGAGCTGGGCATCCCCTCCACGGTGGGCATAGGGCCTAACAAGCTGCTGGCCAAGACCGCCTCCAAGCTGGGCAAGCCCGACGGCCTCCGCGTGCTCACCCCCGACCAGGTGCCCACCGTCCTCCACCCCCTGCCCGTGGACCAGCTCTACGGCATCGGCGCCCAGACGGCCCGGAAGCTCCGCCTGCTGGGGGTAGCGACCGTCGGCGACCTGGCCCGCCTGCCCCGCGAGGTCCTCAGGCGGATGTTCGGCATCATCGGGCCCATGCTCCACGACGCCGCCCAGGGCATCGACCCCTCGCCCCTCCTCACCGACCGGGAGCAGCCCGAGGCGAAGTCCGTGGGCAACAGCCACACCCTGGCCCGCGACACGCGCAGCGTGCGCAAGGTGCTCACCGTGCTCCTCGGCCTGTGCAGCAAGGTGGGCCGCCGCCTCCGCCAGGGCGGCCACGCGGGCCGCACGCTGACCCTTGCCGTGCGCTTCGCCAGCTACCAGACCGTCGTCCGCGCCCGGACGGTGGAGGCCCCCATCAACCTGGATCGCGACATCTTCGAGGCCGCCTGCGACCTCCTCGACGAGCTGTGGCCGCGACACCGGCGGGTACGCCTCCTGGGGGTCAGCGTGGCCAACCTGGTCCACGGCGACGCGCCCCGACAGCTCGCCCTCTTCCGCTCCGACTATCGCCGCCGCTATCGCCAGGCCCTGGAGTCCGTGGACCAGCTCCGCGACCGCTACGGCGAGAACGCGGTCCTCTGGGGCTCTCTTGTGCGCCACGGCCAGGCGATCTGAGCCATGGCGCCGCCGCGGCCGGCGGCTCCCGGCCCGCGGCGTTCAGTCCCTGGAGCGGAATTCCTTGGGCTTGTAGACGGAGACGGCGAGGACGAGGTGGACCGAACCCTCGGGGTGGTGGAGGAGGAAGGGCACGTCGTAGCGGCGGCGCAGGCGGCTGTCGAGCTGTCGCTTCTTCTTCTCGTCCAGGAAGCGGACGAGCAGGCGCACGGGCAGGGTGCGGGAGGAGGTGGCCGAGGGGGTGACCTCGAGGGTCCACTTGGTGGGCAGCTCGAAGCTCACTTTCTCCTCGAAGGGGGTGGGCTTGCGCTCCTTGCGCACCAGCCGGTACTCGGCGTAGGCCAGGTGCGTCTTCTTGAGCAGCTTGCGGACGTTCTCCGGGATCCGCTTGTCGTAGTTCGGCTCGCCGCCGCGTCCCGACGCGGCGATGGTGATCACCTCGATGTCCACCTTCCCCGAGTCGGCCGCCAGGGTGGCCGGCCCCCAGGCGAGGAGGGCGAGCGCGGCGGCGCTAGAGAGGGTTCGGGCTGTCATGGTCGTGCGCGGCCTCCTCGGGGGAGACGGGCAGTAGGGTGATGACGGTCACATCGCCTTCCTGGAACATCGCGGTGTAGGCCTCGGAGGTCTCCACGAACTCGATGGTCTGCTCCGAGGCGGAGCCGTTCGGCCCCCGGGCCTGCTCCAGCCTCGTCGGGCTCTCCTGCGTGGCCAGGGCCCGCTCGCGGTGGGCGTCCGAGCCGCCGGTCCACAGCCCGATGGCCAGGGCCACCAGGGCCGCGGCCGCGGCGGGCATCCAGATGTAGCGGTACCGCCGGAGCTTCGCCAGGAGGCCTCCGCCGGCGGCCCGGGACGGGGCGGCGCGGAGGTGCTCGGCGATGCCCTTCCAGGCGGCCGCCCACTCCTCCTCGCTCACCGGGGGAGCCTCCAGGGAGCGCGACAGGGTCTCGACCTCGCGGAGGGCGGCCAGCTCGCGGGCGCAGGCCCCGCAGGCCCGCAGGTGGGCCTCGACGGCCGCGGCCTCGCCGGCGGGCAGCTCGCCGTCCAGGAAAGCGCTGAGGCGTTCTTTGGGGGGACAGGCGTTCATCGGGGTCACTCCCTTTTGAGCCAGGCCAGCAGGCCTCGCAGGCGCTGGCGTGCGTAGTGCAGGCGCGACATCACGGTGCCCACGGGACAGCCCACGGCCTCGGCGATCTCCTGATAGGACATTTCCTCGACGGCGTGGAGGACGAACACGGCGCGATGCTCGGGGGTGAGCTGGGCCACGGCCTCGTCGAGGGCCATGCGAATCTCCTCGCGTTCCAGCCCCCGGGTGGGGTTGGGCGTGGCCGTGGTCTGGGGCACTCGCTCGTCGCCGCTCATCGTTCGCTCGTCGAGCTCGCCGGCCCGTCGCACCTTGGCCTGGCGGCAGAAGTCCACGCACGTGTTCGAGGCGATGCGCAGCAGCCAGGTGCTGAAGCGGGCCTCGCCCTTAAAGGTGTCCAGGGCCTCGTAGGCGCGGACGAAGACGTCCTGGCACAGGTCCAGGGCGTCGGCCTTGTTGTGCACGAAGTGGTAAGCCACGCGATAGACCCGCTGGCGGTACTTCTCGTAGAGCTTGGCGAAGGCATCGGGCTTCTCGGCCAGGGCCTCCGCCACCAGCTCGGCGTCCTCGTCGTGGCGGTCCACCGTGCCCATGCATCCGCCCTAGTCATTTGGACGAGGCGCCCGCCCAGATATTCACTATAGGGAAGAGTTTGGCCCAATTATAGGGGCTTCGCATCCGCCCGTCAACGCTCCAGCTCTCGCGCTGCCGCAGGGGCGCCGGGCGGCGGGCAGGCGCCGCGCGGGCGATGACCCTCCCGCCAGGACGGCGTGTCCGCCGCTCGGCGGCACATAAGTCGCCACGCGCCAAAGCCTTGCGGGATCCCGCTCGCAGGCCGGGCGGGGTCGCTTGACAGCGGCGGCCCGCCGCGCGACGATGCCGCTACCGGAGGACCGACGCGAAGCCGCGCTGTCGAGGAGGAACGACCATGGCCCAGCCCACCAACCGCGGAGCCGAGCACCTTACGCGACGGCGGGCGCTGCGAAGCCTGGGCGGGACGGTGGGCGCCCTGGCCGCCTCGCGGACCTTCACCATCGCCGCCGAGGCCTCGAAGGGGGCCAACGACCGCCTGGGCGTGGGCTTCATCGGCACCGGCGGACGCTGCCGAGCCCACATGAACATCGTCCATGCCCTCCAGACCCAGGGCAAGGCGCGAGCCGTCGCCGTCTGCGACGTCTACGGCCCGCGGGTGCGAGCCGCCGCCAAGCGCACCGGTGGCACCATCTACCGCCACCACAAGAAGCTGCTCCAGGACCCCAGCGTGGACGTGGTGTGCATCGCCACGCCCGACCGTCACCACGCGCCCCAGGCCATCGACGCCGTCCGGGCGGGCAAGGACGTCTACGTGGAGAAGCCGCTGACCCACTGGACTCAGTTCCCCCTGGCCAAGGAGCTGGCCGAGGAGACCGCCAGGCACCAGCGCATCGTCCAGGTGGGCACGCAGTACATGGCCGACGAGGCGAACTGGGAGGTCCGCCGCCTGGTCGAGCAGGACGTCATCGGCAAGGCGGTCCACGCCTAGGCCGGCTACTTCCGCCGCGGCGACTGGGGCGAGCGGATGTCCGTACCCGACCCCAAGGCCCAGCCCGGCCCGGAGCTCGACTGGGAGCAGTTCCTCGGCGACGCCCCCAAGGTGCCCTTCACCCCGTCGCGCTTCTTCCAGTGGCGGCTCTACTGGGACTACGCGGGCGGCCCCGCCACCGACCTCCTGGTCCACACCTTCACTCCCCTCTTCTGCATCCTCGGGGTGGACTATCCTCAGCGGGTGTCGGGAAGCGGCGGCAAGTGGCACTACGACGGCCTCCGCGAGGTGCCCGATACCTTCAACATCGCCATCGACTATCCCGGCGGCCCCACCGTGGTGCTCATGAACACCCTGGCCAACGCCACCGGCTGCCAGGCCCTCCTGCGCGGCACCCGGGGCACCATCCGCTTCGAGGGCAAGCGCCTGGTCATCCAGCCCCACGGCAAGGACGCCAAGCCCCGGGTCGTCCAGTCCAAGAGCTACGGCGACACGGGCAAGCTATGGGCCAACTTCGTCCACTGCGTGCGCACCCGCGAGCGGCCCCTCAGCCCCGTGGACACCGCGGCCAGGGTCCAGGCCCCGCTCCACATGGCCATCCTCTCCCACCGCCAGGGGAAGATGGCCCGGTTCGATATCGAGAAGCAGGAGATCGTGCTCTAGCAGGATTCACTCCGCGGGGCGGAGCGTCAGGCAGTCGATCCCCACGAAGTGGCCCGTGGAGGCCTCGTTCTTGCCCACGACGACGAACTTCAGGCGGTGGGCTCCCTGCGTCAGCTCCACCGCGCCGTAGGAGACCTTCCCGCTGGGCACCACCCCCCGGTGGAAGCCGTCGAAGGGCCGCCCCACGGGCTTTCCGTCGAGGTGGAGCTGGACCGTCCCGTAGTCGACCGCCTTGGTGTAGTAGACCGCCAGCCCGTAGCGGCCCGCCTCGTCGACCTCGACCTCGAGGCCCACGTAGGCTCCCTCGTCCTGGGCGCGGAAGAAGAGCTGGCGCCCCCCGCTCCACTTGTGGGCTCCCCAGGCGCCCATCCGCTGGACGCCAATGGGCCCGCCCTCGACGGCCACCCGCTCCAGGCGCTCGGCCTCGATGGCGCCGGGCACCACGATGCGGGCCAGGCGCAGGTAGTCGATGCCCACGTGCCAGCCACTGCCCTCGGCGTTCCTGCCCGTCACGCGGAAGGTCACGGCGTTGGCCTCGGGGCCCAGCTCCGCCTCGCCGAGGGGCACCTCCTCGCCCACCCGGGCCTCGGGGGCGTAGGCGTCCACCTCCTCGCCCACCGGCGTCTCGCCGACGAGGGCCTGCACGCGCCCGCAGCGGGGGCCGCGGCTCAGGCGGGCGCTGAGCAGATGGCGGCCCGCCGCGTCGACCGGGAGCCCCAGGGTGAGCGACTGGCCGTCCGCCGCGGCCGGGAAGAGGAGCTGGCTGTCGCCGCTCCATGGCAGGCGGATGTCCTCGCGCAGGGGTCGGGGGCCGGTGACGTCGAGCACGGGGAGGCCTTCGGCCTCGATGGCGCCCCGCACCTTGCGGCTGGGCTCCAGCTTCACGGCATCGACGGCCAGGCTGCCCTCGGCGGCCAGGCGGACCGCGAGAGGGGCCTGGCCCTCCTCCAGGCGGGTCTTGCCGGCGCGGAAGGCATTCGAGCGGAGGAACGCGTCCTCTCCTCCCCCGACCCGCTCGCCGTCGCAGAGCACCTCGAAGGCGGCTTGCGGCTCCGCGCGGGCCGAGTAGAGGACGATCGCGTAGACGTCGTCGCGGGGCACGGGCACGGGGAGCCCGAACGTGGTTCCCTCCCCGCCCTCCAGGAGCAAGGCCTTGCCGCCGCTGAACTCCTCGAGCCGCCCCTCGTCGTCGATCACCCTGGCCCCCTCGACCGCCAGGCTCTCCGCCTCCACCACGCCGGGCAGGGTCATGGGACGGGGCAGGCGCTCGGCCACGGCCACGCTCTCGAAGAAGTCGTCCTGGGGGTGGAGCTGGTACCAGTAGGCCACGGAGGAGTAGGCCTTGTCGCGGCCGTAGTTCTCGATGGTCATGCGGAACGACTTCTCGAACGGGATGTCGTCGCTGATGTGCCAGCGGTAGACGCTCCACTTGTTGGAGAACCCCGGCCCCTGGCCGAGGGTGCAGCCGTGGAGGGGATGGACGAAGTGGCGGAAGCCCCAGGCGTCGCCGAAGTAGTCCTCGGAGCCCGTGCCGAATGTCGAGGGGAACTTCTCGCCGTCGACGTAGACCTTCTCGTCGCCCTCCCCCCACCAGCCGGTGCTGGGATTGTCCACATTCAGCACACAGCCGACGTAGCGGCCGGCCCCGCCGGAGCATTCCAGAATGGGGTAGTCGAACGTCGTGCAAGGGTCCTCGCGGCGCCACCTGGCGTGAAAGTAGGCGGTGTCGGGCGGCAGCTCCCCGCGGCGGACGTGGATCGCGTACTCTACCCTCGCAGGTCTCTTCCCCTGGTTGACGAGGACGAAGCGCGCCCGTTTTCGGAAGGGCATGGGCCACAGGCTATAGCCGCCGTCGGGGCCCATGCCCATGGGGAGCGAGCGGTAGGGGTTGGCGAAGTAGCCCGTGCCGAAGAAATCGCCGAGCGGGCACTCGACGCTGGCAGCCTGCTCGCCGTCCCAGTAGATGCGCAGCAGCACCCGCCTCAGGGCATGGCGCTCCCCGCTGATCAGCTTCGCTCGGAAGTAGACCATGGTGCCCGGCCCTTCCCATTCGCCGAGCACGGTTTCCTGGCCGGCCGACAGCTCCCTGGTGGCGACCTTGGCGTCCGGGACGTCCGGCTCGCACTGGCTCCACCGCTCGGCCACGGCCTCCAGTGCGGCCCTCTCCTCGTCGCTGAGGGGCAGGCGGAAGGTCTCGACCGCGGTGCCCCTGGGGAAGGTCTTGTAGCCGATGTGGTAGTACTGGCTGTGGGCCTTGTCGGCGGCGACCTTGCAGCTCTTGGCGTAAGGGATGGGGAGGTAGGAGTTGGCGCCGCGGCCGTGCATCCCGGCGATGGGGGGTGTGAAGGGCGGGACCTTGTCGTGGAAGAGGTCGGCGAAGTTCCACTCGTAGGTCGGCGTCTCGTCGCCGTCGAGGTAGAGGCGGAGCTTGCCCGTGGGGTTGGCCGACCAGATGCGGACGATGCACCCCGGCCCGTCCATCTCGGCCATCACCGCCTCGCCGTCGGGCTCGATGCGCAGGTAGTGGCCGCGGTCGCCGTTGGCCCTCCAGCCGATGTACTCGTCCTTCTCGGCGTCGTAGCGCGACGCGCGGTCGTAGCTGGAGAACTGCTTGCAGGTCACGCCCCGCTCGAGCGCGGGCAAGCGGTCGAGGTCGACGAGGGTGCGGAGGAAGTGGCACAGGTCGCGCTGGGCCGCGTCGAGCCGAGCCGTGGGGGCGGCGAGCAAGCCGCCCAGGACGAGCCACGTCGCCACGCTACGGATGCGCATGGCAGTTCCTCCGTTTCAGGGGGCGCATGGACAAGCGCGCCCCGGTGCCGGGACGCGCTCGTGTTCGGTTCGGGCTGGCCCGAGGAACCGCGAACGGCTACTTCTCCTTCGTCGTCTCCTTCTCCTCCTCGGTGGGGGTGAAGGGCAGACGCGCCGGCTCGGGGTGCTCGACGACGACGAGGTAGCCGTCGTGGTAGGAGACGGAGACCCCGGTGTCCTTGCCGCCGAGCTTCTGCTCGATGGTCGTCGCGATCACCTCGCCAATGGGGTCCGGGGGGTAGCGGTCGAGCAAGTCGAGCTCGCCGAAGGGGTCGCGGCGGGTGCCGACGCCCGTGCCCGGCAGGGGGCCCAGCTGGCCCCGCACCCAGTAGTAGTAGAGGGGGTCGATCTGGCCGCCGAAGAGCTGCGGCGGCAGGCGGTTGCCGCGGGGGGTCTCGGTGATGTCGCGGATGTCGTAGATGGTGATCTGGGGGTCCGGCTCGGCCGCCTCGGGCGTCACGATCACCAGGGCCTCGTTGGCGTAGGTGGACACCACCCCGAGCTGGCGGAGGATGTGGTGCAGCGCGGAGAGGGCGCTCACGCCCTTGAGCTTGAGGCTCACCGTCTGCTGCTCCCAGCGCCGCCGCACCTCGGGGCCAACGACGATGTTGATCCCGGCCTTCTCCCGGATGATGTCGAGCACCTTGTCGGGGTCCTCGTTCGTCGCCGACACGTCTACCGTGGTGCGTGCCAGTCGCTCCGTGACGCTCTCGATGGTATTCTCCGGCCTTTCGGCGGCTTGCGCCTGGCCTGCGCAAGCAAGGAACGCCGTGACCGCCCCAAGCATCGACAGGGCTGCAATGCGCGTCTTCATCTCGTATCTCCTCGCTCCTGGGGTCCCCGCCGCGCCGGTCCTCGGACGCCGGGCAGTTTCCTCTATTCTTTTAGTATAGGAAGCGGCGCCAGGAAAGTCAATGAATCCCTCCGCGGTTCTCGTCGGCGGGGGTCTCGCTCTTGATCTTCCCGCCCGCGAG
>JBKHIY010000174.1:0-6162 GCA_046538415.1 Candidatus Brocadiia bacterium | reverse complement strand
CAGGGTGCCGCCCGCCGGGCCTCCGGCGGGGCCGCGGCTGACGGGCGCCGTGGCCGCGGCGTCGAAATCGAAGTCCTCGAAGAAGGCGTAGCCGCCGGCCGCCTTCCAGTGCGCGGTGTCGGTCACCAGGTGGCGCGAGCCGGTCTCGACGAAGCCGTAGCCCATGGGGGCCGTGAAGGTGGCCACCACGTAGGGCTCGGCCTCGCTGCTCTCGCCCGCGACGTGGGCGTAGCGCGCGGTGCCGTCCACGGGCACGTCGAAGGTGCCGGTGAGCACGCCCTGGCCGGAGTCCAGGGGCGTGCCGGTCTCGTTATTGGATTCGGCCAGGTAGAGCCAGGTGCCGCCGCTGCCCAGATTGCGGCCCTCCAGGCGATAGCTCACGGGCAGGCTGGGGGGCGGGGGCGCGTTGATCTGGAAATTGTCGATCTCCGCGACCGACTCTTCGCCATTGTTGTGGCTCGTCACCCACAGGCCCAGCTCCACCTCCGAGGGCATGTTCATCGAGTTGCGGGTCCTGGTGTCGCTCCACGTGCCCGGCGCCCCGCCCACGTCGGGGGCCCAGGAGGCCGAGAACTGGTAGAAGTTGCGGCTCAGCTTCAGCCACACCGGCTGGGTGCCCGAGGAGGCGTTCGGCAGGTCGGTCGAGCCCGAGCCGGCGCCGGTCGAGTCGCGCCACTGGAGGCCCACTTTGCGGCTGCCCTGGCCGGGGGTGGACCGGGCCGCGACGTTCACCGCGTCGGCGTCCAGCCCGTCGCGGGCCATGATGCCCCCCTTGCGCCAGCTATCCGAGCCGGTCAGGCTGTTGACCCGGCAGATGGCCTCGAAGTTCCCCGACCACGTGTCGTGATAGAAATGGAAATGGTCCGCGTTGCCCCACACGTCGCTGCCCGAGCCGGTGATGGTGTAGGTGCCCGGCGGGCCCTCGACGGTGCTCCCGGCCACGGAGGGGTTGCCCGGCGTGCCTACGTCCTCGCCCACGAACGCCGCTTGGGCGGGCGCCGCGGCCACGGCCAGGATGAGCAGGGAAGCGAAAGGCAGGAAGGCACGACGCAACATCGGGGTCTCCTTCGGCTCAGAAACGTCCCTCGCGGGAACGGTCCTCCGGACCGCGCTCGCACACCCCCGGCACGCACCCAGCCACAAAGGGCTCGTGCTCAGGCGCCGCTCGCGCGGCCCGCCGGGGGAGCCGAGGAGGCCCGGATTGTCTATACTCCACGGTCCGCGGGGGTAAGGTGCAAACCTCGTGCCGGACCGCCCCCGATGGAGGGGGAAGAAAGCGATGGCTGTAAAGCGTCTTGATGCCTATACTTACAGCCTCGTCCCTCTGGGCGGCCGGGCGCGGCGCCGGCGACTAGGAAGGAGCGGTGTTGCCGACCGGCAACACGGTTCCATGGCCTGACGGAGGCACAGGGCTCGTTAGCCGTTGCTGTGTATGCACTTACGGGCGTGTCCGGGGATGTTGACGGCTGTCAACGCGGCCATGCGCCAAATCAACATGCCGCCGCCCCCGCTACGGGGGCGAGAGGCGGGGCCGAAGGAGCGGGCGGCTGGCGTTGCCCGCTCCTTCGGCTTATGGGGAGGGAGCCGGCGCGCGGCGCTCAGCGCCGTCGGCGCCGGCGTGTGGCCAAGGCAGCCACCCCCGCGCCCAGCAGGCACAGGGTGGCAGGCTCGGGAACGAAGCGGAACTCGCCCGAGGCGAAGGCCTGGGCGCCGAAGTACTCCGCCATCAGGCGGAACTCGTAGGTCTGCTCCTCGTCGTAGGGGAAGGTGGCGATGTGCTCGTTGAACATCAGGTCGCCCAGCATCCCCGTGCCCTCGGCCAGGGTGAGCCACAGGTCGGCGTCGAAGGAGAAGAAGTCGGCGGGCACGTAGTCCCAGTCCGAGGGGTGCCCCGGGTCGGGCGTGCCGGGGGGCAGCCAGAAGAGATCGGCGAACTCCCCGCCGCCGGCCTCGATGGCGATGTAGCGGAAGAGGTGCTCGCCGGGGGCCAGGTCGATCGACGCGGTGGCGTAGTTGTGCCACGTGTTGTCGTGGATCAGCGCGCTGCCCATGTCGTCGATGAACAGCCTGGCCCGGTCGTCGACGTGCTCGGCGAAGCGGTAGGTGCCGCCCTGTCCGTCGGGGATGGTGAGGATGCCCGTCCACTCGACGTAGAGGTTGTCCTCGCGGTCGCCCCACGGCCCGTAGCCGTAGTTGTCGGGGAAGTGGAACTGGGTTTCTGCGGGGCTGTCGCCGCCGATGATGCCGGTGCCCGCGGGCACCAGGTCGTGGCGCAGGCCGAGGAGGGTGCCCCGGCTCCAGTCGCCCTGCCGGGTGTAGTAGCTGCCCAGGAGCCCGGGATAGCGGCCTGTGACGTGCTGCTGGAGTTCCCAGCGGTCGGGGGCGAGGGTGAGCCCTGCGGCGGGCACGTCGACGTAGGCGGCGCCCTTGAGGGAGAGGATTTCGCGCTCGAGGCGTGCCCTGGGCTCGAAGGAGTAGAAGCGGTTCTGGAGGTCGATGTTGAAGTCGTTGCCGCCCTGGACGGGGCTGTGGCTCTGGACGAGGAGGCTGGTGGGCCCGCCGTGGGAGAGCTCGAGGGCCGCTCCGCCGCTGCCCTCGTGGGAGTGGAGCTCGATGGGGTAGAGCCCCGGCTCGGGGAAGTAGACGTACATGAAGTTGGTGCTCCACTCGCTGATGCCCCGGCCGCCGTTGAACTGGCCGGCCACCTGGTCGCCGACGCGGAGGCGGAAGCTGTCGTCGCTGGCCACGGCGAAGGAGTAGCTCTCGTCGCCGGGCGAGTAGAAGAGCCCGTAGCAGCGGGTGGCGATCTGATTGTTGTCGCCGGAGGGCAGGCCGGGGTAGCGCTCGTTGCCGCCGAAGGCCCCGCCGCCGCCGGTGTCCACCAGGTTCACCTGGGTGCGGTGCTCGGCCACGCCGGCGGTGGGGTCGGCGTCGTAGTAGGCCACGACGTCGTCGGCGTTGCCCACGCCGGCGTTGGCGTCGGCCCGGATCCAGATGCCGTCGCCGTCGGTGGTTCCGCCGGGGAGGGTGCCGGTCCAGGCGGCTCCGCCGACGTGGTTGGGCCCCACGCCGGAAGTATCGCCGAGGCCGTCGGCCCGCTGGTAGACGGCGGGGGCGTCGGGGGTGCCGAGGATGGCGAAGGCGCCGGGCGCCCAGTCCCCGGGCGTGACCTCCACGGCGTCCTTGCTCACGGCCACCTCGAGGCCCGCGGCCCCGGAGCGGTTGCGGTAGAGGACTTCGATGGGCCAGTAGCCGGCCTCGGGGAACTCGACGGAGACCATGTGGGGCGGGCTGGTGACCGAGGAGCCGGTGCCGAACTCGGTGTCGCCGATGGTGAGGCGGAACTCGTCGTCGGCGGTGACCGCGAAGGTGCGGGTCTGGGGGCTGTCGATGTGGATGTAGCCGGAGAGCATGACCGCGTAGTCCTCGGCGTCGGCCTGCTCGTCGCCGCGGTCGGGGGCCAGGCGGGCGAAGAAGCCGTCGTAGTGGCCCTCCACCTCGAGGTCCGCCCGGCCGACGACGGCGACTTCGGAGACGTCGTGGTCGGCGTCGCCGGGCCGGAGGGCGAGGGCGGCCTCGGCCGCGCTCAGGCTACCGAGGTTGTTCGTCGTGCGCACGAGCAGGGCGGAGAGGCCGTCCTGGGGGTCGGGGATGCTGGGCAGCGGGTCGCCCTCGGCCGCCATGGCGGCCCATTCGAGCGTGAACGGGGCGCTGAGGAGGGCCTGCATGTCGCCCTCGCCCGACCAGATGCGCTGGGTGCCGGGTACGTAGGGGGAGGGCGGGGAGGGCGGCGGGCTCACGCCGGCGGGGGTGATGCTGCGGTCGGCCAGTTGCTGGATTTGCGTGGGGTCGACAGCGAAGTCCCAGATGGCCACGTCGTCCACCCGTCCGTCGAACCAGTGGCCGCTGTCGTCGCTGCCGATGCGCAGCGGCAGCCCGCTCTCGTTGATCAGGCCGGGCATGCTCAGGCTTTCCTTGTGCTGGCCGTCGAGGTAGACCTTGAGGTCCGTGCCGTCGTAGGTGCCTGCGAGATGGTACCAGGTGCCGGCGTTGAGAGTTTCCTGGATGCCCACGTGGCGGAGGTCGCCGCCCTGCTTGACCAGGAAGTTCATGCCCCCGTCATCGAAGTCTTCGAGGAAGAAGTAGTTGTCGCCCTTCTCCAGGACCCGCTGTCCGCCGCTGCCGGTGAGGGTATCGTCGGGGTTGAGCCACAGGGAGACGGTGAGGCCCCCACGGGTGCGGGAGCCGATGCTGGGGTCGTCGGGCACCTCGACGTAGTCGTTGTTGCCGTCGAAGCGATAGGCGGTGCCGAGGATGCCCGGCTCGCCGATGGAGGGGTCGCTGCCGTCGGAGCCGGTGGAGCTGCCCAGGCGGCCGTCGTTCACGCCCGTCTGGTCGTAGGCCACCTGGCCGGTAGTCTCGTCGAAGGGCCAGTGGGCCTGGAGGCCGGGCATGGGGGGCACGTGCTCGCCGCGGCTGATGGGGTCGTGGGCCATGGCGTCGAAGGGCACGTCGACGAAGAAGGCGGCGCCGCCCACGGCGTCCCAGTCCTCGATGTTGGTCACCAGGTGGCGGGAGCCGGTCTCGGCGAAGACGTAGCCCATGGGCGCCGTGAAGTTGCCCACCACGTAGGGCTCGTCGGCCAGCGATTCGGCGGCCATGTGGATGTACCGGGCGGTGCCGTCGGCGGGCACGTCGAAGCTGCCCGTGTGCACGCCCATGCCCGAGGCCAGCTCGTCGCCGTCCACGTTGTTCGAGGGGGCCACGCCCAGCCACAGGGTGTCGTTGTCCCCGCCCTGGATTTCGGCCCGGTAGGTCACGGGCACGATGGGCGGCGGAGGCTCGATGTCCAGCGGGCTGGCGGAGCCGTTGGCCAGGTCGGCCGCCTGCTCGGCCGTCACGGCGTAGCTCCACACGGCCACGTCGTCCATCCGCCCCTGCCAGGGGGCCTTGGAGCCGTCCCCGATGCGGAAGTGGGGCTGGTCGCTGAGCACCCCGGTCACCGTGTCCAGGCCGCCGCGTGTCCACGACGGCGTGTCCTCGACGCCGTCCACGTAGAGCTTCATCCCGCCGCCGCTCCTCCAGGTGAGGACCACGTGCTGCCAGTCGGTGGTCTGGAGGCCGGAGGAAGACTCCAACGCCCAGTGGTTCTGCCTGCCGCTGATGGCGATGCCGACCTTGAAGACGTCCGTCCCCTTGCCGTTCCACCCCGCGCTGTCGTAGCGGATGCCCCAGCGGTCCTGGCCGCGGTTGCGCAGGTCGCCGGTGAAGAAGCCGCGGTCCTGGCCCGTGGCGTCCGACTTGATCCAGCCGCTGAAGGTGAACCCCGGGTAGCCCTCCAGCCCGTGGTGCAGGCCGGGCACGTCCACATACGGCCCGCCATCGAAGCGCAGAGATTGCCCGCTGCCCACCGGCGCAGGAACGTCGGCGCCGTAGCTCGGGCCGCCGTCGCTCCAGGCGCCGTCGTTGCCGCTGCCCGAGGCGTCGCTGAGGGAGCCGTCGAAAGGCCAGTAGCCGAGCAGGCCGGCTTCGCCAACGGGGGAGACAAGGAGGAGGAACGCAGCACAAAGTACAAGGAGAAAACCACTCGACTTCATGGTAAGTCCTCCGGCAAGTGTCGAGCACAGGGTGCCGCCGCAGGCGAGAGCCGCCGGCTTGTAACCGGCCGACGGGCGCCAAAGCTCGACGGCGCACACTTTTGAAGGACCCTGCAAATGTCGTACCGTCCTACGACCTGGGTCAGGCACGGAATGGATTGCCCTAATCCCTTTCCGCGTATACGCTTACCGCGCTCGGCCCGGGTCCGCGGCCGAAGCCCCGCGGTCGGCCGGCACGGCGCATGTTGACGAACGGCAGCGCTGGCGCGGCCGACGCCCGCCGTTTCGCCCTTGGGCATTGGCACATCTGGACTTATGGCGATACCGCCATGTTGACGCCGGGCAACGCCCCACGGGGGCAAATCAACGTCTGCCGGCGGGGCCTCGGCACGCCGGACAGGGAGCGGGTCGTTCGCAGCACGACCCGCTCCCAGGCTCGCGCGAGCCTCTGGTCAGGCTTTAGCCCCGGCGGCGACGCCGTCGCGCCAGGAGGGCCAGCCCGGCGCCCATCAGGCACACGGTGGTGGGCTCGGGGATGAAGCGGAACTGGTCGAGAGCCACCGCC
>JBKHIY010000173.1:0-6297 GCA_046538415.1 Candidatus Brocadiia bacterium | reverse complement strand
GGCCTTCAGGCCGCCCATCTACCCCTCCTGCGTCCCACGAGTATACTCCTGGCCTCCCGAGAGCACAAGGGCCCGCCCCCGCTTGACCGGCGGCTCCCCGGTCGCGTATCCTCACCCCACTGGGCCGCGTCCCGGCGGCCCCTCCCGCCAGCAAGGAGCTCGACCATGCACATCGCAGAGCCGCTGCGTCCCCGACTCCGTGCCCGCCGCCGCTGGGCGCTGGCCCTCGTCCTGTGCCTTGCCGGGCTGGCGGGCGCCGGCGAGCGGCCGGGGGCCCGCGCCCGCCGCATCCTGGCCGCCGCCCGGGTGCGGGGCGGGCTGATCGTCCGCCTGGGCTGCGCCGACGGCCGGCTGGCCGCCGCCCTCGGAGCCGAGAGCGGGGCCATCGTCCATGGGCTCGACGCCGACCCCGCCAACGTCCAGCGGGCACGGGCCACGGCCCGGGCCGCTGGCCTCGGCGGGCGCGTCACGGCCTCCGCCTGGGACGGACGGCACCTGCCCTACGCCGACAACCTGGTGAGCCTGGTGGTGGCGGAGGACCTGGGCGAGACGCCCATGGCCGAGGTGATGCGCGTGCTCTGCCCCGGCGGCGTCGCCGCCCTCCGCCGCGAAGGGGCGTGGACCCGCACCGTCAAGCCCCGGCCCCCCGAGCTCGACGAATGGACCCACAGCCTGCACGAGCCGAGCAACAACGCGGTGGGCCGCGACCGCGCGGTCGGCCCGCCGCGGCGCATCCAGTGGGTGGGCGTGCCCCGCCGCGCCCGACAGCACGAGCGCCTGGCCAGCGTGAGCGCCGTGGTGTCGGCGGGCGGACGGGTCTTCTCCATCCAGGACGAGGGCCCCGTCGCCTCCGTGCTCTTGCCGCCCAGGTGGTTCCTGGTCGCCCGCGACGCCTTCAACGGCGCGATCCTGTGGCGCCGCCCGATAGGCCCCTGGGAGGAGCATCTGCGGCCCTTCCGCAGCGGCCCGCCCGACCTCTCGCGGCGGCTCGTGGCCCTGGGCGACCGCGTCTACGTGACCCTCGGCACGGGTAAGCCACTGAGCGCCCTCGACGCGGCGACCGGCGAGACCCTCCACACCTACGAAGGCACCGAGGGCACCCGCGAGGTGCTGTGCACCGGCGAGCGCCTGTTCCTCGTCGCCCGGAGCGCGGGGGGCGATGCCGCGGCCCGGCGGGGCGGTGCCGACGCCAGCTCGACCCGCATCCTCGCCCTCCGCGCCCCCACCGGCGAGCGGCTGTGGGAGAAGCGCGACGCCGACACCGCTCGCCTCATGCCCGTCACCCTCGCCGTGGCCGCGGACCGGGTCTTCTTCCAGAATGCCCAGGCCGTCGTGTGCCTGGATGCGGGGACGGGCGAGGCGCTGTGGCGGGCCGCCCGCCCCGTGGCGCCCAAGCGGCCCGCGTGGTCGGCCCCCACGCTGGTGGTTCACGACGGGGTGGTGCTCTCCGCCGACCGCGCCGCCCCGGGAAAGCTCGACGAGGAGCCGGGGCGCAAGCACAAGGCGGGCTGGATCGACGCCCCCGTGGGCCGGCTCGTGGCCTTCGCCGCCGACAGCGGCGAGGAGCTGTGGAGCTGCCCCTGCCGCGAGGGTTTCCACGCCGCCGTGGACGTCCTGGTGGCCGACGGGCTGGTGTGGACCGGCGAGCTGGCCCACGCCAACGACCCGGGAATCACCGCGGGGCGCGACCTCCTCACCGGCGCCGTCGAGCGGCGACGACCCGCCGACCAGGCCTTCTTCCAGGTGGGCATGCCCCACCACCGCTGCCACCGCAACCGGGCCACGGACCGCTACCTGGTGCTCGGCCGCGCGGGCGTGGAGTTCATCGACGTGGCCACCGGCCGGGGCATTCCCCATCACTGGGTGCGCGGCACGTGCCAGTTCGGGGTGGTGCCGTGCAACGGGCTCCTCTACGCTCCGCCCCACGCGTGCGCCTGCTACAGCCGGGCCAAGATCAACGGCTTCTACGCCCTGGCCCCGAGCCCGAGGTCGCAGGCGCCAGGTTCCGGGGCCCGGGGGGAGCGCCTGGAGAAGGGACCCGCCTACGGCGGGGACCCGCCGCCCGGAACCCGCGACCCGGAACCCGGCGAGTGGCCCACCTACCGCCACGACCGGGCCCGCAGCGGCTGCACCCCCGCGGCCGTGCCCGCGGAGCTGGGGCGCCTGTGGGAGGCGGCGCTCGGCGGGAAGCTGAGCAGCGTGGTGGTCGCCGAGGGGACGGTGCTCGTGGCAGAGGTCGACGCCCACACCGTGCACGCCCTCGACGCCCGCGACGGCACGCCCCGCTGGCGCTATACCGCGGGGGGCCGGGTGGACAGCCCGCCGACGGTTCACCAGGGCCTGGCCCTCTTCGGCTCGGCCGACGGATACGTCACCTGCCTCCGCCTCGCCGACGGCCAGGTGGCCTGGCGCTTCCGCGCCGCGCCCCAGGACCGGCGGGTGGTGGCCTATGGGCAGGTCGAGTCGACCTGGCCGGTGCACGGCAGCGTGCTGGTGGCGGACGGGGCGGTGGCCTTCGCCGCGGGACGGTCCTCCTACCTGGACGGCGGCATCTTCCTCCATCGCCTCGACCCCCGCACCGGCGACCAGCTCTCGTGCACGCGGCTGGACAGCAGGGCGGGGGAGACGCGCCGCCAGCCCAAGGGCGCCGTCCGCGGCTTCGACCTGCCCGGGGCGCTGCCCGACATCCTGTCCAGCGACGGCTCCTCCCTCTACATGCGCCACGCCCGGTTCGACCTGGCCGGCAGGCGCCAGGAGGAGGGGGCGCGCCACCTGTTCAGTCCCACGGGCTTCCTCGACGACACCTGGTGGCACCGCTCCTACTGGGTCTTCGGCCAGCGCTTCTACACCGGCTACCGCGACTGGTTTCGCGCCGGGCGCCAGGTGCCCGCGGGGCGGCTGCTGGTCGTCGACGGGCAGCGGGTCTACGGCTTCGGCCGCAAGCCCGAGTACTACTACTGGTCCACCCCCCTCGAGTACCACTTGTTCGCGGCGGCGAAGGAGCCCGAGCTGGTCGAATCGCCCCGCCGGCGCAGGCGCGTGCCCCGCTGGGGCCAGCTCCAGGTGCGCACCCGGTGGACGGCCGACGTCCCGCTCCTCGTCCGGGCCATGGTGCTGGCGGGCGACACGCTGTTCGTGGCCGGCCCGCCCGACCTGGTGGACGAGCGGGAGGCCTGGCGGCGGCGCCAGGACCCCGCGATGAGGGAGAAGCTGGAGGCCCAGGCCGCTGCCCTCGAGGGGAGGAAGGGCGCCCGGCTGTGGGCCGTAGCGGCCTCCGACGGGAGCAAGCTGGCCGAGCTGTCCCTGGCCTCGCCGCCCGTCTTCGACGGCATGGCCGCGGCGGCAGGGCGCCTCTACATGGCCACCCTGGACGGCGCGGTGGTGTGCCTGGGCGGCGCGGGTCAGGGGGCGGGGGCGCCGTAGCCGCGCACCGTGCCGTCCTCGCAGACGGCGACCAGGCGGCCGGGCACGACGGCCAGGCCGTTGTTGATCACCGCGGCGTCGGTCTCGAGCTCGGCGAGCACGCGGCCGGAGGGCAGCTCCACGGCCATCAGGTGGCCGGGGATGCGCTCCCCCTTGGCGATACGGTGGCGCGGGCGCGTGCCGGTGCCCCAGGGCATCTCGCCCATCCCCTCCCCCGCGACGTAGGCCACCCGGCCGCCCACGACTAGGGAGTCGGTGCGCCCCGTGAGCGAGGCGATGGGCTCGTGCTCGCGCAGGTAGTGGCGGCCCCACGCCTCCCGCGAGGGCACGTAGTGGAGCACGGGAGCGGGGTGCTTGAGCTGGACGACGATGAGGGCCTCGCCGTTGTGGGCCAGGCGCCGCACGCCGGAGCGTCCACCGGCCAGGGCGCCCCAGCCCCACGAGCCGGTCCCGTGCGGGCCGCCGGGGGCCTCGAACTCCATGTCGAGGAATGGGAAGCGCTCGTCGTAGGTGATGAAGGAGGGCGTCGGGGGCCGGCGGTCGCGGTCCTCGGTGAGCGCCCTGGGGGTGGCCGCCAGCTCGCCCGTGCCGGGGCGGAGGAGCGCCCGCGCCGCCCGGACCACTTCCTGGCAGCTCGCCGGCAGGTCGATGTTCCGCACCGCGGTCACGCAGTATCGCCCGTTGCTGCGGTTGACGTATCCCAGGTCGTCGAGGCAGGTTTCGACGCGTAGCCGCCCCCGGCGGTCGGGCTCCTGGAAGGTCTGCCACGGGCGCTCGGGTCGGTACAGGCGTCGTTTCCACTGGATGGCGCCGGTGGCGAGGTCGAGCCCCCAGGCCCACACCCCGCCGTCGGCCTCGCCGTGGGTGCCGGCCGTCGCCACCACCGTGTCGCCCACCACGGGCAGGCAGCCGTGGAGGGGCCAGGCGGACTCGACCTAGCCGTAGGCCACCAGGAAGCGCTGCTGGGGCGCGGCGAAGAAGCGCCAGGCCGCCTCGCCCGTCGCCGCGTCCAGGGCGTGCACCCAGCCCCGGCGGGTGCCCAGCACGAATCGTCCCCGGGCGTAGGTGGGCGTGGTGAGCACCCGCCCCAGGGTGCGATAGGTCCAGCGGGGCTCGCCGGTGGCGGCGTCGAGGGCGACCACGCGGTGGCGGTCGCGGTCGGCGACGACCACCAGGCCGCCGGGCACCACGGGCGCCGTGGCGGGGCCGTTGTAGAGGCTGGTGTGCAGCCAGTCGCGGCGCAGCCCCGTGGCGTCGGGCGGCAGCGGCTGGGCCACGGGGGTGCGCCACAGCTCGGCGAGCTGGCGGGGCCCCTCGGCGGGGCTCCAGGCCCGCCGCTCGCCGTTGTAGAGGTAGCAGGGCCAGGCGTCGGGAGGGGCCGGTGGCCCCAGGGGCCTGCCCGTGGCGGGGCCGGGAAGGAGGCGGTCGCTGTCGGGCAGCGGTCGGGGCGGGGGCACGCGGTGAAGGGCCATCTGGCCCCGCAGGGGGAAGAAGCACTTGCAGCCGCTGCACTGGTGGAGGGTCATGCCGTATGCGGGGGTGCAGCGCCCCCCGCATTGGCCCCGTGCCAGGTCGCGGCGGGTCCAGCGCAGCTCGGGGCTGGCCAGGTCGAGGGTGTTGCCGAACCCCGCGGTGACCAGGCGGACCGTGCAGGTGTGGGTGTCGCAGCGGGCGTTGCCGCCCAGGGAGCCGTAGGCCAGGAGCTTGCCGTCCCGCTGGGCCAGGCGTGCCCACTGGTGGCCGATGGTCAGCAGCGTGCCGTCGTCGAGGGCGAAGAGGTTGAACATCTCGCCGCCCCCGCGAATCCGCGAGGCCGTCGGATCGTACTGCGGGCGCGTGATGGCGTACCACAGCTCCTCGCCGGTGCGTGCGTCGTGGCACAATACGAGCGAGGGGCCGCCGCCGTTGGCGTCGCAGGCGAAGAGCAGGAACAGGCGGCCCCGGGAGTAGGCCACCACGTGGTAGACGATCTTCCGCCGGGCGATCTCGTGGCTCATCTTGTTCCCCGGCAGGTCGCGGAACGCCGGATTGCGCCGCACCCGCCATCGCAGGCGCCCGGTCTCCAGGTCCACGGCCAGCACGTGGTCGACGATGGGAGCGGGGTAGCGGCCGCCGTAGAGCCCCTTCCAGTGGAGCTCGCGGGCTTCCTCGCCCCCCGGCCCCTGGACCAGGAGCACGAGCCCCAGGTCGGCGGCCAGGGTGGGACGATAGAGGTGGCCCTGGCCCTCGGGGGCGGCGTACTCCCAACGCAACTCGCCGGTCTGGGCGTCCAGGCAGCGGAGGCGCCGTCCCAGCGTCTGGTAGATGGCCCCCTGGGCGTAGATCATGCCCAGGGGGGCGGTCCTGGGGCGTCCCCACTGGGAGCTTCGGGTGGCGAAGCTATGCTCGTAGCGGAGCAGCCGCTGGCCGGTGAGGGGTTCGCATGCGGCGAGCTTCCACTCCTCGTCCCCGTCGTCGATGCGCAGCAGGCGGCCGTCGTCGAGGATGAGGGGCTTGGTCTTCGCCGAGGGGGAGCCGCCGCGGCGCGGCCCCCGGGGTGACTCTGTGACCCTAGGTCATGTATGGTTTAAACATGAGAAAACCCCACATGAGAGAATACCGGATCTAGGGTCACAACGTCACCCCCGTCACAACCGGGCGCTTTCATCCCCGAAGGACCAAGGCGGGTCGTCGAGCTCCACCCGCCCCACGGGGGCGCCCGTGGAGTCGTCGAGCGCCAGGGGCGCCCCGTGGGGGCCGCCACCAGGGGCTGGACGACGTGTGCGAACGGCGCCTCGCCGGTGGGCTCGAGCCTTGTAGGCGGGACCTCCGCGTCCCGCGAAACCAAGAACGCGGGGCAGAGACGCCCCGCCTAGTGCGCCTGCGAGCGTGCAT
>JBKHIY010000172.1:0-6309 GCA_046538415.1 Candidatus Brocadiia bacterium | reverse complement strand
GGCATTCCGCTCAGTTTTTTCGCCACTTTTACAATTTTTCGTGTCCGCTTTTGGGGGGAAAACGGGTTGTAGTAGTAGAGGGGCGCGCGCCGGGCGGGAAGAGCCAGGGCTAGGCGGCCTCGCCCCGGTGGCGGCGCCACGCACTGGCGAGGGCGAAGAGGAAGGTGGAGAGCAGGACGATGCAGGCGCCGGTGGGCAGGTCGAGCCAGTAGGAGGCGAGGAAGCCGCCCAAGGCGCTGGCCGCGCCCAGCACGGCGGCGACGAGGCACAGGGCGCGGAAGCCGCGACAGAGCCGCAGCGCGGCCGCCGCGGGGTTGGTGATGAGGCTGAAAATCATCAGCCCGCCCACCGCCTGGAGGTTCACCGTCAGCACCAGCCCGGTGAGACCCAGGAACAGGGTGTAGACGAACGTCTCGTGGACGCCGCTGGCCGCGGCCAGGAAGCGGCTGAAGAGGATGGACCGCATCTCCTTGTAAAACGCCGCCACGAAGACCATCAGGCCCACACAGCAGCCCGCGGTGATCCACACGTCGCGGGCGCCCACGAACACCAGGCTGCCCCACAGAAGCCCCAGCATGGCCGTCTTCGGCCCGGGGGCCAGGCCGATGCCCAGGAACGTCAGGCCCATCATCAGGGAGAAGAGCACGCCCAGCGCCACGTTGCTGTCCGTCCCGCCCCGGCCGGGAGCCACGCGCACCAGGCCCAGGCTGCCCGAAGTCGCCACGGCCAGCGCCAGGGCGCACGGCATCTGGGGCCAGCCCATCAGCACGGCCCCCACCGCCCCGGCCATGGCCGCGTGGGACACGCACACGCCCACGAAGGGCATCCGCATGCCCACGATGAACACGCCCAGCAGACCCGCACTGGCACCCCCCAGCACGCCGGCGACCAGGACGGGGATGAAGAAGGGGTCCATCATGGAGCAGGCCGCGCCCCGGCCACCGCGTGCCGCCGCCCCTGGGCCTCCGCGACCTCGACGCGGCAGCCGTAGACGCCGGCCAGGGCGGCGGGCGTGAGCACCTCGTCGGGAGGGCCGCAGCGGAGCACCCGCCCCGCTCGCAGGAGGGCCACGCGGCCGCAGGAGGCGGGGAGCATGCCGGTCTCGTGGGAGACCATGAGCACGGTGAGGGCGCAGGAGCGGTAGAGCTCGTCGAGCAGGCCGACGATCCGCGCCCGCCAGTCCAGGTCCAGGTTCGCCGCCGGCTCGTCGAGCAGCAGCAGGCTGGGCTCCTGGACCATGGCCCGGGCGATGAGCGCCTTCTGCTGCTCGCCCCCGGAGAGGGTGCGGAAGGTGCGGCTCGCCAGCTCGCCCAGGCCCAGGCGCTCGAGCCAGTGGGCCACGGCCCGGCGGTCCTCCACCCGCGGCCGGCGAAGCAGGCCCCGCCGGCCGTCCCGGCCCGTGCCCACCACCTCCTCGACGGTGAGGGGCAGGTGGGCGTTGTAGTCGGTCGCTTGCGGCACGTAGCCGATGCCGCGGCGGACCGCCGTGCGCCGCCACGCCGAGGCCGACGCTACGTCGACGTCGCCCAGGAGCACCCGCCCCGAATCGGGACGGAGCAGCGCCCCGCAGACGCGCAGGAGGGTGGTCTTGCCCGCGCCGTTGACGCCGACGACGCCGAGGAACTCCCCGGCCGCGACGGCCAGCTCGTCCACCGCCAGGATGGCCCTGTCCCCTCGCCGGACCTCCACGTCGTGGAGCTCGAGGGGCACGCCGCTCACGGCAGGCACCCGTCGCAGAGCGCGGCGACGTTGGCCCTCACCAGCTCGTCGAAGGTCCTCTGGCCTTCTTCCATGGACGGGAAGTTGCTGAGCACGACGGCGCGGGCGCCCAGGCGGTGGGCGAGCGGGTCGGCGAGCTGGGGCCCCTCCTGGAGGTTGGCCACCACCAGTCGCACGGCGGCGCGATGGCCCTCCGCGATGCACGCCTGGAGCCTGGAGAGCTTCTGGGCGTCGCCGCCCGTATAGGTGGCCAGCACGCGCAAGCCGAGGGCGGCGCAGAAGCTGGCCTGATGCCCCGAGGCCACCACCGGCGCGCCGCCCAGGCCCGCCCGTCGCACGGCGGAGGCAGCCTCCTCGCGCAGCGCCTCCATCCGCGCCTCGATGCTGGCGAGCCGCGCCCTGTAGGCCGCCTCCCGCTCCGGGTAGACCTCGCCGAGCGCGCCGCACACGGCGCGACAGGTCTCGGCGTAGGTGGCGGGCACGCACAGCCCCTCGCCGGCGGGCACCGCCACGCTGCGCAGGCCGTGGGCCTCGAGCCGCCGCAGCTTCTCCTCCAGGCCCTCCTGGAAGTCGAACCGCAGCAGCAGCGGGCACTCCCGCAGCCGGCTCACCATGGCGGGCGTGACATCGAAGTGCCCCGGACAGGTGCCCGGGGGCAGCATGCGGATGATGTGGAACTCCTCGGCGGCCAGGTCGCGCACGGCGCATTCGAGGTAGGAGGTGGTGACCGCGAGCTTCGGCCGGGGGTCCTCCTCCTCCCCGCAGCCGGCCAGGCCGAGCAGCAGCGCGGCGGCGAGCAGGGCCGAAAGCCGGGGCGACCTCACGGCGAACACCTGGGACCCCCTTCCGCCATGAGATACACGATGATGCCATCCCCCTTGTCGGGATACCAGTGCCGCGGGGGCACCGGGTAGTGGAGCATGTCCGACTCGAAGACTGTCTTGGCCCCCGACGGGCCCACGCTCCAGGCGGCGAACTTGACGGGGGAGGACGGCTGGTCGAAATAGGGCACGTCGTCGTCCGGCCCCCCGTCGCCGGGGAACGCCCGCGGCACCCAGATGGCCAGGTAGGTGCCCATCCCGTTCGCCCAGCCGAAGCCGGGGGCGATGTACTTGTAGGTCTGGCCGGGGTTGAAGACGTCCTCGGGCAGCTCGGGCAGGTAGCCGTCGACGACCAGCTCGTCGGGCAGGTGGTTGTACTCGTCGAGGCTGGCCATCCGGCTGGCGCAGAAGGTGCGGGCCGGCGGATACCGCTCGTAGTCCTCGTGGTACTGCTGGCAGGCCAGGCCCACCTGGCGCAGGTCGTGCTTGGCCGTGGTCACCCACGCCTGGCGGCGGACCGCCGAGACGACGGGGAGGAGGATGCCCATCAGGAGGCCGAGCACCATGACCACGACCAGCAGCTCGATGAGGGTGAAGCCGCGCGGGGCGGCTCTCTGCCTGGCTATTCCCATCATCTTCCGCTCCGCCCTTGCGCTGCTCACGCGTCCTGGACGGGTGCGACGACGTAGATGTAGCGGAGGACCCCCTCGCCGCTGTTCACCACGTTGTGGCCAGTGTGCGGGGGCACATAGGCGATCGTCCCGACGCCCGCGGCCAGCGGCTCGCCCCCGTCGAGCTGCACGGTGGCGCTGCCCTCCAGGAACACCAGGGTCTCCTCGTGGCCCTTGGTGCTGTGGAGGCCGATCTCGCCGCCCGGCTGGAGCCTCACGTGGCCGCTGCGCATCCCACGGGTCTGGGGGCTCCCGCCGAGCAGCGTCTGGTAGCCCTGCCCGGGGTCGAGTTCCTGGACGAGCGGCACCGGTTGTCCCTGGCTGGTCTCGGCCATCTGGCGTCAGCTCCCTTCATTCGATGGTCGGTATCGTCGCCGCCGCAGGACCAGGCCGAGGCCCCCGCAGCCCAGGAGGCACAGGGTGGCCGGCTCGGGGATTTCCTGGGAGCCGAAGACGTCGGCGCCCTGAAGCACCCACAGCCGGTAGTTGCCGGTATAGGCGGTCACGCCGCCGCCGATGTCCGTCCCCGGGTCCTCCTGGTCGAAGATGCCCACGACGCTGAAAGGCCCGTCGGGCGGGAAGTAGTCGCCGAAGTCGCCCACCGCCGCCAGGTAGAGGGGCAGGACCTCGCCGGAGTCGTCGGTCACGAGCACCGACTTGCCGGCGCCCCATCCCCAGCCGCCGCCCCACGGAGGGTCGTCGGCGGGCGGATCGATGATGCGCACGCCGCTGAGCCGGCACCACTGGGCCTGGTAGAACTCGCCGCCGCGATAGCCCGGCTCGTCGCGGCGCTCGTCGCTGAAGTACGTGCACTCGGCCAGGCTGGGAATGTCCACCGGCACGGGCATCCCCGGATGGCCCACCACGTCCACCGTGAAGTCCATCTGCGGGGCAGCCGAGTGACGGGTGTTGATGTTCGACTTCCCCCTGTGGTCGGCCACGAAGCCGTTCACCTCCACCCGGTCCCCCGGCTGGACCACGGGATAGGGCGGCGGCCAGGTGGCGGCGAAGAAGCGGCCCTGGAAGACGGCGATGCCGGCCGGCTTGCCCGGCTCCTCCGACTGCACGTAGATCTGCCAGTACTGCCACCCGGGCACCGATGGGTCGATCACCGAGAAGTCCTCGGGGCGGTTGAGCACGATGCCCTCGACGGTCACCCGGTTGGCGGGGTCTGGGGGGGCCTTGACCATCGGGTCGGTAGGGTTCCCCGTCGCGTCCACCGCCTGGAGGTCGAAGATGCTGTACGCCCCGGCGGGCAGGGCCACGGCCATGGCCAGCGCCGCGGCCACCGCTCGCAAGGCCAGGCGTCGGTTTGCAGATGCCATCCGTATGTCTCCTCTGTGCTGCGCTGCGACCAGGCCGGCGAGGCCCCTGCGTAGACGCCTCGCCCGCGTCCCCATTCACCAGGCGTTGGTCATGGACCTGCCTCCGAGAGCACAACCCAAGGCACCGCGTGTCCTGGTTCCGAGAGGATTGCCTGGCCCAGCGCCCCCCGCGCCCGATGCCGGCTGGTGCGGGGGCTCGCTGGAATCCTGCGGGTCCGCGCTGGACGCTTCGGTCCGTCGCGCGCGGGCGGTAGCACCTACGGCAGGATCGTAACACGCCAGGCGGGGTATGTCAAGGGTTTTTTCGGTCGCTCGCGGACTTGCATGGGGCGGGCGGTTGTGCTTCTGTGGGGGCCTGCGGGACGGCTCGGCCGCGGGGCCGGGCGGGAGCTTTCGAGGCACCGATTTCGGAGGATCGCGACGTGTCCAGACGCGCCGGCGTGTTGTGGCTGGCGGCCCTGGCGGGCTGCGCCGGGCTGCCGGGGGCGAAGCAGGCCCCCACGTTCCGGGACGACCTGGCCTTCCTCGATAAGCACACCGATGCGTTCGTGCTCTCGGACGAGGCAGGCGAGGCCCACGTGGTGGTGGTGCCTCAGTACCAGGGGCGGGTGATGACCAGCACCGCGGGCGGCCCCGAGGGCCTCAGCTTCGGGTGGATCAACCGCGAGCTCATCGCCTCGGGCCGGCGACTGGAGCAGATGAACCCCTTCGGGGGCGAGGACCGGATGTGGCTCGGCCCCGAGGGCGGCCAGTTCTCCATCTTCTTCCCCCAGGGCGCCAGCCGGGAATTCAAGTTCGAGGACTGGCAGACCCCCGAGGCCATCGACTGGGGGCCGTGGGAGCTCGTCGAGCGCTCGCCCACCCACGCCCGCTTCCGCAAGAAGATGACCCTCACCAACTTCTCGGGCACCACCTTCGACCTGATGGCCGACCGCACGGTGCGGCTACTCGGCCCCGCCGACGTGGAGAAGCACTTCGGCCTACGCCTCCCCGAGGAGGTGGACGCCGTGGCCTTCGAGTCCGACAACCGCATCACCAACACGGGCAAGAAGGCGTGGACGAAGGACAAGGGGCTGCTCTCCATCTGGATCCTGTGCATGTTCACCCCCTCGCCGTCGACCACGGTGGTGATCCCCTACGTGGAGGGGCCGGAGGCGAAGCTCGGCCCGGTGGTCAACGACGCCTATTTCGGCGAGATTCCGCCCGACCGCCTGAAGATCGAGGAGGGGGTGATCTACTTCAAGTGCGACGGCAAGAAGCGGGGCAAGCTGGGCCTCAGCCCCCAGCGGGCCAAGCCCATCATGGGCAGCTACGACGCCGCCCACCAGGTGCTCACCCTCGCCACCTACACCAAGCCCCAGGGGACCACCGACTATGTGAACTCGATGTGGGAGATCCAGGAACACCCCTACGGGGGCGACGTGGTGAACAGCTACAACGACGGCCCCACCCCCGCCGGGCCGCCCCTGGGCCCCTTCTACGAGCTGGAGAGCTCCTCGCCCGCCGCCGCGCTCGAGCCCGGCGAGACCCTGCGCCACGTCCACCGCACGCTGCACGTCACCGGGCCGGCGAACGCCCTCGACCCCCTGGCCAGGCAGGCCCTGGGGGTGAGCATCGCGGAGATCAAGAGCGCCTTCCAGTGAGCCGCCGCCCCGGGGCGCAGGCCTTTTTCCGCGCCCCGGCCCGCAGCCGCCTGCTGAGAGACCCTGCGCTTGGACTGCGGCCTTCAGGCCGTACGGGGAGCCCCTGCGTTCGGAGTGCGGCCTTCAGGCC
>JBKHIY010000171.1:0-6326 GCA_046538415.1 Candidatus Brocadiia bacterium | reverse complement strand
CGCTCGGCCACCTTGACAGGGCGCGCCGCGGGGGGATAGAATGGCCGGGCACCAGGGGGCTCAGGGAGCTGTCCATGGCGGTCCGAGAGAAGACCATGCGTCGGCGCTTCGGGGAGGCCGCGCTCGCCGAGCAGCAGGTGAGCGTGGCCCAGCTCGAGGAGTGCCTGGGCATCCAGCAGATGCGGCGGCAGGAGGGCGCGGACGTCAAGATCGGCGAAATCTTCGTCGAGCGCGGCTACCTGAACCAGGTGCAGGTCCACCTCCTGCTCACCGTGCAGCGAGGCCGCAAGCTGCGGATGGAGATCGGGGGCTTCAAGATCGTCGACAAGCTCGGCCGGGGGGCCATGAGCAGCGTCTTCCAGGCCCGCGACCTGGTGACCGGGCGGACGGTGGCCCTCAAGGTGATGCCCCCCAAGGCGGCGGAGAGCGCCACCCTGCTGGAGCGCTTCCGCCGCGAGTCCCGGGCCGCCATGATGCTCGACCATCCCAACATCGTGCGAGGCATCACGGCCGGCGAGGACGCCGGCTTCTACTACTTCGCGATGGAGTACGTGCGGGGCCGAAGCCTCAGCCGACGCATCCGAAGCTCCGGGCCGCTGGCCGAACGCGTGGCCCTGTTCATCGCCCGACAGGTGGCCGACGCCCTCCACCACGCCGACGGCTTCGGCCTCCTCCACCGCGACATCAAGCCCGACAACATCATGGTGCTGATGGACGATTTCGTGAAGGTCACCGACTTCGGGCTCTCCCGCCTGCGCACCGGCGACGACACCATGCTCACCCTCCCCGGGGCCGCCGTCGGCACCCCCTACTACATGTCCCCGGAGCAGGCCCGGGGCGAGACCGACCTCGATATCCGCTCCGACCTCTACTCCCTGGGCGCCACCCTCTACGAGATGCTCACCGGCTCGCCCCCCCACACCGGGCCCAGCGCCGCGCTCGTCCTGGCACAGCACCTCACCGAGGAGCCGCCGCCTCCCCAGGAGCGCAACCCCGAGCTCTCCGACGACGCGGCACGGCTCATCGCCGGCCTCCTGGCCAAGGACCGCGACCAGCGGACCCCGTCGCCCGCCGGCCTCCGCGACGAGATCGACGCCCTGCTCGACGAGCGCGGGCCGAGGAGGGGGCGATGAGGTCCCTGGCGCCGCTCCTCGCCGCTGTCCTCCTTTCCCTGTCCTGCGATGGCGACGCCGAAAGCCAGGCGCTCCAGGAGCCCCAGGCCACCGCGGGCCGGGACCCCGCCGACCCGGCCGCGACGCCGCCCGAGAGCCGCAAGAAGCCCCCGCCCCTCGACCTCGCCGCCTGGCTCAACGCCCAGCCCACCAGCCTCGACGAGCTGAAGGGGAAGGTCGTCGTGCTCGACTTCTGGGGCACCCGACACGGACGATGCCGAAGGCTCATGCCCCGGCTCCAGGCCCTCTACGAGAAGCACAAGGAGCACGGCCTGGTGGTCGTCGGGATCACCGAGGACCCCCGGGCGGAAGCCGAAGCCTTCGCCAAGACCCACCACATCACCTATCCCCTGGCCTGCGACCGGATGGCCGACGGCTTCGGACGCACGTTCGATGCCTATGCCGTCGCCACCGTGCCCACCACGTGGGTGATCGACCGCCAGGGGGGGGTGGCCTGGCGCGGGCCGGGCCACGAGCTCCGCGAGGAGCTGGTGCTCGCCGAGCTGAAGCGAGAGGAGAGGGGCGAGCGTTGAGCCCTGGGCATCGCCCGGCCCGGCAGGGCAAATGGGGTGGATGAAGCCCCCATTCCGCGCTATCATGAGATGAAAGAGCCCCGCGCCATGTCCCCCCCAGGAGGGCCAGCCATGAGAGCCCGCCCGCCCATCCTCCTCGCCGTCCTCGCCGTCGCCGGGTGCGCCATGGACCCCAGCATCTACGAGGGCTACGGCACCACGCCGCCGCCTCGCGAGGAGGCGGCCCGCCCCGTCCCGCCTCCGCAGCGGCCCGCGGCGGAGAAGGGCGACATTCGCATCATGCCCGCCAAGCCCACCTTCCCGGCCCGCTCGCCCACCAGCGTGGCCATCGTGGTGGAGAAGCTGGGCACCGACCGCCGCAGCGCGGCCGACGCCCAGGTCGCCTTCCGCCTGGCCAACGACAACGTGGCCGTGGCCTCCCCAGGGGGACGGGTGGCCCGGCGCAACGGCCTGAGGATCGGCGTGGCCGGCGAGAATCTTCGCGCCCGACTCGATACCGCGGCGCGCCGCACGAGCCGCACCACCCGCGAATCGATGTTCATCGTCGTCGAAAGCGGCAGCGAAGGCTTCATCCAGGTGGGGCGCGACGTGTTCGTCCAGGGCCTCCGCTACTGGACCCCCCGCGGCTGGCAGACCATCATCGAGCGGGGCTTCGTGGGGCGCCAGCTCGTGGTGCGGCCCCGCATCCTCCCCGGCCGCCGCGTCGAGGTGGTCATGTGGCCGCGATTCACCACCCGCACCCGCCGGGGGGCCATCGACGTGACGGAGCTCTCCACCCGCGTGGTGGTCCCCGACGGCCACTCGCTGGTCGTGGGCGGCACGACCACCGGCAGCGATAGCCTGGGCGCCGTGCTCTTCGGCCTCGCCGGCGAGCGCCGGGCCGGCTCGATGACCATGGTCCTGACCCCCAAGATCGGCGGGCTGGACATCGATTGGCCCAAGGGCGAATGGTAGTTCGGCCGGGGCTACAGGCCGGCGGCCTCGTTGAGGTCGGCCTGGTAGGCCTCGACTTCGCAGCGCTCGACGGCGGCCACCCGGACGGGGCGGGCGAGGCGGGAGGACTCGTAGACGGCCATGCACACCGCCAGGTCCTTGAGACCTTCGGCCCCGTCGGTCTCCACCTCCCCGTTCCCGAGCACGGCCTGGACGAATTCCCAGAGCTCCGAGGCGATGGTGTCGGTGAGCCCGCGCGGGAAGAAGCGCTGGCGCTCGGCCTCGTCCATCGCCGCGGCGTGCTCGGCGACGAGCTGCTTGGCCTCGACCGTCTCCGTGCGGCTCTGGAGGCCCTGCCCCCACGTGATGCTCCCCTCGGAGCCGAAGATAGCCCGCTCGCAGAAGCCGCGGCCGGGCGCCACGTTCGAAGACGTCCACTGGCCGGAGGCGCCGCTCTGGAACTCGAAGACCGCCATGGTGGTGTCCTCGACGGTGGCCTCGGTGGGGTCGGTGAGGCTCTCGCGGTCGCGGTAGCGGGTGGGGAAGTGGGTCCGGGAGATGGCGTAGAGGGTGTCGATTTCGCCCAGGTGGTAGCGGAAGAGGTCGGCGAAGTGGACGCCGCCGTCCATGGTCCAGCCGCCGCCGGCGAGATCCCGGTGTTCGCGCCAGCCCCAGTACCAGACCCGTTCGCGCACGTCGATCCAGTAGAGCATTCGGGGGGTGCCGATGCGGCCCTGTTCGATGGCCCAGCGGATGGCTCGGTTTTCGGGGGATCGGCGGTAGTTTTCTGCTGTTTGGAGGATGCGGCCGGCGTCGCGAGCGGCGTCGACGATGGCCTGTGCGGCACGGCACGTGATGGCCAGCGGCTTCTCGATGGTCAGGTGCTTGCCCGCCTGGAGGCAAGGGATGGCGACGGTGTGGTGGTCGCGATGGACGAGCGAGAGGTCGCAGGCGTCGATGCCCGGCTCTCCGTCGAGCAGGGCCTCGGAGTGGAGATAGACGGTGGGGCGGGTGCCCTGGAATGCGGCCACCTCGTCGGCCAGGGCCTCGGCCTTGGGGGCTTGGATGTCGCACGCGGCGGCGATGCGGAAGTCGCGAAGGCCCGCTTCCCACAGGGCGCGATAGCCCCGCACGTGGGCCCCCATGTTGCCGCCGCAGCCGATCAGGCCCAGGGCCACCTCGTTTGCCATGCACTCGCTCCTTTGCCTCTCGGGGACGGGGCGGTCGGTGCGGCATCTTGCCACGCCGCGGCCGTCGAGTCAAGTGCCTCGGCGGGTCTTTACCCGCGGGCCGCTGCTGCTATAATGAGCGGCGGTGCGGGTCGACCGGCCCCGGCTTCCAGAGCATCAGAGCGCGGAGCGAGCCCATCATGGATCCTGTTCGGCGCCCGGCGTGCGTGGTAGCGGCGATGCTTGCGGCCCTCGCCTGTGCAGCGGCGGTCGGCCGGGCGGGGGAGGGGCGGCCCCTCGGCGAGCCGTCGGTGGCCGCCGAGCAGGCAGACCAGGCCGATAGCTTTCGCCGCACGCTCGACGAGGCCGCCGCGGCCTACCGCGAGGGCGACTGGCGGAGCGCCCGGGCGCGCCTGAAGGCGGCCACCTGGCGGGTCGAGCCGATAGGCTGGTTCGCCCTGGGCTTCGCCGCCCAGCTTCTCTTCTCGGCTCGCTTCGTGGTCCAGTGGGTCGCCTCGGAGCGGAGGCGGCGGAGCTATTTCCCCATGGCCTTCTGGTACCTCAGCCTCTCCGGCTCCGCGCTCCTGCTCGCCTACTCCATCTGGCGCCAGGACCCCGTGTTCATCCTCGGCCAGTCCTTCAACTCCATCATCTACGTGCGCAACCTCATGCTGATCTTCCGCCACCGGGGCGAGCAGGCCGGCCGGCCCCCTGCGCCCGCAGGCACCGGCCAATGAGCCCCCCACGTCTGTCCATCGTGGTGCCCGCCAGGGACGAGGAGGACAATATCCTGCCCCTGGTCCAGGCCTGCCGGGAGGGCCTCGGCGAGCTCTACGCGGCCTGCGAACTCATCCTCGTCGACGACGGCTCCGCCGACCATACCCTCGACAGGATGAAGGACGCCGCGGCCGCCGAGCCCGCCGTCCGCTGGCTCGCCCTCGACACCCACTGCGGCCAGAGCGCGGCACTCGACGCCGGCTTCCAAGCCGCACGCGGCGAGCTGGTGGCCATGATGGATGCCGACCTCCAGAACGACCCCGCCGACCTGCCCCCCATGGTCGAGCTCGTCCACCGCGGCGAGTGCGAATGCGTGTGTGGCATCCGACAGAACAGGCAGGACAACTGGCTCCGCCGCGTCTCCTCCCGAATCGCGAACGCCACCCGCAACTGGTTCACCGGCGACCATGTCACCGACGTCGGATGCTCCCTCCGCGTCATGCGGCGAGACGTCCTCGCCCGCGTCAAGATGTTCCACGGCATGCACCGCTTCCTCCCCGCCCTCCTCCGCCTCGAGGGGGCCCGCATCCGCGAAGTCCCCGTCCGCCACCGCCCACGCCTCCACGGCAAGACCAAGTACGGCGTGTGGAACCGCCTCTTCCGAGGCCTCCGCGACATCTTCGCCGTCCGGTGGATGCGGTCCCGAAACCTTCGCTACACCATCCGCGAAAGCGGCCCCCCGCCGCCCTAGGGACCCGCCTGGAGAGCCGACGAAAAGCGCTCGAACAGCGCCCCAATGTCCTCCGCGTGAAGCATCGCACCCAACGCACCCAGCGACAGATACGGGCCGAACGGCATCCGCGTGTCCCGGCTGCGGAACAGCAGCACCAGCCCCACCGCCGCACCCGCAAATGCCCCCAGCAGAATGGCCAGCAACGCCCGCTGCCAGCCCAGGAACCCGCCCACGAAGGCCATCAGCTTCACGTCTCCGAAGCCCATCGCCTCCTTGCGGAACACCGCACGCCCCACCACCCCCAGAGCCCAGATGATCCCCGCACCAAGCCCCATCCCCACCAGGCACGCCACCAGGCCGCACAAGCGGGGATGAGCCGACGGCACAAGCCCCAAAAGCCCCGCCAACGAGCCTACCAGCACCGGCTCGCCCAAGTCGTGAAGCCACGGCCACGCCACGCTCGCCACCACCGCTAGCACCGCACCAGGAACGCTGATCTCGTCGGGGATGATGCGGAACTCGAAGTCCACGAAACTCGCCGCCACCAGCGCCGTGGCCACCGCCGTGTAGATGCCCAGCCGCACGAAATCCGGAGACGGGCCGCCCGCCAGGCGCCAGACCAGGTAGACGAACAGCCCGCCCGTCAACCCCTCCACCAGCGCATAGCGCGGCGAAATCCGCACCCCGCACGCCCGGCACCGTCGCCCCAGCGCCAGGTAGCTCACAATCGGCACATTGTCATACCAACGAATCGGCTCGCTGCAAAACGGACAGTGCGACGGCGGCCAGTGCAGCAGGAAGCCACGCGGCAGACGGTGAATGCACACGTTCAGAAAGCTCCCCGTCACCGCGCCGAAAAGAAACGCGGGAACGTAGAGCAGCAGCGATTCCATACCCGGCATCTCCGCGGGGCGGGGGACGAGCCGCCGCATTCTACCATGAGCCGCCCGCCGCCGAAAAGCCCCGGCCGGAAGAGGCCCCCGGAAGCCCCGAGGGCCTCTTCCCCGCCGAGGATGCGAAATCCCAACTTGTCAAAGAACCCGTGCGGCGGCTGCTACTGGGCTTTAAG
>JBKHIY010000008.1:0-82153 GCA_046538415.1 Candidatus Brocadiia bacterium | reverse complement strand
CTGACCATGCACGCTCGCAGGCGCACTAGGCGGGACGTCCCTGTCCCGCGTCCCCGTTCCATTGTCGCCGGGACGTCCCTGTCCCCGCGTCCCCGTCCCATTGATAGGGGTAGGGGAGGCCAGGCAACTGGCCTTCCCTACCCCTATCAGGTGAAGACCCAGTGCCCGGCCCCGGCCCGCGCTCTCCTCTACCCCTACAAACCGAAGCCCCCCCTCCGGGCGGACACGAAAAATTGTGAAAAGTGGCGAGAAAACGTAGGGCGATTGCCCTAAGCCTCGAACCGAAGCGGCCTTACGCCCGCAAAAAATTTTTCGCCGCGCCCCCCCTCCAGCGCCGCCGCCCTCGCGGGGGCTACGTGCCGGTGCCGCTCTTGGCGATGAGGGCCTGCATCTTGGCCATGGCGGCGCGGCACACGTCGGCGGCGGGGCGCTTCCACTCCTGGCGGTTGAACATCTCGACGGAGAGCGGGCCGCGGAAGCCGGCGGCCCACAGGTCGCGCAGGAGCTGGGCCAGGGGCAGGATGCCATCCCCGGGGTAGATGCGGTCGGCGTCGCGGAGCTGGGACTGGGGCGGGGATTCGGGCACGTCGTTGAAATGCCACACGGCGTAGGCGGAGCCGGCGAGGAAGCCGGCGTTGCGGAAGCTCGAGCCCCCGCGGTAGAGGTGGTAGGTGTCGGCCACGATGCGGGCCTGCGGGCGGTCGCTCTCGATGGCGATGGCCGCCGCCTGGCCGAGGGTGTGGATGCCCTTGATGGGGCCGAGGAACTCGACGGCGACGGTGATGCCGAAGTCCTTGCCCAGGTCGAGCAGCTCGCGGTAGCGGCGGGCCACCCAGCGGACGTCCATGTCGGGGCGGTCGGGTCCTGGGACGGCGGCGATGTGGCGGGCGCCGACCCTGGCGGCCTGGGCGAGCTGGGGCTTGAGCTCCTCGTAGCGGCGAGCCTTCTGGGCCTCGTCGCGGGGCATGGAGTTCCACAGCCCGATGACGTTGGCCACGAGGAGTCCCCGGTCCTGGAGTCGGCGTCGGATGTCGTCGAGGGAGTTTCCGGCCTTTTCGTAGCGGCCCAGGTCGCCGCTCCACAGCTCGATGGCCTGGAAGCCGGCGTCGGCGACGGCGTCGATCTTCTCCTCCAGGCCGGCGGGTCGGATGGTGCTGGTGTTGATGCCCAGGGTCCATCGCTGGTCGGCCTGGGGGGCGGGCCGTGCGGGGGCGGCGAGGGCCAGGGCGCCCAGCCCCGTGGCCCCCAGGCACTGGCGGCGGGTGAGGCGGCTCATGAGGGGGTCTCCCGTTCAGGCCATCTCTTCTTCCATGCCGATGCTGAACATGCGTTCGAGGTCGAATCGGCTGTAGGTTCGGAAGGCGATGAGGGTGGTGGTCTTGAGGATGCCCTCGAGCTTGAGCATGTGGTTGGTCACCAGGTCGGCCAGTTGCTCGTTGGTCTTGGTGCGGAGGATGGCCGCGAGGTCCCAGTCGCCGGCCACGGAGTAGACCTCGGCCACGCCGTCGAGGCCGACCAGTGCCTGGGCCGTCTCGTTCACCGCGTCCCGCCGCGCGTTGATCAACACGATCGCTGTGACCATGGCCAGTTCCTTTCCCTTGGTGCCAGGGGCTCTTGGGCGGCCTTTATCTTAGAGCTTCGCCCACGCGGCGTCAACACGCCCTTGGCCCCCGCCGGCCCCTGTCCCCGGGGTGGCGTTTGCCCTATACTGGGCAGGGAAAGGAGGCCCGCGATGAGCGACGAGGATCTGCGCCGCCGGCTGCGAGATGCCTACAAGCACCGCGCCCTGCTCTACTACCACATCTACGACGAGCTGCGCCAGGAGGGCGGCGAGCAGAAGGCCAAGGCCATCCTCCAGCGGGCCATCGCCCGGCGGGGCCGGGAGCTGGGAGCGAAGTTCGCGCCCTACGCGCCCGGCGACATGGCGGGCCTGGAGCGGGCCTTCGTCCACGCCAGCCCCGTCCACCAGTGGCTCTTCGAGCCCGTGGTCGAGCGCTGCGACGCCGGGGGCCTCGACGTCCAGCACCGCCGCTGCCCCCTCAAGGAGGCCTGGCAGGAGGCGGGACTGGGGGACCGCACGGTGGCGACGCTGTGCGAGATCGCCGCGGCGGTGGACGCGGGGACGTTCGAGGCCGCGGGCTTCGCCTTCCACTGCGACACCTGGACTCCCGGCGGCGACGGCTGCTGCCACCTGCACATCCGGCCAGGCAAGGGGGAGGAGACCTAGGGCGGGACTCAGGCCCGGCTCGGCGAGCCGCCGTGCACCGCCCGGGGTCGCCTATCGCCCCACGCCGGCCTCTTTCATCATCTCGCGGGCCTCGCGCATGGTGCGCACGAACCTGGCCCGCTCCGTGGGCGTGGTGGCGGCGAGGTGGCGGGCGATCTGGTCCTTGGACAGCGTGCGCCGCTTGCCGCGTCGTTTCCGCGCCGCGGCGCCCATGGTGCGGAGGAGGGCCTTTCGGGCCGGTGCGGGGAGCTTCTTGAGCCGCTGGACCCACTGCTGGGCGGCCTGGCTCATCATCCGCGCCCGCTGCTCCGCGGAAATGAGGTCGAAGAGCTTCTCCCGCCGCTCGGGGTCGAGCTTTCGGAAGCGCTCGCGGAGAGCGGGGTCCGCGGTGGCCCGCTGGACCAGCCGCTCGCACTCGTGGGGCGGGAGGCGCTCGACGAGGTCCGCCACCCGCCGCACCCATTGCTCGAGCTCCTCGTCGGAGAGCTCCGAGGGGTCGGCCTCGGTGACGGCGGCAGTGACCTCTTCGGCGGTGGACGGCGGCGGGGGGCGGTGGGCGGCCCACAGGAGCCAGGCGGCCACGGCGAGGCCCGCGGCCACCACCAGGGCCGAGGCGAGGAAGACGGTGCGTCTGCGGCTCATCTCACAGGCTCTCCGTGTGGCCGTCGACGAACAGGGCGTTGATGCCCACCCTGGAGCCGCGGGGGTGGAAGGGCTGGTAGTCGCGGAGGATGGGCAGCTTCTCGACGTCGAAGGGGGCGAAGCGCACCGGCTGGCCGACCTTCAGGTGGTTGAGCAGCTCGGCCCACTCGTAGCTCGAGCCCTCGCCCTCGAAGAAGCTGGGGAAGGGATACTGGGGGTCGGTGGGCTGGTCGTCGGGACACTGGAAGACGGCCCCCTCGGCGTGGGGCTCCAGGAGGTCGCGGATGCGGGGCAGCCCGGGGTCGGGCTCCGTCGAGGGCATGCACGCGGCGCAGGGGTACCAGTGGTCGTTGGCGTCGGTATAGAGGTTGAGGGCCTTGCCCAGCTGGCCCAGGTTGCTCAGGCACTGGGCCTTGCTCGCGGCGGCGCGCAGGCGGGCGGTGACGGGCAGGAGCACCGCGGCCAGGAGGCCCACCACGGCCATCACCACGAGGAGCTCGACCAGGGTGAAGCCACGCCGCATCGCCGCCTCCGAGCCGCCCCGTGCCCCTCGCCGTGCATTCTACGGCTCCGGGCGGCGGGAGGCAAGGCCCTGGGGCGGGGCTTGCGCCACCAGCCGGCGGGCCTCGGCCGCGGCGTCGTGGATGGCCTCGTTGATGCGGCCGAGGAGGGCCTGGCGGCTCTCGCCGGCGGGCCGCAGCGGCTCGCCGAAGTAGAGGGCCACGCGGGCTCGATGGAGGCGCCACGTGTCGGGCGGCATGAGGCGCTCGGTGCCCGCGAGGCCCACGGGCAGGACGGGCACGCCGGCCCGCTGGGCGAGCAGGCCGATGCCCGGCAGGGCGTCGTGGACGACGCCGTCGCGGCTGATGGCCCCTTCGGGGAAGATGCCCGCGGCGCCGCCGGCCTCGAGGATGCGGACGGCGGCACGGAGGGCCGCCTTGTTCGGCCCCCGGGCGCGGAGGCACAGCACGCGATAGAAGCGGGCGAAGGCGTGGAGGCCGGGGATGAAGTAGTACTTGTCGGTCATCAGGTAGGTCAGGTGGCGGGGGATGTGGGCCTGGAGGATCACGGGGTCGGCGAAGCTGGCGTGGTTGGCAGCCACCAGCAGGCCGCCGCGGCGGGGCACCCGGTCGCGGCCCGCCACGCGGGCCTGGCAGGCGAGGCGAAGGCCCAGGCGCACGAGCAGGCTGGCGTTGTGGAGGAAGGCCGCCAGGGCCGCGTCGTGGAGCGCTCGGCCGAGGGCCCGCAGGGGTGCGGGCAGGCGGGGGCTCTGGGAGGCTCGGGGCCGTGGGCTCACGGGGGCGGCTCTGGGGGGCTATTCGTCGGCCACGTCGTCCTCGGCGGCGGCGTCGAGCTTTCGGGCGTGCTCCTCGGCGGAGGGGCCGGCGCCGCCCCCTCTGCGGCTGGCCTGCCACTCTTCGAGGGACATGACGACCTCGCGGGCCTTGGAGCCCTTGTAGCCGCCCACGATGCCCTCCTCGGCCATCATGTCGACCAGCCGCGCGGCGCGGGTGTAGCCGATCTCGAGCTTGCGCTGGAGGAGGGAGACGGAGCCCCGGCCCGTGGCGAGCACGATGCGGCAGGCGTCGTCGTAGAGCTCGTCGCCGGCCGAGGAGTCGGCGGTGGCCGCGGTGTCGGGCTCGTCGTCGGGCACCCCGCCGTCGAGGTCGAGCGAGAAGTCGGGCTCGCGCTGCTGGCGGATGAACTCGACGACTCGCTTGGTCTCCTGGTCGCTGACGTAGGTGCCCTGGGCGCGGACGAGGCTGGAGGAGCCGGGGGGATGGAAGAGCATGTCGCCGCAGCCCAGGAGCTTCTCCGCGCCGTTGCGGTCCAGGATGGTGCGGGAGTCGACCTTGGAGGTGACCTGGAAGGAGATGCGGGTGGGCAGGTTGCTCTTGATGAGGCCGGTGATGACGTCGACGCTGGGCCGCTGGGTGGCGAGGATGATGTGGAGGCCGACGGCTCGGGACTTCTGGGCGAGTCGGGTGATGGAGGTTTCGATGGTCTTCGCGGCCAGCATCATCATGTCGGCCAGCTCGTCGACGATGATCACGATGTAGGGCAGATGGGGCGGAAATCGGTTGGGGTCGGGCTCGTCGGCGACGCGGCGCTGGACTTCCTCCTCGCCGAGGCGGTTGTATGCGGCGATGCTTCGTACGCCCACGGCGGCCAGGAGGTCGTAGCGTTCGTCCATGGTCTTGCACGCCCAGTCGAGGATCCAGGCGGCTCGCTTCATGTTGGTCACCACGGGGGTGAGCAGGTGGGGCAGCTGGCCGTAGGCGGCCAGCTCGACCATCTTGGGGTCGATGAGCACGAGCCGCACGTCGTCGGGGTGCTGGGTGAGCAGGATGCTGGTGATGATGCTGTTGATGCACACGCTCTTGCCCGAGCCGGTGGCCCCCGCGAGCAGGAGGTGGGGCATGCGGGTGAGGTCGCCGATGATGGGCTTGCCCGAGGCGTCCTTGCCGATGAACAGGGGGAGGGTGTAGTCGCGGGAGCGGTACTCCTCGCTCTCGATGAGGTCGCGCAGGCACACCAGCTCCTTCTCCGTGTTGGGCAGCTCGACGCCCACGGTGGACTTCCCGGGGATGGGGGCCACGATGCGCACCGCGGGCGAGCGGGTGGCGATGGCCAGGTCGTCGGACAGCGAGGTGACCTTGGTGAGCTTGGTGCCCGCCTTGAGGGCCAGCTCGAAGCGGGTGACCACCGGCCCCTGGTCGATGTGCACCACGTGGGCGCCCACGCCGAACTCGCCCAGGGTGCGCTCCAGGATCTCGATCTGGCCCTGGATGTGCTGCTGGCGTCGCCCGTGGTCCACGGGGTTGCCCTCCCGCAAGAGGGAGACGGGGGGCAGGACGTAGCTCTTGGGGGCCTTCTTCCGCCGCGGCGGCTCGGGGGCCAGGGTCTCCTCGGTGGGGATATCGTCCTCAAGGGGCTCCTGGGCGCCGGCCTGCTGGACGTGGTCGAGGGTGCCCACGCTGACCGGCCGACCGGTGTCCAGGGGGGCCTCGGCGGTCTCGGTGACCTCCTCGGTCTCCTGCGCATCGGCGGCCTGGGCGGCTTCGAAGGCCTTGGTGTCGGCCTCGGCGCTGACCGGTGCGGGCGCTGGCCGGGGGCGCTTCGGGCGCCTGTGGCGCTTCCTTCGCTCGGCCACGCGGCCCGCCATCCGCCGGCCCGCCGCGGCCAGCTTGAGCACGGGCGGCACCAGCAGATCGTCCACCGAGAGCATGAGCAGGGCGAGCATCACCAGGGGCACGCCCAGCAGCCACTGGCCGGCCTGGCCGAAGTAGCGGGTGACCAGCCCGCCGAGGGCCAGGCCCACGGCGCCGCCGTAGCCGGGCATGGCCCCCTCCGCCTCGCCCGCGGCGTCGACGAACGTGCAGGCGCAGGCCAGGAGCACCAGGGTGCCCGCCAGCCGCCCCACCGGCTTCTCCAGCCCCCGGCCGAGCGCGTTGAGCACGCTCCACACCAGGGCCATGACCACCAGCAGCGCGGAGCACAGGCCAAGGGTCTCGAGCAGGGCGGCCGCCAGGTGGGCGCCCACCAGGCCGCAGCGGTTGTGCACCGGGCGGGCCGCGGGCAGGCGGTAGGCCGCCAGGTCGGCGGGGTCGTAGGTGACCAGGCTCACCACGGCGAACGCGCAGGCCCCGAGCACCGCCAGCGAGACGATCACGCGCAGCAGCACCTCGCGGTTCATGGACGTCTCCGCCGAGGGAAGGACGGCCGGGCTTGGACGGGGAGGGAACGCGGTTGCGGCCCGCCGGAGCGGGCCCAGGGCACGGGGAATGCCCGACCGCGGTATTCTACCAGAGCCCGGTGAGCTTTGCAAGCAGAACCGCGCCGCCCACGGCGTAGCAGTATATGGCGAACCCGAACAGGCACTTGCGTCGCACCAGGGCCGTGAGCACGGCCAGCGCGGCCAGGCTCACCGCCAGCGAGGCCCCGAAGCTGGCCGCCATCGGCCCCCATCCGCCATCCGCCCCCATGGCCACCAGCCGCCGCGCCTTGAGCCCCGTGGCCCCCGCGATGGCCACCGCCCCCAGCAGGAAGGCGAAGACCACCGCCGCACGCCGCTCGATCCCCCGGGCCAGCCCGCCCCCGATGGTCATCCCCGACCGCGAGATGCCGGGCACGATGGCCACCGCCTGGGCCACACCGACGGCCACCGCGTCGAGCCACGTGACCGCCTCCAGGCCCCGCGCGTCGGCGGCCCGCCGCTCCGAAAGCCACAGCACCGTGCCCGTGACCAGCAGGGCCACCCCCACCGCCGTGGGACTCTCGAACAGGCCCCCCTCGATCACCTCCCGAAACGCCACGTACACCCCCACCGCGGGCAGCGAGCCCACCACCAGCCAGGGCACCAGGCGCCGACGCCGCGTCAGAAGCGACACGATGTCCCGCCAGAAGTAGACCACGATGGCCAGCAGCGAGCCCGCGTGGACCAGCACGGCGAACTCCACCGCCGGCTCATCCCCCACCCCCAGCAGCTCCCGGGCCAGCACCAGGTGGCCGGAGCTGGACACGGGCAGGAACTCCGTGAGCCCCTGGAGGGCGCCCAGGCCGAGGCCCTGGAGAATGGTCACCGGCGCGGTCCTTTTCGCGGGGAGATCCGGGGCAGTACGTTCCCTGGGATTATAGCCCCACTCCGGGCCCCAATCAAGGCGCTTGACAGCTCACCAGGGCCGTCCTATCATAGGCGAGTCCCAGTACTTCCCTCCCTGCTGCGACGCGTAGCGCAGGAGTCCCCCATGAGGCCCTGTGGCCCCATTCTCGCCCTCGCCCTCGCCGCTGGCGCGGCGGCCCGCGCGGGCGCCCCGGTCGTCGACTACATCCCCGCCAAGGACATTCGCCGGGGGATGACCGGCTACGGCCTGAGCGTCTTCCGGGGCACGAAGCCCGAGCGCTTCCAGGTCGAGGTCATCGGCGTGCTCCGCAATGCCATGCCAAAGCAGGACATCGTGCTCGCCCGGATGAGCGGGGCGGGCCTGGAGAAGACGGGCATCATCGCCGGGATGAGCGGCAGCCCCATCTACCTCGTCGTGGCCGGCGAGGCCAGGCTGGCCGGCGCCATCGCCTACGGCTGGACCTTTCCCAAGGAGCCCATCTGCGGCATCACCCCCTTCGAGAACATGGTCGCCGTGCTCGAGAGCCGGGCCGCAGGCCAGGAGGCGAAGGGCCCGGCGGGGGGCCGGCTCGACGCGCCGATCACCGTCGGCGGGCGCACCTTCCGCCAGGTCCGCCTGGCGGCCTCGCCCCGGGGCGAGGGGGAGCTGGCCGACGCGGGGATGCTCCACCCCATCCGCACGCCGCTGACCGTGGGCGGGGCCACGCCGCCCGCCCTGCGCCTGCTGCGGGAGCGGTTCGAGCCCCTGGGCTTCCTGCCCGTCCAGGGCGGCGCGGCGAGCGGCGAGGAGGCGGCGGGGGCCAGGGTCGAGCCCGGCGGGGCCCTGGCGGTGCGGCTCATGGAGGGCGACCTGTCGCTCGACGCGGTGGGCACCTGCACCGCGGTGGTGGGCGAGCAGGTGCTGGCCTTCGGCCATCCCATGTTCGGGGAGGGCGAGGTGAGCGTGCCCATGGCCACGGCGGTGGTCCACCTCTCGTATCCCAGCCTCTACCGCTCCTTCAAGCTGGCCAGCGCGGGACGGACGGTGGGGCGGTTCACCGCCGACGTGCAGGCCGCGGTGGCCGGCCGACGGGGCGAAATGGCCCGCATGATCCCCGTCGAGGCCACCCTGCGGCGGGCCGACGTGCGGGGCGAACGCTCCTTCCGGTGCCGGGTGCTCGACCATCCCCGGTTCACGCCCCGGCTGGTGGGGCTGTTCCTGCTCAACGCCATGCTCGTCCATGGCGATCTGCCGCGGCGGAACACGCTGCGCATGCGGGCCACCGTCCGCCTGGCCGGCCGCCCGCCGCTGGAGGTCCGCAACGTCTACTCCGGCATCGCCGGCTCCCGCTCGCTCATGGAGGCCATGGGCGACGTGATGCAGCCCCTCGCCTCCCTGGGCCAAAACCCCTTCGCCAAGGTGCCCGTCGAGCGCATCGACGCACGGTTCGACGTCCAGGCGGGGCAGACCACGGCCCGCATCGACGCCGTGCGCCTGGAGCGCAACGACTACCACGCCGGCGAGACGGTGCGAGCCTTCGTGACCCTCGAGCCGACCGACGGCGAGCCGGTGCTCAAGACCCTCGAGCTGGCCCTGCCGCGCGACCTGACCGAGGGCGAGCTGAGCGTGGTGGTGTGCGACGCTCCTACCCACCACAAGTACCTCCGCGCCGAGGCCCCCCACCGCTACCAGCCGCGGGACCTCGACCAGCTGGTGGCCATGGTCCGCGAGCAGCCGTCCCACCGCCGGCTCTATATCCGCGCCCGCCTGCCCCAGCGGGGGGTGGCGGTCAAGGGGGTGGAGCTGCCCTCTCTGCCGCCCTCCATCCTGGGCGTCGTCGCCTCGCCCAAGAGCACCGGGGTGACGGCCACGGCGGAGGCCATCAGCGCTCACGTGGACACCGACCACGTCGTCTCGGGAGCCCACGCGCTCCCCGTCCTCGTCCGCCCCGGGGAAAAGCCCTAGCGAAGCCGCCCCCAAGGCCCGACCAGGCGGGCCGGCGCCTGCCGGAAGGAATCCCGACCGATGAGAACTTACGTCCTTCTTCCCCTCGCCCTCGCCGCCTGTGCCGCCACGGCCCGGCCCGTGCCCGTAGAGAAATGGGTGCAGACCACGCGTTCGGACTTCGAGAACGGCGAGGCCAAGGGCACCGCCGTCCTTTCCCTCGGCCAGGTGGTCCTGGCCCCCGAGCTCGAGCCGTTGCTGGAGCAGCGGGTGCCCCACCTCATGGCCCTCGCCGCCGACGGGAGGGGCGCCCTCTACGCCGCGGCGGGGCTCCCGCCCCGCCTGCTGCGGCTCCGCGAGGGGAAAGCCGCGGAGCTCTTCGCACCCCCTGGCCAGGCGGACCTCGAGCTCCTGGCCGTGGCGGTCGGCCCGGACGGCGCCGTCTACACCTCCGCCGCACCATCGGGCACCCTCTTTCGCATCGGCCCGGCGGGCAAGAGCGAGGTCCTCTACAAGTGCCCCGACCCCTATATCTGGGCCCTGGCCGTGGCGCCCGACGGCACCGTCTACGCGGGGACCGGGCCGAACGGCAAGCTCCTCAAGATCTCGCCCCGGGGCAAGGCCTCGGTGGTCCTCCAGGCCAACGCCAGCCACATCCTGAGCCTGGCGCGGGCGGACGACGGCACGCTCTACGCGGGAACCGACAAGCACGGCTTCCTCTATGAAGTGGCCCCTGACGGGGAGGCCCGCCTGGCCTACGACGCCGAGGAGAGCGACATCCGGGCCATCGCCCTGGCTCCCGAGGGACAGGTCTACTTCGCCACCGCTGCCCTCCGCACGCCCTCCCAGAAGTCGAGCTCGGCAAGCGCTGCGCGGGCCGCGGCCATGCGGTCGCGGACCACGAGCGGAGGCTCCTCCTCAAACCCCCAGCCCACCAAGCCCACCGCCCCCGGGGCGGAGGTGAGCGCCGAGAACGCCATCTACCGCCTCGCCCCCGACGGCGACGTGCGGAAGGTGGCCTCCCAGAAGGGAGTGCTCTTCTATGCCCTCGCCTGGCACCAGGGCACGCTCTACGCGGGGACCGGCAACGAGGGCAAGCTCTATCGCCTGGATGGCTCGCACCTGGTGCAGCTCGCGGACCTCGAGGAGTCGCAGGTCATGGCCCTCGCCGTGGCCGGCGGAGCCCTCCACCTGGCCACGGCGAACACCGGACAGGTCCACCGCGTGGCCGCGCCCCATGCCCCCCGGGCGACCTTCCTCTCGGAGGTCTACGACTCCGGGTCCATGGCCCGCTGGGGCCACATCCAGTGGCAGGCCCAGGTGCCCCGGGGCACGTCGCTCACGCTGGCCACGCGCTCGGGCAACTCCTCGCGCCCCGACGTCTCCTGGAGCCGGTGGTCGGCGGAGTACGGGCGGCCCCAGGGCCAGGCGGTGGCCAGCCCCAACGCCCGGTTCGTCCAGTACCGAGCCACGCTGGAGACCTCGCGGCCGGGGGCCACGGCGGTGCTCGACGAGGTGGTGATCGCCTACCTGGCGGCCAATCGCGCTCCCACCTTCGAGGAGGTCAAGATCGGCAAGCCGCCCAAGCCCCGCCGCCCCACGACCCAGCGAAAGCCGGGCCAGCGGCCCACGCCCCGGCCCAAGCCCACCCGGCCGCTGACTACCGCCAAGCAGCCCGCCACCTCCCAGCGCGGCCCCTTCGCCGAGCGAATCCGGATCCTGTGGAAGGCCTCCGACCCCAACAAGGACGATCTCTTCTTCGCCGTCTACTTCCGGGGCGAGGACGAGACGACCTGGAAGAAGATCGAGGACCGCCTGACCCTCAACTACTACGACTGGGACACCCGCGCCGTGCCCGACGGCCCCTTCCGCCTCCGCATCGTGGCCTCCGACGCCCGTACCAATCCCCCCGCCCAGGCCCGCCAGAAGGCCCACGTGACCGAGACCTTCATCATCGACAACACCCCGCCCACCGTCGCCGAGCTCGCCGTCCGCCTGGGGGAGGACCGCGCCGCCACGGTCACCGCCCGCTGCTCGGACGCCGGCTCGGGCCTGGCCGCCGCGGAATACGCCATCGACGGCCTGGAGTGGGTGAACGTGGCCGCCGCCGACGGCATCTTCGACTCCAACACCGAGACCCTGAGCTTCAAGACCCCGCCCCTCGAGCCCGGCGAGCACACCATCGTGGTCCGGGCCAAGGACGAGGCGGAGAACCCGGGGGCCGCCAAGTCGGTGTTCCACGTCGAATGACCCGCCCCAGTCCCCCCCAGCCTCCCGGGCGCAGGATCGTCGCCGTCTTCGGCGCCAGCGGCGTGCGCCGGGGCAGCGACGGCTACAACGAGGCCTACCGCCTGGGCCGCCTGCTCGCCGAGGCGGGCTACACAGTGTGCAACGGCGGCTACGGGGGCACCATGGAGGCTTCGGCACGGGGGGCTCGCGACGCCGGGGGCGCGGCCCTGGGCGTCACCAACGCCCTCTTCGACCCCGCCGCCGCCAATCGCTACATCACCGAGGAGCGGAAGGCCCCCGACTTCTTCGAGCGCCTGCGCCGCCTGCTCACCCTGGGCGAGGCCTACGTGTGCCTGCGGGGCAGCGTGGGCACGCTCACCGAGTTCTCCCTGGCGTGGACCCTTCTCCAGACGAAGGCCCTGGCCCGTCGCCCCTTCGTGTGCGTGGGCGAGGCCTGGGCGGCGGTGCTGGAGGCCTACCGCGCCCACCTGCTCGTGCGGCCCAAGGACCTACGCCTGGTGACTTTAGTGGACACGGTGGAGGCGGCGGCGGTCGCGGTGCGCCAGGGCCTGGGCTGAGGCCCGGCGGTCGGTTTGCAATGCCCCGGCGCTTGCAGTATAATACCGCCTCCCGTCGGAATCCTGCGAGGAGACGTGCCCCGTGGCGAAGCTCACGCCCCGCGGAGAAGACTACGCCAAGTGGTACACCGAGCTGGTGCAGCGGGCCGAGCTGGCCGACTACGCGCCGGTCAAGGGCTGCATGGTCATCCGCCCCCACGGCTACGCCATCTGGGAGAAGATGCAGGCCGCCCTGGACGCCATGTTCAAGGAGACGGGGCACCAGAACGCCTACTTCCCGCTGTTCATCCCCCAGAGCTTCCTGGAGAAGGAGGCGGAGCACGTGGAGGGCTTCGCCCCCCACTGCGCCGTGGTCACCCACGGCGGGGGCAAGGAGCTGGAGGAGCCCCTCTACATCCGGCCCACCTCCGAGACCGTGATCTGGTCCATGTACAAGCGTTGGATCCAGTCGCACCGCGACCTGCCCCTGCTCATCAACCAGTGGGCCAACGTGTGCCGCTGGGAGATGCGGCCCCGGCTGTTCATCCGCACCAACGAGTTCCTGTGGCAGGAAGGCCACACGGCCCACGCCACGGAGCAGGAGGCGGAGGAGGAGACGCTCCGCATCCTGGACATCTATCGCCGCTTCGCCGAGGAGTGGATGGCCCTCCCCGTGATCGGGGGCCTCAAGACCGACGCCGAGAAGTTCGCCGGCGCCGTGCGCACCTACTGCATCGAGGCCATGACCCAGGACCTGCGGGCCATCCAGGCCGGGACGTCCCACAACCTGGGGCAGAACTTCGCCAAGGCCTTCGACGTGACCTACCAGGACGAGGAGGGGGACCGCCAGCTCGTGTGGGCCACCAGTTGGGGCGTCTCCACCCGGCTCATCGGAGCCCTGGTGATGGCCCACAGCGACGACCAGGGCCTGGTCCTGCCCCCCAGGCTGGCCCCCATCCACGTCGTCCTGGTGCCCATCTACAGGACCGACGAGCAGCGGGCCGCCACCGTGGGCCTGGCCCACCAGATCCGCGATTCCCTGCCCGACGACCTGACCATCGTGGTGGACGACCGCGAACAGTATAAGCCGGGCTGGAAGTTCAACGAGTGGGAGCTCAAGGGCGTGCCCCTGCGCATCGAGATCGGCCCGCGCGACCTGGAGCAGGGCCAGGTGACCTTCGCCCGCCGGGACAGCGGCGAGAAGAGCGCCGTGCCCCGCGACCAGGCGGCTCGGCAGGTCGGGAGCGCCCTGGAGGCGGTCCAGCAGGGCCTCTACGACCGCGCCCTGGCCTTCCGCCAGGAGCACACCCACGAGGCGGCCTCCTACGAGGAGTTCCGCGAGCGCCTGGAGGCCGACGGCGGCTTCTTCGTGGCCAACTGGGGCGGGAGCACGGAAGACGAGCTGCGCCTCCAGGAGGAGACCCGGGCCACCATCCGCTGCATCCCCCTGGAGGGCGCCGAGCCCACCGGCCCGTGCTTCCTCACCGGCAAGGAGGCCACCGCGCGGGTGATCCTGGGCAAGGCCTATTGAGTCGCTGCGCTGGCGAGAAGTTCGAATACCCCGCGGCCGGTCCCCGTCGGACCACGTGGCGGCCCTCCTCCCCGACCCGCCTGTCTCGGCATCTCGCGGCCGTCGCCCCGCCCGCCTCTTCGGGCCTATGGGAGCACAGAGGAGCGCCGAGGACGTGCCCACCGCCGTGCTCAAGACCATCGAGCTGACCAAGCGCTTCGGGCGCCAGGTGGCCGTGGACCACCTGAGCCTGGAGGTGGAGGAGGGCGACATCTTCGGGTTCCTGGGCCCCAACGGCGCGGGGAAGACCACCACCATGCGGATGATCGTGGGGCTGGTGCGGCCCACCGCGGGGCGCATCGAGGTCAACGGCGTGGACGTCCGCCGCCACTTCCTCGACGCCATCGCCCAGATCGGGTGCATGGTCGACGTGCCCGCCTTCTACCGCAACCTCTCGGGCCGCAAGAACCTCAAGGTGCTGGCCCGCATCAGCGGGGGCGTGCCCCGCCGCCGCATCGACCAGGTGCTGGGGGCCGTGGGGCTCCAGGACGAGCGGCGGAAGAAGGTGGGGGCCTACTCGCACGGCATGCGCCAGCGGCTGGCCATCGCCCAGGCGCTGCTCACCCGCCCGCCGCTGCTCATCCTCGACGAGCCCACCACGGGCCTCGACCCGGAGGGCAAGCTCGACCTGCTCCACCTCCTCCTCCGCCTGGCCCGCGAGCAGAGGATCACCATCTTCATCTCCAGCCACCTGCTCGAGGAGGTGGAGGAGATCTGCAACCGCGCGGCGATCATCAAGGAGGGCCGCCTCCTGGTGTGCGGCGAGGTGGGCTCCCTGCTCGCCGAGGAGACCCGCACCTACCGCCTCCAGGTCTCCGACCTCGCTCGCGCCCGCTCCCTGCTCGAGCGACAGCCCTGGGTGGAGCACGCGGCGGCGCAGGCCGACCGCCTGGAGGTCACGGCCCGCCAGGAGGACGCGGCGCGCATCGCCGAGCTGCTGGTGAGCAACGGCGTGGCCCTCAGCGAGATGGCGCCCCGGCGCAAGAGCCTGCGCCAGCTGTTCATGGAAATCGTCCAGGCCGACGGCACAAGCCAAGGAGACCGCAGTGGGGACCGCCAGGAGGCCACCCAGCCGCCCGCGGCGTGAGGCCCGGAGGCGGCGGCGACGCCGGCGCGTGCCCGTGCTGGGCGCCGTGGGGCGCACGGCCCGGCTCACGTGGGTGGAGGTGGGCAAGCTCTTCGCCCACAAGTTCTTCCCCGCCACCCTGGCCATCACGCTGGTGGTGACCGCGGGCCTGGGCTTCGCGGGCAGGGCCGTCTCCGAGCGCGGGGGGCTGGGCGAGCAGTTCTCGAACTACACCCTGTGGGTGCTCACCTCCAGCTACGGCCTGCGGGTGGGCACGGTGCTGCTGGTGGCCCTGGGCGCCCTGGCCATGTCCACGGAGGCCACGGCGTGCACGCTGAACACCGTGCTGGCCCGGCCCATCCGGCGGCTGGAGTTCGCCCTGGCCAAGTCCCTGGCCCTGGTCTTCGCCACGGTGGCGGTGGTCGGCGCGGCGGCCCTGGGCGGGTTCCTGGTGGGGGGCACGGTGGAGCCCCGCTACGGCGGCTCGCTGCCCGTGATCCAGACGGGGCCCGGGGAGGAGACGGAACTGCCCTTCCTGCCCCCCCTCCAGGAGCGCCTACCCGCGTTCCCCGACGACAGCGGGGAGAAGCCCGACATCTGGTACTCCTCGAACGGCCAGGGCGGCCCCAGCCTGCGCTTCCCCAAGCGCCAGCAGAAAGACGAGGAGCTGCCCCCGGGCCTGGAGTGGGAGGAGGAGAAGCCGGAGGAGAAAGCCGCCCCGCCCAGGGAGGCGGAGCCGCAGCCCGAGCCCCCGCGGCGCCTGCCGGAGCCCCGGGGCTTCCCCACCTACGGCGACGTGGTGGACCCCAGCTACCCGGAGAAGGTGATCGCCTCCCGGGCCGAGGTGATGGGCCATCTGGTCCTGGGCTTCCTCCTGATGTCGGTGCCCATCCTGGCGGCGGTGAGCCTGGGCTTCCTGCTGGGCACGCTGCTCGACTCCTCGGGCCTGGCCACGGGCCTGGCGGTGGGGCTCTTCGTATCCCTGGAGGCCACCAAGTTCTTCCCTCCCGTGGAGGCCCTCCTGGGCCATTACGCCTACAACTACCCCATCACCAAGCTGGCCACGCTGGTGAACTACGCGGGCAAGGGCGAGGCGCCGGTGTGGGAGGAGGCGCTGGCCGGGGTGCGCACCTCGGCCCTCTACGCGGGGGTCTTCTTCCTCATCTCCTTCATCCGCTTCTGGCGAAGGGACGTGACCCTGTGAGAACCGCAGCCCTGGCTCTCCTGGCGCTGGCCTGCGGGGCGGCTGGCGGCGAGGTGCGTTTCCACTCCCTGGCCGTGGGCAACGCCGCGGCCAACGGCATCTTCGCCGCCGACCTCGACGGCGACGGCACCCGCGACCTGGTGGCCCTGGGCTCCCGCTACATCACCGTCTTGCGCGGCCGCCGCGGCGACGGGGCACCCTACGCCCAGGAGCCGGAGGTGATCGACACCAAGCCCCAGATGGACAGGGCCACGGGGCGGCCCCTGTGGCCCCCCGCCTACTTCGTGGACGTGGCCGACGTCCTGCCCCTCGACGAGCAGACGGGGGAAGGCCAGGGCCTCGAGCTGCTGGTGCTCACGCCCGTGGGGGTGTGGTGCTTCGTCCAGCGCCAGGGGGCCTACCAAGCCCGGCCGCGGGAGCTTCTACCCTGCGACACGCTGCTCACCGCGGGGCCGGCCCGGGGCGTGGTGTCGCTGGCCGCGCTGCGCTCGGACCTCGACCTCCTGCCCTGGAACTTCGCCTTCGACGTGGACGGCGACGGGCTCGACGACCTGGTCGTGGCCCACGGCGGGGGCACGGACGTGGCGCGCCAGCGGCCCGCCGCGGGGGGCGGCGTGTCCGGCGAGTTCCATCCCCCCCAGACGCTCGAGCTGTTGCCCGTGCTCGGCCACGCGGCGGCCTCGGAAGGCAAGGCGGACGGGCTCACGGCGCCCCGGAGCCTCCAGGCCCGCACCGCCTTCGCCGTGCCCCGGCTGGAGCGGGTGGACGTGGACGAGGACGGGCGGGCGGACCTGGCCACGGACTACCTGTGGTTCCGCCACAAGCCGGAGGGCGGCTTCGAGACCAGCCCCCGCAGCCGCCGACGCAGCCGACCCACGGGCGGCACGGTGGTGGACGTGGACGGCGATGGCCGCCAGGACTACATCCGCGCCGTGACCACCATGGAAGACCTGTTCAACTTCATCACCCGCGTGCGCGTGCACCTGGCCAACGAGGACGGCACGCTGCCCCGCGTGCCCACCGACACGGTGGTGAGCCAGAACGTGCTGATCTACCAGGACCTGCCCATCCACGACTTCGACGGCGACGGGTCGGTGGACTTCGCGATGTTCAAGACGGACATCACGGTGACGGAGATCGCCAAGTGGTTTCGCCAGAACCTGGGGCGCATCGAGGGGAGCCTGAACTTCTTTCTCTTCGACCGGGCCGAGCGCCGCTACCCCCGGGGCGCCAGCTTCTCCATGCCCATCGAGCTGAGCTTCAAGCTCGACCTCACGGAGTCGATGCGGGGGGCCATCTGGGAGCCTCGCTACCTGGGCACCATGGTGCGGTTCGAGGGCGACTACAACGCCGACGGGCGGCCCGATCTTTTCATCCGCCAGGAGACCAACGCCATCGCGCTCTACTTCAACACCGGGGGCGAGCGCCTCTACGCCCGCCGGCCCGACGTCCTGCTCCGCGAAGTCCCCATGTTCGGCGACCTCACGCTCGACGACCTCAACGGCGACGGGGCCACGGACCTGATCCTGCTGGCCGGCTCGGCCGGCTTCGCCCCCGTGGGCAACCCCGACCGCGTGGTCGCCGTCTACATCTCCCAGCTCGAATGACCCCCCGGGGAGAGGCCCCGCCATGCAAGCCGCCGTGCTCGATTCCCGCCGCAGCCTGAGCATCCGCGAGCTCGACGACCCGCCGCTGCGGCCCGGCCACGTGGCCGTCGCCCCCAAGGCGGTGGGCATCTGCGGGACCGACCTCCACGTCTACCTGGGCACCATGGAGCACCGCGTGGCCTACCCTGCGGTGCTGGGCCACGAGTTCGCGGGCCTGGTCGTCGAAGTGGCCGACGAGGTGGAAGACCTCGAGCCCGGCCAGCCCGTGGTCGTCGACCCCGTGCTGCCCTGCGGACGCTGCCGCCAGTGCGCCGAGGGGCGCCACAACGTGTGCCGCCGCCTCACCGTGATCGGCATCGACTGCCATGGGGGGATGTGCCAGCGAGCGGTGGTGCCCGCGCCGTGCGTCCACCCCTTCCCCGCCTCGGTGCCCATCCACTTCGGGGCCATGGCCGAGCTCTACAGCGTAGGCGTCCACGCCTCTCGCCGAACGGGCATCGAGGCCGGCGACTTCGTGGTCATCCTGGGAGCCGGCAAGCTGGGCCTCACCCTGCTCGACGTGATGCGCCTCTCGCCCGCACGCACCATCGTGAGCGTGGATGTGGATCCCTTCCGCCTGGAGGTGGCCCGCCAGCTGGGGGCCGACCTGGCGCTCGACCCCCGCCGCGCCCCCATCGTGGACGAGGTGGCCCGCCTCACCGACGGGCGGGGGGCGGACAAGGTGGTCGAGGCGGTGGGGCACCCGGTGGCCGTCGAAGGCCAGGGCACCCCCGTGCAGCAGGCCTTCGAGACGGTGCGTCCCGGCGGCCAGGTGACCGTGATGGGCCAGGGCGAGCAGACCGAGGAGGTCTTCTGGCGCGAATTCGTGCTCAAGGAGGCCACGGTGGTCACCTCGCGGCTCAACCTCGGCGACTTTCCCCGGGCCATCGAGTTCCTCGAAAGCGGCCGCGTCCATCCCCAGCACATCATCACCCACCGCGTGCCCCTGGCCGAGGCGCCCCAGGCCTTCGCCGACCTGGCGGCAGGCACCGAGGGGCTGATCAAGGTGGTCGTGGAGATATCCTAGGCCCGCGCGTCGCGGCCCCGGGCGATTCCCGCTCCCTCACCGCAATGCGTTGCTTGCCAAATGCTTACGCCGCGGGCTGGGGCGTGGCGCGGCCGGCGGCCAGCTTGACTCGTCCCCGGGCGAGCGTATAATTGACAGGAGGCAACCCGCCCCGCCACTCGAGGGCCCAGCGTGGACAAGCAGGAACTGCTCAGCCGCCTGATGAAGCTCCAGGACGACCTGCGCAACCGCATGGTCGACGACCTGGCCACCGAGGGCGACGAGCTGGACGACATCTTCAGCCCCGGCTCCTTCTCCAACAAGTACGAGGTCTATCGCTACAAGTACACCGAGCGGCTGGATACCCTCAACCGCATCATCGCCGAGATCCAGCGCTCGGAGGGTGGCCGTCCCACCTTCAAGGCCCTCTGCGTCGAGGCTCCCAGCCGCGACGACCTCGTCCTCCTGGTCAACAAGCGCCTGGCCAAGGCCCGCCCCTCCACGGTCACCGACCTCAAGATCTTCCACGACCGCTCGAGCAACACGTGGGTGGCCGTGGTGATGTGCGGCTACTGAGGCCTGGCCCGCGCGCCCTCTCCCGCTCACCCCCCGTCGCTCTTCCCACTGGCTCGCCGCTGCTGGCGGCCCAAAGGCCAAGGGCTGCCGAGCGCCGCGGCAGCCCTTGGGGGTAGCGGGGCCATGGAGTGAGGGCCGTGCTCAGCCCTCGTCGTCGCCCTGCTTGGTGGCGGCTTTCTGGACGATCTCCTGCTGGATGCTGGAGGGCACGGGCTCGTAGTGGGAGAACTCCATGGTGTAGCTGCCCTCGCCGCCGGTCACGGAGCGAAGCTGGGTGGAGTAGTTGGCCACTTCGGCGAGAGGCACCTGGGCGGTGATGATCTGCTGATCGCCCTCGGCGTGCATGCCCTGGATGCGGCCCCGGCGGCTGCTCAGGTCGCCGGAGATGTCGCCCATGTACTTGCTGGGCACGGTGATCTCCATGTTCACGATGGGCTCGAGGAGGATAGGCTTGGCGTTGCGGAAGGCGTCGGAGAAGGCCCGCGCCGCGGCGATCTTGAAGGCCGCCTCGGAGCTGTCCACCTCGTGGTGCTTGCCGTCCGTGGCCGCCGCCCGGATGCCCACCACCGGGTAGCCGGCGATCACCCCCTGGCCCATGGTCTCCCGCACGCCCTTCTCCACCGCGGGGAGGAACTGGCGGGGGATGGAGCCGCCGTGAATCTCGTCGACGAACTCGAAGTCCTCCCCCCGCTCCATAGGCTCGACGCGGAGGAAGACCTCGGCGAACTGTCCCCGACCGCCGGTCTGCTTCTTGTGCCGGTAGTGGCCATCGGCGGGGGCCGAGATGGTCTCCTTGTAGGGGATGCGCGGCTCTTTGAGCGTCATCTCCACTTCGTAGGGCTTGCGGGCCAGGCGGCTCATGGTGACGTTGAGGTGCAGGTCGCTCATCCCCGTGATCACCAGCTCGCCGGTCTGGGGGTCGCGGCCCTCCTTGAACGTCTTGTCCTGGCTGGCGATGCGGGTGAGCGCGGTGGACAGGCGCTCCTCGTCGCCGCGCGTCTTGGGCTCGGCGGCCCGGGAGACCATGGGCTCGGGGAAGCGCAGGGGGGGAAAGACCACGGGGTCGCGCTCGTCGCACAGGGTGTCGGAGATCTCCAGGCTCTCGATCTTGGCCACGGCCACCAGGTCGCCGGCCACGGCCTCCTCGATCTCCTCCTGCTTCTCCCCCTGCACGCGGTAGATGTGGGCGAGCTTCTCGCGCTTGCCGGTGCGGGGGGTGTAGAGCCCGTCGGCGGGGCTGAGGGTGCCGGAGAAAATGCGGAAGTACGCCAGCTTGCCCACGTAGGGGTCGTAGAGGGTCTTGAACACCTGGGCGCTGAAGGGCGCGTCGGGCCGGGCCGGGCGCTCGACCTCTTCGTCCTCCGCGTCGGGGCGCGTGCCGCGACGCACCAGGCCCTGGTCGGGCGAAGGGAAGAGGGCCACGATGGCGTCGAGCATCTCCCGGACGCCCAACAGGTCCTTCTGCGAGGCCACGCAGAAGACGGGCACCAGGGTGCCCTGGGCCACGGCCCCGGTAGCCGCGGCCATCAGCTCCTGGGGCCCGACCTCCTCGCCCTCCAGGTAGCGCTCCATCAGGGCGTCGTCGGACTCGACGATGGAGTCGCGGAGGTCTGCGCCCACCTCGCGCACCCTGTCGGCGACCTCGGGGGGCACGTCGTCGGGCGGGCTGAGGGTGCCCACCACGGCGGAGAAGTCGGGGCCCGAGCCCACGGGGATGGTGAGGGGCACGCAGGCGTTGCCGAAGCTCTCCTGGAGAGCGGCCAGCACTTTCCCGAAGTCGGCGTTCTCCGCGTCCATCCGCGTGACCACAATGGCTCTGCCCAGGCCCGCCTCGCCGGCGTGCTTCCACACGCGGCGGGTGTTCACCTGGATGCCCGCGTCGGCGGCCACGGCTACCAGGACGGTCTCCACCGCGGCGCAGGCGCCCACCACCTCGCCGAAGAAATCGTCGTAGCCGGGGGTATCGATCAACTGGAGGAGCTTGCCCTTGTGCCTGGCGTGGAGGAGGGTGGAGAAGATGGTGAACTGGCGCTCCTTCTCCTCCTCGTGGAAGTCCACGACGGAGGTAGCCTGAGCGGGGTCGCCGAGACGGCCGCTGAGCCCGGTGGCCACCAGCACGGCCTCGGCCAGGACGGTCTTGCCCACGCTGCCGTGTCCGGCGATGGCGAAGGTGCGCAGGTCCGCGGTCTGATGATCGGCCATCCTCGTCTCCACGAAAGAACCAGGAGCGGTAGCGGCATCGGGTGGAAAGTACTGATTATAGCGATCCGCCCGTAGATATCAAGCTCCACATCGCCACGCGGATTGACACCCGACCCCGCCTCTGCTATCATCGCCGCTCCACGTCCCCATCACAGGAAGGAGGCCCGGGGGTGAGCAAGCGCCTGTTCAGCGGCATCCAGCCCAGCGGCGACATCCACATCGGAAACTACCTGGGCGCCATCCGCAACTGGGTGAGCCTCATCCCCCAGTACGAGTGCATCTACTGCATCGTCGACTACCACGCCATCACCGTGCCCTACGAGCCCCAGGAGATGCAGGGCCGCATCCTGAACGCCGCGGCGGTGAACATCGCTTGCGGCATCGACCCCCAGCGGTGCACCATCTTCGTCCAGAGCCACATCCCCGAGCACACCGAGCTGGCCTGGATGCTCAACACCGTGACCCCCATCGGCGACCTACAGCGAATGACCCAGTTCAAGGAGAAGGCCAAGCAGCACGAGGCCAACGTGACCGCAGGCCTGCTCAACTACCCCGTGCTCATGGCCGCCGACATCCTGCTCTACAAGGCCGAAGTGGTGCCCGTGGGCGAGGACCAGGTCCAGCACCTCGAGCTCAGCCGCGAGATCACACGCCGCTTCAACGCCCGCTTCGGAGCCGTCTTTCCCGAGCCCCAGGAGCGCCTCACCGCCGCGGCCCGCATCATGGGACTCGACGACCCCTCCAGGAAGATGAGCAAGTCCATGGGCAACACCGTGGGCCTGCTGGAGGACCGGGACAGCATCTGGGAGAAGCTCCGCACCGCCGTCACCGACCCCGCCCGAGTCCGGCGCACCGACCCCGGCGACCCCAGCAAGTGCAACCTCTTCGCCCTCCACCAGCACTTCTCGCCCCAGGAGGACATCGAGCGGGTGGCCGCGGGCTGCCGCACCGCGGCCATCGGATGCATCGAGTGCAAGGAAATCCTGTTCCGGAACATGATGGCCACCCTGGACCCCATCCGCGAGCAGGCCCGGGCCCTCCTGGCCGACCCTCAGCAGGTGTGGGACATTCTCCGCCGCGGCGCCGAGCGCTGCCGCCCCGTCGCCGCCGCCACCATCGCCGAGGCCAGGCAGGCCATGGGCCTCGCGCGTCCCACCGCCGCGCCCTGATCCCTCGCTTCGCTGCTTCACAGGCTCACTGCGGCTGGCTCGGCCCGCCCAGGTCGTAGGCCACGTGGCGCACCAGGGCGTCGGCCTCGCTGCCCCCCGCGCCCTCGCCCCACTGGAGGTAGGGCCGGCTGGTGCGGAGCAGGGGGTCGACCTGGCGGGCCGGCTGGCGGACGGCGAGCAGCTCCCCGTCACGGTAGACCTGCACGATGCCGTCGGGGCGGACGCTGAGCCGCCAGGTGTGGGGGGCGGAGCGGTTGTCCAGCCCCTCGGCCAGCTCCTGGGGCCCGTGGTCGTACCAGTAGACGCCGCTGGTGGTGATGGAGATGAAGTAGCGCCGCCCCCGCGGCGAGCCGTCGCCCGCGTAGGCCTCGAAGTCGATGCCCCGTTGGCGGTGGGTGCTCTTGAGCACCTGGAGGCGAATCTCGGCGGCGAAGCCAGCCTCGCGCCGGGCGCGGCCGAAGCCCTCCGGCGAGTCGTCCACCCACCGGGCACGCTGGCCCGGCCCGGTGTCCACGCGCATCCCGCCGCCCTCCGGGAAGTCCACCGCCTCGCCTTCCTCCACGCCGCTGCCCGTGAACCGCCAGGGGCCGCTCTTGCTGGGCGCCTGGCGAGGCACGAGGGCCGTGGGCAGCTCCTGCTTCACCGGCAGGGCCTGGGCCTGGGGCGGAGGCGGCGGCGCCGGGGGAGGGGCGGTGAGCCACCGCAGGTTGAAGGCGTAGTAGAGACGGCTGCTGATCAGGTGGACCACCCCGTCGGGCGTCTGGCACACCGAGAGGTAGCCCCGGGGCTCGGAGCGGTAGGGGGTCATCTTCATGCGCCGCCCGTCGAAGGTCTCCACCTCCAGCTCCTCGTCGGGGGCGATGGCCCGGCGGACGTCCCAGGTGGCGCCTTCGTCGTGGGACAAGGCGGCGAACAGGCCCCTCGCCTGGCGCCTGGCCCCCGTGGCGTCGCGGACCTCGATCCGGGGGGCGAAGGAAGCGAAGAAAAGCGGCCCCTCGCGGAGGCGGAGCAGCACCAGCCGCTGGCCCCCGCCGATAGGCGGGAAGGGGCTGGGGCTGTAGGTCCAGCTCTTCCCCATGTCGTCCGACAGGCTCTTGGGCATCCGCCCCTCGATGTTGTCGCCCCGTCCCAGGGCCATCAGGCGGCCGTCGCGGAGCTGGACGATACCCGCGTGGATGCCCGCGGCCTTGCCGCCGGGGTCCTCCCAGCTCTGGCCCCCGTCGCGGCTCAGCCAGGTGGCGGTGCCGCCCCGGCCCCCGGTCACGGCGTCGCAGGGGAGCACGATGGCCCCCTCGCGGGTGCGGAAGACGGACTCGACGGGCATATGCCGGGTGCCGTGCTCGGGGATGATGAGGCGGGCCCGCGACCAGGACGCGCCGCTATCCGTCGAGGTCCGCAGCACGGTGGCCAGGTTGCCCCAGGTGGCGGCCGCCGAGAGGCCGTTGAAGTGGTAGATGGTGCCCTGGCCGTCGTTCCACATGGCGGGGGCGTGGTCGTTGCGGTCCGGGGCGTCCCAGAAGACGGAGGCCTCCTCCCACCCCTCGGCGCCGCGGCGGAGGCGGCTGGCCAGGATGGCCAGCTCCCGCCCCGGCTCCTGGTGGCAGGAGTACCAGATGGCCAGGAGGTCGCCATTGGGGCACCACACCAGCGCTGGATCGTGGTTGTGGGCGGCGAACCGCGGGCCATTGGCGTCGGGAGGGATGCGGACGTAGACCAGGGGGCCGCGGAAAAACGGCTCCTCGGGGTCGGGGCCTTTCGTCCAGTCGGCCTCCCGCTGGGCCACGTCGCGGCGGTGGCGCGGCGGGGGCGGCGGGGGCGCCGGCTCGCCGCGGGGCGGCTCGCCCAGGGCCACGCGGAAGCCCACGAGCCAGCTCTTGTCCTCCGGCAGGGTGCCGCTGCGGTTGGCCGAGCGCAGGTAGTAGAGCTCGGTGGAGTGGGAGCCGCCGCGGGTCACCCGGAACTGGCCCTCGGCCGGCCCCCGGGGGTCGGTCACCGGCCCCTGGGGGTAGGGGCCGTACCAGTCGGCGCACCATTCCTCGACGTTTCCGTGCACGTCGCGCAGGCCCCAGGGATTGGGCGGGGTGCGGCCCACGGTCAGGGGCACCACCTCGTTGGGCTTCGAGCGAGCCTCCCCGGGGTACCAGCTCATCCGGGCGTTCTTGTGGAAGGGAGCGGGGAGGCTCTGGCCGGTGTGGTAGGGGGTGGTGGTGTCCGCGCGGCAGGCGTATTCCCACTCCGCCTCGGTGGGCAGGCGGTAGGGTCGTTCCTCCTTCTCGGCCAGCCAGCGGCAGAAGGCCACGGCGTCGTGCCAGCTGACGAAGACCACCGCCTCGTCGTCGTCCTTGGAGAAGCCCAGCTTGCCCCGCAGCTCCCGGTGGTGGGGGTCGAACTGCTCGTACTGAGCATTCGTGACCTCCGTCACGGCCAGGTAGAAGGGGCGGGTGAGGGCCACCTGGTGGGCGGGTTGCTCGTCGAAGTCGCCCTTCCGACGCCATCCCTGGCCGGCCACGCGGTCCGGCAGCGAGGGGCCCTCGAAGCCCATCTGGAAGGTGCCCGGCTCGATGCGCGCGAAGTCGATGCCCAGGGAGTTGGTGAACGTCTTGGCGCGGGGGATGCCGGCGGGCCGCGCCGCCGCGGCGCAGGCCACCATCAGCAGGCCGGCCAGTGCGAGCCAGTGCCACACGGTGGGTTCCTCCGAAGGGCTGGGCGGATGGGAGCAGCTACGCTGGCGGCCTGGAGCTCGCCCGCCGGGGTGGGAAGGGAAGTGGGGCGGGGGTCAGGCGGAGGCCTCGGAGTCGCCCTCCTCGTGTCGGGCGATTTCGTCGCGCAGTCGCGCCGCGCGCTCGTAGTCCTCGTCGGCGATGGCCTTGGCCTGCTCCTCGCGCAGGGCGTCGACGACCTCCGTGCGGCTCAGCGGAATGTCGTAGAGCTCGCGAAGCCGGTGCTTGAGGTCCTTGAGGGTGGCGATCTCCTGGCTCATCTCCACCAGGTCCTCCCGCCCGTGGCGGCGGAAGAAGTCGGCGATCTCCTCGATCCCCTCGTTCAGGGTGTGAATGGCGTCCATGAACTGGCCCCGCTGGCAGACCAGGAGGGCCTGGGCGCGGGAGCGGTCCATGAGGACGAAGGGCCGCCACTTCTCGTGCTCGAGGATGAGGTCCGCGTCGTCGGTGTGCTGGCGGATCACGTCCAGGAGCCCCAGGTTGTGTTCGGCGTCGCGGCGTGCCCGGCCGTATTCTCCGAGGCGGAAGAAGAGGACGCGGCGCTGGTAGTAGTCCATCAACTCCTCGCTGATCTCGTCCACCTGCTCCTTCCCCAGGTGGAGGGAGGCGTCGGGCGAGCCGTCCGCGCGCAGCTGGTTGATGCGGTCGCGGTAGTAGTCGAGGAGGGTGGGGTAGTTGTGGGGCTGATCGCCGTCGGGCCGGCCGTCGTACTCCCACTGGAAGATGCCGCAGCGCACGCGCACCTGGATCTTGAGCTTCCCGTCGTTGCCCCGCACGCAGCGCACGTTCTTCGTCTCGTCGCTGCGATCGTGCGGCCACTCGCCGAACAGCGGGCCGAGGTCGACGCCCATGGCGTGCATCCTCATGCGGCTCCCGATTCCAGGGGCATGCTAGCGCAAAGCAGCCTGGTAGTCAAAACCCCATGGCCCCTTGCACCGCCCCTGCCCAGCCGTGGCTTGACAGCCCTCGGGGGAGCGGCGTACCATGCCCCGACGCGGACGTTCCGGCGCTCGCCCTCGTCCCTCCCGCGGGCGCCGCCATCCAAGCTCCGATGCGGAGACCATGCTCCCATGCCCAGCCAGCCGCTTCCCCAGGAGATCCTGGCCTGCATGCTCACCGGCCGGGGGATGGGCTACTTCTGCGACTACACGGGGCCCGAGGACGCCGACCAGCTCGATGCCCGCGGCATCCAGCCGCCCCGGGGAGCTAGCGAGGAGCAGGCGAAGGCGTGGGAAGAGGCCGAGCCGAAGTCGCTGGCCGCCTTCTTCCGCATCTTCCGGCCCCAGGGGGCGCCGCCGCCCGAGGCCCATCCCCGCGACCTCATCAGCTTCCTCTCCGACCGCCACCTGGACATCGCGCCCTTCGCCCCCCACTTCCGCCCCCACCGCATCCCCAACTACCGGCCCGGCCCCGGCGAGACCCTGTGCAAGGTCCAGGCCATCTGCCTGTGCTTCTCCGACTGCAAGATCATCCACCAGGGCGGCTCCCACGTGCGCCTGTTCGACCGCGACCTGGCCGCCGAGCCCAACATCCCCGGCCACGAGGCCTGCCTCCAGGTGGTGGCCCTCGGCGAGGACACCGAGGCCCGCCACGGCGTCCACCTCGGCGAGCGCTACGCCATCCAGGCCGATATCTACGTCGACGGCGTCAGCCACGCCTACGGCTACTACCACCGCGGCGCCATGCAGCAGTACACCTGCCTGCCCGAGGAAGTGCTGGCGAACGACCGCGGCAACTGCCTCATCCCCATCGACGCCGCCCGCCTGGAGGTCGCCCAGGCGGCCAAGGCCGACCTCGGCCGCGCCGAGGCGGGGCTCGCCGAGCCCTGGGGATGCGTCGCCGCCCGCATCGACTACCGCAAAGGCCCCAAGCCAGGCGGCGTCGCCTGGGTCCTCCACCCCCACGCCGACGACCTGTCCCTCCTCCAGCCGCTGGCGGAGGCAGCCCGGCGGCTGGTGCTCACCGGCCAGCACGCGCCCCAGCTCGCCGACCGGCTCGGCGCGGAAGTGCTCGACGACCCCGCCGACGCGCCCCGGGTCGCCGAGGAGGGCGTCGACGATATCCTCGTCCGCCAGCCCGACGCCGACCTCGTCGAGCAGGCGGCCGAGGCCATGGCCCCCGGCGCCGTGATGCTCCTGCCCCCTTTCCCGGAAGGCACGGAGGCGGCGCTCGACGTGGGCGCCATCCACTACCGCGGCCTCTACTTCATCGCCCACACCGAGCCCACCCTCGCCGCCTCCTACGCCAAGGCCCGCCGCACCCGCCTGAAGCCCGGCGGCAGGGCCATGTTCGTCGGCGCCGGCGGGCCCATGGGCCAGATCTGGCTCCAGACGGCCCTCGACAGCCCGCAGCCGCCGAGCTGGATGCTGGTCACCGAGATCGACGACGCCCGCCTCCGCCACCTGGAGAGCGTCTTCCGGCCCCAGGCCGAGGCCAAGGGGCTCGAGGCCCATTTCGCCAACCCCCAGCAAACCCCCCTCGCCGAGCTGGTCGCCGAGCGCAGCGTGGACGACGTGGTGGGCCTGTGCCCCGTCTGGGAGCCCATTCGCCAGACCCAGCCCTTCCTCGCCCCGGAGGGCGTGATCAACGTCTTCGCCGGCATCAAGGCGGGCACCAAGGGCCCCGTGGACCTGGGGATGCTCACCCAGCGAGGGGTGACCATCATCGGCAACAGCGGCTCCGCCGTCGAAGACCTCACCGGCGTGGTCCTGGGCGCCCTGCGCGGCGAGCTGCGCCCCAACACTTCCGTGGCCCTCATCGGCTCCCTCGACCACGCGTGGGAAGCCATGCGCCGCGTGATGTACCGCGAGACCAGCGGGAAAATCTGCCTCTTCCCCGAACTCGACCTCCCCCAGCTCATCCCCCTCGACCGCCTGGACCGCTTCTTCCCCGAGGTCGCCGCAAAGCTCGATCCCCAGGGCCACTGGACCCGCGAGGCCGAGGAAGAGCTCTTCCGCACCTGCCCCAGGACCCGGCTCCGCTAGCCCGCCGCGGTTTGACTCCGCCGGCCCGGGCCCCTATCCTGGAGCGTATCGCAGTCCATCTGGAAGAAAGGAGAGCCGCCATGGCCGACGAGACTCGAAAGGCGAACGACGAGCACGGGGGGACCTCGCGCCGCGACTTCCTGCGGGCCGGCGGAGCCGCGGCGGCCACCTCGGCACTGGCCACCATGGCCATCCCGGGGGCCTATGCCGCGGAGGACGACACCATCCACCTGGCCCTCATCGGCTGCGGCGGACGCGGCGGGGGGGCCGTGGCCAACGCCATGCACGCCCCCGGCGGCCCGGTCAAGCTGTGGGCCATGGCCGACCTCTTCGAGCACCGCCTGGAGGCCTCCTACAAGCACCTCAAGCGCAAGTTCGGCGACCGCGTCGAGGTGCCGCCCGAGCGCCGGTTCGTCGGCTTCGACTCCTACAAGAAAGCCACCGAGTGCCTCCGGCCCGGCTCCGGCGACGTGGCCATGCTCACCGGCTACACCGCCTGGCGCGTCGTGCATCTCGACTGCGCCGTGAACCGGGGCGTGAACGTCTTCATGGAAAAACCCTTCGCCGTCGACCCCCCGGCCGTCCGCCGGCTCATCGCCGCGGGGGAGAAGGCGGACGAGAAAAACCTCAAGGTCGCCGCGGGCCTCATGTGCCGCCACTCCCAGGCCCGCCAGCAGCTCATCCAGCGCGTCCGAGACGGCGACATGGGCCAGCTCATCCTCGTCCGCGCCTACCGCATGCACGGAAGCGGCGGCCTGGGCCCCTGGAAGGGGCGCGGCAACCAGCTTCTGTGGCAGGTGCGGCACCGCACCGCCTTCCTCTGGGCCTCCGGCAGCCTGTTCGACGAGCTCAGCATCCACCAGATCGACGAGGCCTGCTGGCTCAAGGACGGCTGGCCCGTGGCCGCACACGGCCTCGGCGGGCGAGCGCCCAACAACCACAGCGCCGGCCAGAACCTCGATACCTACAGCATCGAGTACACCTTCGCCGACGGCACCAAGGCCCACGTCGTGGCCCGCTACATCCGCAAGTGCCGCCGCGAGTTCGCCACCTACGCCCACGGCACCAAGTGCGCCGCCCAGTTCTCGGGCAACGTCCACGCCCCCACCGTGCGCACCTACAAGGACCAGCGCATCGCCGACGAGGGCATCGCCTGGAAGGCCGGCCGCGAGCCCTGCGGGCCCCACCAGGCCGAGTGGAACGTCCTGCTCGACGCCATCCGCAACGACCGCGCCCACAACGAGACCCGCCGTGCCGCCTACTCCGAGCTGGCCAGCATCATGGGGCGGGCCGCCGTCCACATGGGCAAGACCATCACCTGGGACCAGGCCATGGCCTCCGACTTCCAGTTCTGCCCCAACATCGACGCCATCGACGAGAACAGCCCGCCCCCCGTCAAGCCCGACGAGGAGGGCCGCTACCCCGTCCCCATCCCCGGCAGGTGGGTCGAAATCTGATCGCCCGACCTTCGGCGGGGGGCTAGGCTGTGGACGACGCTCCCGCAGTGAGCCCCGTCAGGGGCGGCGGAGGATAGCCCACGCTGGAGCGCCCTCCCGGGTTCCCAGCGGGTCGCTGGGAGGCGAGAGGGCCGGTACACTGCCCCTCTCTACGGGGCTCCTAGGGGCCTTCTCGGGCAGATTTGCGATCCAAGTGTCCTGGGTCGCGCCGGGTCGCTAGCGGGGCTCAGAGAGCCTCTCAGCGTGTCTGATTTTTCGGACTTGTAAGGGCATGTGCGCCAAGTGCTTACGACGGCACTCCGGGGCCCTCGCAGCCCCAAATCGACGTAAGTCAAGGTCCACAGGCCGGGCCGGGCCGGCCTCCCCGGATGGCGTGGGCGAGGCGGCGCACGCCCTCGCGAATCTGCTCGATGGTCGGCGAGCCGTAGCTCAGGCGGAGGGTGTTGGTCGGCGCCGTGCGATCGGGATCGGGCGGATAGCAGTAGGCGCCGGGCACGTAGAGCACGCCCTCGTCCAGGGCGCGCTGGAGCAGCGGCCCGTGGGGGCCGGTGTCGGTGCCGGGGGGGAGGGTGAGCCAGACGTAGAGTCCGCCCGAGGGGCGGGTCCAGCGGGTGTGGGCGGGCTGGAAGGCGCCGAGGTGCTCGTCGAGAGCGGCGAGCATGGCGTCGCGCTTGGCGGCGTAGTGGCGGCGGAGGCGCTCGAGGTGCCGGGCGTAGACCCCCTGCTTCATGGCGGCCAGGAGCAGGTGCTGGCAGAGGTTGGCGGAGCCGAAGTCGTGGCTGCCTTTCTGGAGCAGGACGGGCTCGACGAGGTCGGAGGGCAGGAGCCCGTATCCGATCTTGACCCCGGGGGCGAAGGGCTTGCTGAAGGTCTGGAGGAGGGCCACGAAGCGGTTGCCCGTATCGTAGCGCTTGAGCGAGGGGGGCGGCTCGCCGTGGTAGGTGAGCTCGCGGTAGGCGGCGTCCTCGACGACGAGGATGCGGTGGTCGGTGGAGTAGCGGCGCACGAGGTCGAGGAGGGCGGGCCGCCGCTCGGCGGCGAGGGTGATGCCCGTGGGGTTCTGGTGGTAACTACAGACGTAGAGGAGCTTTACGCGGGGCAGCGCTCCCTCGCCATCCAGGCGCTGGAGGAGGGCCTCGAGGGCTTCGGGCACCATGCCGCCCTCGTCGATATCCACGCAGCGCACGTCGGCGCCGAAGGTCTGGAGGGCGGCGGCGTAGACGAAGTAGCTGGGCCAGGCGGTGATGGCGATGTCGCCGGGGTCGAGCAGCACGTCGCCGAGCATGAAGAGCAGCTGCTGGCTTCCGCTGGTGACCACCACGTCGCGGGCCGAGGCCTGGAGGTCGTCGGGGCTCAGGCCGTCGAGGCGGGCCACGTGGTCGAGCAGGACGCTGCGTAGCTCGGCCAGGCCTTCGATGGTGCCGTATTGGAGCGGGATCTTGGCACTGGCCGCGTCGCGCAGCAGCTCGTCGAGCAGGAGCGCGGCCTGCTCGCTGGGCAGGCTCTCGTAGTCGACCAGGCCGGCGGCCAGGGAGATGAGGTCGGGCCGGTCGACCGCCATGGCCATCAGGTAGCCGATGGGCTGGTCGGTCGTCCTGGCCGCGCGGGCGGAGAAGGCGAAACCAGGAGCACTCGATGGGCTCACCTGTCGGCCCTCCGGGCGAGTTGCTGCGGCCCCTTCGCGCCGAGGAGACTCCCGCGGAATGATACCGATGGGCCGCGGGGGAGTCAAAACCGCGTGCCGCCCTCGAGGGTCTGGGGAGCGAGCGCGTGACTTGACATGGCGGCCCGCAGGGGTAGCTTCATGGGGCGTCCGGTTCCCTGCGCCGCGAGGAGACGCCATGGTGCGCCGAGCCTTTGCCTTGTGCCTGCTGCTCATCGGGGCCGCCTGTGCGGGGGCCGAGGGGCCGCTCATTGACCGCCGGGACGAGATCGCCAGGCGCCTGGAGGGGCGCTGGCGGCGCATCCAGAAGGTCAGGCCGCGGATGGGCTGCCGGGAGCTATTCGGCTTCGCCCTCGAGGCCGCGGGCTCGAACTCCCACCTGGCCAGAATCGAGCGCGTCCTCGAGCTGGCCGAGCAGATGCAGGACCGCGAGCCCGAGAGCCGGACCTACGGGAACTTCAAGTGGTACTGGGAGGCCGAGGGGCCGGTGGACCGCAACGCCGTGGAGTTTTGCATGCAGCAGGGCATCCTGGTCTGGATGCTCTACCGCGACCGGCTCACGCCAGGGGCTGCCGAGCGGCTGGAGCGGCTTATCCGCTTCGCCGTCGAGGGCATCCGCCGCCACCACGTCCGCGAGTCCTATACCAACATCTTCCTGATGAAGACGTGGAACTGCGTGGCCATCGGCGAGGCCACGGGCCGCCCGGAGCTGGCGAAGCTCGGCCGCCAGATGCTCGACCGCTGGCTCATCTACACCTGGGAGCGCGGCATCCACGAGTATCTCAGCCCCACGTACTACGGCGTGGACCTCGATTCCCTGGGCCTCCTCGCCCGGTTCGCCCGGCACGAGCGCACCCGCCGCGACGCGGAGACGGCGCTGCGGCTCTTCTGGACCGACATCGCGGCCAACTGGTTTCCCCCCGCCCAGCGCCTGGGCGGGGCCCACAGCCGCGACTACGACTACTTGACGGGCCGCGGCTACCTGAACCTCTACATGCGGCGCCTCGGCTGGGTGGATGACCAGAGCGTGCGGGCGAGCGCCTTCGACCAGCTCACCTTCTGGGAGCCGCCGCAGGACATCCTGGCCCTCGTCGAGGAGGTGCCGCGCCTCGTGCACCAGCGCTGGGGAGGGGACAAGGGCGAGCGGGCGGTCCACTTCGTGGGCGAGCACGCCGGCATCGGCTCGGCGGGCGCGAACTACGGCCCCATGGACAAGGTGCTGACGGTGAATTTCGCCGGCGGCTGGCGGGTGCCGCAGCTCTACTTCTTCATGGACGCCCGGGGCGATCCCTACGGCAAGAAGCGATTCGCCTACAGCCGCAGCGGCCACACCAAGGCCCTGCACATTCAGCCCTTCGTGGCCAGCGTCCAGGAGGGGCGCCGCGTCCTCCTCCTCGCCCACGCCGACCCCGCAGCCCGGATGTTCCGGCGCCGCGCCCCGCAGCCCACCTGCCTCCTCTCCCACATCGTGTTCCCCGCCAAGGCCCAGACATGGATAGGGGACCGGCACGTGACCGTGGCGAAGGGGCAGAAGGCCGAGGTGCCGCCGGGCGCCCCGGTGTTGCTGCGCCTGGGCCAGGCCGCCGTGGTCATCCAGGTAGCGTTGGCCACGGATACCGCCGGCGGCCGGGCGCCCGTGGCCATCGCCAACGACGGCCAGCACGACGCCATGCGGCTGACCATCACGCACGCTGCGTCGCCGCCGACCGCGACCGCGGCGGTCGCGGTCCAGGTCCACGCCCTCACGCCGGTCGAAGATGGCGACATGGCCGCGCTTCTCCCGCTCTACGGCCCGAAGGGCGCCTGGCCCGTGCGCGTGGCCGGGCCGGACGATGGGGTACTGGAGCTGGCGGCGCCGAGCCCCCTGCCCCAGGGCCGCCGCCTGCGCCTCCGCGTCGACCTCGACGGCCGCCGGCGGCTGGCCATCGAGGGCGACGAGCCGCGGGCCGAGGACCGGCTCCTGGCGGTGAACGGACGCGACTACGGCCGCGAGCTGCTCCGCGATGTGCCCGTGGTAGCCCGCTATCGCGAGGTCCTGGAGGCGGCGCGCACCGGTGCGGAAGGGGCGGCCAAGGCCGGCGAGGTCCTCCAGGCGGAGGACGCGGCCTTCGTGGTCGCCCCCTTCCAGGTGGATGAAGGGGAGGGGGCCGCGGGCGGGAAGTTCCTGTGGATGCCCGGGAAAGTCGGCGAGGCCGGCCCCGGGAGCCGCGTGGCCCGCGCCGTGTGGCTGGTCAACGTGCCCCGGGCGGGCGACTATGCGCTCTGGGGCCGCGTGCTGGCCCCCACGCCCAGCGACGACTCGTTCTTCGTCCGCGTGGGCCAGGACGGTTGCGATGCACTGCCCCGGACCGCCTGGCACACGGCTCTCCATGCGTCGTGGGAATGGGCGCGGGTGACGGCCGAAGAGACCCGCAAGCCGGCGACCGTCCCGCTTCGGGCCGGTGCCGCTGCCATCGAGTTCGCCTGCCGCGAGGACGGGACGAAGCTGGACGCGCTCTTCCTTGCCCCGCAGGGCGTCCGGCCGCCGGAGTAAGCGCGGGGGCCCGGTGGGAGCAGCGACCCCGAATCGGCAACGGCTGGGGCCTAGAACAGGCCTTTGACCTTGCCCTCGTCGGTGATATCGACGTCCATGAAGGCGGGGGTGGTGGGCAGGCCGGGCATGGTGCGCATCTCGCCGCACAGGGGGTAGAGGAAGCCGGCCCCCACGGAGGCCCGCACGTCGCGGACGGGGAGGGTGAAGCCGGTCGGCGCTCCCTTGAGGCTGGGGTCGTGGCTCAGGGAGAGGTGGGTCTTGGCCATGCAGATGGGCAGCTTGTCGTAGCCGAGCTTGGTGTAGAGGGCGATTTTGCGCTCGGCCTCGGAGGCGTAGTCGACGGCCTCGGCGCCGTAGACCTTGTAGGCGATGGTCTCGATCTTCTTCTTGATCGGCCAGTTGTCCTGGTAGAGGAACTTGAATTCGCTGGGCTTCTCGCAGGCCTCGACGACGGCTTCGGCGAGCTCGGCTCCGCCTTCGCCTCCCTTGGCCCACACGTTGCTCTCGTAGGCGCCCATGGCGCCGGCTCCGACGGCCGCCTGGCGGACACACTCGATCTCCTTGTCGGTGTCCGAGGTGAAGCGGTTGACGGCGACGACGACGTTGACGCCGAACTGCTTTGCGTTTTCGATGTGGCGGACGAGGTTGCAGCAGCCGGCCTCGAGCAGTTCGAGGTTTTCGCCCGTATAGGCCAGGTCGAGGGATTTCCCGGGGACGACCTTGGGCCCGCCGCCGTGCATCTTAAGGGCCCGCACGGTGGCCACGATGACCACGCAGTGGGGGGTGAGGCCGGAGATGCGGCACTTGAGGTTCATGAACTTCTCCATCCCGCAGTCGGCTCCGAAGCCGCTCTCGGTGACCACGTAGTCGGCGAGCTTGAGGGCCACCTTGTCGGCGATGATGGAGGAGTTGCCCTGGGCGATGTTGGCGAACGGCCCGGCGTGGACGAACGCGGGGCTGTGCTCGAGGGTCTGCATCAGGTTGGGCTTGACGGCGTCGCGCATGAGGACCGTCATGGCGCCCGCGGCGCCCAGGTCTTCGGCGGTGACGGGCTTTCCCCGCTTGCTGGTGCCGATGGTGATGCGTCCCAGGCGGCGGCGCAGGTCGGGCAGGTCGTCGGCGAGAGCGAGGATGGCCATCACCTCGGAGGCGACGGTGATGTCGAAGCCGCTCTCGCGGGGCCGCCCGTCGGTCTTGTCGCCGAGGCCGAGCACGATGTTGCGCATGGCCCGGTCGGAGACGTCGACCACGCGGTTCCACATGATGGAGTAGGGGTCGATGTTCAGGCGCTTCAGCCCGGCCTTGGCGAGTTTCTTGTCGCTAAGGCGGTCCTCGTGGAGGATGCGCGCGTCGATGGCGGCGGCCAGGAGGTTGTGGGCGGCGCCCACGGCGTGGATGTCGCCGGTGAGGTGGAGATTGAAGTCCTCCATGGGCACGACCTGGGAGTGTCCGCCGCCGGCGGCCCCGCCCTTGATGCCGAAGGTCGGTCCCTGGGAGGGCTGTCGGATGCAGGTGAAGACCCTCTTGCCGATGTGCTTGAGGGCCTGGGAGAGCCCGATGGTGGTGACGGTCTTGCCTTCGCCCAGGGGGGTAGGGGTGATGGCGGTGACGTCGATGTACTTGCCGTTGGGCTGGTCGGCGAGTCGGTCGAGGATATCGAGCTTGACCTTGGCCTTGAGGTCGCCAAAGAGCTCGAGCTCGTTTCGCTGGATGCCGGCCTCTTCGGCGATGTCGAGGATGGGCTTGAGCGCAGCGGCCTGGGCGATTTCGAGGTCGGAGGGCATGGGCGGCTCCTAGGGCTGGCCTTCTCGTGAAAGGGTTCACAATCCCAGGCGAGCACGTCGCGCCCCCGCGCCCGGGACCAATCGCGGCAGATTCTAGCGCTCGCCCGCCGCACGGTCAAGCGAAAATCCGCCCCGCGGCCCGAAACCCCAGCCCGTCCCATGCGGCACGCGGGGGCTCAACGGGGGGCGTTGACCACGATGAGGGACCACGACCGCTGGTCGGCGGCGCCGCAGCGGTCGGTGACCGTGAGGGTGAGGCGGACGGCCTTCTCGGTGATGGTGGTGTCGTGGGGGAACACGAGCGTGCACTCCCGCCCGGTGGCCACGGTGGTGCCGCCGACGTGCCAGCGGCAGCGGAGGCGTTCGTCCTTCTCGGCCTGTTCCTTGTCGGCGTCGTAGACGTGGGCCTGGAGTTCGAGGGGCTGCCCCTCGGCGATTCGGAGGTCGGGCGGGATGTCGGGCTCGACCTTGACGATCTGGGGCGCGGCGTTGCTGGCCAGGAGGCGGAGCCGCCAGGTGCAGCTCTCGGTCAGCGGCGGTCCGTTGCGGTTGGAGACGCGGCAGGCCACGCGCTGCTCGACCACTGGGGGGCCGCCCGGGGCGCGCTCGGCGGCGGCGGCGTAGGTCCACTGCGGCTCGGCGCCCTGGTGGCGCACGTGGCCGTCGACGAGCCACTGGTAGCGCAGGGCGGAGCCGCCGTCGCCGTCCACGGCGTCCACCCGGAAGGTGCACCGGGTGCCGTCGAGGGCGGTGATGGGCTTGCCCACGGGGGGTTCCCAGCCCCGGAGGACCGGGGGAGTGGGGGCGTTGGCCACCTCGATGGTCCATTGGCCGCTGGCCACGGGCTCGCCGCGGGGCGTGGTGGCGGCGACGCGCACCTGGCGCACGGCCGTGCGCTGGCCCTCGGCGGCGGTGGCCAGGTCGAGCGGGGCGGTGTAGGTGGCCGTCCAGGGGTCGCTAGCGTCGTAGGCCAGGGAGTCCCGCTCCTCCTTCCCGACCGGCCGGCCCTGGGCGTCGAGGAGGCTCCAGGCGTAGTGGAGCTTGCGGTGGCGTCCGAAGGGGCGGGTGAGGCGGAAGGTTACCGATTCGCGCTCGGCGATGTGCAGGGCGCCCGGCGGCGGATGGAAGCGCAGCCGGGTGAGGGGCACGTAGAGCAGGGCGGCGAGGACCAGCGCGGCGCCCACGGCGGCGGCGATGGTCAACCGCAGGGCGCGCCGGCGGCGGAGCACGTTCTCGCAGCCCTCGCGGATGACCGCCACCAGGCCGCCCGTGCGCCCCTCTGCTTCCAGGCGTTGGCAGAGGGCCAGGGCCTGGCGATAGCGATGGGCCTCGTAGTAGAGCTCGGCCTTCGCCAGGAGGGTGTCCACGTCCTCCTCGCCGTCCTGGGGACGGGCCGGGGGAGGCGCCTGGTCGGGGCCTGGACGGCCCTCGGGGGACTCCACGGCGTGCTCCTCGGAGGTGCGGGCGCAGGCCGCCTGGGCGGCGAGACCCCGGCGGACGGCGCCCGGGCCACGGGAATCATGCCACGGGGCGCGCCCCAAGTCAATCTCCGTCGGGAGCTTCGCCTGGGCCGGCCGGAGCCGGAGGAGGCCTCTGCCCCGCTCCGGAGCGCGATCGCCCGGCGGCGGCGACGAAATGCTTGCGGATGCGCTCCCCGGGCGGTATACTACTGGGGCTCATGCACTCCAGGCGCCGGGCTACGGGCCGGGCACCGTGTCCCAATAGTAGGGGTGGTGGGGATGAAACGTCGAGCCGTATCGCTTGCTGTCTTGATCGCCGCCCTGGTGGGCCCCGCAGCGGCGCGGGCCGGGGCGCCGCGGGACCGGTGGCCCATTCCTCCCGTCCCGCCGAACGCGTATGCCGTGGTGCGCCCCGAGGAGAACCCCCTGGTCCAGGAGGGGGCCAAGGTGCCCGCTCCCACCATCGTGTGGGAGAAGTTCACGGTGCGCCCCGACCACCCTCGCCTGATGTTCAACAAGGAGACGCTTCCCGCGGTGCGCCAGCGCTTCGACGTCCACCCCCTCCGGGAGGACGTGGTGGAGCTGGCCGACGGCGGCGACCCCCTGGCCAGCGCCTTCGTCTACCAGATGACCACCCGCAAGTCCTATGCCGAGGGAGCCATCAAGGCCCTCCTGGAGGGCCGAGCGGGGCGCGACACCCCCTATGTCTTCGACTGGACCTACCAGGCCATGAGCGCCGAGCAGCGCGAGGAGGCCATCGACCGCGTGTGGGCCACGGTGACCGTCGACCGGGCCACCGGCTGGCCCCGCTGCTCGCCCTACAGCAGCTACCCCGACGAGCCCCGGCCCTCCCTCACCCCGCCCCAGCGGTGGCCCCGGTTCTACAACTGGACGTTCCACGACCAGGACTGGGCTCGGAAGTACGACGACTCCTTCGTCTCCCTCCTGGCCCTCGCCGGCCACCACCCCCGGGCGGCCGAGGGGGTGCGCAACTTCTGGGAATACTCCTACAAGGACGCCCAGCTCTTCCTCGACCACCTGCGCGACGGCAGCTACTGGCAGGGCTACTACTGGTCGATCACGGGCCGCATCGAGGCCTTCACCCGCATCTTCTGGCTGATAAACACGGCCTGCGGCCTCGACTACACCGACCCCAACAAGCACCCCTGGCTGGCCAACTTCGGCCGCTGGCTGCTCTACTGCGCCGACCCCGCCCGCCAGCGCATCATCTACGACTACGGGGACGGCGAAATGGTGGAGTACGGGCTGCGCAGCGGCCGCATCCGCCCCAACCTCCTGCCCTCCAACGCCCTGGCCCGCGACCCCCGCGTGGAGTGGCTGGTGCGCAAGCTCTGCCCCGCCAGCACCCACTGGTTCCTCGAGGTCATGTACCACGACCCCACCCTCGAGCCCCGGCCTCCCACCGACCTGCCCCTCGGCCGCGCCTTCCCCGGCACCGGCCTGGCCGTGATGCGCTCCGGCTGGGGCGGCGACGACCTGTGGGCCGCCGTGCGATGGGCCGACTGGTTCGACATCCACTGCCACGCCGACGCCGGCTCCTTCCTCATCTACTGCAAGAGCCCCCTGGCACCCGACACCGGGTTCTACAGCCGAGGCGTGGTCCACGGGAGGAACTACGCCCGCCGCACCATCGCCCACAACGCCATCACCATCCGCGACCCCGAGGCCGTGGCCGAGCTCAACGACGGCTCCCAACGCTACTGGGACAAGCGCACCTGGTCGTGGGCCGTGGGCACCCACGCCTGGGTCTACAACCAGGACTACCAGGACCACGGCGACCTCCTGGCCTTCCACTCCCACCCCCTCTACGACTACGCCGCCGGCGAGGCCGCCATGGCCTACCCCCAGGGCATGGCCAAGGAGTGGGTGCGCCAGGTCGTCTTCCTCCGCGACGGGTTCTTCGTCGTCTTCGACCGCGTGGAGACGCCCCGAGCCGAACTCGAGAAGCGCTGGCTCCTCCACCTGGTGGGCAAGCCCCAGATGGACGGCAAGGTGGTGCGCACCGAGGTGAAGGGACACATCGAGTGGTTCGACGGCCACCGATACGTCTCCACGGGCAAGAAAGGCGCCGTCCTCCGCTGCCACACCCTCCTCCCCAGGGACTGCCGCGTGCGGCGCGTGGGAGGCCCCATGCCCGACATCCCTGTCTCCACGCTGATCGAAGTCCCCCCCGCCACCCACCGCATGGGCACCGGCAGCCGATGGCTGTGGACCGACCCCCTGGTGCTCCGCTACAACGACCCGCTCACCGGCGAGAAGCTCCCCGCCATCGTCCTCGAACGCGACCGACCCACCGTGGCCGAATACCAGGTCACCGACGAGAAGCTCACCATCACACTCCGAGCCCCCGAGCGGGGACGCGTGGACCGCGTGGAGCTCGACCTCGCCGACTACAAGACCCTCCTCGACGTCACGCGGGCCATCGGCGAGCAAAACCTCTGGCACACCCGAGTCCACTACATGCCCGGCTACGAATACTACAACCAGGACTGGAACTACGCCCCCTCCTACCACGCCCACCAGTGGGCCGACCCCGACAGCCGGGTCCCCGAGCTTCTGGGCAAGCCCAACAACAACGGCTCCTGGCGCATCGAAGTCTACCCCGCCGAGCCCGCCACCCGCGACTACTTCCTCCACGTCATCCGATGCACCCCCGACGCCAAGGGCGACCCGGGCAAGGTCGGCGACGTCACCGAGACCGCCGACCGCGCCCAGACCGTCATCTCCCTGGGCAACCGCACCTACACCCTCTCCTTCGCCAAGACGGGCAAGCCCGGCGGCCACATCACCATCGCCGAGGAGGGCAAGACCGTGGCCGACGCCGACTTCGCGGACCGCATCGTCCAGGAGCCCTGGCCCGAGCAGCGCTGAGCGCCCCGCACCCGTCCGCGCCTTTCGCTCCGCCGCTCCCCTCTTCGGTGGCAGGTAAGCGCAGCCAGGCCGCCGTCCCTCCCCGAAGGCCGTCGCCGGCCGCCACGTAGCGTCCCTGCCCCCCGGGCGCGGGGCCGGGATGCAGAGTCGCGCAGCCAGATGCAGGGTGGGGAAGGTCAGGGCTGGCCGAGCAGCTTCTTGGCCACCAGCCACTTTTCCGCGGCGTCGAGGCGCTCGATGCGCTTGTGGACCCGCGCCGCGACTTGGGCGTCCTGGCCCAGGGCCAGGTAGGCTCGCCACTGGGCGATCGCCGCGGCGGGGCTGAGCGCCCGCTCGTGCATGTACGCCGCTCGGGCATGGAGGCGCGGGTCCTTGGCCCGCTCGGCCATGCGGCCCAGGAGGCGGCCCGCGACCTCGTAGCGGAAGGCCGCGGCCCCGCGCTCGACGGCCCAGCGGGCGTCGAAGGCCCCCTGCGTCGCGGGCGCGTAGCGGGGCGACTTGGCGTCCAGGTCGCGCACCTCGTAGAGGGGGCTGCTGGGACACGCGGGATCGCTGCTGGGCGGAAGGCCCAGGGAGCGGGCCAGGGCGTGGAGGAGCAGCCTGCGGGCCCGGCGGACCACCTGGTCGCGCTCCCCACCCAGGCCGGCCAGGGAGAGCACGATGGCCCCGCCGGGCCGGGTGGGAGCCAGGGCCTTCTGGTAGCCGGGCATGGCGACCTGGGCGGTGGTCACGCCCACCAGGCGCACCGCCTGGCAGTCCTCGAGCTGTCGCCGGTCGAGCTGGGCGAGCAGGGGGCGGGCGTCGCGCGGCTCGCCGTCGCCGGGGGGCAGGGACAGGGGCTTACGACCCACGCGGAAGGGCACGGCGGAATCCTCGGCGGTCAGCGAGCGCTCGGCCTCGGCGGCGATCTCCCGCACCAGGCTGCGGCTGGCCGAGCCCACGGGCAGGAGGAGCACGTGGGCCTGGGTGGCTTCGGCCCGCTGTGCCCGCCAGTTGCGCGGCTCGGTGCCCCGCACGTCGGGGTGGGCCTTCTGGAGGGCCTCCAGGGCGTGCTCGCGGATGGGGGCCTGGATGGCGGCCAGCAGCTCGATATCGCCCACCACGGGGAAGCGGTTGTGGAGTCGCTTGACCCCCTCGAAGAGCGCCTTGGCCACGGGCTTGGCGTCCATGTACGTCTCCAGCAGCTTGGAGAGGGCCAGAGCGTGGTTGGGGTGGATGAGCTGGGCCACCCACAGGGCGGCCCGCTCGCGGGCCGCGGCGGAGCCCCGGTCCAGGTGGGGCAGCACGTAAGGCAGCATCACGGGGTCGAACCAGCGGGGGATGGCCCGCGCCGCCTGCTGGCGCAGCCCGGGCTCGCGGAGGGCCTGGACGACCAGGGGCGCGGCGAAGGGCTCCCTGCGAGCCGCCAGCGCCTCCAGGCAGGCGGCTCGTACCGCATCGTCCTTGCCCTCGGCCAGGAGGCCGGCGAAGGTGGGTACCAGGCGGTGGCCGCAGATGGCGTCCAGGGCCTCGACGGCGGCCACGTGCAGCTCCGCCTGCTGGGGGTCGCGCAGGATGCCCAGGATGGCGGGCACGGATGCGGGGTCGCCGATCTCGGCGAGCACGGCCAGCAGGTGGCGGCGCTGGGCGGGGCCGCCCTCGGCCAGCGCCCTGCGGAGGATGGGCAGCGCGGCGCGGCCCGCCGCGGCCAGCTCGCGGCGGGCCTCCAGGGCGTCGGCCTGCTTGCTCCCACCGAGGGCCTCGACCAGCCGGTGCACGCGCTCGCGGGCTTCCAGGCGGGCCATGAGCTCGGGGGACACCTCGAGGGCCTCGGGGCTCACCCTGGCCGCCTCCTGGGACGTGATCTTGGCGATCTGGCCGCGCTCCACCACTACCGTGCCGCCCAGGTCGAGCTCGATCTCCGCCTCGTCGCCCCGCGTGCGCACCACGCGGCCGCGCAGTTCCTGGCCGTTGCGCAGCTCGATGATGTCGGCCAGGGCCGGCACGGCGAGGCCCAGCGCCGCCAGCCAGGCCAGGAAGCGGGGTGCAGGGGGGTGCATTACGACTGCTTCTTCTTTCGCAGGAAGGCCAACAGCCCGCCCTCCTTCTTCTGCCTCTCGGCCCCGGGGGCCGGGCGCGGGGTCTCCTCGCCCTCCTGGCGGTCCGCCTCGTCGTCCGCGAGGGAGAAGAGCGCTCCCCGCTCGCCGGGAGCGGCGGAGCCCTCGGCCGGGGGCGGCTGCTGCGAGCTGCCGTCCGCCGACCCCTCCTCGGCCTGGGACGTGCCGGAGTCGATTCCCTCCAGGAACCGGAACAGGTCCTGGAGGTCCTCGTCGCTGGTCTCCTGGGGCTTCGGGCCCTCGGAGGGGGGCTGGGCGGAAGCTGGCTCGGGGGTTTCCTGAGCGGCGTAGGACGCGGTCTCGTCGGCGTCCTCGACGCGGAACTCGAGGGTGGCCTTGCCCACCTGGAGGACGTCGCCGTCGCGGAGGGGCCGGGAGGTGACGCGCTGGCGGTTGACGAAGGTGCCGTTGCTGCTGTTCTGGTCGGTCACCGCCCATTCGCCGTTGGGGGTGAGCTCGAGCTTGCAGTGGCGGCGGGAGGCGAGCTGGCCCTTGACGATGATGTCGGCCTCGCGGGAGCGGCCGATCACGTAGCTGCGGTCCGGCTCCAGGGCGTAGCTGGGCGCATTGGTCTCCCCTGCCTTGACCACCAGCCGGGCCGTCATCGAGCCACCTCGCATCTCGGGGAGCCAACCATCCCTGGATGTCCTGATCGTAGCGCCCCCAGAACGGGAAGTCAAGGCGCCCTGCCGGCTTGTGGCCCCGCCCACGGGCTCCCGGCGCCGCAAAGCGCGTTGACTCCTGGCAAGGCGATGCCATAGAATGTGGGGATGAACGCCCCCTCGGTTTTCTGCGGGAGTCCCCTCATCCGTCCCACACGCCGCAGGCCCGCGCGCCGCTTGTCCCTTTGGGTGATGGCTCTTCTGGCGGCCGGCCCCTGGGCTCTGGCCCAGGGGGCGGAGCGTGGCCCCGAGCTGCTGTGTGCCCCGAGCCCCAGCGGCGCGGTGACCACGTGGCTGGTGGCCGGCCCGATGAAGTTCCTCCGGGCCGAGGACTTCGCCCAGGACTTTCTGGCCGGGACGGGCGGCGAGGCCGGGGCGCGGCCCCGCGGCGGCGAGGTGGCGCACCCCGGCGAGGGCGTGGCCTGGCGGCCCCAGGTGTTCCCCTCCGCCGCGGTGAACCTGCGGGAGCAGTGCCTGCCGCTGGGCCATTCGGCCTTCTACCTGGCAGCGGTGCTGGTGCCCCGGCGGGACTTCGAGGCCACGCTCTACTTCTCCCACACGGGCCACGCCCAGGCCTGGGTGGACGGGGAGGAGTTGTTCCGCAGCAAGCCCGACCCCTATGCTCTCGAGCCCCCGGTAGTGCGGCGCAAGCTCTCGCTGGAGAAGGGCCGCCGGGCCCACCTCCTGGTGAAGGTGGGCTCGGAGGGCCGGCGGCTCCAGTTCCTGGCCCAGATGCTGACCGGGCGGGCGGGGGTGAGCCGGCGCGACCTGGCCATCGCCCTGCCGGTGGCCGACGAGGCCGCCGCGGCGCCCGAGGCCTACGTCCTCTCCGCCCTCCGGCTCGGCCTGGGCGACCAGGAGACGGTGACCCCGGGGAAGGCGGCCACGGTGGTCTTCGAGGTCGGTGGCGGCTACCCCCTGTGCGAAGGGGCGGTGGGCGCGACCATTGCGGTCCGCGATTCCCAGGGCCGGACCACCGCCGAGCTGGAGGTCCCCCCGCTGCCTCTGCCCGCCCGGGCCGCCAAGCCGGCCCGGCTGGCCTGGACGCCCGCCGAGGACCATGGGTCGCCCTACTACGAGCTGGTGGCACAGGTCACCTACCAGGGGCGCGAGCTGGGGGCCCTGGCCCACACGGTCTACTCCCGCCGCGACCTGGCGAAATGGACCATGCGCCTGGACCAGCGCGCCGGCGAGCTGGCGGCCAAGGGCACCGTGGCGCCCGACGCCCTGGCCCTGGTGCGCCTGAAGCTGGAGAAGGCGGCCCAGCGCCAGTTCGCCGCGGAGAGCCTCGGCCTCTACGCCGACGAGGTGCAGCGCGAGCTGCGGGAGGCCAGCCGCCTGCTGGCCCGCCTGGAGAAGGGCAAGGGCCTGCCCCCGCTGGAGCCCGGGGTGCACGAGCTGGCCTACATCGCCCCCCAGGACGACTCGCCCCAGCCCTACTACCTGCACATCCCCCGCGTTTACGAGGGCACCAAGGCTCTCCCCGCCATCGTCTACCTCCACGGCTACGCCCCGTGGCTGGATAAGACGAACTGGCACCAGCTCTCCTACGGGCTCACCGACCTGGCGGAAGCCCACGGCTACATCATCATCTGCCCCTTCGCCCGCAGCAACACCGACTTCCAGGGCATCGGCGAGGTCGACGTCCTCCACGTCCTCCGCCTCGCCCGGGAGCGGGTGAAGGTCGACCCCCGCCGCACCTTTCTACTGGGCTACTCGATGGGCGGCATGGGGACCTACACCGTGGCCGCCCACCGTCCCCACCTGTGGGCCGGCGTCGTGGCCCTCTGCGGCCGGGCCGACTACTACTTCTGGAAAGGGCTGGAGCGGGCCCGGGTGGAGCCCTTCAAGCGCCACCTGCTGGACGCCGAGTTCGGATGGCCCCTGGCCCCCAACTTCCTCCACGTCCCGGTGCTCGCCTACCAGGGCACGGCCGACGTGCTCATCAAGCCCCGCCAGGCCTACCGCTTCGTCGAGCGGCTGAAGAAGCTGGGCACCGACGCCACGGTGGTGCGCCTGGAGGGCCAGAGCCACTGGATCGCCGACCAGGTCTTCTCCACGCCCCAGGCCTTCGAGTGGATGGACCGCCGCCGCCGGCCCGAGGCCCCGGCGACCGTGCGCTTTCGCACCTATGCCCTCCAGCACAACCGCGCCTACTGGCTCACCATCGATGCCTTCGCCCGATGGGCCGAGCCCGCCGAGGTCGAGGCCACGCTCCAGGCTGGCAACCGCATCGAGTTGCGGGCCGAGAATGTCGCCCGCCTCACCCTGCGGCCCCCGCCCGGCCGCTGCGACCTCGACGCCCCCTTCGCCGTGGCCCTCGATGGCGCCGAGCGCACGGTGGAGCCCGACGCCGAGGGCCGGCTCCGTGTCCGCCTCGCCCCGTTCCCCGACGAAGGGCTCCGCAAGACGCCGCGGCTGTGCGGGCCCATCAAGGACGTCTTCAACCGGCGATTCCTGCTGGTCTACGGGACCACCGGCGGCGAGGAGGCTAGCAAGGCCAATCGGCAGGCCGCCACTCGCATGCAGCGCGAGTGGTACGCCTTCGCCAAGGGCATCCGCCGCGTGACGGCCGACACGGCGCTGGGCGACGAGGAGATCGAGGGCTCCAACCTCATCCTCTTCGGCACGCCCCGCACCCACGCGCTGCTGGCCCGCATCGCCCCCCGCCTGCCCATCCGCATCACGGAGCAGGCCTACCAGGTGGGCGAGCACACCTACAAGGCCAGCCCCGGCACGGGCCTGATGTTCATCTACCCCAACCCCCTGGCGCCGGAGCGCTACGTGGTGGTGTGCTGCGGCCTGCCCTACGGCGAGCATCTGCCGCCCAATCACAAGTACGACCTGTTGCCCGACTACATCGTCTACAGCGACCAGGCCGACTATGACGACACCAACGCGTACTACTGCGCCGGCTTCTTCGACGTGGCCTGGCGGCTGGACCCCGAGCTGACCTGGACCTCCAACGGCAAGCCTCAGCCGGCGCCGGCCGCCGCCCAGGAGCCGGCCGAGGAGCCCCTCGGACCCCGCCAGCCCGCCCCGGCCGCGCCCTGAGGCCGCCGCGGCCGAGTCCCCTGGAACAGCTACCGAGATGAAGCTGGACGAATTCACTGCCGAGATGCTCGCGCAGGCCATGGATGTCTACCTCCGCGCCGCCTATCCCCACGGCGAGATTCCGCCGCCGGTGCGCGAGCTGGCCGCGGTGGACCCCCGGGCGCCCCTCGAGGAGGCCCTGGGGCGGGAGGAGGTCCAGAAGTTCGAAGCTCCCGGCCGCCCGGGCTTCATCGACAAGTACCGCTGGCGCCTGGGCAACGTGCGCTACCCCCACATGAAGCTGGGCATCGAGCGCTGCTCGGAGGCCGACGACTTCGTGTTCAACGTCGACACCCACGACCGCGGCCTGCCCCTGGGCAGCCCCGCGGCCGGCGAGCCCGCCTATCACGAGCTCCTGGCCTTCAACACCGAGCTGAAGCGGGTGATCGAACGCCGCTGGCTGCGCCATGGCCTGCCCACCCTCTACGACCACCTCGCGGGCCACCTGCGACGCCAGTGCGCCCTGCCCCAGGGCAGGCCGAAGACGGTGCTCATCGTGGACGACGATCCGAGCATCCTGGAGCTGGAGCAGGCCCTCGTGGAGGAAGCCGGCTACCGCGTGGTCGCCGTCACCGGCGGCGTCGAGGCCCTGGCCGAGGTGGGGCGCCCGGAGGCGATCGACCTGTGCCTCCTGGATATCATGATGCCCACGGTGGACGGCCTGGCGGTGGCCCGCCGGCTGCGGCGCGAGGGCCGGCTCGACTTCCCCATCGTCTACGTCACCGCACTCCCTCCCGAGCGGGCCCGCGACGACATCGCGGCCGATTACGTGGGCAAGCCCTTCGACCCCGACCACCTGGTTGCGGTGGTCCGCAAGCACATCGGCTGACGCCCCCCGCTCCGCTCTCCCCCTTCCGTGGCGACTCTTCAGCCGAAGGTCATCAGGTGGCGATAGACCCTCTCTGCGGCCTCGAGCTGGTCGAGGGCGATCCACTCGTCGGCGGAGTGGGCCTTCGAGCCGTCGCCGGGGCCGAGGACCACCACGGGCACGCCGGCGGCGAGCACCTCCGGCGCCTCCGTGGCGTAGGCCACGCCCACGACGCAGGGCTCCAGGCCCGCCGCCTGCACAGCCTCCCTGGCCAGGCCTACCACGGTAGCGTCGGAGGGCAGCTCGAAGGGTGCGGCGTGGAAGATTCGCTCCATGGTCGCGCCGTGGCGTTCGACCGCGGCGCGGAGCTCGTCTTCCGCCTCCTCGGCACTTTCCCCGGGCACCAGCCGGCGGTCCACCTCCACCGTGCAGCGGTCGGGCACGGTATTGACGCTGTGGCCGCCGCGGATGGTGCCCACGCTGAGCGTGGGCGGCCCGACGAGGGGGTGCGGCGGGCGGCGGGCGATCTGCCCGGCCAGGGCCTCCAGGTCGGCGACGAGGGGGGCCATGGCGTAGATGGCGTTGACCCCCAGCTCGGGATGAGCGCTGTGGGCGCTGCGGCCCGTGGTGGTGAGGGCGTGTCGCAGGGCGCCGCGGTGAGCGATCACGATGCGGAGGGCCGTGGGCTCGCCCACGAAGGCGGCCCCGGCCGCGAGGCCCTCCCGGGCCAGGGCGCGGATGCCCGCATAGCCGCTCTCCTCGTCCACGGTGCCCGCGAAGAGGATGGGCGAGCGGCTGCCCCCGGCCTCGGCGACGCGGCGGAGGGCGGTGAGCATGGCGGCCAGGGAGCCCTTGTTGTCGCAGGCCCCGCGGCCGGTGAGCCGGCCCTCCCGCACCTGGGGCTCGAAGGGGGCGATGGTCATCCCCTCCACGGGCACGGTGTCCAGGTGGGCGACGAAGAGCAGCGGCTGGCCCCCCTCGCGGCCCTCCAGGCGGGCCAGGACGTTGGGGCGCCCGGGAGCCACCGTGCAGAGCTGGACCTCGAGGCCGCAGCGGCGCAGGAACTCGGCCACGTGGCGGGCGAGGGCCTCCTCGCCGTAGCCGGCGCCGCGGTGCCGGGCGCGGCCGGGGTTCATGCTGGGGATGGCCACCAGCTCGCGCAGGCGGTCCACCAGCTCGCGGTCCATCGTCTAGTCTCCGATGACGAATCGCACGAAGATGGGGCCGAAGAGGACGATGAAGGTTGCCGGGAAGAAGAAGCAGATGAGGGGGAAGAGGAGCTTGACGGGGGCCTCCATGGCCGCCTTCTCGGCGGCCTGGGCGCGGCGCACGCGGAAGTAGTCGGCCTGGATGCGGAGGGTGGGGCCGAGGCTGGCGCCCAGCTCGTCGGCCTGGATCAGGGCGCTGGTCACGGAGATGATCTCCTCCATCATCACCCTGTCGGCCAGCTCGCGGAGGGCCTGGGCGCGGGTGACGCCCATCTGGATCTGGCGTAGCGTCTCGCCCAGCTCCTGGCTCAGAGGGGCCTGAGGCCGGCGACGGATGATGCGCCCCAGGGCCGCCGTGAAGTCCAGCCCCGCCTCCACCGCCAGGGTGAGCAGGTCGAGGGCGAACGGCAGGTCGCGGCGGATGGAGCGCTTGCGGGCCCGCTCGCAGTCCCGAAGCCAAATCCACGGCAGCAAGAGGCCGATGAGGAAGAAGGGCACCAGCACGAAGGACAGGCTGCCCGAGCCGTAGTGCAGGAGCACTGCGTAGTAGGCCACGCTGGCCAGCAGGATGGCCATGCCGGGCACCACCCACAGGCCCACCAGCTCGGGCAGGAGGGCCATCACCAGGATGAGCGGTGCCACCAGGATGGTGGGGATGGTCGTGTAGTAGGTGGCCAGCATGGCGTAGCAGGCCAGCCCCAGGACCACCGCCCCCAGCCGCGCCACCACGCACAGCCCCATGAACTCGTCGGCGGTCAGATCGTGCGGGTGGCCCGCCCCGGCCAGCATGGTGGCGGCCTTGCGGCGGAGGAAGACCAGCAGCGACGTGCGCCCGGTGGCCGCGCAATCCGCCTCGATGCGGTCGATGGGCCGCTTCAGCCACCTGCCCATCGCGTGGGCGAAGGGGGCCACCACGAGGAGGAGGAAGGAGCTGATGGCCCGCCGGCGCTCCTCGGGCAGCGCGGCGCCCGTGACCAGCCGCCGGTAGGTGGCGTGCACCCACCACACGAAGAAGGCCACGGCGCCCCCCATGCACAGGGCGATGAACCACTTCTGCGCCTCGGCGGGGGCCATGGGCTCACACCTCGATGGTCACGATCTTGCGCACCACCAGCACCCCGATGATCTCCAGCACCGCGATGAGACCGAAGAGCGCCCAGCCCCAGAAGCTGCGCACCATGGGGGCGAAGAGCTGGGGGTTGAGAGCGTTGATGGTGAACGCCAGGGCGATGGGCACCAGGGCCAGGATCACGGCCTGCATCCGGCCCTGGGCGGTCAGCGAGCGCACCTTGCCCTCGAGCTGGTGGCGCTCGCGGATGGTGCGGGCGATGTTGTCCATCACCTCGGCCAGGCTCCCCCCCACCTCCTGGGAGATGATCACCGCGGTGACCACCAGCTCCAGGTCGTCCGACGGCATGCGCTCGAGCAGGTGCTCGAGGGCCTCGCCCATCCCCACGCCCACCCGCGTCTCCTGGTTCACCAGGCGGAATTCCTGGGCGATGGGGTTCTCCATCTCCCGCTGGATGAGCTCGAAGGCCTGGGGCAGGCTGAAGCCGGAGCGGAGGGCGTTGCTGACGTTCATCAGGGCGTCGACCAGCTGGACCCCGAACCGCCGGTCCCGCCGCCGCTTGAGGAGGATGGCCAGCAGGCGGGGCATGGCGAAGGCCAGCAGCCCCACCAGCACGCCGACCACCAGGCTGCCCAGAAGGAGGGTGGTGAGCGCGGTGAAGAGGACGAAGAGCACCAGCGCCACGTACATCAGCTGGCGGGCCGGGATGTTCAGGTAGATCTGGTCGAAGGACAGCTCGGCGCCCTTGAGCACCTCGTCCTCGTAGCGCCGCCAGGCCCCCGAGAAGAGGTCGGCCACCACCGCCACGAGGAAGGCCGCGGAGCCGAAGGCGGCCACCATGATGATGTAGGTCTGGATGTCCAAGGGCGGCGGTCTCTCCTCCGGGGCGGGCGGCAGGCGCCGCCGCGCCGGCGGGCCTCACTCGGGACGCGTGCGGGGCTTGCGGCCCGTCTCTCCCACGTCGTAGGGCTCCCGCTCCTCGGGCGCGTCGGCGATCTGCTTGAACACCACGTCGTCGAAGTACACCACGCCCGCGGGCCAGTAGGCGTAGAGCCCCACGCGGCATTTCTCGGGCACGTAGGTGCGCTGGGCGCGGGTGAGGTAGACGCGGGGATGGCAGTCGCGCTGGTGGGTGCCCCACTCGCCCTTCGGCCCCCGGCAGTTCAGCGGGCTGCGGCCCACCTCTCGCCACTGGCCCTTCGGCTCGCTGGGGGTCTTCAGCCAGGCGTAGTACTTCACGAACACCTTGACCGTGGGGGCCATGGACTTCACGCGCAGGCGGATGCGGTAGGTGGCGCCGGGCGTGATGTCGAAGAACTGCGAGTAGTAGGCCACCCCCTCCATCCCCGCCACCGCCTTGCTCATCCGGAAGACGATGCACTTGCCCGGCTCGTCGGGGTTTTCCTCCCAGTGGGCCTGGCCCATCTGCCAGTCCACGCCGAAGGGCTCCCAGCCCTGGGGGTGGTCGGTGCCTTTCTCGAAGCCTTTGCTGCCCAGCAGGTTGGGCCCTTCGCGCCAGCGCTTCTCGGCGTCGGGCGGAAGCTCCGGATACCTGGAGACCTTGAAGCCAGTGAGCTGGCTGAGGATCTGGAAGACCCCTTCCTGCACGGCGTAGCGGTTGGGCACCACGGCAGAGGTGTCGAGGCGGTATGCGTCGGTGCCCAGGGTGCGGTCGGCCACGCGGGCGTGGATGCGCAGGCGCTCCCCGCCGGCCCGCTCCACCTTGCCCCACATCACCAGGTCGGCGTCCAGCCACTCGTCGGCGTAGGCGAGCGCCTTCTCGAGGGGCATATCGAAGCGGGGCTGGAAGCCGGCCAGCCGCTCCACCTCCCGACGATCGATGTCCACCACCGTGGTGAACAGGCGGTAGCGGCGCACCTTGGCCCGGAAGTTGTTGGCCACGAAGCGGCCCGTCTTCCCCTCGTCGAAGGGGGAGTCGAAGTCGCAGACCACGAGCACCGGCTTCTCACTCCCCTCCTCCTTCGTCCCCGCCGCGGCGGGCGCCGAGGCGAGGAGCAGGAGCGCCAGGGCTGTGCGTAAATTCCGCAAGGCCAATACCCTCCGTCGCTCTGCGAACCTCCCGCGGGATGCTATCACAGGGGGATCGGGATGTCAAGCACGCCCGCTGGCTCCCTGGACGTCGGGGGCCGCCACGTGCTCGGCCAGGAACGCCAGGTCGGCCTCCAGGCGCCGGGGCAGCGGCCCCCGCTCCCGCCGGGCCCGCAGGTAGGCGTCGAGGAACATCAGCCGCCAGCGCCCTTCGCCCCCCTCCTTGCCCGCGTTGTAGACCAGCCGGCCCTGCGGGGCACACCAGTCCACGGCCCCGGTCTCGGGGTCCCGACGCAGGCGGAAGCCCAGCACCAGCCCCGTCCGGCACAGGAACGTGAACATCGCGGTGACGAAACCGCCCAGCGAGTGGCACAGGAGGGCCTTGCGCGGCCGGCCCGTCCCGTCCTCCAGCAGCGAGCCGGGAGGCGGGGCCGGCCCGCCCAGGCGTCGCTCGTAGCCGTTCACGAAGCATACCTCGCTGGGCTGGACGACGTGGGGGTGGGCGCCCATGACCACGTCGGCGCCGGCGCGCACCACCTCGCGCCCCACCCGCATCAGCCTGGGGTCGGGGTAGACCTCGAACTCGTAGCCCCAGTGGAGGCTCACGATGCGCAGCTCGGCGCCCGCCTCGGCCATGCCCGCCAGGGCGGCCTCTACCTCGCCCAGGTCCACCTCGGCTTCCCCCAGGAGGCCGGGGACGGTGCTCACCCGCAGGGAGCTTTCCCGCCCCAGCGGGCGGTTGACGCCCCAGGCGGCCGCGTGGAACCCGATCCGCACGCCGTCGCAGGGGAAGACGACGTAGGGCGGCCCCGCCTCGCCCTCTCGGACCCCCGCGTGCAGGATGCCCCGCTCGTCCAGGCACCGCAGGGTGTCGCGGACCCCGGCCTCGCCGTAGTCGGTCACGTGGTTGTTGGCGACCGAGAGGGCGGCGAAGGTGCTGGTGCCGTCGGGCCGCCGGAAGGAGTCGAGGAGGGCGGGATCGGCGTTCATCCTGGGCACGTCGGGCAGGCGGCGGGCCACGCGGAAGCGGGGCGAGACCACCGTCTCCAGGTTGCCCAGCACCGCGTCGTGGCGGTTCAGGTGGGCCAGCACGCCGGGGCTCACGGCGGCGGGGGCCCCGCCCGGGGTCCACATCAGGTCGCCCACCAGGGCCATCGCGGGCAGGGCCTCCGCCGGCTCCTCGGCGGCCAGGCGGTCCAGCAGCTGGCGCTGGCGGCGGAAGTAGGCCACCTCCTGCGGCGGGGCCTCCCGGTACTTCCGCAGGTATTTCCTCAGGTAAGCCGCCCCGTGCCACAGGCAGGCGAGCACCGAGCGCCCCTCGCCCCGGAACCGCGCGTAGCGGGGCCGGGCCAGGGGCGTGTAGGCGTAGGGGAAATCGCCAGCCTCCCGCGCCGGGGCCCTCCCGCTGCTTTCCTCCGCCGGGCCTCGCCCCCGCTCACCCGTCATGGGATCGCCGCCCCGAGCCGGCCTCCTCCACCACCTCGGGGCTCTCCATAGGGCCCTGGGGGGCCGTCAGGAAGCGGGCGCCGACCCGTGCCGCCAGCAGCGCCCCGGCCCCAACCACCACAATGTCCCACACCCGCAGACACAGCAGGAAAGCCATGCACTGGGCGATCGACTCCGTGTCGTCGAACCCCATCAGGGCGAACGTGCCGATCAGCCCCCCGTCCAGCATTCCCGCGCCGCTGGGAGTGAGCTGGAAGGCGAGCAGCGCCTGGCCCGCCACGAACAGCAGGCACAGCTCCCCCAGGCCCAACCGCACCCCTGCCCCCAGGTAGAAGAAGGCTGCGGGCCGCAGGAAGATGGTCACGTGGCACGCCAGCAGCGCCCCGAACGCCTTCCGCGCCGCAGGCCCCTCCTCGCAGAACACCCGCGATACCTGGTCCTCCATGGCCCGCGTCCGCTGGCGCAGCCGGGACAGGAACCGCGATACGCCCCGCACCCGCGCCAGCCCCTCGACCAGGGCCGTCAGCGGCCGCCATCGCTGGGCCAGCGACGCCCACAGCAGGGCTCCGAACGCCAGCAGCATCCCCGCCACCACCAGGATCGTCACCCCCACCGCCAGGTAGGGCCCGAAGAGCACCTTCCGGTAGGCCACCGCGGCCACGATGGCGCTGAAGCTGAAGAAGAAGATGAAGCTGATTCCCTCCAGGTACTTGCTCAGCAGCACCGTGCCCGCCACCTCGTGGTAGGGCAGCCGCCGCGCCCGGCCCACGTAGACCACCTTCAGCGGCTCCCCGCCCAGGTAGGTCGAAGGCGTCAGGATATTGCCCCCCCAGCCCACCACCACCGCCTGGAACAGGGTGGCGAACGACACGTGATGCCCCACGGGACGGTTCAGCACCGCCCACGCCGTAGCCTGGAGCAGGAACGACGCCGCCATCAGCGCGCCCACCGAGGCGAAGGCAGACACCCCCGCCTCCCGCACCGCCCGTGCCGTTTCCTCGTAGCCCACAAAGTACACGATGGCCGCCAGAATCGCCGCCGAGACGACGAGCAGCAAGCCCATGTGCAACACCCGCCGAGCGGCCAAGGGCACTCTCCGGACCAGTCCGTGGGGAATCGCTCATACCGTACGGAAGGCCCGCAGCCTTGTCAAGAAGACAAACGCCGGCTCACTCCCCCGCAGGACGCCAGGACGGCCCATCCGCGAGCACCAGGGGGAAGCCAGTGGAATAGGCCCTGCCGCTCAGTCCTCCAGCCCCCCTTCGGAGACCCGCACCTCCCGCCCCGAAGCTACCAGGGAGGCCCGTGCCGCCCCCGACGGGTCGAGCCGCACGGCGGCCAGGTCGGCCTTGGTGGTGTACGGGCCGTAACGCAGCTCCGCCCCGCCCCCGGAGCGCAGGAGCACCACCGCCCGGCCCCGCTCCAGCGCCGCCTCGAGGGCGTAGCCGTTGGGCAGTTCCTTCAGCGTAAGCCCCTCTGGCGGGGTCTCGCCGGCGCGGTGGGGCCGGATGACGGTCACGAAGGTCTCCTCCCGTCTCTTCTTCCTGGGGGTGGCCGTCAGGTGCCACTCCACGAGCTTCACCCGCGGCCGGGGCGGTGGGTCGAACTCGTTGGTGAGCTCCAGGTCGAGCCCCTTGGGGGCCAGGAAGCTCACGCGGCAGGCTGCGGGGTCGTTGGCCACGCGGATGTCGCGCGGCCCGCCGACCTGCATCTCGGTGGGCGCGTGCAGCCACCACTGGAAGCTCGCCGGCTCGGGGGCTCGCAGGCGGTCGGTGATCACCACCAGGCCGGGCTTGAGGAACAGGATGTGGCGGGTGAAGCGCTCGAGGGGCGGGCGGTAGGCCCCGCCCGCCTCGCCGGCCACGTAGGCGAAGAGGGGCGAGGTGTGGAAGGCCAGGACCTCGCCCCGGGCCGCGGCGCTGTGCTTGCGCTGGCTCCGCCCATCCACGGTGATGCAGTTGGTCGACCGGGTGTGCCACATCCAGTTGCGGTGGTGGTCGCTGCCGTAGATGTCGCGCCGCCCGGTGCGGATGAGCAGGCGCTGGCCGTAGGCGTAGAGGAGGAAGGAGTTGCTGGACTCGTAGCCGTGGCTCTGGGTGCCGAAGGGGCTGCTCTTGAAGAGCACGGCCACGTTCTCCTCGGCGTCCCTCAGCGAGGTGTTGAGGTAGGCCTGCCCCGTGCCCCAGAAGCAGCGGGCGGCGGGCAGGTCGTCGGGGGGCCGGGCCTCGACGGCGGGGAGGGTGCCCCGCACGAAACCGATGTAGCCGCCGTCCGAGCGGGGGCCGCCCAGGGCCTCCACGTACCACTGCCAGTGGGGGTTGGCGGCCTGCGCGGCGAGAACGCTCATCAGGCCGCGGTTGTGGCCCGCGGTGCGGCGGGCGCACAGGTCCCCGAATCCGCCCCCGCGGGTGCCCGGGGGCTGGAGGTACATGGGATAGTAACCGGCCTGGGAGAAGTAGGGCTTGCGATACGCGTCGATGCCCATGGCCACGCGCATCGCGTCGGCCCACCAGGTGAAACGGTGGATGTAGCTGCGCCAGTAGGCCACGCCCTCGTGCCACCCGCCCTGGGCGTCGCTCCATACGGGGTAGACGTTGTAGAAGACGTTCACGGCGAACCACACCCACTCCTCGGCCTCGGGCACCTCGCCCAGGAAGGCGATGCCCACCTCGCCCAGGAAATGCCACGCCCGGTTGCGGTGGCTTCCGTAGGGCCGCCAGATGTGGGAGCGGCTCAGATGGTCGTACATCTCGCGGCCCCGGAGAGCCATCACCTGGCGGCACTTCGCCCGCTCCGCCTCCGAGAGAAGGTCGTGGACGAAGCTGTAGGTGCGGGCGAAGTAGTAGGCGTAGGGCATCCCCGCCTCGTCGTTGTAGCGGTAGCCGGTGCTACCGCGGGGATCCCACTCGGCGGCCGCCAGCAGGAGGCGCCTCCCCGCCCGCCCGAACTCCTCGTTCCCGTCCAGCAGGCGGGTGAAGCCCAGGGTGGCCGCGCCGTTGAGCACGCGAATGGTCCGCACGCGGTTGCCCCACCAGATCTTTCGCCACTGCTCGCTCTTGCGCTTCACCCCGGGGGGATACTTGGGCGGCTCCTCGGTGGACGGGGGATCCTGGAGGAGCTTGCGGCACTGGGCGACCAGCCCGCGGTACTCGTCGCTCAGCTCGCCGCGGGCCAGCTCGCGGAGGCGGCCAAGCTGCTCGGGACGCACGAAGAGGCGGGGATGCGCCTTCGGGATGCGGCCCAGAAGCTCTTCGCGCGAGGGCATGGGGAAGACCACCGCGTCGGCCCCCACGCGAAACGAGCGGCTCTGGCTCCACGCCGAGGCCGAGCCGCCCCGGTCGAGGAAGCGGAACCGCCAGTGCCACCGCCCAGAGCCCAGGGCGCGAGGCGGACAGTGGCAGTTGTAGCGGATGTCCCGGGCCTCGTAGAGCTCCCGGCGAAAGGCAGCATCGCGGGCCACCTGGACCTCGTACGACGCGGCGCCCCGCTGAGGGCGCCACACGAAGGCCGGCGGGTCAGTGGCGCTCGTCGCGCCCTCGGCGGGGCGGAAGCCCCACTCCCCGGGCCCGGCCGGCGAGTCGTCCACCTTCGCCGCGCCCTCCGCGGCGCCCCTGACCGTCACCAGGAACACCAGCACTGCGACCCATCGTCCGCCAATCGGCATTCCCTGCTCCTCGACGAAAGTACGCGGAGCCATGCGCCGCCCAGCCGGCTCGGCCCGCCGGCGGCCAGCATATCCTGAGCTTATACAATACCATGGGAAGGGCGCCCCAGCCACCGGCCGGGACGCCGCGAGAGGGCCGCGCTGGAGGTCAGCCGCGCCGGCGTCGCCGGGCCAGGCCCAGGAGGCCGGCCCCCAGGAGGCACAGGGTCGCCGGCTCGGGGAGGGCCGCCTGGTAGTGAGCCAGGATGCGCGCGTCGCTGAGCGCCGCGTCGTAGAGCGAGAGCTCGTCCACCGTGCCCGCGAACCAGCGGCCGCTGTCCCACTTCCCCTCGTGGGTGAAGGTGCTGCCGGCGATGCCGCCCACGGCCACGTCGTCGCTGTGGCCGAAGAGCCTGGCCACGCCGCCGGCCTGGCCGAAGCGCTCGCCGTCGAGGTAGCCCTCGATGAGCCCCGCGGCGGCGTCGAACACCAGGTCGACCATGTACGCCTTGCCCGCCACCACGGGGGCGCTCACCGCGGTGAAGCCCCAGGGCGTGTCGGGACTGTCGCTATTGAGGTTCCAGGCGCCGCAGTAGAGAGAGCCGTCGTCAATGTAGACGTTGAGGCCGCGGGTGGCGCCCCCTTCCTCGTAGACCACCTGCTCCCCGTCCACGCTGTCGGCCAGGAACCACAGCTCGACGGTCCTGGCGGAGTAGGGGCCTCCGTCGTTGATGGCCGAGTGGTCGGGGATATCGATCTTCGCGTTGCTGCCGTTGAGGCGAGCGCCGCGGGTGGGAACGCCGTCCATGAGCAGGCCGAGCCCGCCGCGGCCCACGCCGCCGCTGTAGCTGGCGTCGACGCTGCCGCCCAGGCTGCCGTAGTTTTCGGCGGTGGAGCCCCCGGTCTCGCCCAGTCGCCAGTAGGCGATGGGCGCATCGGCCATCACCTCCTCGCTGTAGGTGCCGGGCCTCACGGCGTGGTAGTTCTGGAGCACGTCGGGGTGGCCGAGAGCCTGGTCCTGGTAGTAGCGGAGCAGCGCGATGTCGCCGTGGAAGGTATTGCTGAAGGGCCCTTTGGAGGTGAACCCGCCGGTGTGGCCCCCGCCCTGGCAGCCCAGCCCCGCGTCGTTGTTGCCCACCCAGTCGTTCGCCGCGTGGTCGTCCAGCCGGGCCATCTCCCCGTTCAGGTAGAGGCGGGTCTCGCCGCCCGCCTGGTCGATCACGCCCACCGCCTGGGTGAACTCGCCGCTGGGCGACAGAGGAGCCTTGGCCGCGTGGGTCGCGCCGCCCTTGTTGGTGGTGACCCCGAACCGCGCCGTATCCCCGTCCAGGGTGAGCGAGAAGCCGTACCAGCCCCCGCCCGACTCCACGAGCGTCTGCTCGGGGCGGGAGAGGGTGGCGGGTCGGAACCACATCTCGAAGCTCGCGGGATCGGTGTCCCCGCCGAAGCCCTCGAACGAGCCGCGGGTGGCCTCGTCGGCGTCGTCGAACACGTAGGCATCCCCGATGCCCGGGAAGGCGCTGGGGTCGGTGCCCAGCAGCGCAGGCTTCTGCGAGCCGAAGTGCCACGCCTTCTCCCCGATGGTCGAGAGGTTCGAGGTCCACTGGTTCGCCGGGTCGCCGCCGGGCTCGGCGGCATCCCAGTTGACCGTGGGCGAGAGGAAGCTGGCCGCCGCCACCGCCGGCGCCAGGGCCAGGACGGCGAAGGCCACCGCCGCGTGGTTTCGAATACGGTAGATCATCGCTTCAAGTCCGTCTCCGGTCGAGTCGCACCAGGAACGTCATGTTGGGCGCAGCGAGCGCGCACCAGTCCACCCTCAGGAGCGCGTGCAACTCGCGTGCCGTTCGCCGGCGCCCTGCCCGCCGACCCTGCGCCCTCCCTTACTCCCCTGGCTACAGGCACTTCTGTACGGCCAGGAGGAGGCCCTGGCGCGCGGCCGGCCCCGCCGCCGGGCGGGCACATGTTGACGAACGGCAACATGCTCGCAGGGGAACGCCGCAAGTGCCGTTCCCCCAGCGGCTTGGCATGTTGCGGCAGGGCAACATGCCGGCCCCCCGCGGCAACACCTCGCGCTACCGCTCGTTCACCGGCTGGGGGCGCGGCAGGATGGCCAGGGTGTGGAGCTCGAAGGGACGCAGGCGGAGGCGCACGCGGGGCTGTCGTATCGAGGCTTCGGCGGCGTCGGCCAGGGTGGCCAGGGTCGCCAGGTCGACCAGCCGCCGCCCCCGGCGCACCCGCCCTGGCCAGCTGAGGGCCACGTCGCGGGCGTGGGGGCTGTCGTTGAGCACGGCCAGGCGGTCGCCGAACCACCGCACCCACAGTGCCCCCTCGCGGAGCAGGGCCGCATGGCGGGGCGAGCGGGGGTCGTCCTCGGGGTCCCAGGCGCGATGGACGCGCTCCTCGACCTCGCCGCGAAAGGCCCCGGGCTCGCAGTGGGGCAGGGCTCGGAAGCAGCGGCAGAAGGCCCGCAGGTCGTGCTCGTGGCCGAACGAGCCCCGCTCCCAGCTGCACAGCACCAGGTCGCGGGCGTTCGCCGTACGCAGCGCGTGGGTCAAGGGCTCGAAGTAGTAGCGGCCTATGGGGCCGGCGGTCGCGATCCCCCAGCAGGTCGTGGCGAATTCCCCGTGGGGCCAGATGCCGCTCTCCCGCCACCGCGCGTGATGGACCTCGACGGAGGCCGGCTCGCCGGTCGCGTAGAGCCGTGCCAGCCCGGGGGCGTAGCTGAAGGCCTTGTAGGCCCAGGGGTTTTTCCGCCGCGCCGCCCCCTCGGGCAGGGTGCACACGGCCCGGTCGGTCGCCACCAGATAGCGGGGCTGGACGACGATGCGGCTGCGACGGCGAAAGGCCTCGGGCCGGTAGCCCTGGGCGGCCAGGAGCTCCTCCGGGCTCGAGCCTCCGGGCCACAGGATGTTGCGCTCGGGGCTCCGGCCGGGCAGATCGGTCTTGACGAGCAGCGGCCAGCCGCGCCACGACAGGAGGCCGGTGCGGGCCGCTCTGCGGACCGCCCGCCGGGCCTCCAGCCAGGTAGGGGGCCCGGCGGCGGAGTCGCTATCGTGCAGGAGGCCGACGGCGGCCACCGACTCGTGGTCCCGGGCGGCACGCCCCGCCTCCCGCAGCCGCGCTGCGGCGGCGGTCGCCCCGCCCGCCGGGGGAGCGGGCACGCAGGGCACGACGGAGATGCCCGCCCGGTCGGCCAGGGGCAGGAGGTCGCGGTAGAGGTCGAGCCCCGGCGCCTGGGGGAGAATCCCCGACGGGTAGTAGGCCTCCGCCGCCCCGTCGGTGCGGGCGATGGCGTCGAACTCCAGGTAGTTGAGGCCCACGAAGGCCATGTACTCGAGGAAGCGGAGCAGGGCCAGGCGATGATGGGCAGGATCGCGCCGCGCGTCCCGCCCGTAGAGCGAGTAGAGGGTCGTGGGGTCGGGGCAATGGAGGCCGATGCGCCGCTGGGGGCCGCCGTGGTCGGTGAACGTCTCGGCCCGCCGGTCGATCAGCGGGTGGAGCACCTCCAGGACCCACACGCGGGAGACGGCGGCCCCCGACTCCGGCCGCAGGTCCTGCTCGGCGGGCATCCGCGAGACGGTGAACCGCACGGCCGTGCCCCGGGGGTAGAAGAGGAACATCTGCTTGCGGGGCCGGCCGTCGCAGGGAAGCTCGCGCCCCGTGTAGACCCCACCGCCCACGTTGTCCCACGGGGGCTGAATGCGGATGAACGTGTAGCGCTCGATGTCGTTCGGCGTCTCGTAGACGAAGACGTGCGGCGCATAGGGGTTCTCGACGAAGGCGGTGAGAGCGAAGTAGGAGGTGGCCTGGCGGTTGGAGGTGACGCGATAGCGCCGCCCGTTGATCTCCAGGACTCGGGACTTTCCGCCGCGCCCCAGGTCGTCGCTGTACATGCGGTCGGCCCGCACACAGTCCACCATGTCCACCAGCTTGCAGCGCACGGGCATGGCCGTGAGCCCCCGTCGGCCCACCTGGCGGAGGCGTTCGGCGTCGCACAGCCCGGCGACGCGTTCGCGGGGCTGCTCGCCCGGCTCGGCCACGCACCAGTAGACGCCGTCGGAGCCGTCCACGGGCACCATCTCCTGGCCGTCGAGCTCCAGGCTCTGCTCGCCCGTCAGGCGCCAGTGGTGGACCAGGCCCTCCGGGTCGATGAGCCGGCCCACGCGCTGGCCGGCCTCCTCGGGGCCGGGCGGCCGGGCGAGGCCGGCCAGCTCGGCCTGGTGCTGGCGGGCCTCCACGAGCACGTTGCCTACCCGCTCGCTCCGGCGGTTCTTGTAGCGGGCGGCGGTGGGCCGCAGGTAGACGTCGTAGCGGCCGGGGACGAGGAATAGGGGCCTCGGGGGGATGAAGCCCAGGCGGCGGGTGACCACTTCGTGGCCCGGCTTCCATTCCTCGGCCGGGGGCTCGGGGTAGGCCAGGCCGATGCGCCAGGGCACCCCATCCTCCCCCTCCAGCTCGACCACGAAGGGGAAGTTGCGGGGGAACGTGGCCAGGGGGGTGAGGGTGAGCTGGAGCTCGAACGGCTCCCCAGGCCGCAGCACGGGCTCGAAGTCCACGGCATCGAGGTAGATGGGCTGGCGGGGGCCGTGGTAGGCCAGGTGCCAGGTGTTCGCCGCATCGCCCCACGGGGCACAGGGGTGCTTGCCCCGGGACTCGGCGGCCGACCAGCCCGAATCGTCGAACCGGGGGTGGAACCAGCCCGCCTCGGGCCTCGCCGACGCTCGCCACGTGACGTCCGTACGCAGGCCCGCGCTATCGCCCTCGGGCAGCACCACCCCCCCCTGGGCGAGCAGACCCGCAGGCCCCGGCCCTTCGTGGTGCACCCTGGCGGCGATCACGTTGGGCCCCTTGCGGAAGTGCCTCGTGAGCTCGAGGTCCTCGAGGGACCGCCACTGGTCGTCGGCGGCCACGCGGCGGCCGTTCACGTACAGCTCGTAGGCCGCATCGGCGGTGACGGCCAGGTGGACGCGGAGCGGCTCGGCCTCCAGCTCCACGGTCTTGCGGAAATAGCGGTCCGGGCCCTCGCCCGGCGCCCAGATCCAGTGGGCCTCCCAGGGCGGCGAGACGTAGGGATCGGCCGGGGGCTCCGGCTCGGGGGGCAGGCGGAAGCGGGCGAAGGGGTCGGGACGCTCGGGCCGGACCGCGAGCCGGCGCACCACCATCTGGCGCACCCGGCCCTCCTGGCCCTCCTCGGCGCGGAGGCCCACCGTGCCCCGATCGGGGGCCGCCGGGCTCCACGTGTCGACCCACGTGCCATCGACGTAGAAGTCGAACTCCGAGCCGTAGACGTCCACCCGCAGGCGGTACCACTTGCCCGTGCGCACCTCGAAGGGCAGGGGAGAGACGGCCACGTCCGCGGCCTCGGCGCCTCGCAGAAGCTGGTGGCGGAGGGTGCTGGGCCTCTGCGGATGGTCGCTCGAGGCCAGCTCGACGAAGCAGGCCTCGCCGCGGCCCCTCGCCCGGTAGGCCAGGGCCAGTCCCCGGCGAGCGATCTGCACCTCGCAGGCCACCGAGTAGCCGGTCCAGTCCGCGCCCGTCTCGAGCAGGGCGACCCCCGGCCCCGAGAGCTCGAGTACCCCCTCCTGGGCCTTCCAGTCCGCGGGGGCATCCCAGGGGGCCAGAGCGCCCTCGAACCGGCTCTGGAACATCACTTCGGCGGCCGGGGCGGCCAGCGGGAGCAGGACGAGCACGGCCACCGCGGCCCGGAGTGCGGCGCCGCGCGCCAGCGGAGGCCCCCACCCAGGGGCAAGCGAATGGGTCTTCAAGGGCTTTCTTCCTTCTTCTTCGCAGTTTACATGGGAGCATGTGCCCCGGCGTACGGCGGCTCACTTCTTGTCGGCCAGCTCCAGCCACACCGTGCCGCGGATGCCGTAAGGCACGAGGTGGTAGTCGGAGCTCCAGTCGGTGAAGAAGTGCCCAGGCCCCACGATACTGCGCGGTGGCTTGCCCAGATGCAGGGGTCCCAGGAGGTTACGCAGGCTGGGGTAGAGCTCGACGGCAAGGAGGTTCTCGCCGCGCTGGAGCAGGTCGCCCACGTCCACGCGGAGGGGCTGCTGGAAGACCAGGCCGGCGTCGAGCCCGTTGACGAGCACGCGGCTGACCACGGCGTCGATGCGGTCGAAGCACAGGATGGCCTGGCGCGGCGTGCGCTCCAGCTCGACGGCCTGCTCGTAGGTCATGGCGTCGGCGTAGAAGGGATAGCCCTGGCGGGTCCAGTCGCCGTTTCGCAGGCGGGGCTTCTCGTCGACGAGCGCGTGGTCGCGGGTGAGCTGGAAGTCGCCGATGAGGAACGAGGCCTCGAGCTCGACATCCTGGCGGAAGGGGATGGCCAGTTCCACGCGGTTCACGCCCCCTCGTACCAGGTGGCCGATCGGCGCCGTTTCCCATGACGGCTCGCGCCACGAGCCGTCGAAGGCCACGGCCTCGCCGTTCACCCGGGCCGCGAAGCGGTGGCCTTCCTCGACCACCAGCCGAAGGCTCTGCGCGGCCGTGGCCGAGAGGTGAGAGCTGAACTTGTAGCGGAGCTTCACCCGCGCCTTCGGCCCCGGATCGGCCATCTCCTGGTAGGCCTTCCAGAACTGCGTGCCCCGGTTCCCCGGGTCCCAGGGCACGCCGAAGCGCTCGGCGGCGCGCCGCTGGGCCTCGTGGACGGCCAGCGGCTCGCTCCACCGGCCGCCGCCGATGCGGTGGCGGGCGATGTCGAGCACCAGGACGTTGGGGCCCTGCCGCCGCTTCGTCCACGCCCGCCGCAGCTCCACCCGGCGGGTGGGCTTGCGGGGCGGCCTGGGCCGCGGCGTGCGGCCCTCGGTGGCCCGCCCCACGCTCACCAGGTGGGAGCCGTTGGGTGGGAAATCGAGCTCGAAGACCCGCTGCTTGCCGCGCCGGCGCGACGGCAGGAGATGGACCTCGCCGGTCATGGCGTCGAAGAGCTCGGTCTTGCCGGCATCGGGCACGGCGATGGCGGCGCGGTGGGACTTCTGGCGGTCCATGCTGGCCAGGAAGATGAGCTGACGGTCGTCGAGGACGCGGCGGTGGACGTAGATGGCGGGGATGTTGCGCCCCTGGCGGTCGCTCACTTCCACGGCGGGCGGTGCCAGACGCCCCAGGCAGCGGCCCAGGGCTCGCCGCGAGGGGCGGCAGCGCAGGGCCGCGTCGCTCTTGAAGAAGCGCCTGGCGATGCGGCTGGGCGCCCCGTCCAGGTAGGCCGGCGTGGGCCCCGCGGTCACCACGTTGCCGCCCTGCTCGGCAAGCTGGCTCAGCAGGTCGAGCGTGGTGCCCCGGATGGTCACCATCCTGGGGAGGATCACCGTGCGGTACGAGCCCTCGCCCAGCTCCAGGCGTCCGTCGCGAACGCGTCCCTGGCGGGCCAGGAGCCACTCGCTGCCGAGGTCGAACTCGCATTTCAGCTCGACGAGCGCCTTGGTGAGGTCCCACAGGGCGTCCCGAGCCGCCCGCTGGCGCGGCTCGGACCAGTCGGGGTCCTGGGGGTCGAACTCGATCCAGGAGCCCTCGCAGGGGTGGAGGACCAGGACGTCGGCGGGGTAGCGCCCCTGGCTGAGGGCGTAGCCCAGGCGAGCCGCGTAGTCGCCGAGCACGCGATAGTGGTCCCACCAGGGCTGATGGTCGCGGAAGGAGGGCGGGAAGTCGCGCTTGCGGCAGCCCCGCAGGCTGTAGAGCGCCAGGTGCTGGCACAGGAAGTTCACGCCCAGGGCCAGGTGCCAGTCCCAGTACCACTTCTGGTCGGCGAACCGCAGGTCCCAGCCGGAGCCGCCGTAGGCCTCGCTGAGCACCTGGGGCCGGCCCATCTGGTGGGCCACGCTGGAGGCTTCCTTGGCCATGGGCACGTAGCCGAACTGCGGGTGCTCGCGATGCTCGTAGGCGAAGCCCAGGCAGTCGATGCCGGGGATGCCCATGTAGGCGTAGGGGGCCATGAAGTCGCCCATCGCCGAGGGCCGGGGATAGGTGTGCTCCCAGTAGTGGCCGGTGAGGGCGATCCCGTGGTCCTCGCACCACTGGTGGACGGGCTGGCAGAAGCCCTCGACGAACAGCTCGGCGACCACCTGCCAGTAGTCGTAGCGCACCCTGGCCCACTGGCGCCCCAGGCGGAAGAGCAGCGAGGGCAGATGGTCGCGGATATCATAACCCTTGCGGAGGCGGAACTGGGCGGGGAAGCCGGGGGTCCAGGGCCATGGGCCGTTGAGCCGCGGCTCGTCGGTGAAGATGCCCAGGATGGTGGCGCCGAAGGCCTCGCCCACCTCCCGGGCGTAGGCCTCGTGGGTGATGCGGAGGAACGCCTCGGCCGCCTCCGGGTTCAGGGTGTCGATGTACGTCGCGTCGTTGTACCACGGGCTCTCGGGCGCCAGGGCCCAGTAGCAGTGGAGGAAGTGCTCCCCCGGCTCGGCGGGCCGGCCGTCGTCGCGGACGGCGTGGACCGGCCGCCCGCCCTCCAGCGTGCAGCGGTAGACCGCCACGGTGCCCGCCCGCATGGCGGGCCGCTGGGCCACGATCTCGTGGTGGAGGCTCTTGGCCCTGGTGGCAGCGCCCAGGGAGGGCACCATCCCGCCCGCGTGGCCGCTGGGGTAGGAATCCTCGTCGTAGAGCCAGGCCTTCATCCCCAGCCGCTCGGCCTCCCGCACGCAGGTCTTGATGCGGCTCATCCACTCCTGGGACAGGTAGGGGGTGAGCAGGCCCACGCGGGAGTGCATGAAGAAGCCGCCGATGCCCACGCGGTGGAAGGCCCGCACTTGGCGGGCCAGCTCCTCGTCGCTCAACGCGTCGTTCCACGACCAGAAGGGGGCGCTGCGGTACTGCGACGCGGGGTTGCGGAAGTGCTGGAGGTCCAAGGCGACGCTCCTCCTCGGGCTGGCGCCTGAGGCGCTCGGCGGCGGGCATATTCTAGTCGCGGGTCGCGCCCAAGTCAACCGGCACGCCGCCCGGCGGACCAGGGACACCGGTTGTGCACAGGCTGGACAGCGGCTGTACAGCTCGGCCGGCTCCCAGCGTCTGGCCCGGCCCCGTGGCCGCTGGCATGTCCTGGCTCTGCAAGAGCTTACGCCGCGAAGCGAGCGGAGCGGGCGGCGCTCGGGCCCGGCACGGCGTTTGCTCCCCATTCCCCTGTCAGGGGCCGGCCAGCCGGGGCGTCGGCGCCCCGGCGCCCTGCCGCACGACACCCCTCGGAGTCCCCCACGATGGTCATCATCGAGCCGCACATCCACATGTACTCGCGTACCACGGACGACTACCAGCGCATGTACCAGGCGGGCATCCGGGCCTGCGTCGAGCCCTCCTTCTGGCTGGGCTCGAACCGCCGCTACGCGGGCACCTTCTTCGACTATTTCCACCTCATCCTGGAGTTCGAGACGGTGCGGGCGCGGCGGTTCGGGCTGGACCACTACGCCGCCGTCTCCGTGAATCCCAAGGAGGCCGAGGACGTGGCCCTGGCCCGCGAGGTGCTTGCCGGCATGGGCGAATACCTCGACCACGAGCGGTGCGTGGCACTCGGCGAGGTGGGGTTCAACAACATCACCGACAACGAGGAGACGGTGTTCCGCGAACAGCTTCAGATGGCCGAGGGCCGCGGCATCCCGGTGGTCGTGCACCTCCCGCACTTCCACAAGCCGGAGGGCGTGCGTCGCACCGTGGCCGTCCTGGACGACTTCGGTATCCCCCGCGAGCGGGTGCTCATCGACCACAATACGGAGGAGACCATGCCCCTCCTCCGCGACTCCGGCTACTTCCTGGGCCTCACCGTCTACCCCATCTCCAAGCTCACGCCCCAGCGGGTCTCGAAGATCATCCGCGAGCACGGGGCGGAGCGGGTGCTGGTGAACGGCTCGGCCGACTGGGGGGTCTCCGACCCCCTCAGCCTGGTCAAGGTCGTGGACCACATGACGGACGACGGGCACCCGGAGGCGACCATCCGCAAGCTGGTGCGCGAGACCGCCGACGCCTTCTACTCCCAGTCCCCCAACTGGAAGCCCGAGCTCGACCTCGAGCCCGTAGACCCCAGGGAGTTCCAACGCTGAGCCCACAGCCCGCCACTCGCCGCCTGCCCGCCTGGGGACGCCTGCTCCGCGTGCCTAACCTCTTCACCGTTCCCGGCGACGCGTTGGCGGGCTACCTGCTGGCCACTGGCGGGGTCCTCGGCTGGCCGGCGCTCGCCGCCGCAGGCGCCGTGCTCCTCATCTACTGCGGCGGGCTGCTGCTCAACGACTACTACGACCGCCAGGTGGACGCCCGCGAGAGGCCGCAGCGGCCCATCCCCTCGGGCGACGTGCCCGCCCGCACGGTGCTGGTCGCCGGGGGGCTGTGCCTGGTGGCCGGCGCCGCGCTGGCCTGCGCGGCGGGCCATGGCGGTGCCGGCGTCACCGCCGCGGCGGTGGCCTTTGCCGCGTGGGCTTACGACGCGGGCCTGAAGCGCGTGCCCTGGCTGGGCCCCGCGGTGATGGGATGCTGCCGGGCGGGCAGCGTGCTCGTGGGCGGCGCTCTTGGCGGCGCTCCCCTGGGTATGCCGGTGCTCGCGGTAGCAGGCATCACGTGGGCGTACACCACCGCCCTCACCGCCCTTGCGGCCGGCGAGGCGACCGGGGAGCGGGTGGGCAGGGGCGCCCTGGTCCCTGCCGGGGTGCTGCTGGCCGGCGGGCTCGGCCTGCTGGCCGTGGAGATGCCGGAGCCGGCCATCGGGGTCCTGGCGCTGGCGGCGCTGGGCCTGGGCATCTGCCAGGCGGGCATCGCGGGGCAGACGGCGATGCGGGGGGCCGTGCCCCGCCCGGCATTCATCGGCAAGCTGATCCGCGTGATGATCCCCGCCCAGGCGGCGTGGAGCCTGTGGCGGGTGCGGCCGGGCACGGCGTTGCCGGCGGTGCTGCTGGCGCTGTTCGTGGCCCTGGGGGTCGGCGCGGGCCTGGCATCGCGGCGGTTCTACGGGAGTTAGGTGCACCATGGCCCCACGTGTGCTGGTCGTGCAGGTTGCGGGGCTGGGCTACGACTTCCTGGTCGAGCGGGGCGGGGGGCCGAGGTGGTGCGGCCTGCGCTTCCGCTCCGCCGAGAGCGTCTTCCCGGCGCTCACGTGCCCGGTGCAGGGGAGCTTCCGCACCGCGTCGCCGCCGGAGACCCAGGGGATGGTGTTCAACGGCGTGTGGCTGCGGGAGCTTCGTCGGCCGGCCTTCTGGGAGCAGTCGTCGGCGCTGGTCGAAGGCCCCCGGCTGTGGGAGCGGCTGCGCCGCGAGGGCAGGACCGCGGGGCTGCTCTTCTGGCAGCAGAGCCTGGGCGAGGAGGTCGACGTGCTCCTCTCCCCGTGGCCCATCCACAAGCACCACGGGGGGCTCATCGACGAGGTCTACTCGCGCCCGCAGGGCCTCTACGCCGAGCTGTGCCGCCGCCTGGGCAAGCGCTTCAAGCTCTCCTCGTACTGGGGCCCGCTGGCCTCGGCCAGGTCGAGCCAGTGGATCGCCGCCGCCACCGCCGAGGTCATGCGAATGCCCGACGTGGCGCCCGACCTCCTGCTCACCTACCTGCCCCACCTGGACTACGCGCTGCTCCGCCACGGGCCGTCGTCGGGGAAGGCCCTCGAGGCGTTGTCCCACCTCGAGAGCCTGCTGGGCGAGCTGCTCGAGGCGGCCCGCCAGAACGGCTACGCACCGGTGATCTTCGGCGACTACGCCTTCGCCGACGCTCACGCGCCCGTCTATCCCAACCGTGCGCTGCTCGATGCCGGCCTCTTCGCGGTCCGCGACGTGCGGGGACGCCTCTATCCCGATCTCCACGCCTCCCGGGCCTTCGCCGTGGCCGACCACGAGGTGGCCCACGTCTACGTCCGCGAGCCCTCCGACCGCGACGCGGCGGGCTCGGCCCTGGCCGCGCTCGACGGCGTGGCCGAGGTGGTGGCCGAGGGCGACCTGGTGGCCCACCCCAGGGCCGGCGACCTGGTGCTCGTGGCCCAGCCGGGCGCCTGGTTCGCCTACCCCTGGTGGCGGGAGAAGGCCCGGCGGCCCGACTACGCGACGCACGTGGACATCCACAACAAGCCGGGCTTCGACCCCTGCGAGCTCTTCTTCGGCTGGCCGCCGCCCTTCGCCACCAGCACCGACGCGACCCGGGTCGCCGGCTCCCACGGACGCGTGGGGCCAGGTCGAGAGGTCGCCTGGGCGGCCACCGTCGGCCTCGACGCCGAGCCCGACTCCTTGATTGCCTTGGCCCAGGCGGTACAATCCATACTGTGAGAGGTGCCTGACATCATGCGTAGGAACAAACGCGGCAATCCCTCCGCCCAGGCCAACGCGGCGGCCGACAGGCCGCTCGCCGTCGGCGAGCGCCGGCGTGCCGAGCCCCGGGCGCGCGTGTACATCGAGGAGATTTCCGTCCCCTTCTCCTACCCCGTCTACTTCACCCGCCGGGCCCTGTCGGCGGACAATCCGGTGCTGGCCGACGTGGCGAAGCGCCCCGGCGAGGCCCCGGCGCGAGTCCTCGCCTACCTGGACGACGGCCTCGTCGCCGCCCATCCCTATCTGCCCGACGCCCTCCCCGCCTATGCCCGGCGCCATGCCGATGCCATCGACCTCGTGGCCCCGCCGCGCGTCCTGCCCGGTGGGGAGAAGGCCAAGGACGGCTGGAGCGTGGCCGGCCGGGTGCTCGACGATATCGCGGCCCACCGCTTGTGCCGGCACAGTGCGGTGGTCGTCGCCGGCGGCGGGGCGTTCCTCGACGCCGTGGGGCTGGGCGCCTCGCTGGTCCATCGCGGCGTGCGGCTCATTCGCATGCCCTCCACCACCCTCTCGCAGGACGACGGGGGCGTGGGGGTGAAGACGGGGATCAACCTCGGGGGCGTGAAGAACCTGGTGGGCACCTTCGCCCCGCCCTTCGCCGTGGTCAACGACCTGGACTTCCTGGCCACCCTGCCCCGCGAGGTGATGCTCGACGGCGTGGCCGAGGCCTTCAAGGTGGCCATCATCAAGGACCCCGACTTCTTCGCCTTCCTGTGCGAGGCCGCCGAGCGCCTGCGGGACGGTGAGCCGGCAGCCCTCGAGCACGCGGTGCGGCGCAGCGCCGAGCTTCACCTGGCCCACATCCGCGAGGGCCGCGACCCCTTCGAGATGGGCGACGCCAGGCCCCTCGACTTCGGCCACTGGGCGGCCCACCGCCTGGAGGCACTCTCCGGCTACGCCCTGCGCCACGGCCAGGCGGTGGCCGTGGGCATCGCGCTCGACGCCTACTACGCCTGGCGCACGGGGCGCCTGGCCCGCGGCGAGCTGGAGCGCATCCTCGAGGCCTTCGCCCGCGCCGGGCTGCCCACCTGGCATCCCCTGCTGGCCGCCCGCGACGAGGCGGGCGCCCTGCGGGTGCTCGAGGGGGTGGAGCAGTTCCGCGAGCATCTGGGCGGCCGCCTCTCGGTCACCTTGCCCCAGGGGATCGGGCACCGGGTGGAGGTGCACGCCATCGAGCCCTCGCTGGTGGGGGAGGGCATCCGCTTCCTCCAGGAGCGCCAGCAGCGACGATGAGAGTTCCCGGCCTGGCCACCGCCCACCTGACCTACTGCCTCAACGTGCACCCCGGGAGCAGCCTGGCCGAGGCCGAGACGGCGGTCTTCGAGCACGCCCCGCGGGTCTTCGCCACCCTCTCGGAGCAGGCCGACGCGGGACCCCCGTTCGGCGTGGGCATGTGGCTTTCGGCCCAGGCGGCACGGGAGCTGGACGACCCGGCGCGGCTGGGCGACTTCGCGGAACGCCTGGCCGGGGCCGGGCTCTACGCCTTCACCCTCAACGGCTTTCCCTACGGGCGCTTCCACGGGGCCGGGGTCAAGGAGAGCGTCTACCGCCCCGACTGGGCGACCGCCCAGCGCCGCGACTACACCCTCCGCCTGGCCAGGATCCTCGGCGCCCTGCTGCCCGAGGGCGTCGAGGGCTCCATCAGCACCCTCCCCGTGACCTTCGGCCCCTGGGCCACCGAGGAGAAGCTCGAGGCCGCGGTGCGAAACCTCGCTGCCGTAGCCGCCGCCCTCCACCGCCAACGCCTGGAGAGCGGACGCCAGGTGGTCCTCGCCCTGGAGCCCGAGCCCGGCTGCGTCCTGGAGACGACGGACGACGTGGCCGCCTTCTTCGCCCGGCGCCTGGTGCCTCGGGGCGTCGTGGCCCTGGGCGAGGAGCACGGGCTGGGCGCCGCCGATGCCGAGCGTATCCTGCGCCGCCACGTGGGCGTATGCCTGGACACCACGCACACCGGCGTGATGGCCGAGGACCCGACCGAGGGCCTGCGCCGCCTGGCCGCCGACGATATCCGCGTGGCCAAGGTCCAGCTCGGGGCCGCGCTCCGCGTCGACGTGGGAGAGGACGCGGAGGCCGTCGAGGCCCTTGCCCCCTTCCGCGACGAGGTCTACCTCCACCAGGTCGTGGTGCTGAGGGCTCGATGCTGGATGCTCGATGCTGGATGCTCGATGGGGGAAAGGAGGGGGAGACCGGGCGTTGGGAGTTCACGCCTTCAGGCGTGTCGGGTCTTCTACGCCGACCTCCCCGAGGCCCTCGACCAGCAGCCTCTACCCCGCGGCCAGTGGCGGGTCCACTACCATGTGCCCCTGGCCTGGGACGGGGAGGGAGCGATGGACACCACGCGCGAGCAGGTGAGCCCCGCGTTCCTCCGCGCTGCGCTGGACTGCGGGGTGGAGCACTTCGAATCGGAGATCTACACCCTCGACGTCTTCCCTGGCGCCACGGAGGCCAGGGAGGCCATCCTGGCCCGCGACCTGGCGTGGCTGCTTGGGCGCTTCGCCGCGGCCCGGGGTCTCTGAGCTCCCTTCCCTCGGTGGACAGCTCCTGTGCGCCCGGCGCACAGCCGGTGTCCCCGTCCGCACGCCCTTCGGCGGCCTGTTCGTATCCCTAACGATTTATCATGGCACCACATACGTCCACGCCGCGACGGCGCCAGGCGGCGCGGCACGCCGGTTGCTCCCCGGGTAGGCCCTGGATTCCGCAGCCGCCCGTGAGCCGCGCCTACGGCCCGCGCTCGTAACCACGTCGCCGAGAGGAAGCCCATGGACAGAAGGGGAGCGGTGCTGATCCTGACGGCCGCGCTGGCCGCCGCGACGGGAGCACGGGGGGGCGAGGCCGAAGAGCCGCCGGCGCGCCTGCCCGAGGTGCTGGTGACCGCCAGCCGCCGTGAAGCAGAGCCCTTCGACGTGCCCTACGCCACCACGGTATTCGGGGAGTGGGACATCCAGACGCGCCGCATGGCCCGCTCCCTGCCCGAGGTGCTCCGCGACGAGCCCACGGTGATGGTCCAGAAGACCTCCCGGGGCCAGGGCTCGCCCTTTCTTCGCGGCTTCACCGGCTTTCGCACCCTGATGCTCATCGACGGCATCCGCCTGAACAACTCGGTGTTCCGCGACGGGCCGAACCAGTACTGGGGCACGGTGGACCCCTTCACCGTCTCCCGCCTGGAGGTGGTGCGCGGCCCCGGCTCGGTGCTCTACGGCAGCGACGCTGTGGGGGGCACGGTGAACGCGGTCTCTCGCCGCCGCGAGGAGTTCCCCGACGGCTTCCACTGGCGCCGCCGGGTGGTCTACCGCTACGGAACCGCGGACGACTCGCACGTCGGGCGGGTCGAGATCGAGGGCAACTGGAACCACACCCTGGGCTTCCTGCTGGGCACCTCGCTGAAGGACTTCGACGACCTGGAGGCGGGCCACGGGGTGGGCACCATGCCCCGCACCGGGTACGACGAGCGGAACCGCGATGCCCTCATCGAGTACTTCCTCGACGCCCACAACAAGTTCGTCCTCGGCTACCAGGAATATCACCAGGACGATGCCTGGCGGGCCCACAAGACCCTCCACGGCATCTCGTGGCACGGCACCTCGGTGGGCGACGAGCGGGGGCGGGTGCTCGACCAGGACCGCCGGCTCGTCTACCTCCAGTATCACGGTCGCGACCTGGGCTGCTTCTTCGACGCCGCCTCCGTGAGCCTCTCCTACCACGTCCAGGAGGAAGAGCGGTTCCGCGTGCGCGGCGACGGCCGCAGCGACCTCCAGGGCTTCGCCGTCCGCACCGTGGGCCTGGGCACGGAGTTCCAGAGCGACACCCCGCTGGGCTTGCTGACCTACGGCGCCGACTTCTACCGCGACAGCGTGCACTCCTACGCCACCCGCTACAAGGCCAACGGCCTGCTCGACTCGGTGGAAATCCAGGGTCCCGTGGCCGACGACGCCACCTACGACCTCCTGGGCGTCTATGTCCAGGACGAGTTCCCCATCGTCTCCCGGCTGGACGCCATCCTGGGCCTGCGCTACAACTACGCCCAGGCCGACGCCGATTCCGTGAAGGACCCCGATACGGGGGAGCGGATCTCGGTGAAGGACGACTGGGACGCGGTGGTTGCCAGCGGGAGGCTGCTCTACCGGGCCAGCGACCACTGGCGGCTCTTCGGCGGCCTCTCCCAGGGCTTCCGGGCCCCCAACCTCTCCGACCTCACCCGCCTGGACACCGCGCGCAGCAACGAGATCGAGACCCCCAGCCCAGGGCTCGACCCCGAGCGGTTCCTCTCCGCCGAGCTGGGGGCCAAGGCCCGCTATGACCGTTGGGAGGGCGAGGTGGCGGTGTTCCGCACGCGCATCCGCGATCTCATCATCCGTTACCCCACGGGCCGAACGGTCCAGGGCGACGCCGAGGTCCGGAAGGCCAACGTGGGCGACGGCTATGTCCACGGGGTCGAGCTGCGGGGCAGCACCGCGCTCACCGAGCAGTGGTCGCTGCTGGGAGCCCTGGCGTGGCAGCGGGGCGAGGTCGACACCTACCCCACGTCGGCGAAGGAGAAGGAGCGGGAGCCGATGTCGCGCATTCCCCCGCTGACCGGGGTGCTGGGCCTCCGCTGGGAGCACCCCACGGGCCGCACCTGGTTCGAGGCCCTGGGTCGCCTGGCCGACGAGCAGGACCGCCTGTCGCCGCGCGACGAGGGCGACACCCAGCGCATTCCCCCCGGCGGCACCCCCGGCTACGGGGTGTTCGACCTGCGCGGCGGAATGCGGCTGAGCGAAAACCTCCGCATCAGCGCCGCCCTGGAGAATGTCTTCGACAAGGACTACCGTATCCATGGGTCGGGGCAGAACGAGCCGGGGCGCCACTTCCTGGTCACGCTGGATTGGCGCTTCTGAGCGGGCGCACCGCGACTTGAAGTTCTCGCCCCTCTGGGCATAATCAATGGTAGAGGGGCATGAACGTGAATTGCTGATGGCGTAGAGACCCAAATGAAGACCTGGAGCAAAGTCGCGCTGCCCCGCTTCCGGCTGGCATGGGCCATCTCGCTGGTCGCCCACGCCGCCGCGGGCGGCGCGTTCTACTTCCTGCCCTGGCGGGAAGGCTATCCGCAACCCGCCCAGGAGCCGCAAGTGGCGCCGGTGGTGGAGGTGGCGTTCTCCCTCCCCTCGGCCCCGACGGAGCCGAGCGCCCGGGCGTCGGAGCCCAGTCCCCCGCCGCCCGAGCCGCTCGATGTACACCCGGCCCCCCCGCCCGAGCCGCCGGCCAGGCCTCAGCCTCGGGTCCAGCCCCCGCCCCCGGAGCCCCGGCGCGAGCCCAGCCTGCCCCAGGAGCCTCCCGAGGCACCGGTGGTGGTGGCGGACGTGCTGGGAAGCCCTCCCCCCGAGCCCCCGCCCCCCAGGGAAGCGGCGAGCCCTCCTCCCGAGCCGCCGCCCGAGCCTCCCCCGCAGCCGCCCGCCCCCGAGCCAGAGGCCGAGAGCAGGGAGCACGCGGAGGAAGCCGCCGCCGAGCAGTCTTCCCCGGCACGGTCCGGCGTCGAGAGCCCGGTGGCCCATTCCGACAATCCGCCCCCGGCATATCCCCCCCTGGCCCGCCGCCGCGGCTACGAGGGCGTGGTCGTCGTGCGGGTGCGGGTGGGGTCGGACGGCAGGCCGCTGAGGGTGGCGGTGGCGGAGAGCTGCGGGCACGCGGTGCTCGACCGCGCGGCGAGGGAGGCCGTGGAGACCTGGCGGTTCCGCCCCGCCCGTGCCGCGGGGCGGGCGGTAGCGGCGGAGGTGGAGGTGCCCATCCGGTTCCGACTCACCCAGCGCTGATGCCCCGGGATGCCATGGCCCACGCCGCCGAGCCCTCCGACGAAGCCCTGATGGCCCGCTACCAGGCGAAGCTGGACGGGGAGGCGTTCCAGACCCTCGTCTCCCGCTTCCTGGCTCCCGCCGTGGGGGTGGCGTGCCAGCTGCTGGGCGACCGGGCGCTGGCCGAGGACGCGACGCAGGAGGCCTTCCTCCGGGTGGTGCGGGGCAGGGAGCGGTACGATGCGGCGAGGCCCTTCTCCAGTTGGTTCTACGCCATCCTCCGCAACGTGTGCACCGACTTCCTGCGGCGCCGCGCCCGCCGCGCCAGTGCCCTGCGAGAGGTCGCTCGCCAGGCGCCCACGGCCCAGTCGCCCCGGGACGAGGCCCTGGATGCGTGGGACCTGCTGTCCCGCCTGCCCGAGGAAGCTCGCGCCGTGCTCGTGCTGCGGGTGGTCCAGGGCCTGGCGTTTCGCGACGTGGCCGCGGCCCTGGGCATCTCCGAGGAGGCGGCCAAGAAGCGAGGACAGCGGGCCCTGCGGAAGCTGCGAAAGCTGAGCGCCGCACAGGAGCTCATCCGCGAGGGCGCCGACGCCCCTCAGGCCGCCTCCTGGGCCTAGCCTACGCGCCAACGGCGGCGCGGCCTGCCGACCCTGTCCCTTGGAGGACTCCTGAGGCGTATACAGGGTGGGAAGTACCGAGGGGACACGACGAATGGACTGCTCGGACGTGCAACGCGACCTCGAGCCCTACGTGCTCGGGGGCCTCTCCCCGCAGCGCGAGAGCGGCCTGCGCCACCACCTGGCCGGGTGCCCGGGCTGCCGGGCCGAGGAACGGGACTGCCGGCGCCTGGTCGCCGAGCTGCGCCGCCAGGCCCCCCAGGCGGCCCCGCGAGAGGGGTTCGAGCGGGCGCTGCGGGCCGCCGTGGACCACGAGGCCCGAGCGCGGCGACGCCGCTGCCGCGTCCGGCGGCTGGCCGCGGCGGCGGGCCTCGCGGCCGCGGTGCTGCTGGTCGGGCTGGCGGCCCATGCGCTGTGGCGCGGGGAGGATAGCCCGGCCCCCACCGGCCTCGGGCACGGGGGAGAGCGGCAGCCTGAATCCGCAGCTCGCTCCGTGGAGCGCTGGCGCTACCCGCACGCCCGGGCCGTTCCCGCCGGGGAGGGCGACCGGGCGGTGGTCTGCGAAGGAAGGCTCTACGTCCTGGGCGAAGGGGCCCGAGGCGCGGAGGTGGTGGCGATCGACCTGGCGACGGGCGCGCCCCGCTGGCGCTCGCGGAGCCACAGCCTGGGCTACCTGGCCGCGGACCGGCGGCGGGTCTACTGCCTGGCCGCGGCACGCGGCGGCATCGAGCTGATGGCCCTGGATACGGCCACCGGCGAGGAGCTGTGGCGCCATTCGCCCCAGCGGCGCTACCGCCCCCTGGTGCCCTGCACCCCCGTGCCCCTGGGCCACGGCCGGGTGGCGTGGACCACGGAGGCGATGCTCCGCGTGCTCGAGGCCGACACGGGCAGGGAGCTGTGGCGTCGGCAGGTGGACGGCGAAGGGCCGCTGTCGTGCGGGGCAGCCCAGGCGCGGGGGGGAAAACTCTACGTGGTGAGCCACGAGCGGCTCCGCTGCTTGGCCGTGGACAGCGGCGAGGAAGTCTGGGCGCAGCCTTTGCTCCCGGGCCATCCGCCGGGTCCGGGCCGCCCCCTGGTCGCCCTGGGCCAGGGGAGGCTCTACGTCGCCCTGCCCCGGCTCAGTGCCCGCTCCCAGCTCTCGTGCATCGACCTGGAGACCCGCGAGCTGGCCTGGCGACGCCCCGTGCCCTGGGCCCGGTGCCTGCTGGCCACGCGGGACGGGGTCTATGCCCGCGGCCGGCACGTCGTGGCCCTGGAGCGGGACACCGGCGAGCCGCTGTGGCGGCGCGACGCTGAGGGCTGCGGGCCGCTCACCTGCGCGGACGGGCTGGTCTACTTCGTGGACTCCCGCCAGGAGGGCCGCCTGGTGGCCGTGGAGCCCCGCACGGGGCACACGGCGTGGGAGCTGGCGGGCTTCCGCTCCTGTGGCGCCTTCACCAGGGTCGGCAGCACGGGCTATGTGAAGACGCAGGACGGGGTGGTCCACGCCATCGCCCTGGCCGGCGGGGGCCGGTCCTGAGCCCAGGCGGCCCGCCCGCACTCACTCCCAGAAGCTCTATGGGCCTCTAGTCGCGGGGAATCCCCCATGTCCCCGGCGCGGCACGCCCGACGTATGGTCCCCGGAGACCGCCGCGCCCCGGCAACGCGAGGCGTGCAGGGGCAGGTCCCCGGGGCGTGGCGACCCGACAGGAGGCCCATGGCCCATGGCAATCGCGCGAGCAGCGTGCCGTCCGGCTTTCCCTCTGCTGGTTCTGGCTTTCCTGGCCGGCCTGGCCGGGGCGGGAGAGGCGCCCGGCCCGCCCGAGGAGCGAGAGGAGGAGGCGACCGAGGACCAGGAACCCCGCCGGCTGCCCGAGGTGGTGGTGACGGCCACGCGCCGCGAGACCCTCCTCAGCGACACGCCCGACGTGGTGCAGGTGGTCACGCGACGGGAGATCGAGGAGCTCAAGCCCCGCTCCACGGGCGAGTTGCTCGAATACGTCACCGGCGCGACGGTGGAGACGGGCACCGGCAGCGGCCAGCCCAAGCGAAGCGTGATCGGCCTCAATGGCCTTCCCCCCAACTACACCCTGGTGCTGGTCGACGGCGTGCGCCTGCTCAGCGAGCACATCCACACCGGCCAGAACATCGAGCTCATCCCGCCCCAGAGCATCGAGCGCATCGAGATCATCCGGGGAGCCGCGGCCGCCCAGTACGGCTCCGACGCCATCGGCGGGGTGGTCAACATCATCACCCGCAAGTGCGGCCCCACGCCCGAGCTCTCGCTGGAGGGGGCCGGCGGCAGCTACGACACCTACCGCGGCGGGCTCACCGTCTTCCGCCCCCTCGCCGAGGGCCTCCGGCTCTCCCTCTTCTCCTATCGCGACCAGAGCCACGGCGTGCCCCTCGAGGCTCCCGAACACCGCATCGGCGAGATGGGCTACGAGCGGCTCATTAACCTCGTGCGGCTCGACTACGACGTTACCGAGACCTCCAAGGTCTTCGCCTGGGTCAATCGCTCCGACGATACGATGGACTGGCTGGGCGAGGAGGCCGACAGCTACCTGATGACCTCCGTGCTCGGCGCCAGGACCCAACTGAGCCCCACCCTCGAGCTGTTCACCCAGGTGGCCTACTCGAAATGGGACGCGGAGGTGAGCGCGGAGTGCAACAAGCTGCTCCAGCCCGAGACCCACGTGCGCTGGTCCATCAGCGAAGCCCACGCGCTGACCCTGGGCGTCGACCTCAAGCACCACGACTTCAGCCGCTCGGCGGCGGAGGCCGCCCCCGACCAGGACACCTACGGGGCCTTCGCCCAGCACGAGTGGCGGCTGGGCGACCAGCTCACCCTCATGACCGCCCTGCGCTACGACGACGTGGAGGACATGGAGTCGGAGCTCACGCCGAAGGTCTCGCTGGTCTACTCGCCCGACCTGCCGCTGCGCCTGCGGGCCTCGGTGGCCCGCGGCTTCCGCGCCCCCACTCCCCAGGAGCTCTACGAGCGGGGCTACGGCCACGGCGGGCGGGCCTTCCGCTTCGGCAACCCCGACCTGGAGCCCGAGCACAGCACCACCGCCGCCCTGGGCATCGAGCTCTTCCCCGGCGAGCCCTTCGAGGTGATGCTCTACGGTCACTACAGCGACATCGACGACATGATCGTCCCCGTATATGAAGGCCCCTGGGCCGTGGATCCCACCAAGGACGTCTGGCGGCGCACCAACATCGAGAAGGCCGAGGTCTACGGCGCCGAAATGAAGGCCCGCTACACCTTCTCCCCCAACTTCCGCCTCGAGGGCGGCGGCAGCTACACCAGCAACGAGGACCAGGAGACGGGACGCCAACTGCCCTACGACCCGGGCTACTCCGCCTTCCTCAAGGCCGTGGCCGAAGGCCCCCTCGGCCCCAACTGGCGGTGGTCGGCATTCGCCGGCCTGCGGGCCGTCTTCAACCGCAGCGCCTGGAGCTGGAAGCCCGCGCCGGGCACCGACCCCTCCGACCCCTCGGGCCTGACCACCGAGCTGGAGGACTACGAGAAGGTCAGCGCCGGCCTCTCCCTCCGCTACAAGGACCGCTACGAGCTGTTCCTCAACGCATACAACCTGCTGGCCCAGGACATCGAGAACCTCGACGACATCCACACGATCATCGACGGCGAGCCCACCTTCATGGTCGGCTTCCGCGCCACCTGGTAGCCACCTGGCCGGGGGCGGCTGCCGCCCGCGCTGGCCCGCCCGAAAGAATAACCTTGACGCAAACGTCAGGTTGTGGTAGACTCCCCCCCGCCATGAGCGCGAGCGATGCCAAGTCGACGGCGGAGGGGCCGCTGATGAAGATCGGCGATGCCGCCGCACAGGCCGGCGTCACCGCCCGCACCCTCCGCTACTACGAGGAGCAGGGGCTCATCGAGCCCTGCACGTGCGGGGCCCAGCGGGCCTTCACCCCCTTCCACGTGACCCTCGTCCAGCACATCCAGCAGCTCCAGCAGCTCGGCTTCACCCTCGAGGAAATCCGCCAGATCATGGCCCTCAAGAAAGTGATGTTCGCACCCGACGGCACGGAGCGGGAGGCCCACGGGCGCATCCCGCTGAGCCGCAGCCAGGTGAGGGCCCTCCAGGAGAAGACGGCCCGGCTGAAGACGGCCATCGCCGAGCAGCAGGGGCTCCTGGAGCGCCTGGAGGCCTTTCTCCGCCGGTCGGTGGGCCGCTGAGCGACCCCCGCCGCGGACCGCCCACAGCACAGCGAGGAGACGCAGCAATGGCAAAGATCGACTTCGGCGGCGTCGAGGAAACCGTTGTCACCCGCCAGGAGTTCCCCCTCGAGAAAGCCCGCGAGGTGCTCAGGGACGAGACCATCGCCATCCTCGGATACGGGGTCCAGGGCCCCGCCCAGGCGCTCAATCTCAAGGACAACGGGATGAACGTCATCGTCGGCCAGGCCAAGAGGTTCCAGAAGGACTGGGACCGCGCGGTGGCTGACCGCTGGGAGCCGGGCGAGACCCTCTTCGAGCTCGAGGAGGCGGCCCAGCGGGGCACCATCGTCCAGATGCTCATCTCCGACGCCGCCCAGATGCAGGTCTGGCCCGCCGTCAAGGAGCGGCTGGCCGAGGGCGACGCGCTCTACTTCTCCCACGGATTCTCCATCGTCTACAAGGACCAGACCCAGGTCATCCCCCCGGACAACGTCGACGTCATCATGGTCGCGCCCAAGGGCTCGGGCACGAGCGTGCGCCGCAACTTCCTGGAAGGCATGGGCATCAACTCCAGCTACGCGGTGGCCCAGGACGCCACCGGGCGCGCCGAGGAGCGCTGCCTGGCCATCGGCATCGGCATCGGCTCCGGCTACCTCTTCCCCACCACCTTCGAGCACGAGGTCTACAGCGACCTCACGGGCGAGCGGGGCGTGCTGATGGGCGCCCTGGCGGGGGTCATGGAGGCCCAGTACGAGGAGCTGCGCCGCCGCGGCCACAGCCCCTCCGAGGCCTTCAACGAGACCGTCGAGGAGCTCACCCAGAGCCTCATCCGCCTGGTCGACGAGAAGGGCATGGACTGGATGTTCGCCAACTGCTCGGCCACCGCCCAGCGGGGAGCCCTGGACTGGAAGCCCCGCTTCAAGCAGGCCGTCCAGCCCCTCTTCACCGAGCTCTACGACCGCGTGAAGGACGGGGTGGAGACCCAGCGGGTGATCACCGAGTGCGGGAAGCCCGACTACGCCGACCGCCTGGCCGAGGAGCTGAAGGCCATCCGCGACTCCGAGATGTGGCAGGCCGGCGAAGCCGTCCGCTCCCTCCGCCCCCAGGAGCAAGCCAAGCAAGGCGCCGAGAAGGCCGCGGGCACCGGCGGCCGCCCGTCCGAGGGCTGAGGCCGCCCCACTGGAGGGCAGCCCCGTGAGCCCCAGCCGACGCGACTTCCTGGCCAGCTCGCTGGCCTTCGCCGCCCTCCGCCCTGCCGGCCCGGCCCTCGGCGGCGAGGGCCGTGGCCACGTGCCCTGGCTGGCCGAGGTCCAGCGGCCCCCAGCCAAGCTGCCCCCCGACGCGCCCAGCCTCCCGCCTCTGCTCCCCGGCGGGGGCGTCGCCACCCTCGAGGCGTGGAAGGCACGCCGGGCCGAGTTGCGGAAGGCCTGGCTCGACTTCCTGGGTACCCTCGACGGCCCGCCGCCCGAGCCCAGGCTCACGGTCCTCGACGAAGACCGCCCCCGGGGCTGCGTCCGCCAGCTCGTCCGCTACGAGACCGAGCCCGGGCTGCCCGTCGAGGCCTACCTGCTCAAGCCGGCGGAGGGCGAAGGCCAATGCCCCGGGGTGGTCGCCTTCCACGCCACCACGGGCCACACCATCCGCGTGCCCGCGGGCCTGGCGGGCGGCGCGGAGCGGCACTGCGGGCCGAAGCTCGCCCGCGGGGGGGTCGTGACCCTGTGCCCCAAGAACTTCCTGTGGGTGGGCGAGGGGGGCTACAAGCGGGCGGTCGCGAGGTTCCAGGAGCGGCATCCCGGGGCCAGGGGGATGGCCAAGATGCTGTGGGACGCCCAGCGGGCCGTGGACGTCCTGGCCGCCGTACCACAGGTGGACGGGCGGCGGCTGGGCGCCGTGGGCCACTCCCTGGGCGGCAAGGAGGTGCTCTACCTGGCGGCCTTCGACCAGCGGGTGCGCACCGCGGTGTCCAGCGAGGGCGGGGTGGGCATCGCCTTCTCCAACTGGGACGCGCCGTGGTACCTGGGCGAGGGGGTGCACGAGCAGGGCTTCGCCCGCCGCCACCACGAGCTGCTCGCCCTCGTCGCGCCCCGGGCTTTCCTGCTCCTGGGCGGCGACGCCGCCGACGGGGCGCGGAGCTGGCCCTACGTCGAGGCCGCGCTGCGAATCTACCGCCTCTACGGCGGCACCCCCCGCATCGGCCTCTACCGCCACGGCAAGGGCCACAGCATCCCGCCCGAGGCCGAGCGGCGGCTCCACCAGTGGCTCCAGGCCACCCTGTGAGCGGGCCTCACCGGGGCTTGGGCCTCTGGACGGCGATTGTGGCGTGGAAGGTCTTCTCCGGCGGCTTCCCCTTCTCCCACGGGCGGGCGTAGGCCATCCGCACCTCGCCCCTGCCCGGCCGCACGGCGCGGAAGACCGCCAGGAACGTGCCCCCCGAGCCCACCACCCCCCTGGGCACCTTCTTCGCCACGTAGCCCACCTCGCCCACCTGGCGCACGGCCTGGCCCTCGACGGCGCGGACCTCCCAGCGGTAGCCCGTGGTGGGGTTGCCGGGCAGCCGCACCACGACCACCTGGCCCACCGTGGCCCGCACCGTCTTCCCCCTGTCCTCCTCGCCCAGCACCAGGTTCGGCGCGGGCGCCGGGAGGGCGGCGCGGCAGTGCTCGCACTGGTGGAGCCGGGCGCTGCACGCGGGACACAGCTCGAAGGCCCCGCTGGTGGTGCGCGCCGAGCATTCGCTGCACCGCCCGACGTCGTCCGTGTACTCCTTCCCCCTGCACTTGGGACACAGGGCCGCGGCGGCCACCCCGGCGAGGCCGAGGGCCAGGACAAGGCTGGCCAGGAGACGAGTCGCGCGGTTCATCGCGGGCACCTCCTCGCTGGTTCCGGGACGCTCTCGAGGCTGAATGTGCACCGTAAATATTTGCTGTGTATACCCTTAAAGCCGCGTCGGCCATGGGGCGTACAGGCCCGGTGGCGGGTCCTTTCGGGGCGGGGCGCGTGGCGTAGCAAATTCCTACACAATTTTTTGGTCGAGTGTTGCGATGTTCCACACACCGACCCCCCGTTTGCATGCCTTAGGGGTAGAGGGGCGCAATATTCGGGCCGCCGCCGGGGCCACGACAGGACCA
>JBKHIY010000060.1:0-28097 GCA_046538415.1 Candidatus Brocadiia bacterium | reverse complement strand
CACGCACGGTTCGGAGGGAGGGGAGGCCAGGCAACTGGCCTTCCCTACCCCTATCGAAGAGGTGGGCCGCGCGGCGCCGCGGCGCGGCAGGGAGCCCGGCCTACTCGGTGCGCTGGATGATGTGGAACCCGAAGGGGGTCTCGACGACGTCGCTGGTCTCGCCCACCTCGAGCTTCCAGGCGGCTTGCGAGAAGTTCTTGTCCATGTCCTCCTTCTTGAAGGAGCCGAGGTCGCCGCCCTTTTCGGCGGTGGGCCCGTCGGAGTGTTGCTTTGCGAGCTCGGCGAAGTCGGCGCCTTCCTTTTTCGCCTCTTCGAGCACTTTCTCGGCGAGCTCCTTCGCCTCGTCCTTGGAGCGGGAGACGTCCTCGCCGGCCTGCTTCGCGCCCTTGTAGGCGATGAGGATGTGGCGGGCGGAGATTTCCTCGGGCTCCTCGGGCTCGGGGATGTCCTCGACCAGGTCGTCGAGGGGCTTTCGCATCTTCTTGGCCGTCCAGCCGGACACCTCGTAGGCCCACCTGGCGTGCTTGTTGTTGAACTCCTGGGCCTTGTCGATGGAGCTGAAGACGGCGTCCTTCTCCTTCTGCTCTTCCTCGGTCTCCTGGCCGGTGAGCTGTGCGTGCTTGTCGCGGAGGGCCTTGGAGGCGCCCTGGGCGGTGATGTTCAGAGTGTGCGTCTCGTCGCCCTCGTCCCCGCTCTTGGCCAGCTTGACGGTGTAGGTCATGTACTTCCTGGTGCGGCAGACGTAGGTGGCGTCCCATTCGGCCTCGACGCTGTCGAGGGGCTCGAGGTCGTTGAAGTAGAGGGAGGAGAGGGCTCCGAAGACGGATTCCACCTCGGACTGCTTGGGCTGCTTGCCCTCGGGCACGTCCTGGAGGGTGATCTTGCCGCCCTCGTCGCGGGCGATGGTGTAGGAGGCGTCGGGGAGCTGGACGGTGACTTCCTCGACGACGTCCTTCTTCCCCTTCTCCTCGGGGTCGGTGGGCTCCTCGGTGCGCACGCTGAGGATTTCGGTGTCGATGTAGTTGTTGGGGCGTGCGGAGAGGTAGAGCCCCTCCTCGGAGGCGTAGACGGTGTCCTCGCCGAGGAGGCGGACGTAGAGGCCCACGTCGCGGGGGAGGCTCTTGCCGGCGACCAGCCCCACCAGGGTCTCGTCGTTCTCGTCGAGGAACTTGACGATGGTGGCTTGCTGGCTGTCCTCGGCGACGCCCAGTTCCTCGTGGTTCTCGGGGTTCTCGGTCACCTTCTGGGCGCAGCGGATCTCCAGGCACTTGATGATGAGGTCGTTCACATCCTTCATGGAGGCGGGGTATCCGTGTCGCTCGGCGACGGCGAAGCCGTCCTGGGAGCGGGCGAGGGTGAGGGTGTGGTCCTCGTCGTCTCCCTCGGCCTTCTCGGTGAGGACGATCTTGGCCACCTGCTGGACGTCGAGCCCCTGGATGAGCAGGGCTCCTTGCTCGAAGTCCGTCTTCTTCGTGGTGTGGGTGGAGTAGACGACGATGGTGGCGACGACGAGTGCGGCGGCGATGCCCCCGAGGATGCCCACCTGGCGGTTGGAGACGATCATCTGGGTTAGCTCCTCCGTCGTGCGACGTAGCGCTTGGCTCGGATCCATCGGACCAGGGCGAGTGCGATGGCGACGGCGAGGATGGTGAGGGGCGCGGCCGCCATGTTCCACACGCGCAGTCGGGCGTAGAGTTCCTCGACCTCCTCGCGTCGCGTTTTCTTCAGTTGGCGGAGCTCGCCCTTGGCCTCGCGGATGTCGGCCTCGAGCTTGCGGCGCTTCTGGAGGGCGGCGTCCTGGACCAGCGAGATGTTCTCCTCGGTGGCCGTCTTGTCCAGTTCGCGGCGCTGTTTCTCGTAGTCCTGGATCTTGCGGTTCACCTCGGCCACCTCTTCGGCGGTGGCTTCCTCGGCCTTTCGCTCGATCTCCTCGACCACCTCGAAGGGGCGGTTGTACTCGCCCCGGGAGCGGATGGCGATGAGGTCTTCGGAGCCGCCCAGGAACTCCAGGGCGTTGAGCAGCAGCGAGGCGTTGTCCGCTGCCTGGGCCATGCCGAAGGGCGTGGGCTGGTAGGCGATCTGGTCGGAGAGAAAGTCCACGTCGGCTACCACGACCACCGCGGCGCCCTCGCCGGCCTCCTTGACCGGCTCGAGGTGGCGGGTGGTGGAGGCGGGTTCCTCGGCCTCCTCGGGCTCGGGGGCTTCCTGCGGCTCCTGGGCTTCAGGGGCTTCGTCGGCCTCCTGGCCCTCGGCTTCGCCCTCTGGCGGGTCCTGCTCGTTGGGCGGGTCGGCGGGGTCGGCAGGCTCCTCGTCCTGGGCCTCTGGCGGGTCCTGGTCGCCTTCGGCCTCGGGGGCTTCGTCTTGGGGCTCCTGGGCGGGAGCTTTCTCGTCCTCGGGCTCTTCGGTCTCTGTGGTCTCCTGCTCTGGCTTCTCCTCTTCGGCTTCGGCTGGGACTTCGATCTCGATGCCGTCGGGGAAGTTGGTCTGGAACTTGCCGGTGAGCAGGCAGGCGAGCAGGAGCTCGCCTCCGGCGCTCACGGAGTTCTTGCGAATCACGTCGGCGTCGAGGGCCATGAGCTGGAAGCTGTCGCTGGGCCGCCACTCGCGTGCGGCGTTGGTGGTCTCGAGGAGGGGGACCAGCTCGGTCTCCGCCCCCCCGGTCTTCTCGAGCACTCCGGGGAAGAGCAGCCGCAGGCTGTGGAGCTGGGCGGTGATGACCTGTTGGCGGTTGACGCACTTCTCGTTGAGCTCGACGAAGGCCGGGAAGCGCACGGGCGGCTGGTTGCGCCGGAGGGGCACCTTGAGGGCCAGGCTGGGGTCCACGGCGATCACGTCGACGATCTTCTTGTTGCCCTTTTCGTCCTCGGTCACGTGGTAGCTGAGCTTCACGCCCCACTTCTTGAGCAGCTTGTTGAGGTCGGAGGTGGTCTCGTGCTGCATCGCCTGAAACTGGTTCTGGGGCATCATGGGCCGGTCCATGAGGCAGTGGGGGTCGACGAAGACCACCAGCCGCCCGCCCTTGCCCCCGTTGCCGGCCATCACGTACTGGTCGATGGCATAGAGGGTCTGGGAATCGAGGTCCTTGGGGTGAATGACCACGAGGAAGTCGATGTCGTCGGGGATGGCGGCGTCCTGGGCTTCGACCTTCTCCACCTGGTAGGTCTCGCGCAGGTGGTCGAGGAGGGTCCAGGGCTCCTCGGGCTGGCGTCCCTGGGCTTGGAGCATTTGGCGCATGTAGGGGCTCATGTCGGTGCCCATCACGGGGAGGGAGGAGATGAGCCCGATCTTCTTCTTCTCCCGCTGCATCAGGTCGCTGATGAGCTTGGAGACGTCGTATTCGACGAACTGCTGGCGGTTCCAGTCGAAGAACTCGATCACCCGGTCCTTGCCCAGCTCGGTGGTGGCCACGAGACCGAAGAAGAAGGCCTCGTCGCCGGCCAGGGGGATGCGGTGGAGGCCGTACTTCAGGGCCTCCTCCTCCTCCTCGCTGAAGGGCCGGGGGTCGATGACCTGGAGGGTGAGCTTGCCCTCGGAGAGGCGGACGTACTCCTCGAGCAGGTCGCGGACGTAGATGAAGTAGTTGTTCCACCGCCGGATCTGCTCCGGCCCCTTGCGGGCCGCGGTGCGGGCGTAGTAGAGCTTGAGGGTGATGGGCTGGCGGAGCTTGGCCAGGATGTTCCGCGTGCCCTGGGACAGGGTGTAGAGGTCGCGCTCGGTGAGGTCGGCCACCCGCGTGCGGCCCGCGGCGCGGCCCACGATGAGCACCAGGCACAGGGTGATCACCCCGATCGACACCACCGCCAGGATCGTGCGTAGGGTAGGGTTCATCACGCAGCCTTCCTTTCCTCCAGAACCACCATGTTGGCCCACAGCCAGCCCGCGCCCAGGAGCACGAAGAAGGCCAGGTCGCGAATCTCCAGCACGCCGCGCTGGATGGACTCGAACCGGGACATGAAGGACAGCATCTCCACGGCCTCCGCCACGCCACCGGAGAGCACGCTGGCGATGTAGCTGAGGGCCGTGGGGCTGCCCGCGTAGAGGAACGCGCCGCAGGCCACCACGGCGAGGATGAATGCGATCACCTGGTTGCGCGACAGCGCCGAGAAGAAGCTCCCGATGGCCAGATACGTCCCCGCCAGCAGCAGGCTGCCCAGGTAGCCGGCCACGATGGGACCCCAGTCCGGGTCGCCCAGGTAGGCCACCGTGATCCCCATGGGGAAGGTGAGGGCCAGGGCAATGGCCAGCACCGTCCACGCGGCGAGGAACTTCCCCAGCACCGCCTGCGGAGGGGTCACGGGGAGGGTGAAGAGCAGCTCCACGGAGTTGCTCCGCCGCTCCTCCGCCCACAGCCGCATGGCGATGGCGGGCACGAAGAAGAGGAACAGCAGGGGCATGTTGGAGAAGAACAACTGGAGCGAGGCCTGGCGGGCCTCGAAGAAGCCCTTCTGGAAGGTCAGAAAGCTGCTGAAGAACAGAAAGATGACCAGGAACACATAGGCCACGGGAGTCGAGAAGTAGCTCTTGATCTCCCGCTTGTAGATGCTCAGGAAGCCTCTCACGCCGCACCTCCTTCCCTCGCCCCGGCCGCTTCGTGCTCGCTGGTGGTGAGCTTGCGGAAGATGGCGTCCAGCTCCCCGCCCTCGCGGGCCCGCAGCTCGTCGGGCGTGGAGTCCACCACCACCCGCCCCTCGTCGATGATGATGATGCGGTTGCAGCAGGCGTCCACCTCTTCCAGGATGTGGGTGGAGATGACGATGCACTTCTCCTTGGCCAGGCTCTTGATCAGCTCGCGCACCTCGTGCTTCTGGTTGGGGTCCAGCCCGTCGGTGGGCTCGTCCAGGATCAGCACCGGAGGGTCGTGGACGAAGGCCTGGGCGAGGCCCAGACGCCGGCGGAAGCCCTTGGACAGGGTGCCCACCGGCTGGTGCATCACCCCCTCGAGGGCGCACGTGTGGGCCACCTGCTCGATGGCCTGCCGGCGCTCCTGGCCCCTGATGCCCCGGGCGTCGCACACGAACTTGAGGAACGACATGGTGGTCATTTCCTCGTAGGCCGGGGCGTTCTCCGCCAGGTAGCCCAGCGACCGCCGCACGGCCACCGGCTCGCGCAGGATGTCGTGCCCGGCCACCGTCGCCGTGCCCGCGTCGGGGGGCAGGAAGCAGCTCAGCATCTTCATGGTGGTCGACTTTCCGGCGCCGTTGGGCCCCAGGAAGCCCAGCACGTCGCGCTTGGCCACCTCGAAGGAGATGCCGTCGACGGCGACGATGGGCCCGTAGGCCTTCTTCAGCCCGTCAACCGTGATCATACGTCGGTCTCCTCATCCGCCATAGATGCCCTCTCGCTCGCAGAAATCTTGAGGGGAATAGCGATGCTCGCAGGTCAGGAGGAAGCGGCCATCGGTCCTTTCCCTCTCTTCGGCTCGCCAACGAGTGCCATCGGCGCGACCATCCTGACGACCGCGCCAGAGTGTCATTATACAGATTTCGCGGCGGGAGAAAACCCCCTTTCGTCGCGCGCCCGCTGCGCGGGGGCCTTGCACCCCCCATGCCGCGCCGCTACCATGGGAGCACGGAGAGGCGCCATGACCGATCCCCCGTGGCTCGACCGCCAACTTTACCCCTTCGCACCCCACGACTTCTGGCATCCCGCGGGGCGGGTCCACTACGTGGACGAGGGCAGCGGCCCGCCCCTCGTCCTCCTCCACGGCAACGACACCTGGTCGTTCCTCTATCGCCACCTGATCGGTGCCCTGGCGGGGCGCTTCCGCTGCCTGGCCCCCGACTACCTGGGCTTCGGCCTCTCGGAGAAGCCGCCGCGATGGTCCTACCGGCCCGCCGACCACGCGGCCGTGGTGGCCGCGCTGGTCGACGCCCTGGGCCTGGACGACATCACGCTGGTGGTCCACGACTGGGGCGGGCCCATCGGCCTGTCCTACGCCATCGAGCGCCCGGGGCGGGTGCGCCGCGTGGTGGCCATGAACACGTGGATGTGGCCGCTGCGGGGGCAGTGGCGGTTCGAGGGTTTCGCCCGCCTCGTCGGCGGCCCGCTGGGGCGGATGCTCGTGCGGCGGCTCCACCTCTTTCCCCGCGTGCTGATGCCCCTGCTCGTCGTCGATAAGTCTCGATGGGATCGAAAGATACGTGCGCACTACGTGCGCCCCCAGCCACGGCCCGCCGACCGCGCGGGGGTGGCGGCCTTCCCCCGCCACCTGCTGGCCTCCACGCCTTGGCTCGAAGGGCTTTGGGCGCGCCGCCGTCGCCTCGCCCGCCTGCCGGCGCTCCTCGTGTGGGGCCTGCGCGACCCCGCGTTCCGCCGCAGGGAGCTGCGCACCTGGGAAGGCATTTTCCACAACCACGTCACCCTCGCGCGGGACGACGCGGGGCACTACGTGGCCGAGGACCTCGGCCCCGAGCTGGCGGCGGTGGTGGGCGAGTTCCTGGGAGTCCCGCCGGCGGCACGGTGAGGGGCTGGCCCGCTCATTCCGCCAGGGGCAGCTCGGCGAACTGCCGCCAGCGCTTCTCGATGGCCTCGGCCGGGGGCACGCCGGCGTGCACGTAGAGGCCGTAGCGCAGGCGCAGCGCCTGGCCCTTGGCGATGGTGCGGGGGCCCTCGAAGGTCAGCGAGGCGCCCATCCAGCCGTCGTCGCGGACGTGGAAGTGGGTGGGGTGGTTGGGGTTAGACGGGTGGTCGAACAGGCTCAGCCCCTCCAGGGTGTCGGGGGCGATGAGGCCGGCGTAGTCCACCCACCGGGCGCGCTTCCAGAACACCCCCTTCTCGTTCACCCCGCCCTCGGAGTTGCGGATGGTGCCTCCGCCGTCGTGCACGCCGATGGTCTTGGCCACGCGGACGGCGAAGAAGCCGAAGGGGGTCTTGCCCAGGACCACGTCCTCGTCGCCCGCCGCGGCCAGCTCCATGTCCACGACCAGGAGCCACTCGCCCTCGGGCAGCGGCCGCACGGCGATGCGTCGGCGCTCGGCGAGCAGCGGCTGTCCGGCCTCGCTGGGCCACAGGTTGCGGCTCACGATGGCCGCCTCGTGCTCGCCGTCGACCAGCTCGTCGACCCGCTGGTGGCGCACCCGCCCCTGGCGGTTGGTCCAGAAGTTCGTCCCGCCCACGTCGTGGTGGGAGATCCAGACGGAGTCGTGGTGGCCGTGGCTCTCGGGGTCGCGGGGGTGCCCCATGCGGGTGAGCGACCGGCCCGCGGGCCCCACGATGGGATAGAGGAACGGGCGGTCGAGGTCCGGCCCGAAGTGGTAGCGGGCCAGCTCGCGGCCGTCGCGGCGGAACGACACCTGGTCGTAGGGCAAGGGCAGGGCCTGCATGCGGGGCACCGGCTTGGGGTCCAGGCCCGCCGCCGAGGCGCTCCTCGCGGCGCAGGCGACCAGGCAGGTCAGGGCGGCGAGGCACAGGGTGTGGGCGTCCATGGTCCGGCTCCTTTCCTCCGGGTGCGGCGGCTCCTCGGGGCACCAGCATACTCGAACGGGGCGGCGGATGGAAGCACCGCGGGCGGCCGGCGGTTGCATCGTCGGGCGAATCGGAGTATTCATGCGGGGCGGGAGAGCGAGGCAAGGTGTGGAAAGGGCACCGCCATGGACTCGGAGGAACGGGCCATGAGCCGGCGGGAATTCGTGGCCGCGGTAGGCGCCTCCACCGCCCTGGCGGCGGGGGGTGCCAGGGGGGCCGAGGAGGGCAAGGGGGCGTTCCAGGCCGGGGCCTGCGCCGTGGACATCTCGCCACAGTCGCTGCCCGTGATCGTCAGCGGCATGTTCTTCGAGCGTACGGCCAATCGCGTGCATCAGCCGCTCCACGCCCGCGCCCTGGTGCTCGACGACGGCTCCACGCGGCTCGCCCTGTGCGTGGTGGACTCGCTGATGATGCCCCGGGAGCTGGTGGACGAGGCGAAGCGGCAGGCCGCGGAGGCCACCGGTATCCCCGTCGGCCACATGCTCGTCGCCGCCACCCACACCCATTCCGCCCCTTCGGTCATGGGAGCCCTGGGGTCGGGCGTGGACGAGGCCTACGCCCGCACGCTTCCCGGCCGCATCGCCGAGGCCATACGCGGCGCCGACGCCAACCTGGCGCCCGCCAGGGTCGGCTGGGCCGTCGTCCAGGCCCCCGACCTCACCCACTGCCGACGCTGGATCTTCCGTCCCGACAGGATGCGAAGCGACCCCTTCGGCCAGCGCACGGTGCGAGCCCACATGCACCCCGGCTACCAGAACCCGGCCTGCACGGGGCCCGCCGGCCCCGCCGACCCGGACCTCACGGTTCTCTCCGTCCAGTCCCCCCAGGGCCGCCCCATCGCCGTGCTGGCCAACCTCTCGATGCACTACTACGGCTCGAGCCCCGTCTCCTCGGACTACTTCGGTCTCTTCCCCCGCAAGCTGGCCCGGCGGATGGGCGCCGAGGGGCTCCAGCCGCCCTTCGTGGCCATCCTCGCCCAGGGCACCAGCGGCGACCTCCACTGGATGGACTACTCGAGGCCCAAGAATCCCCCGGGCATGGACCGCTACGCCGACGCCGTCGCCGAAGCCGCACACCGGGCCGTGGGGAAGGTCGAGTATCGCGGCCGCGCCGCCCTCGCCGCCAAGGAGACCCGCCTCGCCCTCCGGCGGCGCGTGGCCGAGCCCGAGCGCCTCGCCTGGGCACGCCGCGTGGTGGACGCCATGGAGGGCCGCAAGCCGACCAACCACCGCGAGCTCTACGCCCTCGAGCAGGTGCTCATCGCCCAGGAGCCCCAGCGGGAGCTCATCCTCCAGGCCTTCCGCGTGGGCGAGCTGGGCATCGTGGGCATCCCCTGCGAGGTCTACGGCATCACGGGCCTCAAGATCAAGGCCCGCAGCCCCCTCCAGCCCACGCTCAACATCGAGTTGGCCAACGGCGCCGAGGGCTACATCCCGCCTCCCGAGCAGCACGCCCTCGGCGGATACACCACCTGGCCCGCACGCACCGCGGGGCTGGAGACGCAGGCGGAACCGAAGATCGTCGAAGCCGTGCTGGGCCTCCTCGAGGACGCGGCGGGCCGGCCGCGGCGGGAGCCCGCTCCCACCCATGGGCCCTACGCCCGGGCCGTGCTGGCCTCCAAGCCCGTCGCCTACTGGCGGATGGACGAGATGAGCGGGCCGCACGCCGCCGACGACTCGGGCAACGGCCACCGAGGCACCTATGAGCCGGGGGTGGCCTTCTTCCTGCCCGGCCCCGCGGGAGCCGGCTTCTCGGAGGAGGGCCGGGGCAACCGCGCCGCCCACTTCGCCGGCGGGCGGATGCGGGCCTCCGTCGAGGGCCTGGGCGAGCGCTACAGCGTCGAGCTGTGGCTCTGGAACGCCATGCCCACCGACGCCCGGCCGGTCGCGGGCTACGCCTTCTCGCGCGGCCCCGAGGGCGCCGAGGACGCTCCCGGCGACCACCTGGGCATCGGCGGCACCCATCTGGCCGCCGGCAAGCTGCTGCTCTTCAACGGCGACGCCCGAAACGACGCGCTCGTCGGGCCCGCCGTCGACCGCCTTCGCACCTGGTACCACGTAGCCCTCGTCCGCGACGGGGCAGACGCTCGGCTCTATGTGAATGGGGAGCTCGCGGCCCAGGGGCGCCTGCCCATGGGCTGCGCCCCGGACGCCGGCGAGGTGTGCGTGGGCGGGCGGAGCGACAACTTCGCCAACTTCGAGGGCAAGCTCGACGAGGTGGCGCTCTACGACCGACCGCTGAGCCCCGAGGAGGTGGCCGCCCACCACGCCGCCGCCGATTAGGAGCCGCCATGGGCCGCCGCCACTTCCTCAGCCGCCGGGGCTTCCTGGCCGCAGCCTGCGCCGCCGCGGCCACGGCCAAGGAGGGACCCGTGGCGAAGGGACCGAAGCGCCTACGCGCGGGAGCCGCAACGACGGACATCACTCCCGAGCGCGGGGTGTCGCTGAACGGCACCATCCTCCAGCTTGGGCCGGTGCGCCGCGTCCACGACCCGCTTCGCGCCCGCTGCCTGGTGTTGGACGACGGGGCCAGCCGCGTGGCACTGCTGGTGGCCGACCTGACCATGGTGGTCGGCGAGGTCTTGAACCGGGCGAAGGAGCTGGCCCGCGAGCAGACCGGTATCCCGCCTGCCCGGATGCTCATGGCGGCCACGCACACCCACGCTGCGCCCCGGGTGATCGGCGATATTCCAGGCCATTACGGTTTAGCGCTAAACCGTAATGGGCCTCGGGACCCGGACTCCCGCTACGTCCGGTTCCTCACCCGCCAGATGGCCCTCGCCGTGCGCCGGGCGACGCGGAACCTGGCGCCCGCCGAGGTGGCCTGGGGAACTGTCCCCGTGCCCGAGTTCCCACGCAACCGCCGGTGGTTCGTCAAGCCCGGCACCATGCCCCCCAACCCGTTCGGCGAGACCGACGACCAGGTGCTCATGTACGGCGACCGCAAGGGCATCGGGCTCAGGCCAGCGGGGCCGGTGGATCCCGCGCTGAGCGTCCTGGCCGTGCGGGGGGCGGACCGCCGCCCGCTGGCCGTCTTCGCCGACTACGGCATCCACTACGTGGGCGGCTACGGCCGGGGGGAGGTGAGCGCCGACTACTTCGGGTACTTCGCCGCCGCGGCCCGGGAGGCCCTCGATGCCGGGGGCCGGGAGCCGCCCTTCGTCGCCGCACTGTCCAACGGGGCATCGGGCGATGTGGGGGGCCTGGGCGGCGGCTACCCGCGGATGCGCCAGGTGGCCCGCCGACTGGCCGACGAGACCCGGGCCCTCTGGGAGCGGATGACGTGGCACGGCGAGGCGTCGCTCGCCATGAAGGAAACGGAGCTGGAGCTGGGCATCCGCCGGCCCGACGCCCAGCGCCTGGAGTGGGCTCGCGCGGCGCCCAAGGAGCCGAAGGGCGAGGGGGTGCATCGCTGGCGCGACATTTACGCCCGCGAGGCCCGGCTGCTGGCCCGGTACCCGCCGAAGGTTGCGGTCCGGCTCCAGGCGCTCCGCATCGGGGAGCTGGGCATCGCGGCGATTCCCTGCGAGGTCTTCGCCGAAACGGGCCTGGCCGTCAAGCGCCGCAGCCCCCTCGAGCCCACCTGCGTGGTCGGCCTGGCCAACGCCTACCACGGCTACCTGCCCACCCCGGCGCAGCACGAGCTGGGCGGCTACGAGACGTGGCCCGCCCGCTCGAGCTGCCTGGAGGTAGGTGCGGAGCCGAAGATACGCGCCGCCGTCCTCGGCCTGCTGGCCGAGGTGAGCGACGACGGAGAGGAAACGCCCTAGGAGGGCCGTCCCGTGCAACGTAGCGCATCGCAAGGTCCGAGCCGTCGCCACGTCCTGCGGGCCGCCGCCGCGGCGCCCCTGGCGCTGTCCGCCGCGGCGCGGGGGGCCAACGACCGCATCGCCCTGGGCTGCATCGGCGTGGGAGGCCGGGGCACGGCCATCATGCGGGCCTTCCTCGGAGTGCCCGGCGTCCAGGTGGTCGCCGTGTGCGACGTGCAGCGAGGCCGCCGCGAGCGGGCCAGGCGCCTCGTGGAGCAGCGCGGCGGCGGCAAGGGCTGCCTGGCGGCCGGCGACTTCCGCGACGTGCTGGCCCGCGACGACGTGGATGCCGTGCTCATCGCCCCCCAGGACCACTGGCACGGGGCCATGGCCGTCCAGGCCGCCCGCAGCGGCAAGGACATCTACTGCGAGAAGCCCCTCGGCGTGGCCGTGCGCGAGGGCCAGGCCATCCGCGATGCCGTGCGCCGCCACGCCCGGGTCTTCCAGACCGGCACCCAGCAGCGCTCGGGGCGGAACTTCCGCCACGCCGCCGAGCTGGCACGAAACGGATACCTGGGCACCGTCCACACCGTCGAGGTCGCGGCACCGGGGCCGCGCTACCGCCGCCGATACCGCGGCCCCGTGACGCCCGAGCCCGTACCCGCGGGGCTCGACTACGAGATGTACGTCGGCCCCGCGCCCATGCGGCCCTACAACCGCGGCCGCCTGGACTGGCCAGGCTGGTATCTCATCTACGACTACTGCGCCGGGTTCATCGTCAACTGGGGCGTGCACCACCTGGACATCGCTCTCTGGGGCTGCCCCCGCCTCGGCGACCTGCCCTGCGAGCTGGCCTGCCAGGCCACCTACCGCGACGACGGCCTGAGCGACAACGTGAACGCCTGGCAGGCCGAGTTCCGCTACCCCGACGGCCTGCGCATGAGCTTCTCCGACACCGGGCACCCCCATCCCCAGGGCTGCCGGTTCATCGGCGACGAGGGCCGGGTGCACGTCAACCGCGGCGGCATCCGCGCCCAGCCCGCCTCCCTGCTGGACGTCCGCCTGCGGCCCCACGAGGTGCACCTCCGCCAAAGCAGCCACCACCAGGGCGACTTCATCCGCGCCGTGCGCTCCCGCCGCGACCCCGTGGCCCCCGTGGAGGCCGGCCATCGGGCGTCGACCCTGGGGCTCATCGCCGACATCGGGGGCCGCCTGGGCCGCTCCCTGCGCTGGGACCCCGCCAAGGAGCGCTTCCCCGGCGACGACGAGGCGAACGCCATGCTCCGAAGGCCCATGCGCAGCCCCTGGACCCTGTGAGCCCAGGACCGCTCCGCCAACGACCATAGGATGCCCGAGATGAGCGACCACGCGACCGCCCGTTCCACCGCCGTCTCTCGCCGCCGGTTCCTGGCCCGCGCCGCGGCGGCCTTCGCCGCGCCCGCGGTGGTGCCCGCCGCGGCCTTCGGAGCCAACGACCGCATCGGCATCGGCGCCATCGGCGTCGGCGGACGCGGCAGCGGCCACGTGCGGGCCTTCCTGGGCAACCGCGCCACCCGCGTGATGGCCGTGTGCGACCCCCAGGAGACCAAGCGCCAGGCCGCAAGGAAACGCGTGGAGAGCCGCTACGCCGCCGAGAGGGGCCAGGGCACCTACAAGGGATGCGGCGCCTACAGCGACTTCCGCGACCTGGTGCGCCGCGAGGACATCGACGCCGTGGTCATCGCCTCCCCCGAATACTGGCACGCCCTCCACACCGTCTGGAGCGTGCGATACCGCAAGGACGTCTACTGCGAGAAGGCCATGACCCTCACCCACTACGAGGGGCAGCAGGTGGTCGACGCGGTGCGGCGCCAGGGACGGGTGTTCCAGCTCGGCACTCAGCAGCGCTCGGGGCGGAACTTCCGCTTCGCCTGCGAGCTGGCCCGAAACGGCTACCTGGGCGCCCTCCGCCGCGTGGAGGTGGGCGTGCCCGGCGGGCGCGCCCTGCCCAACGTCCCTCCCAGCTCCCCGCCACCCGGGCTGGACTACGACATGTGGCTCGGCCCCGCGCCCTACACGCCCTGCAACAAGCTCAAGTGCTCCTACAACTGGTATTTCATCTACGACTACTGCATCGGCTGGATAGGCTCCTGGGGCGTGCACCACATCGACATCGCCCAGTGGGGAGCCCCCAGCCTGGTGGCCGACCGCCTGGAGGTCCAGGGCACGGCCTCCATCCCCGCCGACGGCCTGGGCAACACCTCCACGGCCTGGGATGTCCAGATGGCGACCCCCGACGGTCTGGTGCTCCACTTCACCCACAACGCCAAGAACCCCCAGGGCTGCCGCTTCGTCGGCGAGGAGGGCTGGGTGCACGTCAACCGCGGCGGCATCCGGGCCCGGCCGGCCTCCCTGCTCGAGGTCACCCTCCGGCCCGGGGAGGAGCGCCTCTACCGCTCCCACAACCACCACGCCAACTTCCTGGAGTGCATCCGCAGCCGTCGCGACCCGGTGGCTCCCGTCGAGGACGGCCACCGGGCCACCACGCTCACCATCGTCGCCGACATCGCCACCCGCGTGGGGCGAAAGGTCACGTGGGACTGGAAGACCCAGCGGTTCCTCGACCACGAGGGCGCCAACCGCTTCCTCCGACGACCCATGCGAAGCCCCTGGGTGCTGTGATGCCCGGAGCACGATGGAGCACCCGACACCGTCGCAGAGAGCACACGCCATGAGCTATCTCACACGCTTCGCACGGCTAGCATCCGCTCTGTTCGTTCTGCTGGCGCTGCTCGCGGTCTCTGCTCGCGCCGCCGAGAGAGCCGCTCCCTGGCCCGCCGAGGTCGAGGAGGCGTTCGGGAAGCTGCCGACCTTCGACTACGACCAGCCGCGAAAGCCGATACGCCCCCTCGAGCTCACCATCGCCAAGGCCACCGGCGACCCTGTCCTGAGGGCCGCCGTGGCCCAGCGGCTGGGCGCCGTGCTCGCCGACCCCGAGGCCACGCACGCGGCTAAGCTCTTCGCCTGCAAGCACCTCCGCCTGGTGGGCAGCGACGCCCAGGTGCCCGCCCTGGTCAAGATGCTCGGCGAGGCCGCGACCGCCGGCATGGCCCGTCGCGCCCTGGAGAGCATCCCCGGCGACGCCTCGCTTCAGGCCCTCCGCGACGCCATGGGCAGGCTCGAAGGCAGGGCGCGCATCGGCGTGGTCAATTCGCTCGGCGTGCGCCGCGACGGGCAGTCCGTCCCCGCCATCGCGCCGCTCGCGAGGAACGAGGACGCGGAGCTGGCCGGGGCCGCGCTGGGGGCCCTGGGCAGGATCGCCACCCCCGGGGCCGCCGAGGCTCTCCAGCGGCTCGCCGCCCAGGCCGAAGCCCCGGCGCGTAGCCGCGACGCCCTGCTCACCTGCGCCCGACGGCTCGCCGCCGATGGTCACCGCCAGGCCGCTTCGCGGATCTACCTGGGCATGGTGGACGCCCAGTTCCCGCTGTCCGCCGACATCGCCGTGCTGGCCGGCCTCGTCGAGGCCGACCCCAAGGCCGCCAGGGGCCTGCTGTTGGCGGCCATCCGGTCGGCGAACGAGCAGGTGGCGAGCCGGGCGGCGCGACTTACCCATCGCATCCCGGGGACCGAGCTCACGGCCGAGCTGGCGAAGCTGCTCGAGCATCTGCCGCCGCCCCGCCAGGCGCTCCTCATCGAGGTCCTCGCTCGACGGGGCGACCGGTCCGCCGCACCGGCCGTGAGCCAGAGGCTGGACGCCGAGGAGCCGCGCCTCCGCGCCGCCGCGGCGCGGGCCATGGGCGACCTGGGCGACGCCTCGGCCCTGGAGCGCCTCGCCGGCCTGGCCGCAAGGCAAGGGGGCAGCGTGGCCCAGGCGGCCCGGGCCAGCCTGGCCCGCCTGGATGCCCCTGGAGCGGACGGGCGGCTGCGCGAGCTCGCGGCGAAGGGAGAGCGGGAGGTGCGCGTGGAGGCCCTTCGCGCCCTGGGGGCTCGCCGTAGCGCCGCGGCCACGCCGGTGCTCCTCGAGGCGGCGACCGACGCCGAAGCCCAGGTGGCCCGCGCCGCGTTCGAGGCCCTGGCCGCGGCGGCGCCGCCGCCGAGCTACGGGAAGGTGGTGGACCTCCTTGTCGTGGCGCCCGAGCCCGTCTCGGCGACCGCGGCAAAGGCCGTGCTGGCCGTGGGAGGCCGCCTGGACAGCGACACCGAGCGCGTGAAGCCCGTGCTGGCCGCGCTCCAGGCGGCCGGCGAGGGGGCGAAGCCCCGGCTGCTCGCCGTCCTGGGCAGTCTTGGCGGCGCGGAGGCGCTGAGCGCCGTGCGGGGACGTCTGGAATCGGGCCAGGGGGCGGTCCGCGATGCCGCCGTGCGGGCGCTCGCCGGCTGGCCCACCGCGGCGCCCGCCGACGACGTGCTGCGCCTGGCTCGCACGGCCGAGAACGCCGCGCACCGCGTGCTCGCCCTGCGCGGCTACCTGCGGATGGCCAGCTCGGCCAAGGGCCCCCAGCGGCTCGAGATGCTGCGCCGCGTGCGCCAGATGGCCCGCTCGCGGCAGGAGAAGACGATGCTCCTGGCCTCGTTGAGCGAGGTGGCGGACCCCGGCGCCCTGGAGCTCGCCAGGGCGTTCCTCGACGACCCCGAGGTCGAGGAGGAGGCGGCGCTCGCCGTGCGCAAGATCGAGGAGGCCCTCAAGCCCAAGCCGCGCAGGGGAGGCGTGCGGGTGCCCGCCCGCGACGCGGCGCAGAGCGCCGCGCAGCGAAAGGAGATCGCCAAGGCGGCCCCCGAAGGCTACCACGTGGCCTGCTACCTCGACTGCGGCCCCGACGCCCGCCACGGGGCCAAGGGCGGCCCCGCGCTCCGGCTCCTCGCCGGCCAGGCCTACAAGTGGGCCGGCTCGCCCGACCGCTACGGCACCATCTTCTACACCAACGACCAGGTGGTCTTCGAGGCCCGGGGGCTGAGCCCCAGGCGGGCCTACCAGCTCGGCTTCACGTGGTGGGACTACGACCACGACACCCGCGCCCAGAGCGTGTGGCTGGCCGCCGGCGACGAAGGGCCGGCGAAGCTCCTGGGCAAGACCGCCTTGCCCTCGGGAGCCAAGGGCGAGAAGCCGTCCTCGAAGACCCTCCCCATTCCCCGGCGGCTCTCCGCCAAGGGGCAGCCCCTGCGCATCGTCTTCCGCAACGAGGCCGTGCCCAACGTGGTGGTCAGCGAGCTGTGGCTGTTGGAGAGCGACGCCGAGAGCGCCCCGCCGCAGCCAGCCCAGGAGCAGGGCGCCGCACCCACCCTGGAGCCCAAAGCCCTGAAGGAGGGCCGGCTCAAGCGCGTGCTCATTGTGACCGGCGTGGACCATCCGGGCCACAAGTGGCGGCACACGGCCCCCGCCCTGGCGGAGCTGCTGGGCGAGGACCCGCGGCTCCAGGCCTCGGTGGTCGAGGATCCCGCGGCGCTCGCCTCCCCGGCGCTCGGGCGCTACGACGTGGTGGTGCTCCACTTCATGCCCTGGCAGGTGGAGCCGCCGGGACGGGAGGTGCGGGAGGGCCTCCGTCGGTTCGTGCGCCAGGGCGGGGGCCTCGTGGTGGTCCACTTCGCCTGCGGGGCCTTTCCCGGCTGGGAGGAGTACGAGAGGATAGCGGGCCGGGTCTACGACCCGAAGCTGCGGGCCCACGACCCCCGGGGGCCGTTCCGGGTGCGGATCACCGATGTCGAGCATCCCATCACGGCGGGGATGACGGACTTCGAGACCACGGACGAGCTCTACACCTGCGTGGCCGGCGATGCCGAGGTCACGGTGCTGGCCGAAGCGAAGTCGAAGGTGGACGGGAAGATGTATCCCATGGCCTTCGTGCTCACCTATGGGAAGGGGCGCACATTCCACACCCCGCTGGGCCACGACGTGAAGGCCCTCCGCACCCCGGGCGTGGCGGAGCTGCTCCGCCGGGGCACGGCCTGGGCCGCGGGCCTGCCGCCAGCCCCTTGAGCGAGCCTGCTGCCTTGCGCTGCCGGCCGGAGGCAGCTATGATGGCGGGGCGAGCCACTCAGGCCCGCTGTGTTTCCACATTCGGCACTCGAGGAGGATGGGGCATGAAAATCGGCTTTCACACCGACGCGTTCAACTCCGCGGCGAAGAGCTTCGAGGCCTGCCTCCAATGGGCGGCAGACAACGGCGTCCGCTACATCGAGTGCGGCCTCATCGACGGGGTGAGCTGGATCCACGGGCTCGGCTACCAGCCCCACGTGGCCCTCTACGAGGACCCGGCGCTGCTGCGGCGGAAGATGGAGGGCTACGGGGTGCGCTTCTCCCAAGTCGATGCCGCCTTCCCCCTCTCGGGCAAGGAGGGGCCGGTTCGCGGCGTGGGCTACGTCACGAAGTCGATTGCCTGGGCCAAGCTCGTGGGCTGTCCGTGCGTGGACACCACGGACGGGATGCACAAGCCGGAGGGCCTGGACGACGAGGCGGCCATGGAGCTCATGAAGTTCTGCTACCAGCAGATCATGGAGGTGGCCGAGGCCCACCAGGTGACGCTGAACATCGAGCCCCACGGCTACTTCACCACCCGCCCGGAGATGATGGAGCGGATGCTCGCCTTCGCCGACAGCCCTTACCTGCGGATGAACATGGACACGGGCAACACCTTCATCGCCGGCCAGGACCCCGTGGCCTACCTCGAGCGGTTCGTGGACAAGGTGAGCCACGTGCACATCAAGGACGTCAGCGAATCGCTCGCCGCGGCGGCTCGCGGCAAGGAGACGGGCATCGCCATCAGCCAGTGTGCCATCGGCGACGGCGTGAACGCCGATAACATCCGCGCCTGCCTGGAAGTCCTACGCGACCATGGATACGACGGCGTGCTCTCCCTGGAGTGCGAGGGCCAGGGCGGCCCCATGCTCGAGCGCTCCCTGGCTTGGGTGCGGAACACCCTCGAGGAGTTGAGCATCCCCGAGGAGGCGTAAGGTCGCCGGGCCCCCTTGGCGGCGTGGGGGGGTCATTACGGTTTAGCGCTAAACCGTAATACAGCATACAGCGCGGCGCTCCTTCCTGGCCGGGGCTTCGAGTACCCAGGCGCGGCGGTCCGTTCGCCGCGCCGCATCTGCGGGAGGTGGAATGTGAACGCGACGCGGGCCGCGTCGTTCATGCGGGCCTTCGGCGACGGGACCCGCCTGAGGATCGTGGGTGTTCTCTCGCGTGGCCCGGTCAGCGTCAGTGGGCTCGCGGGCCTTCTGCACTGTCCGCCGCCGAGGGTGTCGCGTCACCTTCGGTATCTTGGGGCGCGGGGGGTTGTGGAAGCGGAGTACCGGGGGAACGCCATGGTCTACCGCTTGGCTGCTCCGGCGCATCGGCTTCACGAGCGGGTTCTGGCGGCTGTGCAGGGGGGACTGGCGGACGTTGAGGAGGTGCGACAGGATGCCAGGAGGCTTCGAGAGAGTGCAGAGTAGTCAATGCGGTGATGGGTTGGCGGTTCGGTCGGGCTATTACGGTTTAGCGCTAAACCGTAATCCCCGCCGCGGGCGGGGTCCGGGCGGCCTAAGAGCCTCCGGCCTCGTCGCGGGCCTCCGAGGCTCCGTCGCCGCTACCGTCCTGGTGCTGGCCCTGGGGGCCGCTGCACCCGGTGGCGAGGCGCGGACGGGAGTCGTGTTTCTCGCCGGCGGGCGCAGCCACGGCTACGGCACCCACGAGCACTACGCCGGCTGCATGCTCCTGGCCAAGGCACTGGGGGAGAACGTGCCCGACGTCCAGACCGCGGTCTTCCGTCGCTGGCCGGACGACCCGGCGGCCTTCGAGGGCGCCGACGCGGTGGCCATCATCTGCGATTCGGGACAAATCCAGCGCGCCCACCTCGAGGAGCTGGACCGCCTGGCCGGCAAGGGCGTGGGCGTGGCGTGCTTCCACTATGCACTCGCCGTGCCCAAGGGGAAGGCCGGGGAGTGCATGCTCCGCTGGATCGGCGGCTACTACGAGACCCATTGGTCGGTGAACCCGGTGTGGACGGCGCGCTTCGAGCGCCTGCCCGAGCATCCCATCGCCCGCGGGGTGCGGCCCTTCGCCATCCGCGACGAGTGGTACTACCACATGCGATTCCAGGAGGACATGGCGGGCGTGACGCCCATTCTCACCGCGGTGCCGCCCGACAGCACGCGCAAGCGGCCCTTCGGCGCCCACAGCGGCAACCCCCACGTCCGAGCCCGGATGGGCAAGCCGGAGCACGTGGCCTGGGCCTACCGGCGCCCTGGCGGCGGCCGCGGCTTCGGCTTCACCGGCGGCCACTGGCACTGGAACTGGGCGCACGACGACGTGCGCACCCTCGTCCTCAACGCCCTCCTGTGGGTGGCCGGCCGCGAGGTGCCCCCGAGAGGCGTCCCCTCGCAAACCCCCAGCCTGGAGGAGCTTCAGGGAAACCTCGATACCCCGCCCCCCAAGGGCTGGCGGCCCGAGACCGTGGAGAAGATGCTCCGCCAGTTCGACCGCTCCGCGACCTCCCCGAAGTAAACGCCCGCCACGGCGCAGCCGGCCACCTCGCCGTCACTGGCACGAGCGGCTGACTCCCTCCGCGGGCTCGGCCCCCGGCATGTCCATGCGAGGCCTGCGGCGGAGCTGGTCGAGGACCGGGCGGAAAGGGGCCAGGATGGCCTGGTAGTCGGGGTCCTCGGTGGACTGGAAGGGGGGCTGGGCGCACCGGCCGCTGCCTCCCGCGGCGCGGGCGAGGGGGGCGAGAAGGAAGGGGTTGAGGTGCGGCTCGGTGATGCGGGTCCAGACGCGCCGGGGCACCTTGCCTCCCTGGTGGCACTGGGCGCAGCGGCGGCGTGCCACGTCGGCGAGCACCTCGTCCAGCTTCTGCGGGGTGAGCCGCCGGCAGCCCTTGTGGGCCGGGTAGGCGGTCTCGCTGGTGCCGTAGTAGGGCACGTTGAGGTCGATCCAGGCGAGGATGCGGCGTCGGCTGGCCTCGTCGAGGTGCACCCGCGGCTCGCCGTCTTCGTCGGGGTGACCGGAGAGGACGACCTCGGCGAGCCGGCTGCGCGGGGAGCCCCAGGCCTTGGGCGTGACCTCCAGGATGTTCTGCTCGTGGCCGTTGTAGGTGGGGATCCAGTTGACGTAGGGGCTGCCCGTCCGCCCCTGGTGCTCGCGGGCCAGGCAGTCGTAGGAGACGCTGAAATAGTCGGTCTTCCCGCCCGTGAGGTCCAGCCCCTTGGGCGGGTCGACGGGCTGGTGGCATCGCACGCAGTGGTGGTCGAGGACGGGCTGGACGATTCTTGCGTAGTCGAACCCGCCCGTGCCCCATTCGGGGGGACGGAGCTCGCGCGGCGGGCGGGCATAGGCCCTGGCGAGGGCCGTATGTGAGACCTGCTGGCGGGGCTCGTGGCAGCCCACGCACCCCTGGCGTTCGCCGGGCATGAGGTGGGTGAAGCTGCGCATCCGCTGCACCGCCCGCCCCTGGGCGTCCAGCGCCATGAAGTAGATGGGCACGCCCGCGGGGACGCGGAAACAGGCCGAGCCGTCGCCCTCCACGGCCACCTCGCCCAGCACCTCCTTGCCCGCGTAGGTGGCTCCGCAGGAGATGACCGGGAACTGGAACCCGAAGGCCCGGTAGCGGGGGTCGATGCGCACCGACTTCTCCATCTCCCGCACCACCCGGAGGGCCGCCACCTCGCCTCGCTCGACATGGGGCTCCAGGCCGGCGTAGACGTCCTGAAGATAAAGCACCGCCGAGCCGTCGGCCTCCTGCGGTAGCTGGGAGGGGATGGCCGGCGGGCGGGGCCGGGGGCGCACCGGCCGAGCACTGAACCACTGCATCCCGTTGCCCGGGGCCTCCAGGGCTATCGACTGGCAGCTCCCGTCGAGAGTCCGCACCAGCAGCGGCCCGCGAATGGCGCACAGGAAGCGCACGGAATCCAGGGGCAGGGGACAGCTATACTGCTTGCTGCCGCCGGTGTTGCCGTTGCCCTGGTCGACCGGCGGCACGGGCACGTCGGGGGTCACGTTGAGGATGGCGTCCTGGGCGTCGACCCCCGCCCGGGCGCGGTCGAGCACGCCGATGGCCCCGCGGGTGGGGCCGTTGTGCCCGGTCATGGTGCACAGAACCTTGATGGTGCCAGGGATGGGCCGGGCCTCCATGAACGTGCCCGGGGAGAGCACGCCGTTGCCGAAGTAGACCGACAGCCCGCTGCCGTCGGGGTTGAGGGTCCACAGGCTCTGGATGGGGATCGCCGGCTTGTCCACGTATTCCCAGCGGGTGTAGAGGATGCGCCCGTCGTCGAGCACCGCGGGCGTGAAGTCGTTCAGATAGTTGGCGGACAGGCGGCGCACGTTCGAGCCATCGGCGTCCATTCGATGCACCACCCCGACCGGGGCGTGCCAGCAGTAGGCGAACTGGGGCGAGCGGGTGCTCAGGAAGGCGATGCCGCCGTCGGGCAGCCAGCAGGCGTTGTAGTCGTGCCAGGGGCCGTCGGTGAGCCGCCGCAGGCCGCTGCCGTCCACCCCGATGGTCCACAGGTGATACCCTTCGTCCTGCTGCCGCCGCCAACTGAACAGAATGGTCTTGCCGTCGTAGGACAGTTCGCAGTCGAGGATCTGCCCGGTCGGCGAGGCCACCAGCTCCACGGGCTCCGAGTCGGTGTCGAGAGGCTCCACCACGTAGAGCCCGCCGCCGGGGCGGAAGCCCTCGTAGTGGTAGGTGTAGACGTGGGAAGCCCGGATCTCGTGGCGCTGGATGACCACTAGCCGACGGGCGTCGAAGAGCAGCACCCGGCGCTGGAGCGCGGCAAGGGCCTCGGCGTCCGGCTCCGCCTCGCCCTGGCGCAGGCGGTCGAGCTGTGCCAGGTGGTCGGCGGCGCCGGCGTAGCGGGGGCCGTGGAGCGCGGCGAGGCGGCGGATCAGGGCGCGCAGGCTCGCCGGCTCCACCTCGCCCACCGCGGCCATGGAGGCGAGGACCCCGTGGCCCCGGGCGTAGCGGGCGAGGAGCGCCTTGCGGGACGGGCTGGCGGCGAAGGCCTGGATCTCGAGGGCCCCGGGGTTGTAGCCGCCGTAGGAGCCGAGAAACCTGATGGTGATCTTCCGCACCGCCTGGCCCGGGAGCTTCACCCGCTGGGGGCCGTGCATCATGCGGAAACGGCCCCTGGCGGCCGGCTCCGTTGCATCGTCGAGGGTGACCTCGTAGTCGCGCCAGCACTCGTTCATGAACCAGGCGGTGCGACCCCAGTAGATGAGCTCGGCCACCTCGACGGGAGCGTCCCAGGTGAGCGAGAACTCGGCGCGGTCGCCCGACTCCGCCTTGCGCACGCACCACGCCTTGCCCCGGTCCTGGGCCTGGCTGCCGGCGGGCGGGACGCGACCGTCGATGGCGAACCTGGCCAGGTATTGGTCACTGTACTCGGAGGAGGCCCACGCCGTGGCCTTGCGGGCCAGGTTCTCCGGCAGGTCCGCGGCGGCCGCCGCGGTGGCGAGGAGACACCACGCGCCGAGGGCCAGGGCAGGCGGGCGAGACGACTTCACGATCCCACTCCGCAACAGTTGGCTTCGGCAGGCGGCTCATGTATACCGCGCGGGAGGAGGGGAGTCAAAAGCCCCGCCTGGCGCTTTCGTTTGGAGTTCTCGCCTTTAGGCGAGCCGGGGGGCCCGGTGCACGGCCTGAAGGCCGCACTCCAAGCGCCTGGCGCTTGGCAGCCCGCTCGTCGGCGGCTATCCTGTGGCCTGGGCTCAGGCGTCCGCCGCGAACCTGGATGGAGGAGCGAACCGTGAAGGCCATCGAGATCAACCGCCATTTCCTCGACCTGGCGGGCTGGGTGGACCCCCAGACCACCGTGGACCGGGTGATCATCGGCGATCCCGACAAGGAGGCGGGGCGCGTGCTGGTCACCTGGATCGCCAGCTTCCAGGCCCTGCGTGCCGCCGCCGAGCGGGGGGCCGACCTCCTGATGACCCACGAGCCCACCTTCTACGTCCATGCCAACGAGTTGGAGCAGATGGACGACTCGGACGTGGCCCGGGCCAAGCGCCAGTTCATCGAGGAGCGGGGGCTGGTGGTGCTGCGCAACCACGACGTCTGGGACCGCATGCCCGAGGTGGGCATCCCCTGGGCCTGGGCGCGGTTCCTGGGCCTCGAGGGGCCGCCAGCCGCGACGGCGGCGGGGGGCTGCCAGCAGCGATACGACGTGGAGCCGCTGGCCCTTGACGACTTCGCGGCGGAGGTGGCCGGGCGCACCGCCGCCCTCGGCGAGGAAGCCGTCCAGGTCGTCGGCGAGGGCCAGAGCACCGTCTCCCGCGTGGGCATCGGCACGGGGTGCTTCTGCGACATCCGCGTCTTCCAGCAGATGGGCTGCGACGTCTCCGTGGTCTGCGACGACGGCTCCTCCGGCTGGCGTACCATCCAGCGAGCCGCCGACGAGGGCCACCCCGTGGTCCGCGTGAACCACGGCACCAGCGAGGAGCCGGGCATGGCCACTCTCACGGAGTATATCAACCAGCATCTGGCCGGCGTGGAGGCCGAGCACCTGCCCCACGGCGCCACCTTCCGCCTGGTGAGCGCCACCGTAGGCCTGTGAGCAAGGCCGGGGGCTTGACACGGCGGATCGCCGCGGCTACGCTGGGCGCGGCGCCGGGCAGCCCGGCCGGGCCGCCGCGCCAGGTCCCAGGGCACGGAACGAAGGAGCGGAGCGATGAGCCAGCAACCGACGCGTCGCCAGTTCATGGCCAGCTCGGCCCTGGCCGGCCTCGCCGTGGTGGCCAGCCCCTGCGTGCGGGCCGCGGAGGGCAAGCCAGCCCCCAGCGACAAGCTCGACGTCGCCATCGTGGGCGTAGGCGGGCGAGGTCGCTCCAACACGGGCAAAGTGCGGGGGGAGAAGATCGTGGCCCTCTGCGACGTGGACGAGCGCAAGCTGGCCGCCGCGGCCAAGCAGTTCCCCAAGGCCAGGACCTACTACGACTGGCGGAAGATGCTCGACCAGAAGGGCATCCAGGCCGTCGTGTGCAGCACCACCGACCATACCCACGCGCCCATCAGCGTCGCCGCCATGAAGCGCGGCTGCCACGTCTACTGCGAAAAGCCGCTCGCCCACACCGTCCACGAAGCCCGAGTGGTCCGCGAGACCTACAACGCCATGAAAGAACGCGGCGTGCGCACCCAGATGGGCACCCAGATCCACGCCGGGGGCAACTACCGCCGCTGCGTCGAACTCGTCCAGGCCGGGGCCATCGGACCGGTGCGCGAAGCCCACGTGTGGTGCGGGCGCCGAGGCCCCTGCCCCAAGCGACCCGCCGAGGGCAAGGAGCCGCCTCCCTACCTCCACTGGGACCTCTGGCTCGGCCCCGCCCCCTACCGGCCCTACCACCCCTCCTACCTCCCCGGCTGCATGACCTGGGAACAACGCTGGGACTGGGGCAACGGCTGCCTGGGCGACATGGGCAGCCACCTCATCGACCTGCCCTTCTGGGCCCTCCAGCTCCGACACCCCCTCACCGCCGAGGCCCGTGGCGAGCCTCGCAGCGAGGAATCCTATCCCCACTGGCTCGTCGCCCACTGGGAACACCCCGCCAGGGGGAAGATGCCGCCCGTGAGGCTCTCCTGGTACGATGGCGGGAAGAAGCCCGAGCCCCCGCCGGGCGACGACCTGGGCAAGTGGGGCAACGGCATCCTCTTCGTCGGCGACAAGGGCACCCTCCTGTGCGACTACGGCCGGCGGGTCCTTCTTCCCCAGGCCGACTTCGAGGGTTTCAAGCCTCCCGAGCCCTGGATCCCCGCCTCGCCGGGGCACCACAAGGAGTGGCTCATCGCCTGCAAGACCGGCTCCCAGACCCTCTGCAACTTCGACTACTCGGGCCGCCTCATCGAGAATAACCTCCTGGCCACCGTGGCCTTCCGCGTGGGCAAGAAGCTCCAGTGGGACGCCGAGGAGCTGGAGGCGACGAACGCCCCCGAGGCCGCGCCCCTCATCCGCAAGTCCTACCGCCAGGGCTGGACCCTGGGCTGAGCCCCGCACCGGCCCAGGGCCGGACATGCAAATCCCCTGGGGCCGGGGGACCCAGGGGATTCGCTCGGCCGCGGGTCGCCGGGGGGTTCAGAAGTCGGCTGCGTCCCGCTCCCTTCCCTCCCTCTCGTCGTCGTTCCTGGGGCGGTCGGGTCGGCCGCGCACGGCCTCCTCGCCGAGCAGTTCGATGAGCTTCTTCTCGCACGCCTCCCTGGCCGCATCCACGGTCTTGCGGTATTCGTCGAGTGCCGTGGCGGCGGTCTCGTAGGTCTTCTTCTGCTCCTCGGTGAGGAAGACGAGCATGTCCTTGACCGTCTTCTCGGCGTGCTCGTCGCGGGCCTTGGTCACGGCCTCCATGAACTTCCGCCGCGCCGCCTCGTCGCGCCAGTCGTCGGGCCGCGGGATGTCGCGCATCAGCTCCCGCATCTCGCGGAACGACTGCCGGCGGACCTCGTCGACGGCGGCCTCCTGGTCCTCGGTGAGCTTCAGATAGCGGCGCACCAGGTCGGTCTTCTGGGTGGGGACGTAGCCCGGGGGATACCTGGGCTCGACGCCTTGCTCGGTGCGGACCTCCTCGAGCACCGCGGCGTATTTTTCCCGAGCCGCGTCGATGGCCTCGTCGCGAGCCTTCATGGCGTCGATGACGGCCTGGTACTTCTCCTTCTGCTCGTCGGGCAGGACCTCGATGATGAGGCCCACGTACTTCTCGTCCAGGCGGTCTCGGAGCTTCTCGACCGCCTCGCGTTCCTCGGCGTCGCGCTGGCGGTCGAGCTTCTCGATGGCCGCTCCCTGCTCCTCGGTGAGGTCGAAGTAGCGCTGGACGGTGCGGAAGACGTTGGTCTCTCGGCCGAACATCCGGCGGGGGTCGAAGCCCCGGAAGCGCCGCCCCCTGTCCCTTCGGCCTCGGTCGGGCGGCCCGCCGGCCCGGGCGAGGGGCGCGGCGAGGGCCAGCGCCAGGGCCATGCCTATCCACGCGTACTTTCGCATCTCAGGTCTCCTTTCTCCAGGTTCCCAGTCCTGCGCGTGGTGCGCCGCGAGGCGGCATCACCTCGCGGCGCACACGACAGCGACGTTTCGTTCCAATGCCCGCTCGGCCTCCTCGCGGAGCTGGTCGAGCCGCCGCAGCTCGACCTCGACGGCGTCCAGCTCGTAGAGGCGGGGATGGCGGTCCTCCAGCTCGGCCAGCCCGTGGGCGTGGGCGGCCAGGAGGAAGCGGACGAGCGGCAGGCGGTCGGCGAGGTAGGGCACGGCGTCCGGGCCTTCGGCCTCGCGAAGCTCCAGGAGCCGGCGGGCATACTGCTGGCGCAGGCGGCGGTAGCGACGGCGACGGGCGAGCACGTCGGCGCCGATGGCCTGGCGGAGCCGGGCGGCGCGGGCCTCCAGATGGGGCGTGGGCCCGGCGGAGACACCGGCCGAGATGATCGCCGAATCGCCCTGGGAGAGGGCCAGCTTCTGGCCGCCGAGGTCCAGCTCCAGGGTCCCCGTGAACACGTGCACGCGGATGTCCCGCGGCCACCGGGCGAGGGTTCTCGCGGATAGCGGCGCCACGAGCTGGTCCGGGGGCAGGCCCGTGCCGTAGAACTGGCAGCCGCGGGTGCGCACGATGGCGCCGCCCAGCTCGGGGGTCAGTTCGACGCTCACCTCGCCCTGCGCCGAGTCCACCTGGCCGAGCACGGTGCCCGAGAGCACGGAGAGGGCCAGCTCCTTGGCCGAAGGGTCGGGCGCCGGGGAGAAGTGCGTGCCCTGGGGGAAGAGGAACAGCGAGCGCTCGCCCAACTCCACGGCCGTTCGCCGTGCGGTCGTGTAGGCCCCGCCGCGCTCGATGCGTGCCACCGGCTGGCCGAAGGCGTCGTAGAGCCGGCCGGCCAGGAGCCTCTGGGCGAACATTCCGGCGGGCGCGGCGTCCGCCCGCCCTGGGCCCTCGGCGGGGCTGGGCTGCTGGTCGCGAGGCACCGCCAGCCACAGGGCCACCGCGGCGGCCGCGGCGGCGGCGAGGGCCGCCCACCAGCGGCGTGCCGGCCGGCGTGCCCGGGACAGCACTCTCAGGGAGAAGACCGACGAGGGCTCCGCCCAGCGGAGTGCGGCGCGGACGGCTTCGTCGGCGGCGCGGGCCTCGTCGAGGAGCTTGCGGCAAGCGGGGCAGGAGCGCAGGTGGGCCTCGAAGTCCTCCCGTTCGGCCCGGTTGAGGACTCCCAGCTCGTAGTCGTCGATGCGGTGTTGGGCCCAGTCGCAGTTCATGGTTGGTCTCTTCGGAGCAGGTCTCGGAGCTTCTGTCGGGCGCGGGTGAGTCGGGAGGTCACGGAGCCCACCTGTAGGTCGAGCATGCGAGCGATTTCGGCGCACGTATGGCCTTGGTGGTAAAAGAGATGGATCACTTGCTGGTCTGCTTCGGGCAGGCTTGCCACGGCCTCGATCACCTCCTCGTGTCGTCGGGGCCTGTGCCCCGCGTCGATATCGGCCACGTTGGCAGGGCGTCGGGCTCGCTTGGTGGCGGCTCGACGGGCCACGTTGGCCACGGTGGCCAGCAGCCAGGCGGCGAAGGCCTGGGGCTCGCGGAGCTGGCCGAGCGCCCGGTAGGCTCTGAGGAAGGCCGTCTGGGCCGCGTCCTCGGCCTCGCCGCGGTCCTCCAGGATGGCGTAGGCCCTGGCCACCAGGAGGCCCTGGTAGCGGCGGACCAGCTGCTCGAAGGCCCACGGCTCGCCCGTGGCGGCGAGCCTGACCAGCTCGGCGTCGGTCGCCTCTGGCCGCTCGCCGGGTGATGGGCTATCCATCGGGCGCCTCACGCCATGGAAGATACCTGGCGGCGGCGGTTTGCTGCACGCCCCGGAGAGGAAAGTGCGCGGGGGCTCAGGGCGACGAGCGACAAGGGACACGTGGCAGGGGACGCCGCGCCGTGCGTTCGGAGTGCGGCCTTCAGGCCGTGCCCCGGCCCCTCGGCTCGCCTGAAGGCGAGAAC
>JBKHIY010000059.1:0-28247 GCA_046538415.1 Candidatus Brocadiia bacterium | reverse complement strand
AGCATCCAGCATCCAGCATCGAGCATCGAGCATCCAGCATCGAGCATCCAGCATCCAGCATCGAGGAACCCCAATGGCCCGCATCCGCCTTGCCTTCGCGCTCGCCGCGGCCCTGCTCCCCGGAGCCGGCGCCGCCGAGTACTGGGTGGACCAGCGCCACCAGGAGGCCAGCGACGCCAACCCCGGCACCCGCGAGCGGCCCTGGCTCACCGTGGGCCACGCCGCCGCATCGCTGCGGCCCGGCGACCTGGTGCGCGTGCGGCCCGGCATCTACCGCGAGCACGTCGTGCCTCGGCGCTCGGGCACCCCGCAGGCGCCCATCACCTACCGCGCCGAGGGCAGGGGGGTGGTGCTCAGCGGGGCCGACGCCCTGGGGGGCTGGCGGGCCGGCTCGCCCCGGACCTGCCCCGGCCATCCCCACGCCGCCCGCCTGTGGCTCGTGGACCTCGAGTGGGAGCCCGACGCCCTGTTCTTCGACGGCAAGCCCCTGGCCAAGGCCCGCGAGCCGAACCGCGGCTGGTGGACCGCCCAGGGCGGCGGCACCCACACCCTCGTCGACGCGAAACACCTCCGACAGCCCGAGGGGGCCTGGGTGGGGGCCACGGTCTTCTTCTGGGACGTGAGCGCCACCACCCAGGGCTGGCGCAAGGTGGTGGGCTACGACCCCCAGACCCACACCCTCGAGCTGGCCAAGCCCATCTGGCGCGACCGCGTGGTCGAGGGAGGCAAGGACCGCTACTACCTGGAGGGGAAGCTGGCCATCCTCGACCGCCCGGGGGAATGGGCCGTGGAGCCGGCGGGCCAGCGCTTCCGCCTCTACCTGTGGCCCCCGGGGGACGCGGAGCCGGCCGACCACCTGGTCGAGGCGCCGCGCCGCAGCCGCTTCGTGCTCGAATACGGCGACCGCAAGCACCTGCGCATCCACGGCTTCGAGGTGCGCCACGGCGCCGGCCACGGCATCGGCTCCTGGAGCCGGGGCGCCGAGGATATCCGCATCGCCCAGTGCTGGGTCCACCACAACCAGGGCAACGGCATCTACGTGCGCTTCGCCACCGACGTGAGCGTGCGGGGCAACCTGGTGTGCCACAACCACAACGGGCTGACCGCGGGCAGCGTGGCCCGCCTGAGGGTGGCGGCCAACGAGATCGCGGACAACGCCTTCGACGGGCTGGTGGTGAGCCACGGCAGCCGCGAGGTCGTGATCCGCCGCAACTACATCCACGGCCACACCCTGTGGGGGCATCCCGACAACGTGCAGTTCCACAACGGCCTCCAGGACGTGCGCATCGAGGAGAACGTGCTCCTCGACGGGGGCCAGAGCCTGATGATGGAGCAGTGCGAGGACGGGGTGCTGCGGGGCAACGTGGTCGTCGGGGCCGCCGCCTACTCCGTGATCCTCGGCCACCGAAACGTCCACCGCTTCCAGCTCCTGGGCAACACCATCGCCTTCACCCGCTACGGCACGGTCAGCTTCACCGGCACCCACGCCACGGTGCGGGGCAACATCCTGTGTCCCGGGGGACGGGGCGCCGTCTACGCCGTGGCCCAGACGGAGGGGTTCGCGAGCGACTACAACCTGCTCTACCGCCCGCCCGGCGCCCCGGGGTGCTTCGCGGCCTACGCCCGCAACTGGCCGGACAGCTTCGCCGCCTACCGCGAGCTGTCGGGCCAGGAGGCCCACTCGGTGTGTGCCCCGCCGCGCTTTGCCAACGCCCCGGCGCTGTGCGTGCCCATCGACGGGCGGCGGCTGGGCGAATGCACCGCCGCGAGGCTGGCCGTGCGGGCCTGGGAGGGGGCCCTGCGGCCCGGCGACCACGTGGAAGTGAAGTTCGACGGCGTGGTCCGCACCGTGCAGCGCGCCGGGCCCGACCACGTGGTGGTGGACCCGCCGCTGGAGGCCCCGCCCGAGAAGGGCGGCCTGGTGCTCAACTGGCGGGAGAAGACCGACTTCGCGCTCGACCTCCGCCCCGCCCCCGACAGCCCGGCACGCGGCGCCGGCCCCGAGGGCGGCGACCTGGGGGCCGACCTCGACATCGCGGCCTTTGCCCGCGGCGACTCCGACGGCGACGGCCGGCCCGACATCCGACGAGCCGAGTGAGCCCACCCTTGCGGGCCGCCGACGGCCCGCCTACAATACCCCCGGCGCCGCCCGTGCCCGCAGACTACGCTGGGAGAGAAGGAGGAACGCCATGCCCGGACAGCCGCTGAGCCGAAGGAGCTTCCTGCGCCAGGGCTCCGCCACCGCCGCCCTGCTGGGGGCCGGTGCCCTGGCCTCCGCCCAGGGGGCCAACGACCGCCTGGCCATCGGCTGCGTGGGCTGCGGCGGGCGGGGCTCCGCCCTGATGCGCCAGGTGATGAGCCTGGCCGAGAAGCACAACGCGGCCATCACCGCGGTGTGCGACGTGTGGCAGGTGAACCTGCGGCGGGCCGCCACTCGCGTGGAGCAGGCCTTCGGCGAGGCCCCCCGCACGTTCACCCGCTTCCCCGAGCTCACGGCCCTCGACGACCTCGATGCCGTGATCGTCGCCACCCCCGACTACGCCCACACCCCCGTCATGATCTCCGCGTTGGAGAACGACAAGGACGTCTACGTCGAGAAGCCCATGTCCATGGAAATCCCCCTGGCCAACAAGGCTCTCGACCTGGCCAGGGAGCGAAAGCGGGTGGTCCAGGTGGGCACCCAGCGACGCAGCGAGGGACGCTGGCGCAACGCCCACGAGGAGCTCAAGAGCGGCGTCCTGGGGCCCATCAGCCGCGTCGACTCCGCCAACCACTTCGTCAGCCACGCACGCTGGGCGCGCGGCTACAAGCACGTGAAGGAGGAGGACGTGGACTGGGAGGCGTTCCTGTTCAACCGCCCCAAGCGCCCCTTCGACCCCAAGCTGCTGATGCGCTGGCACCTGTTCAAGGAGTTCACCAACGGCCTCAGCGGCCTGTGGATGGCCCACCTGGTGGACGCCTGCCACATGGTGATGGGCGCGTCCACCCCCCGCAGCGCCGCGGCCCACGGCGGCACCTACGTCCACATCGAGGACCGCCAGCACTGCGACGTGTTCCACGCCCTGCTCGCCTATCCGCCCAACGACCTGGCGCCCAACGGCTTCCTCTATAACTGGGCGATGAGCATCACCAACGGCGTGGGCACCCACTACACGGTCCACGGCACCCAGGGCACGCTGGACATGTACAGCCTCACCCTCTCGCCCTCCGGCGGGCCGAAGGGCTCGAAGGTGGAGAAGCGCAAGATCCCCGGCGGCCCGAACCAGAACCACATGGAGAACTGGCTGGAGTGCATCCGCTCCCGCCAGCGGCCCAACGCCGACATCCAGTTCGGCCACCAGCACGCCGTGGCCACCATCATGGCCGCCGCGGCACGGCACCAGGGCCGAAGGATGGTCTACGACCCCGAGAAGCGGGAGATGACCGCAGGATAGCCCGCCAGCCACCAGGAGAGCACACGACGGCCATGGAGAAGAAGACCGTTCGCACCGGCATCGTGGGCGCCGGCTTCGCCGCCACCTTCCACTACAACGCCCTGCGCCAGGTCTACGGCACCGACGTGGAGGTCGTAGGGGTGTTCGCCATCGACCGCGAGCAGGCCCGGGCCTACGCCCGGGAGCGGGGCATCCGCTGCTTCGAGAGCCTCGAGGCATTGCTCGAGGCGGCCGACGTGGTGCACTGCTGCACCCCGCCGTCGGCCCACGAGCAGGTGAGCGTCGCCGCCCTCCAGGCCGACAAGTTCGTGGTCTGCGAGAAGCCGCTCACCGGCTACTTCGGCGACGGCTCCCAGGACTTCCACGGCGACCGATTCCCCAAGCAGCAAGCCCTCGATGCCGCACTGGCCAGCGTAGGCCGCATCCTCGAGGCCGAGGCCAGGAGCGGCGGGCAGCTCCTCTACGCCGAAAACTGGGTCCACGCACCCGCCATCCAGCGGGAACGCGAGATCATCGAGAAGACGGGCGCCCAGATCCTCTGGATCCACGGCGAGGAGGCCCATTCCGGCTCCCACGCCGCCACCTACGCCTACTGGAAATACTCCGGCGGCGGGGTGATGATCGGCAAGGGCTGCCACCCCCTCACCGCGGCGCTCTACCTCAAGAGGGTCGAGGGCCAGGCACGCGACGGCGAGCCCATCCGCCCGCGAACCGTCTCCGCCAGGGCACACGCCCTCACACGCCTCCCGACGTTCCGCGACGAGGGGCACATCCGCTGCGACTACCACGACATCGACGACTTCTCCATGATACACGTCGAGTTCACCGACGGCACCGTGGCCACCGTCTTCGCCTCCGACATCATTCTGGGCGGCATCCACAACTGGCTGGAAGTCGCCGCCAACAACCATCGCACCCTGTGCAACATCAATCCCAATACCGCCATGCAAACCTACAACCCCCGCGAGGAAAACTACGCCGACGTCTATACCGTCGAGAAAATCGAAACCAGGCAGGGCTGGACCGCCATGCCCCCCGACGAGGACTGGATGACCGGGTACCCCCAGGAGATGGAGGCCTTCTACCGCACCGTGGCCTACGGCGAGCCCGCACAGAGCGACAGCCGCCTCGCCGCCGACGCCATCTCCACCATCTACAGCGCCTACGTCTCCGCCGAAAGGGCCGGCGCCGCCGTCCAGATCGAGACCGCCGGGCCGCCGCAAGAGGGCGAGTGACGAGGGACAAGTGGCCCGGGCCCGAGCGTTCGGAGTGCGGCCTCTAGGCCGTGTGTCTTGCCCCCGGCTCGCCTAAAGGCGAGAACTCCAAACGAAAGGGGGCCGGGGCGTTTGGAGTGCGGCCTTCAGGCCGTGCCGAGCGTTCGTTTCTTCCCCTTCGCTCGTGCCTTGTCGCCGCCGGCCCGCCGACAGACACGAGGCCACGTTCGCCTGGGAGCCGCCCCGATGACCGATGCCCAATGGGACACGCTGCTGGCCGTGGTCCGCGGCGAGGCGGTCGAGCCCCTGCCGGTGGGCTTCATCGTCGATAGCCCGTGGCTGCCGGGCTGGGCGGGGATGTCGATGCTGGACTACTTCGCCAGCGAGCGGCGGTGGCTGGAGGCCAACCTGGCGGCGGCCGACGCGTTCCCCGACGTGCTCCTCCTGCCCGGCTTCTGGTCGGAGTTCGGGATGTGCACCGAGCCCTCGGCCTTCGGGGCCAAGTGTGTGTGGGGCGAGGACGAGTTTCCTTTCCCCGCCCGGCTGCCCCTCGAGCTGGCCGACGCCGCGGCCCTGGAGAAGCCCGACCCGCGCACCGACGGGCTCCTGCCCCTGGTCCTCAAGCGCCTGGCCCACGCCCAGCCGCGCCTGGCCGAGGCGGGCCACGCGGTGCGCTTCGCCACCTGCCGCGGGCCGCTCAACGTGGCGTCCTTCCTGGTGGGCCACACCGAGTTCCTCACGGGCATGATGACCGAGCCCGAGGCGGTCCACGCCCTGGTGAGCACGGTCACCGACTTCCTGGCCGAGTGGCTGGAGGCCCAGGCGGAGGCGTTCCCCACCATCGGCGGCGTGCTGGTGCTGGACGACCTGGTGGGGTTCCTGGGCGAGGAGCAGTTTCGCGACTTCGCCCTCCCGTCGCTCGAGCGGCTGCTGGGGGCCGTGGACGTGAGTGTCCGCTTCCTCCACAACGACGCTCCCGGCCGGGTCTCCGCCCCCTACCTGGCGGAGGCGGGGGTGAACCTCTTTAACTTCAGCCACGAGCACGGCCTGGCCGAAATGCGGGAGCTGACGGGCGAGGCGGTGGCCCTGATGGGCAACGTCCCGCCCCGTGACGTGCTCGCCGGGGGGAGCCCCGAGGACGTCCGCCGCGCCGTCCGCGAAGCCCTCGATTCCCTCGACCACACCCGCCGCCTGGTCCTCTCCTGTGGCGGGGGCATGCCCCCCGGCGTGCCCACGGCAAACATCCGGGCCTTCTGCGAGGCCGCTCGAGAAAGGAGCTCCTGAGATGCGTACCATCGCCCCCCTGTGCCTGGCCCTCGCCGCCGGGCTCGCCCTGGCCGGCGAGCCCCAGCCCTTCGAGTTCAAGCCCGTAAGTGAAGACTCGCTCGGACTCTGGGAGGGCCAGGACCCCGTCCTGGTCTACAACCACGGGATGATCAGCAGGAAGGGCGTGCCCGACCGCTACGACCGCGCCTGCTACATCCACCCCCTCTACGGCCTCGACGGCGAGGTGCTCACCGACGACTTCCCCCGCGACCACCGCCACCACAGGGGCGTCTTCTGGGCCTGGCCCCACATCCGCGCCCGGGGCCAGGAGGCCAACTCCTGGATTCCCTCCGGCATCCAGGACCGCCACGAGCGATGGGTGCGCCGCGAGGTGGACGGCGGCCGAGCCGTGCTCGAAGTCCAGAACGGCTGGTACATGGGCGACCAGAAGGTGATGGACGAGCGCGTGCGGATCACCGTCCACCCCGCCGCCGAGGATGCCCGGGCCATCGACCTGGAGTTCACCTGGACGCCCGTCGGCCAGGCGGTGACCCTCCGCGGCGCGGGGGGCAAGAGCTACGGGGGGCTCACCGTGCGGTTCAACACCCGGCCCCGCGAGAAGGACCGCATTCCCACGAGCAAGGTCACCATCACCGTGCCCCGGGGCGTGACCGAGAAGGACCTGCCCGACACGCGCCTGAAGTGGGCCGACTTCACGGCCCCCTTCCCCGGCGCCCCGGGGCCCAGCGGCGTCGCCGTCTTCGTGGCGCCCGACCACCCCGACTATCCCCCCACCTGGCTCACCCGCCACTACGGCTGCCTGTGCGTGGGCTGGCCGGGGGTGAAGGGCAAGACGCTGCCCCCCGGCGAGCCCGTCCGCTGCCGATACCGCCTGTGGGTCCATCGGGGCCAGCCCTCCCTCGATGAGCTGCGGGCCGCCTACCAGGCCTACGCCGAGACGGAGTGAGCGGGCCGCGCCAGGCGGCGACGTCCCGTTTCGCAGACGCCAGCATCCCCAGGAGGCCGAGCCGATGTACGAGCCCATCTGGCAGGCCGTGGCCAAGGAGCTCTCGGGCGAGGGGGCGTGCGGCTTCGCGGCCCGCATCTGGGAGCACGCCCGGTGGAACTCCTTCGACGGCATTCGGCGCACGGCCGACGAGCTGGCCGCCATCCTCCGCGAGACCGGCCTCCGCGACGTCGAGGTCGTCGAATACCCCGCCGACGGCACCACCGCCTTCGGCGGCTGGGTGATGCCCCGCGCCTGGGACGTGGAGGAGGCCACGCTCGAGATCGCCGAGCCCCAGGTCGCCGAGCCCGTCCTCGCCCGGTACCGCGAGTGTCCCCAGAGCCTCGTCATGTACTCCGCACCCACCCCGCCGGAGGGCGTCGTCGCCGAGCTGGTGGCCGTGGACGACGCCGCAAAAGCCCAGGCCTGGCAGGAGGCCGACACGGGGGGCAAGCTGGCACTGGTCGACGGCGTGGGCCTGGACGTGGGCCTCCACGCCATCGAGCACGGGGCCGTGGGGATCGTGGCCGACGCCATGAAGCTCGCCGGCTCCCCTCACGAGAAAGGCCCCGGCCACTTCGACCACGCCCGACAGTGGCACAACTACACCCTGCCGCCCTGGAAGCACGACCGCCCGGCCTTCGGCTTCTCCATCTCGCCCGCCCAGGGGCGCCGCCTGCGCCAGCTCCTCGGCCAGCATCCCCGCGTGCGCCTGCGGGCAGTGGTCCGCTCGCGGCTCTACGACGGGACCCTGCCCCTGGTCACCGGCCTCCTGCCCGGCGAGAGGCCCCAGGAGGTGGCCCTCACCGGCCACCTGTGCGAGCCGGGCGCGAACGACAACGCCTCGGGCTGCGCCCTGGGCTGCGAGGTGGTGCGGGCCATCGCCGCCCTGGGCGAGCGGGGCGAGCTGCCGCCCCTGCGTCGCGGCCTGCGGCCCGTCTTCTCCTTCGAGGTGCGCGGCTACCAGGCCTTCCTGGCCAGCGACCCCCGCATCCGGCGCCTCGCCGCGGGCATCAACCTCGACATGGTGGGCAACGACCTCAGCGAGGCCCGCGCCCGCTCGAACCTGGTGTTCAACTTCCCCGCACTGCCCGCCTACACCGACGCCTTCGCCGCCGAGCTCATGGAACGCCTGCGGCGCGACGACCCCCTGTTCCGCTTCCGCACCGAGGCCGGAGCCCTGGTGGACAACCTGTTCGGCGAGCCCGCCGTCGGCGCCCCCGTCGCCGTCATCGGCAACTGGCCCGATGCCACCTACCACACCTCGCTGGACACCATCGACACCCTCTCGCCCGGGGCCTTGGCCTCGATGGGCCGCGTGGCGGCCACCTACTGCGCCTTCCTCGCCGTGGCCGACCTGCCCGAGGCGGCCTGGCTGGCCCACCTCGTCGCCCGCTTCGCCCAGGGCGAGATGCTCGACGCCGCGCGGCGCCTGGTCGACCGCGACGTGCCTCGCTCCGAGCTGGACCGGGAGCTGGAGCGCCTGGCGGCCAAGAACGTCGCTCGCCTCCAGCCGCTACGGCGCCTGGTCGCCAGACCCTCCATCCGCCCCACGCCGGGGGCCATCGAGGCCAACCGCCACCTCCTGTGCTCCTGGTCCCACCTGTTCCCCGACGAGGAGCTGGCCCGGCAGATGGAGAAGCTGGCGGGCCGCATCCGCGCCTTCGCCCGCCGCACGGCACGGCAGCTCGGCGGCGACCGGCGCACCCTGCGGCGAGTCCGCAAGCTGCCCCGCGCCCCGAAGGAGGCCGAGCCCGAGGCGTCGCCGGAGGAGCGCCGGCGGGCCATGGCCCTCGTGCCCCGCCGGGCCTTCAAGGGCTCGCTGTGCTTCGAATCCCTGGCCCTCCAGGGCCTCCTGGGCGAACTGCGGGAGCGGACGGGCCTGGGCCTCGGCTGGGGCGCGCCCCATTGGCTCCAGCTGGCCCTCTTCCGCAGCAACGGCAAGCGCACGGCGTGGGAGGTGTGGCGGTGGCTGCGGGGCGAGGCCAGCGCCCCCGGCCTGGCGACCTTCTGCGACACCATGGAGTTCCTCGCCGAGCACGGCTTCGTGGCCTTCCGCCCGCGGCTGACCGGGGACGACCTGCTGGCCGCCTTCCGCGAGGTGGGCCTCAGCGAGGGGATGGTGGTGATGGCCCACGCCTCGCTCAGCGACTTCGGCTACGTCGAGGGGGGCCCATGCGCCGTGGTCGACGCCCTCCTGGAGGCCATCGGCCCGGGGGGCACCCTGGCCATGCCCACCCTCAGCTTCTCCTGGGTGGGCCATCCGCCCTACGAGCCCGCGACCACGCCCTCGCGCGTGGGCGCGGTCACGGAGACCTTCCGCCGGCGGGCCGGCGTGGCCCGCAGCCCTCACCCCACGCATTCCGTGGCCGCGCTCGGCCCCAGGGCCGAGGAGATCGTCCGCGACCACACGCCCGACCGCCCCGTCTTCGGGCCCCAGAGCGCTTACGCCCGTCTCTACGAGCTCGATGCCCGCATCCTGATGCTGTGCAAGCTCGCCGCCAACACCTCGATGCACGCGGGCGAGCACCGGGCGGGGCTGCTGCTCACCGACTTGCTGGGCCACGTGCGGGAGGGCCGCCGGCGCCGCGAAGTGCGGGTGCGCCGGGCCCCCTGGCACGCCAACTTCGAGGAGCACTACCGCGTGCTCTTCGACCGCGGCCTGGTCCGCGCCGCGCCCCTGGGCGAGGGCACCATCCACCTGATGAGGGCCCGCGACGCCGTGGACGTGGCCGAGGCCAACTGTCGGGAGCGCCCCCTCCTGGCGACCGGCGGCGAGAGCTGCCAGTGCGAGTTCTGCCAGAACATCCGCGCCCACATCGCCGCGCAGGACACCACCGCCGACGAGTGACCAGCGACGAGTGAAGAGGATCATCACGAATGGCACGAATGCGCGAATCACACGAATGAAGAGGGACGGGCCGCGGCGGGCCACCCTCTCGGACCTCGCCTCCATCCGATTCGTGCCATTCATGGTGCCTCTTCCGCGTCGCGGAACGGCGAATGGGCTAGGGCGTGGGCTGCTCGGCGGGGGCCACCTCGCCGTGGCCGGTGAGGAACAGCGGCTCCTCGCCCAGGCGCAGCTCGAGGCGCCCGTCGGTGGGCTCGACGGGGCGGGTGTTGCCCATCAGGTCGGTGACGGCCACCTCCCTGGCGGAGGAGCGGAGGGCGAGCGTGGCGGCCTCGCCGGGCGCCCACGCGGCGAGCACCGGACCGTCGGGGCCGTCGAACTCGTAGGCCACGACGCCCTCTCCGGCCTCCACGGCCCGCTGGAACCGCCGGCGGTGGAGCATGCGGGCGAGGGTGCAGTAGGCGGCGTAGCCCACCTTGGGCGAATGGTCGAGGCGCACCAGCCCGAAGTTGTGCTCGTTGTACTCCGGGTTCGTCCCGTCGTTCTGGAAGTCGTAGACGAACAGCCGCTCGATGAAGGGCAGCGATAGGGCGTGGAGCATGAGGCGGGCCAGGTAGGCGGCGGCGGTGTGCTCGGGCAGGCCGCGCTTGCCCGTGTGGGTGGGGTAGCCGAACTCGGTGAGCCACACCGGGAGGTGGCCCGCGTCGTGCCGCTCCAGCAGCGCCTCGAGCCGCCGCATCTCGTCCACGAAGTCCGATTCCTCCGGCGACCGGGGATAGCGGTAGGGGTGCACGGAGATGGCGTCCATGGCTTCGGCCCCGCCGCGCTCGAGCACCCCCTGTATGAACTTCAGGTTGGTGCCCGCGGTGCACACGCCCACGAAGGTGGCCTCGGGATCGGCCTCCTTGCACGCCTGGTAGACGGCTTTCATGAGCCGCGTGTAGTCGGCGACGTTGGGCTCGGGCTTCCAGAAATGGATGTTCGGCTCGTTCCAGATTTCCCAGTGGCGGCAGATGGGGCGGTAGTGGTCCATGAGGGCCCGGCAGTATCGGACGAAGGCCTCGACGGCCTCGGGCGAGATGGGGGCCATGCCCTCGTCGTAGAGGCGGTTGCCGTAGTCGAAGATGATGAGGGGCCGCAGGCCGGCCTCGGCGGCGACGCGCATGTAGCGGTCGTGGTGGTCCTGGAAGGCGAGCTTGCCCTTCTGGCGTTCGCTGGCGCCCCAGGAGATCTCGTCGCGGATCCACGCGGCGCCCATGGCGCGGATGAGCTGGTGGGTGAGCGGCACGGCGTGCTTGCGCTGGCCGAAGTGGGTGCACACCCCGAAGGGGCCGTCGGGCCACAGGGGGGCGCGCGCGGGCAGCCAGCACAGCGAGTGGCGGCTCGCTCCCTCGCCCGTGCCCACCTCGACGAAATAGACGCCATAGCGCGGGATGGCCAGGGATGGCTCGAGCCGCGCTGTCTCGCCGTGGCGCACCTCGACCCTCTGTCCGCCCAGCTCGGCCACTGTCTCGCCGCGACGGTCGAGCAGGCGGGCCTCGACCGTCGCTTCCACGGGCTCGGCGGTGCCCGCGGTCACGACGAGGGAGCCGGCGGGCCGCTGGTCGGGACCCCAGAAGTAGCCGTGGGGCTGGGCGGGCTCGAAGCGTGCTTCCATGAAATCCTCCGGGCTGCCTTCCGCTTCCAGGGCGATGGCGTCGAAGGCCACGGTGCCGTGGCCGGGGCGGACGAGGGCGTCGAGCACCAGGCTGAGGAACCGGCTCGGCCCGTCGAGCCGGCCGTTGCCGTCGCCGCCCCACGTGCCCCGCGGCCCCGTGAGGTCGGCGGAGAGCACCCGCCAGCCGGCGAAGTCGAGCCGGCCCAGGTCGAACTGGTGGACTTCCCCGCTGGCGTCCGCGAAGCGGGCCCGCACCATCTGGCCCGAGCCGTCGCCCCGCACCGCGACCGACAGCCGCACGGGCACGCCCGCCACGCGGTGGGGGCTCGAGGCCTCGAGGTACTGGAGCCCCTCGCGGGCCGTGAAGCGGTAGCGGAGCTGGGCGCAGCGCGTGCCCTGGAAGGGGTCGGCCTCGCTGGTGCGGAGACGGCTCTGGCGATGGACCGCCGCCCCGCCGAGGCGCGGCTCGGCCGGCGACTCGTAGTCCTCGAGCACCACCTTCACGGTTCCCGCCTCGGCCCCCGCGAGGGCGACGAGGACGGCGGCGACAAGGGCTCTGCTCATGGGGGCTTGGCTCCTTCGGGACTTCAGGGCGATGGGGACCCGCCGGGCGGGGCGAACCGCACGTCGGCCGCCCACACCGTGCCCTGCGCCCGGGCCTCGGTCGCCGTGCCGTGGACCCCGATGGCCACGGAGCCCACGGCGTGGAGGTCCAGGCGGTCGTTCTCGTCGGGCGACCAGCCGCCCCGGCGGAACCGCTCGAAGGGAATCGTCGCCGTGGTCCACTCGGCCGAGGCCGGCGGCGCCGGCGAGGCGTAGTACTGGCTGCCGTCCCGCTCGATGAGCATCACCAGCAGGCCCTCGATGCCCCTGGGGAGCGTGGCCTTGTAGGCGAAGCGCAGGGCGGCGAAGGGCGCCAGGTCGGCCTCCGGCGCCTGCACCGAGGGGACCGCGTACATGTGGCGTCCGCCGGGGAAGCGGAAGTCGACCCGCACGCACGCCCCGCCGCTGGGCCCCTCCCGGGGCGTGGACAGTGCGGCGTGGGCCGCGGCGTCCTTGGCCACGCTCCACGCCTCCCTGGCCGCCCAGGGGACCTCGAGCGGTCGCTCGGGGCGATAGGGCTCGCTGGTGAGCACGGCCCGGGTGAGGGCCATGGCGCCCTCGGCGGGGCCGTCGAGCACCAGGCCGAGCCAGAGCCGCTCCACCTGGTCCCAGCGGAGCTGCGGGTCGTCGTCGCGGGCGAAGGCGGCGCGGCGGAACGAGCCCAGGGGCAGGCGGACGTCGGCGAAAGGCCCGGGCTCGAGCGGGAGGGCCCGCAGGCACAGCCACGCCCCGCCGTCGGCCTCGAAGGCCAGCAGTGCGGGCCGGGCCGAGGCCCCCTCGGAGAGCTCCAGCCGGCCGTCCAGGGCCAGCGCCTGGAGCCCCTCGGGCACCTCGGGGGGCCGGGCCTCGAGGGCCAGGAGCCGCCTCGCATGCCCGGTCTTGGCGAAGCGCACCGCGACGGCGCCCGGCGGCTCCGGGGCAGGAACCGCCCGGGCCTCGATGCCCGGCCGGGGCACGAGCCCCAGGCCCTCGGTGCCGCGCGGCCCGCCGGCGAGGGGGACCGTGGCGGGCTGGCCCGCGAGGGCGGCGCCGGCCGCGAGCAGGGTGGCCAGCCATGGCCTGAAGGCCGCACTCCAAACGAGCGGGGGGGCCTGGCGGCACGTGTGTCCGTGGCTCATTTTGTCCTCTCTTCATCGAGGACGCGGGGCACGTTGTGGAGCTCCCAGTCGCGCTTGCCCTCCAGGTAGAGGAGCCACTGTGCGGCGGCGCTGATGAGGTGGGCGTAGCCGCCGGTGTCGGAGAAGCGGTCCCAGTGGCGCCCCGTGCCCATTCCCGTGGGAATGTAGCCCTTGGCCTCGAAGATGGCCTTCCAGGTACGGAGGCCGCATCCCAGCTCGCGCTCCAGCCAGGCCTTGACCTGGGGCTCGGGGCTGGCGAGGACGAAGTTCCTCGCCCCCTCGCCGGCCTGGATGGCGTAGCGGCCGTGCTCGACGCCGCTGGCCCATGGCTTCTGGCCCTTGACGAAGGTGTAGGGGAGGGGGATGCGGACCACGGGCCCCTTGCGGGCGGCAGGCTCGACGAGCACGAGCGGCCGGCTCGCCTGGTTCGCCGCCGAGACCGTGCGCCCTTCGACCGAGATGGCGGCATGGCGGCCCTCGGCGTCGGGGCGGCTCCAGATGCGGAAGCGAGCTTGCTCGGCGGGCAGCTTCGCCTCGAGGATGAGCTTCTCCCGCGTGCTCGTGAGCTGGAACTCGATCCCTCCCACGGCGGCCTTGGCGACCCCGGCGGAGGCCTCCTGCCCACCCACGGGGTCGAGGATGGTCACCCGCAGGTCGTCGGGGAAGTCTCGCCGGCGGGGCCTTTCCCAGATGCCGGGGGTGGCCTTGAGGGCCTGGAGTGCCCAGCCGCAGCACACCATGTTCTGGGGGCCGAAGCGGGAGCCAATGGGGATTGGGCGGCCGCCCGGGCCCTTGCGCTCGCTGCGGTAGTGCAGCGGCTTGCCGTTGACGAAGTAGAGGGGATAGAGGTCGAACTTGTTGATGCCCGGCGGCACCTCCCAGTCGTCGCAGTAAGCGCGGAAGAGCATGGGCTCGGTGTAGGCATCGGCGATGGTCTTGAAGGCGAGGGCGTCGGTGAGCTGGCCGCCGGTGCGGGCGATGCCGTAGTAGTAGCGGTACTGCTGGTCGTCGGCGAAGCCTGGTGCGGAGGTGCGCTGGTCGGGCTGGTAGTCGCGGAGGGCCTGGAGGTAGTGGCGGCCCGCGGTCCAGTAGCTCTCGCCCCGGGGCCTGGGCACCCGCTGCATGAGCTGGGGGTCGCGGTTGGCCACGGCGGCGGGGGCGACGCACATGGGGATAGGGCCGTGGTGGCGCATGCGGCTCTCGTGGAGGTTCCTGGCGGCCTGTGCGACCTGGGCGGCGAGCTTCTGGTCGGCCTCTTGCCCTGAATCCCGGAGCAGCAGCCAGGCGAGCTGGAGCATCACCCCGATGTCCTGGGCCATGTGGTTGCTCATGCCCAGGGAGTAGCCGTCGAGGAGGGCCTTGGGGTTGGGCTTCCCGTGGAGGTTGTCGTGGCTGGGTCGGATGGGCAGGGGGTCGCCGGTGCGGCGGCGTTCGAGGCTCACCGAGGCCCCGTCGTCCCACCAATAGGGGATGAAGCCCTTCTCGCCCTCCTGGTAGGCCCAGGGCTTGCCCCAGGGGGCGGCGCCCTCGCGGGCCACGGCGCCCCGGGTGGTGAACAGCTCGTCGCTGTGGTTGAGCATCTTGAGGTAGAAGGGGAGGATCCACTGGGTCAGGAAGTCCTTGTAGAACGGCTCGCCGGTGGCCCGGGTGGCGTTGACCATGGCGGCGGCGAACCAGGCGCCGTCGTGCATCGTGTCCAGGCCCTCGCCCTGGACCCACTGGTCGAACTTCCCCTCGCGGGCCACGTCGAAGTATTCGTAGACCATGCCCCGCTGAGGCGAATCGGGGGCCTTCTTCAGATGGTGGTCGAAGACGTAGCGCGCCAGGCGCTCCATGAAGGCCCTGGTCTCCTCGGCGGAGAGCGGTCCCTGGCGCCAGGCCTCCCGCCAGCCCGGCTCCTCGGCGGCAAGGGCGAAGGAGGCCACGAGGCCGAGGCACAGCAGCATGGTCGGGAGCTTCATCAGCGGCGCCTTTCTCTCGGGCGGACCGTTCATTCCTCGTAGGGGAAGGCCATCTGGACGGGCACCTCGAACATCTCGCAGAAGGCGGCGAGGGTCCTGCGCACCTCCAGCGGCGGCTTCCCCGGCGGCTCCCTCCCGGGGGTGTGGCCCACCAGGAGGGCCAGTGGCGGCTGGGCCAGGACCATCAGCTTCCAGTCCCAGCCCACGTGGTGGGAGGCGGTGCCGCCGGCGCTCGTGCGGTGCTCCGTGCGCGCCAGGTGGAGGGCCACCTCGCCGATGGGGAAGCGGCGGCGAAAGGGGAATACCACGCCCTGGCCCCGAACCCGCACCAGCCCGTTCGCGGCGTCCTTGCGCAGCTCGAGCTTCTGGTAGAGCAGGCTGGCCGGCCAGGAGACGGCGATGAGCCACAGGGGGACGTGGAGGATGTACCAGGCGGCCGAGCCCCGGGCGCCGGCGAGGTAGAAGACCACGCTGAGCCCCGCGGCCAGCGCGGCGGTGCCCACCAGGGCCTTGCCCGCGTCCCACCCGGGACGGAACAGGATGCGCTGCGGGGAGGCTTCGGCCACGTGCCAGCCGCTCATTTCCTTGGTGAAGGCCACGTGGCGGCCCTTGTGCTCCAGGCTCTCGGCGACGTATTGGGGCATGGAGACGGGGCGGGAGGCGTCCTGGTCGGGGGCCAGGAACTTCTCGCGCAGCTCGTCGTCGTCGGCCATGGGGCGCTCCTAGATGTGGGCCATCAGGCGGCGCTGGCTGTCGCGGTCGAGGGCCTGGATGCGGGGGATGTCGTAGCGGTTGCCCTCCACGTCGACGAGCGTAAGGCGGCGGGGGTGGGGGTCGCGGACCTGCTCGCGGAGGTGGCCGGTGCGGAAGGTCAGCTCGCCCCGATCCGTCTCCACGGTCCATTCCAGCAGGCGGTGCGGGCGGCGGCGGCAGGCGACGATGCGGCGAATCTGGGGCACCACGTAGCGCCGGCGCAGCTCCTCGCGCAGCACGTCCAGGTCGGCCCGGGCCAGCTTGTGGGCATTGCGCAGGATGCCCATCTCGCGGCCCTCCTCGTCGATCACGGCGATCCAGCCCTCCTCCTCGCTGAGGGGGAAGAGACGGACCACGTGGGCATCGCGCCACTGGCCGTCTACGCGGGCCTGGAAGCGCCCTTCCTGGCGGCGGAAGCCCACCGCCCGGGGGTCCAGGTAGCGCAGCTCGCTGGAGGTCTCGCTGGGGGTGGGCAGGCTGGGGCCGGTGGTGGCCGCTCGGGGCGAGCCGTGGTGGTGATGGTGGTGCCAATGGGGGGCCATGGGGCACTCCTGCTCAGCGCTCGACGGCGCGAACCTTGGAGATCTCCTGATAGGTCTGGACCAGGCGTTGGAACTCGCCCTCCCGGGCCATCAGCTCGTCGTGGGTGCCGGTCTCCACGATCTCGCCGTTCTTGAGCACCACCAGGCGGTCGGCGTTGCGCAGGGTGGCCAGGCGGTGTGCGATGGCGAAGGTGGTGCGCCCCTGGACCAGGCGGGCGATGGCCTCCTGGACCTGTTTCTCGGTCTCCACGTCGAGCTGCGAGGTGGCCTCGTCGAGGATCAGGATGCGGGGATTGTGGAGCACGGCCCGGGCGATGGCCAGGCGCTGGCGTTCGCCGGCGGACAGGCCGGCGCCCTTCTCGCCCAGGTGGGTCTCGTAGCCGTCGGGCTTGCGGAGGATGAAGTCGTGGGCATTGGCCACCTTGGCGGCGCGCACGATCTCCTCGCGCGACGCCTCGGTCTTCGCGTACGCGACGTTCTCGGCGATGGTGCCGCTGAACAGGAAGGTGTCCTGGGGCACGACGCCGAGCTGGCGGCGCAGGTCGGCCAGGCGGATTTTCCGCAGGGGCACGCCGTCGACCAGGATCTCGCCCTCGTCGGGGTCGTAGAAGCGGCACAGGAGGTTGATGGTGGTGGTCTTGCCCGCTCCGCTGTGGCCCACCAGGCCGATCATCTCGCCGGGCTGGGCCTCCAGGTCGATGGCCTTGAGCACCGGGTGGTGGGCCTCGTAGCCGAAGGTCACGTCGCGGAACTCCACGTGCCCCTCGATGCGGGGCATGGGCACGGCCTCCTGGTCCTCGCTCACCTCGGGGCGCACGTCGAGTATCTCGAACACCCGCTCCGCCGCGGTCAGCGAGCGCGAGCACCAGTTCACCAGTTGCGACAGCGACTGGATGGGCCCGTAGAACATCCACAGGTAGGCGGTCACCGCCACCAGGACGCCCAGGGACATCTCGCCCTGGAGCACGAAGCGCCCGCCGAAATACCACACCAGCAGGGTGCCCAGCCGGATCACCAGTTGCAGCCCGGAGAACAGCACGGCCCACATCCGCTCCGCCTGGACCCCCATCCGCGCCAGGTCCTCGCTGCGGGCGTCGAAGCCGGAGATGGTGCGCGGCTCCTGGGCGAAGACCTTCACCACCTTCAGCCCGCTCAGGCTCTCGCTCAGCAGGGCGTTGAGCCGCCCCCAGCGGTGCCACACCCGGTGCATCAGGAACCGGATGTGCTTCCAGAAGGCCCCCGAGAGAAGGGCCACAACGGGGGCCGGGGCGAAGACGAAGAGGGCCAGCCGCCAGTCCAGCCACACCAGCATGGCCCCGATGCCCGCGATGAGCATCAGGTTGCGCACCAGCTCCTGCGAGCCCCACACCAGGAAGCGCTGGAGCGAGCCCGTGTCGTGGTTCACCCGCGAGATCATGGCCCCCATCTCCCTCTTGTCGTAGAAGCCCAGGGAGAGATACTGGAGGTGGCGGTAGAGTTGGCTGCGGATGTTGTGCGTGATCCGGTTGCCCAGCCACGACGAGAGCCACCGCTGGCAAATGCCCACCCCCGCCATGAACACCTGGACCCCCAGCCAGGCGAGCACCAGGTAGGCCAGCAGCGACATCCGCTCGGCGGCCGTGCCCGCCGTCTCCGGCGGCGGGGCCAGCACTTCGTCCATCAGCGGCTTCTGGAGGTAGGGCGGCACCAGGCCGAAGGCGGTGGTGGCCAGGGCCAGAAGGGTGAGGGCGGCCGCCGCCTTCCAGCAGGGCCGCAGGTAGGCCAGCAGACGGACGATGGTGCGGCGCTTGGGCGTGCACGTGGGGCACACGCGGGTGCCCTTCTCCAGGGGCAGGCCGCAATTGGGGCACACCAGCCCCTGGTCCTCGGGCAGCTCGGCCTCCTCGCCGCGCGCCCACTTGCCCAGGAGCTTGGCCGCGGTGGCGAAGCGGGGGATGCGGGCCGCCGTGTAGCGCACCAGCTCCAGCCGCTCGCCGCCGCGGGTCACCTCCAGCGCCCCGCCGCCTACGAACTGCTCGGCACGCGGCTCCGCCACCTCCTCCAGAGGCAGCTCCAAGCGGGGGCGCGGCGCCGAGCCGTCCAGCGGGTAGACCCGCACCGCCCGGTCGGTGACCACCAGGAGCTCTTTGCCGAAAGAGCCGTCGGGCAGGAGGTCGGCCTCCGCGCTCAGCCGCACGCTCTCGTTCAGCCGCACTCCCTGGGGCAAGGGCTCTCGCCACATCGCACGCTCTCCATCGCGGCGCGGCCCCCCCCGCCGCCCTTCGATCTTGCTCCTTTTCCCGCGCCATTTCAAGCCGCAGGCACGGCGGGGGCCGTCCCTCAGGACGAGGCCGCTGCGGCCAGCCGCGGGTCGGCCAGGCGGAACCGCCCGTCGGCAAACTCCAGGTAGGAAGGGCCGCGGTCCCACGGCCCTACCGCGAATAGGCGGCAGCCCTCCCGGCCCAGCTCCTCCGTGTAGTCGGCGGCCCAGTGGTTGTGGCCGCAGACCACCACGTCGGCGCCGGCCTCGAAGAAGGGCGCGAACGCCGCCGGCTCGAACCGCTCCGCGTCCGCCGGGCGCTTATTGCCCACCGCCAGGCGCCGCCAGCGGCGCAGCCCTCCGGCCACCACCAGAGCCCCCCATGCGGGCACCGCCTGGGCCAGCCAGCGCAGCGCCGGCGACTGAATCGTGCGCAGGAACAGCCGCGAGTACCAGGGGTCGGGGAACTGCATGTGCCCGTGCACCAGGTGGAAGGTGAGCCCCTCCCACCGGAAGCGGTGCTCCATGCCCAGGCTCTCCAGCCCGAAGGGCTCCAGCGACGGGCCGTCGAGCAGGTAGTCGCGGTTGCCGCCCAGCACGCGCACCGGCGGTCCCCCGCGGGCCGCCTCGCCCAGCCGCTCCAGGAGGCCCCGCCAGGAGGGCAGGCGGGCCTGGCGGGCGCCCACCCAGTAGTCGAAGAGGTCGCCCAGGATGTATACGCCCTCGGCCCGGCCCTGCTGCGCGGCGATGAAGTCGCACAGGCTCCGGGCGCGGGCCTCCCGCTCGGGCGCGAGGTGGACGTCGGCGAGGAAAACCAGGCGCGTGCCCATGGCCCGCCGAGGATAGCAGATTCGGCGCTGCGCGGCAACGCGTCCGCGACGGCGGGGATGCGTCGCTGGCGGCGGGCAGCAGCCAAGGCTCGAGGGGAGGGGCGGAGCCCTGGGCCGTCACATGTTCTTGACGAATTCCATGGCCACGTCGTAGATCATTCCGAAGACGCCGAAGGCGCCCAGGAGCACGACCACGATGGCGGCGCCCAGGGTGATCTGGACCACGCGGTTGGAGAGGAAGCGCTTGCCGTAGTAGACCACCTCGCTGACGTCCTGGAGCTCCTCGCTGAGCAGCTGGAGCTCGCCCAGCTTCTGATTGAGCTGGGCGTTGTTGACCCGCCAGTCATTCTCGAACTTCCGCCGTTGCATATCGGACATTTCGCGAATGGCCTCGGCATCGGGAACGTCGGTGACCATGGTGATGAGGCTGGACTGGGGGTCGGGCTTGAGCCCGCAGCGGGTGGCGAGGGCCAGGTAGGTGCGGGCGAAGTAGGTGGCCAGCTCGGCGTACTCGCGCTCCTCCTTGGGGCTGGCCTCGCCCGGCTTGCTGACCTTGCGGTAGAGGGCGAACAGGCGCTTCCACCGCTTGATCATCAGGTCGAGCTGCTCGATCTTGAACTCCAGTTCCTCGTCGATCACGGCACTCTCCTGCCAGGCTCCCGCCGCCATTTAAACACCAGGCGGGGGGAGGTGTCAAGGGCAATCTCCCCGCCATGTCTCGGCATGCCAAGGCGTTGCCGCAACATCGGCTAGCGCCCCAGGGAAACCAACACGTCGTAGAGCGCGTGCGTGTAGACCACGATCCCCAGTCCCCGGTAGATGTAGATCGCGGCGAAAAGCACGCCCAGGCCGAAGCGGTAGAACAGCGGGGCCGCCGCCAGGGGCTCCCCGTAGGGGCCGATGTGGTGGCACGCCGCGAAAATCACCGACGAGGCGAAAATGGCCAGGAACGCCGCCAGACCGGGGCGCACCTTGGCCCATCTCTTCAGAGCGTAGTAGAGAGCCCCCAGGAGCACCACGCGGAAGAGCACCTCCTCGTACACCCCGGCCCCCACCGAGAGCACCACGTCGCTGGCCACCGTCCGCTCCACCGCGGGGGCCCGGCTGGCCAACATCCGCCGCGCCGCGAACGAACACGCCAGGCCGATCCCGCAGGCGTAGACCACGCTCTCGGCCAGCATCAGGCCATAGAGCTCGGCGTCCACTCGCAGGCGGTCGGCCCGCAGCAGGGCCAGCACCATCAGCGTGGCCACCACCCCCGCGAACAGCAGGGGCTCCGCCGGGCCGAAGGTGCGGAACACCATCCGCGTGATGCCGTGAGCCCAGTTGATCACATCCGAGCGCAGCAGCGCCAGCCCGATCTCGTAGCCCACGAGCAGCGGGAGGATGAACAGAAACCCCGTGGCGAAGTCCCGCGACTCGTCCAGATACGTCAGGGCCAGCGGCAGCGGCGGAGGCGTGGCACGGGCGCGCGTGGTCTTCTTGGCCATCGAACCGCGCGGGCCTACAGGCATCGGGGAGCATCGGACGGGGAAACGGACAGGCCAGGACAGCCCATCCGACCCGCAAAGTATACCGCAGCCGCGCCCTGCTGTCAACGCCGGAGCCGGCTCGGCGCTTGATCCCCCGCGCTGTTCCTGCTATCCTCGCGTTTCCAGGGACTTAGCTCCGAACCGGAGGTCTGTCATGCGCCGTGTCGCGATGTGCATGCTCCTGGCCGCGGCGGCCGGCTGGACGGGCAGCGCCAGGGAGGAGCTGGTGGCTCTGCGGGCCAAGCTGGCGGCCGACAATCAGCTCGACCGCTCCCGGGGCCTGGCCGCGCAGCTCCAGTTCGCCCAGGCGCACAAGAAGGACCCCCAGTTCGCCGCCCAGGTGATCTACCAGGCGGGACTGGCACCGCACCGCCGGGACGGGCGAGCGGGCGACGAAGCCTTCGAGAAACTCCTCGACCAGTTCCCCGAAGCCCAGCCCTGGGCCGACCTCGCCGCCTTCTACCTCGCCCGCGTCCGCTCCCAGCGCAGCGCCACCCGTCCCAAGGCCCTGGAACTCTACGAGGCGGTGGTCGACTCCGAGCATATCGGTCCCGGGCGGCGGGCGGACGCTCGCTTCGCCCTGGGCATGCTCTACAGGGAGGCGGAGAAGCCGGACGAGGCCATCGCGGCGTTCCGCGCCTTCCTCGCGGAATATCCCGACCAGGTGCTGCGTTGCGCCCAGGCCCTGGCCGGGATGGGGGCCTGCCACGTGGCCCGCAAGGAGCCCCAGGAGGCCTACGAGGTCTACCACAAGCTCACCGCCGAGTATCCCTGGGCACAGGCCACGGGCCGCGAGCTGCTGGTCCAGATCACCCAGGCCTTCCGCGTGGCGGAGCAGCCGGAGGCGGCCATCGAGGCCTACCAGACCCTCCTCCAGCAAATGGCCCAGAGCGACCCTCGCCGCGCCCAGGTCTACAGCGGCCTGGCTACCGTCTACCTTCAGCAGGAGGACAGGGAGAAGGCGGTGGCCATCTACCGCCGCATGGCCACCGACCCCAGCCTCGGCGGCCCGTACCGCGCCTCGGCGTTCCGACAGCTCTTCCGCCTCAGCGAGAAGGCCGAGGACCACCAGGCCCTGGTGGACCTCGGCTACCGCTTCACGGCCTCCTACCCCAGCCGCGTCCTCGAGTCCGACGACATCCTCGACGGGCTGGTGGTGGCTCTGGTGCACCAGGGGCGCATCGACGAGGCCATCGCCATGGGCAGGGCTCACTACCGCCTCACCCGCATGGCCGCCACCCACACCCACCAGGCCATCCTCGCCGTGGTTCGGGCTCTCAAGGCCAAGGAGGGGGGGCTGCGCACGGCCAATGCCTTCATCGAGTTCGTCCAGCACGGCTCCGAAGGCCCCGACGGCAAGCCGGGCACCGACGACGACCTGGCCGACCCCACGGCCGACATTCGCCTGCCGCCCGAGCCCCGCCGCGACAAGCTCTTCGCCGAGGCCGAACGCCGCCTGGCCACCGAGCCCGACCGCCTCGGCTACCTCTACATCATCTGGGATAAGCCGGCCAAGGCCCTCGCCGCCTTCCGGCGATACTACCTGGAGACCGTCGAGCCCGAGCGACTCCAGAGGGCCGTCACCCTCCTCACCCGCGCCATGCGAGCCGTCGACCGCCCGGAGAGCGAGATCGACGCCTTCTTCGAGTTCCAAAACTACGGGCCCAACGGCAAGGACGGGAAGCCCGGCACGGGCGACGATCTGGCCGACCCGCTGGCGGCGAAGAAATGAAGCATCTGCTAGCCATCCCCCTGCTCGTCGCCCTCGCCGGAGCGCTGGCCGCGGCTGAGCAGGGCGATGCCCTCGCCCAGGCCCGGCGGCTCCACCACGAGCGCAAGTACACCGAGACCATCGAGAAGGCCATGGGCGTGGCCCGCTCGCCCAAGGAGGACCGCCAGCGGCGAGCGGCCGCCTTTGCCCTCGCCGCCCACACCTACGTCACAATCGGCTGCCTCGACCGGGCCATCGCCACGTGGCAGGAGGCGCTGCTCGCCCTGGGCGATGCCCCGGAGTTCGCCGCCGCGGCCTGGCACGCCATCGCCCAGGCGCACGTCCAGAGCGGCGACTACGCCCAGGCCGCCAGCCTGCTGGAGAAAGCGGTGGCCGAGCTCGACCTGGCCAAGCTCCCCATGGCCAGGCGGGCCGAGCTGCTGGGGCTTCTGGCCTCCTGCCGCGAGCGGCTGGATCAGCCGCTGGCCGCGCTCGCCGCCTACCAGGCCCTCGCCGCCTTTCCCGATGCTCAGGCCGCCCAGAAGGCCCCGTTCCTCGCCCGCGCGGCCCGGCTCCACGCCGCCCTCCACCAGTTCGACCAGGCCCGTCAGTGCCTGCCCCCCCTGGAGGAGCAGCTCGAGGATGCGGAAGTCGCCCAGGAGGCCGCCTCGGCCTACGAAGAGCTGATGGAGAAGCTGGCCGCGGCAGGTCACGGCGAACAGCTGCGCACGGTGTGCCGCAAGGTGATCGCCCTCTTCGTCTCACGCGACGTCTCCACGGCGCAAGCCGCCTTGAGGCGCCTCCTTCGCCTGGCTGCCGATGACGGCGAGAAGCTCGACCTGCTGGGCCAGCTCGACGACCGCGAAATCCAGGTGATCGCCGAGGACGACATCCTCGAACGCCTGGTCGTCGCCGCGGTCCGCCAGGAACGCACCGCCGACCTGGTGCGGGCCTGCACCCGTGCCATGCTGGCCAAGCCGCTCGATGAGTCGTCCGCCACCGACTGCCTCCAGGCGCTCACCAAGCTGCGGCTCCGCGAGGGGCGCTCCGACGCCGCTCTCGCCGCGGCCGCCGCAATCTACGCCATCAGCGGCTTCGGATACCCCTCGTCGAGCCGCTTCACCAGCAGCGTGGAGTTCGTGGCCCGGGCCTTGCGGGCCCGCGACGGCCACCTGGCCACGGGCAACGCCTTCCGCCGCTACCAGGTCCACGGCCCCGCCGGCCCCGACGGCAAGCCGGGCACCGACGACGATATCGCCAATCCCCTGGCCGACGTGGCCTACAAGCCGGAGCCCGAGATCGACAAGCTCTTCCAGGCCGCCCTCGAGGCCCAGCCCCCCACCGTGGATGGACATCGCAAGCGGGCCTGGATCCATCTGCTGGCCTACCGCCCCAAGGCGGCGCTGGCCGAGCTCAAGCGGGCCTTCGCCCTGTGCGCCCTGGACAGCTCCGAGCTCGCACAGGCGGCCCAGGACATCGCCATCGGGCTCAAGGCCCTCCGCGCCACCCCCGTGGGGATGGACGACTTCGCGGAGTTCCAGAAATACGGCCCCAACGGCCGCGACGGAAAGCCCGACACCAAGGACGACCTGAAAGACCCCCTGGCCGGCCTGGAACCCTGAGGACGCCACGTGGACGCACCCCGGCCCCCCCTGCGCCTCGCCTCGAGCGGTCTCCTGGTCGGCGCCGGCCTCCTTCTCCTCGTCTCCGCCGGCGCCCCTGCGGACACGGAGGCGGACCTCCGCCGCGCCGCGGCGGCCTTCGGGCGTCGCGACTTCGCCGCCGCGGCCCAGGCCGCCCGCCGGGCCTTCGAGGCCCAGGAGGCCTCCGAGGAGCAGCGCCGCCAGGCCCTCGATGCCCTGGCCCGGGCCGCCATCGCGGCGGGCCGGCCGGCCCGCCTGCTGGGCGAGCTGGAGAAGCAGCGCCCCCAGGCGCCCCCCGAGCGCCGAGCCCTGCTGCTCGCCGCTTCCGTGCGATGCCGGGTGGCCGCCGACGGCCACCCTCACAAGGCCCTCCAGTGGCTGGCGGAGCTCGGGGAGGAGGACGAAGCTCGCTCGGCACGCTACCTGGCCCGCCAGCTCAGAGAGCACGTGGCGCGCGTCGATCGCTCCGTGCGCGACGCGGCGCGGGAGCTTGGCGAGGCGCGGCCCCGCCCTGAGCGGATGGCCAAGCCGCGGCCCGAGCCGCTCCACCAGCGCCCTCGGCCGGTGACCCTCGCTGACCCCCGCAAGCTGAGCTACGAAGGCAGGCCGAAGCGGCTCGATGCCCCGGCTCCCGAGCCGCCTCGAGGCGTGCCGAGCCTCGTGGCCCTCCGGCCCCCGCGGGGCGTCCGGCCCCGCCAGATGTCTCGCGTGCGGGTGACGAAGCCTCCGCCGAAGCAGCGGCGGGGCCGCAGCCTGGCGCCGCTGTTCTTCAGTCGCAGCTACCGCCGGGCCGCCCACCTGGCCCAGGAGGGGCGTTTCGAGGAGGCGAAGCGGGAGTATGCGACGATCATCGAGCTGTTCCCCGACACCCCCCAGGCCCAGCAGGCCGCCCGCTACGCCGTGCGGCTGTTCCAGCGGGAGCGGGGCGTGCGCCAGGGGGCGGAAGCCCTGGCCGCCTATCTGGCGTGGCTCCGCAAGGTCCTGGGGCCGCAGGGCTCGGACTACGCGGAATACCTGGCCTTCGAGCGCTTCGGCCAGGAGGGCAACCCGGCGGTGATCGCCCGCGAGGCCCGGGCCTACCTGGAGCGCCACCCGGAGTCGGACTACGCCCCTGGCGTGCGCCTCCACCTGGCGATCGCCCTGGACCGGATGGAGCAGCCGCAGCGGGCCATCGAGGTCCTCGAGCCCCTGGCCAGCCCGCCCCAGGGCAAGGCCGGCATCCGCGCCGCCCACATCCTCGCCTGGCTCTATATCTTCCAGGGCCAGGGCCAGAAGGCCCGGCCCGTCCTCCAGGCCCTGGCCCGCCAGGAGGAAGCGGAAGAAGCGGCCGACAGGGCGCGGAAGCTGCTCGAGCAGATGGAGGCCCACCCCCCGCGCAAGACCCCCGTGAGGCCCCCGGAGGCCTTCGGACCGATCGACGAAATCCTCGCCGAGGCCATCCTCCGCGCCGGCGGCCACTTCCTCCGCCAGGACCAGCCCGAGCGGGCCATGGACCTCTGGGCCCTCTACCTGCGCGTGGGCGAGGACGCGCCCGGCTTCTGGGCCGCGCGGGGCCGTATCGAGCGGCTGAAGCAGGAAGGCAGGGCAAGGGACGAATGACCCGCGCCGCCCCACTGCTGTGGCTCGCCTCGTTCCTGGCCGCGCCGGCGCTCCGGGCCGGCGAGCCCCCGGAAGAGCCGACGCCCGCCGCCCAGGCCGTCGCCCAGCTCGAGCAGCACCTGGCCGCACTGCTCGACGAGGGCACCGACCTCGAGCACCGCACCCCCTACGAGAGCCTGCTCAACGACGCGGCCAGGGTGGCCCGCGACTACCCCGACGAGCCCGCCGCCGCACGCGCCTACCTGGTGATCGCCCGTTGCCACGAAGTGCTGGGCAACCACCCGGAGAAGGAAGCCGCCTTCCAGCGCTACGTCGACGTGCTGGCCGGGCGCTCCCAGGACCACGCGGCGGAGGCGCTGCGCCGCGAGGCGGAGGCCCTGGTGGCCCGCCGCGAGCTCTACGTCGCCGTCAAGGTCCTCCAGTCCATGCTCGCCCGGTTCCCCGAGGGGCCGCAAGCCACCTACGCCCTCTACCGCCTGGGCACGTGCTACCTGTGGATGGACGACTACGAGGAGGCGGCCGAGGCGTTCGCCGAAGTGCTCGAGCGCTGGCCGGATAGCGAGCTCGCTCTCCAGGCCTGCCTCCGCATGGCGCGATGCAACTTCCTGCGCGGGCAGCCGGGGCAGTCCATCCCCCTCCTGGAGGGCTACCTGGAGAGCCACCCCGAGGGCCCGCGGCGGGCCGCCCTGCTCTTCGACCTGGGGGTGGCCCACTACGTGTCCAGGGACTACTATGCCGCGCTCGTGCAGTTCCAGGAGCTGGTACAGAAGGCGCCGGAGTCGCCCTACGCCGAGGTGGCCCGGGCCTGCGTGGCCAAGCTGCGGGCCGAGGTGCTGGAGCGGCTGACTCCCTAGGGCCGCCAGCCAGGGAGAGCACATACGCCCATGGCCAAGTACGCCATCCTCTCCGACATCCATGCCAACTGGGAGGCCCTGGTCGCCGTCTACCGCGACTTCGCCCGCGTGGAGGGCCTCCGCGACGTGATCTCGCTCGGCGACGTGGTGGGCTACGGCCCCAACCCCAACGAGGTGATCGCCGGCCTACAGTCCCTGACCCAGAAGGGCTACCGCGTGCGCCACTGCATGGGCAACCACGACGGGGCGGCCACCGGGCGCTTCGAGTTCATCGACCTGCGCCAGACCGAGGACCTCAAGCGCGTGGCCGAGGAAGCGGGCCTCAAGGGCATCGAGGCCATAGCCCGACATTACCACGACCAGGCCCACCGCAAGTACATCCCCGTCCGCTACAACGCCAAAACCTCGATCCAATGGACGCGGGAGCGGCTGAGCCAGCGCTCGCGCCAGTTCCTCGCCACGGAGCCCCAGGACCACTTCAAGCTGGCCGACGACATCCTGTGCGTGCACGCCTCGCCCGCCGACCCGCTGTTCGGCTACGTGACCAACGCCAGGCGGGCCCAGCAGGCCTACGAGGCCCCCTTGATGGCGGGCATCCGGCTCTGCTTCCTCGGTCACACCCACATCTGCGGCCTCTGGCAGCTTGCGGCCGACGACGTGGTGAGCTTCGCCGGGAAGGTGGTCGTCATGCAGCCCCCCAGGCAGGTGGACGACACCCGCCTGGAGCTCGACCTGGATTCCACCGTGACCCTGGTGAACGTGGGCTCGGTGGGCCAGCCGCGCGACGGCGACCCTCGCGCCGTCTATGCCCTCTTCGACGACGATGCCCTCACCGTGGAGCTGCGCCGCGCGCCCTACGACGTGGCCGCCACGCGCAAGAAGATCCTCGAGTCCGACCTGCCCGACCTGCTCGCCGAGCGCCTCGGCGAGGCCGACGCTCAGAAGGGCGTGGTCGACCAGCCCGAGGAGCAGGAGGCCTAGGGCCGCGTCTCCTCGCGGCCACCTACCGCCCGCTCTCGATCGTCCGTGCCAGCCTGGCCCTGGCGGCCTCGTAGGCCGCGGGGTCGCTCTCCCACTCGAAGAAGGAGGGGGCGAGCGAGAGAACCACCTCCTGGGCCTCCTCGGCCTGTCCCTGGCGTTCGAGGATGGCGAAGTACTCGTAGTCCTCGATGGCGTCGCGGAGCGCCTTGAGGCGCAGGCTGGGGGCGATGCCCTCGTAGCCGCAGGCGCGGCCGGGGTAGAGGAGGCTGCCCTCGCCGTTGAACAGAAGCTTGGGGTTGCGGTCGCGGCGGTCGAGGGTCTTGGGGTCGGTCCAGGGGTCTTCCACTTGCCTCCAGTAGCTCATGCCGCCCCAGTAGAGGATGCCGCGGATGCCAAATCGCCAGGCCATCCAGGCGGGCACGCGGTAGTGGAGGAGCGGGAAGTCGATGTGCC
>JBKHIY010000058.1:0-28273 GCA_046538415.1 Candidatus Brocadiia bacterium | reverse complement strand
ATGCCTTCTGGCTCTTCCAGGCGGCCTTCTGCGGCGCCGCGGCGACCATCGTGGCGGGGGGCATGGCGGGCCGCATGCGCTTCCAGGCCTACCTGCTCTACACCGTCGCGGTCAGTGCGGTGGTCTATCCCGTCATCGGCCACTGGGTGTGGGGCGGGGGCTGGCTCTCGGAGCTGGGGATGGGCGACTTCGCGGGCTCCACGGTGGTGCACGCCACGGGCGGCTGGGCGGCGTTCATCGGCACCGTGGCCCTCGGGCCCCGCATCGGGAAGTTCGTGACCCGGGCCGGGCGGCGGGAGCCGCGGGCCATCCCCGGCCACAACATTCCGCTGGCCGCGCTGGGCGTCTTCGTCCTGTGGTTCGGCTGGTTCGGGTTCAACCCCGGCTCGGCATTGGGCGTCAGCTCGCCCGACAGTTGCGCGACGACGGCGCGGGTGGCGCTGAACACCAACCTGGCGGCGGCCATGGGGGCCATCGTGGCCATGGTCGCCGCGTGGGCCCTGTTCGGCAAGCCCGATCCCTCGATGACCATGAACGGGGCGCTGGCCGGCCTGGTGGCCATCACGGCGCCCTGCGCCTACGTCTCGGCCCCCGCGGCCCTGGCCATCGGGGCCGTGGGCGGGGTGGTCGTGGTGCTGGGCGTCGACCTGCTCGACCGCATCGGCGTCGACGACCCCGTGGGCGCCGTGCCCGTGCACGGGATGAACGGCGTGTGGGGCACCCTGGCCGTGGGGCTGTGGGGCCGGGAGTCGCTGGGCCTGGCCCGCGACGGGCTCTTCTCGGGCGGCGGCCTGGCCCAGCTCGGAGTGCAGGCCCTGGGCGCGGCGAGCGTATCGCTGTTCGCCATCGCGGCCATGGGCAGCGTCTTCTACCTCATCCGTGCGACCGTGGGCCTGCGGGTGTCCAAGGCCGAGGAGCTTCGGGGCCTGGACATCGGGGAGCACGGCCTGGAAGCCTACGCGGGGTTCCAGATCTTCACCACCCAGTGAGCCCAGGAGCGAGCGATGAAACTGGTGATCGCCTACATCCAGCCCGAGAAGCTCAACGACGTCAAGCAGGCCCTCTACGAGGCCGAGGTCTACAAGATCTCCGTCACCAACGCCCTCGGCTGCGGCCAGCAGCGCGGCTACACCGAGAGCTACCGCGGCGTGGAGATCGAGGTGAACCTGCTCAAGAAAGTGCGCCTGGAGATCGCGGTGAACGAGGACTTCGTGCGGCCCACGGTGGAGGCCATCATCGCGGGGGCCAGGACGGGCGAGATCGGGGACGGCAAGATCTTCATCGTCGACCTGGTGGAGTGCATCCGCATCCGCACCGGCGAGCGGGGCGGCAAGGCGATCGGCTAGGGCGCCGGCGGCGGGGACGAAGAGCGAGGAAACAGAAGGGGAAGCCCGAGCAGCCCCGCCTCTTGACGGGAGTCAACTGACACGGTATCATCGGGCAACCACACAAGGGACAGAGGACGCGCCCGCCTCTCCCGCAAACGTCGCCCTGGCCCAGGAGGCAGGCCATGGGGGGCCCGCCTAGCCCGCAACTCGTTCACCAACTTGGCCTTGCGGCCAGGGAGCCGCCGAGCTTCTTCCGCTCGCCAGCGGAACTCGACAAGGCGCCGGGGCCACTTCCGCATGCGCACGCGATTCGCCGAGCCTGGCGCGAACTGAGGCTCTGTGGCGTTCTCTACGTGGACCGCGCTCCCACCGTCTATCTCAAAGAGGTCAGGAGAGTCCGCGACGACCATGTCCGTCTGTGGCACCGCCGCCTTTGGAACCACGGGATCGCCCCCATCCTTGTCGTTGCGGATCGCACAAATGTCCACATCTACTCCGGCTGGGCGGTGCCAGCGGCCGAGCAAGAGGACCCGAAGGCTGACCATCGCCTTGTGAGAACGCTGGACCGAGCGGCTCACGCCCTGGAACTTGAGCAGCTCATCCATTCGGTTGAGACAGGTCACTTCTACACTCAGTACGCGCGATGCTTCGATCGGGAGAAGGCCGTTGACAGCCAGCTCCTCCAGTACCTGGAGGCTGCGCGAAGGGAGCTGACCACGGGAGAGGACGCCCTCCCGGGGTCGGACGCCGACGCTCTGTTGACCCGTACGATCTTCGTGTGCTACCTCATCGCCAGAGAGATCATCTGCGGTGAGCATTTCCCAGGCACCAAGCTCTCCACGATCGAGAAAGACGGCGGGCTACAGAAGCTCATTGATCACGTGTCGGAGTCGGAAGCCGGGGACCTCCTGTTCGACCTCTTCGGCCAGCTCAAGGACACCTTCAACGGGAGCCTGTTCGACACCGACCTGGAGCAGGAGCGGGCCCGTATCAAGCCGCAGCACATGAGGGTGCTCCAGAGATTCCTCCGGGGTGATGATCCCCAGGGAGGACAGCGAGCGCTCGGGTTCCCTGCATACGACTTCAGCCTCATCCCCATTGAGACGATCAGCGCGATCTACGAGAAGTTCATCGAGGCGGGCGACGAGGGAAAGCGCCGGCAGAGAGGCGCCTACTACACCCCGCCGCACCTCGTCGAGCTTGTGGTGGATCACGCTGTCGAAGGCTGGGCCTCGCTCCTCGACAAGCGGGCACTCGACATCGCCAGCGGGTCCGGGATCTTCCTGGTCAGTCTCTTCAACCGCATGGCCGAGGAGTGGCGCAGGCAGAACCCCAACAAGCGCAACTCGACGCGAGCAAGAGAGCTGGCGGACATCCTTCAGCAGCGTCTCTGCGGGGTGGACGTCAGCGAGACAGCTTGCAGGATCGCGAGCTTCAGCCTCTCCCTCGCGCTCCTCGACCAGTTGGAGCCACGCGATATTCAGGAGCTTTGCAAGGACGGCTGGCGTCTGCCGTTGCTCCTGCGGCTTCGAGAGCCTGCCTCATCAGCTTGCGCAGCCACGGTGCTCGAGGGGAATCTATTCGACCCAGACCTCCCGTTGCAGGACGGTTCCTTCCACTTGGTCGTTGGGAACCCGCCGTGGGTAAGCCGGGGCGCATCGAAGGACGCTGCGTTCCTCAACTGGTGTTCTCGGCATCCGGAGAAGCCGGTGCCGGAGCAGCAAACCGCGCACGGGTTCATGTGGCGTGCTCCCGATTTCCTCAAGCCGGGCGGACGTGCGTGTCTGCTGCTGCCATCCGCCGTGCTCCTGAACAAGACGAGCAGCGACTTCCAGCGCAAGTGGTTCCAGCGCTTCGCTGTTGACAAGGTCACCGACCTGTCTGATCTGCGGAAGGTTCTCTTCGTCGGCTCCAACCACCCGGCCGTCGTCATGCGGTTCAGCAAGGAGGAGCCGGCCCTGGACGACGCGCGGATTCACTATGACGCGCCAAAGGCGGACCCACAGAGCTTGCGCGGAGGGCCTGTGCGCGTCTTCGAGCCGGACCAGTGGCGGTTTCGGCAATCCGAAGTCCTGCTGCGCGCGGGGCAGAACGGGGCGCCGCTCGTGTGGAAGGAGCGCCTGTGGGGCACTCCCAGGGACCTGAGGTCGCTGGAACGACTGAGGGACTTCCCGCCTCTTGGCAATCTGGTATCGTCCCCTAAGCGCAGGCAGAGGAAGCGCTGGATGAAGGGGCAAGGCTTTCAGCCGTACAACCCAGAAGAGCGAGACTCGCGAACAGGCCAGCAGCCGCAGGCCATCAATTCTTGGTGGTCGAAGGACCACCTTTTCCTGGACGCCAGCGCAGAATTCCGGATGGTGCTCCTTCAGGAGGACGCCGAGCGCATCGGCGATCGGTTCCGCAACCTACGCAGGTCCCCCGATACAAGGGTGTTCAGGCCCCCGATGGTGATCTTCAATAAGGGCTTCACGAAGCGTGCCTTCTGTGGCTTCCCGGTCCTGTTTCGCCACGCTGTGCAGTCGATCGTTGGACCTCGGCAAGATGAAGATCTCCTTCGGTTCCTGGCCGCAGTACTCAACTGCGACCTCGCCTCCTACTTCCTATTCCATACGGCGGCGAGTTGGGGTACCGAAAGAGACGAGGTACATCTGTTCGAGATTCTTCGTATGCCGTTCCCCCTGCCAGAGCAAACGGAACACCCGCGCAGGGCCGAGGAGATTGTGGCGGCGGTTGCTGACAGGCTGAAGCGGCTCGAGGAGGATGCCAGTCAGGCTAGCATCGGGCGCCAGCAACTAACGCAGCGCGCGAAGAGCGAGCTCGAGCCGTTGATTTTGGAGTACTATGATATTGACGATTGGGAGTCGAAACTGATCCAGGACACGCTCCAGATCCACGAGAAGAGCTCGACGCCCGCCGGGCCGTCGTCGAGGGTCCCGGCTCTGCACCCCGTCTCTGGAAACCAACGCAGGGACTACGCACGCAGTCTATGCGCGGTGCTCAACGAGTGGGCGAATGGTAGTGGGTATACCGTCAATCCCTCGGTGATCTATTCACAGAACTCCGGCCTGGGCGTCGTCACCCTCACCAAGGACCGTTCCCAGCGAGACTACACGGAGACGCAGGGCTCGGCCGAGTTGAACCAAGCGTTGGCGAGAATGGCGAAGCTGCTGCCCCAAAGGCAAGCTGGTGTCGAGATGGTGCGCGGTATGAAGGTCTTCGACGACCACCGGTTGCACATCGTCAAGCCGCTGATGCTCCGGTTCTGGACGGAGACGGCTGCGCTTAACGACGCCGACGAGATCGCATGGGCGATCCTGCGCAAAGGGTAGGGGGAGGCGATGAGCGTCGGGGGCGAGCCGAATGGCTGGTCGGACCTGGTGCCCGATCAGTTCATCCCCCAGATCATCGGCCTGGTGCTGGAGGGATGGGCAGTCTTCGAGAAGCCTCCCGAGGATGCCTTGGAGGTCCAGATTACCAAGAAGTTCTGCGTTTGCCTCCGAGGCTGCAAGCGGGAGCGCCACTTGCCCTTCAGGATCTGGGCGGAATCCATGGAACTCGATCCAGAGTCTGGCAGCGAGCGCGGACGGCTTGATCTGAGATTCGTCTGCGGGTGCCGGGAGGACGTCTATTTCGCCTTCGAGTGCAAGCGGCTGAACGTCGTGGACCACAGGGGCAAGCGGCGCTCGTTGGCCCCAGAGTACGTGGAACAAGGGATGATGCGTTTCGTCGAGGGTAAGTACGCGAGGGGGTTAGACAAGGGCGGCATGCTCGGGTACGTGATGGACGGTAGAACGTTGGCCGCGATCGAGGCCGTCGACAAAGCCGTTGGACGCCGACGTCGGCAACTCCGACTCGTCGGCGCTGGCCTTGAGTCATCGCCAGTCAGGCCGGATGAACCTCGCGTCAGGCAGACCAGGCATGAGCTTGCTGTCGGGCCCCTCTTGATCCACCACGTGTTCCTGGCCGTCGGTTAACGTTCCTCCTCCCCCGGCCACAGGGCGTTGATGGCCTCGACGGTGCGGTGGACGAGGGCCTTGCCGCCCTGGGGGCCGACGCGGTTGCTCACCACCTCGGCGCTGTAGCCCCCGCCGCGCACGGCCCGCTCGGTGGGCACGTAGCCGCCGGAGTCGCAGGCCAGCTGGATGAGAAAGGTCTGCACCGCCCGGCTGCGGGCCTTGATCTGGATGCCGAAGTCGAGGTAGAGCTCGAAGGGGTTGGTGGCGATGGCCACGTCGCCGAGGCGGATGGCGTGGAGCTCCACCGTGTAGTGCGGCTGGCTCTTCTGCTGCTCATAGCGGTCGACGACGGTCTTGGCGCGGAGCATGTGGATGTGCTCGGATGGGGTGCGCTGGGGCTTGGCCTCGAGCTCCTCGTAGCGGGCCTTGTAGCGGGCCAGCTCGCGGTCCGTGACCTTGCGCACGGGGAGCTGGATGTCCTCGACGGTGTGGACGAAGGGCACGTCGGTGCGCACCTCGCCCCGGGCCAGGTCGAAGACGTCGTCGACGGTGCGGACGATGCGCCGGGCGATCTCCTGGGTGCGGCTCAGGCCGCGCAGGCGGCGCATCCGCTCCTCGGCTGCCTTGCGGTAGAGCAGGTGGGGCGACTGGTCGCCGGCCGCGCTGGCCCAGCCGAGCACGCACAGGCCCTCGCCGTGGCGCTCGCGCAGCCGCTCGCGGACGTCGTGCCAGAAGTCGGCGTTGAGGGTGGAGCGCCCCTCGACCTCCTGGGAGGGGCAGGCGAGGTTGATGGCCACGGCGACGGGCTGCTTCTCCGCGTCCCAGAAGAAGAGCATGTCCACCCCGTGGTCCTGGGTGCCCTCGATGCAGCGGAAGTCGGGGGTATGGGTGTTGCCGTACATGCGGGCGGAGCCGTTTTCGTAGACGGCCCGGCGGTTGGAGCCCACGACGGCGTGGCCGAAGGCCCAGCTGACGCCGCCGGGCCGACGGCCTTCCCAGGCCTCGACGACCACGGCGGCGAGGCGGTCCATGAGGAACTCGACGTAGTCGGCGGGCCGCATGACGCCCTCGTCGGGCAGGAGGTAGCGGCCCTCGAGGGTCACGGGCGCGGTGTGGGTGTGGGTGGCGCAGAGGAAGAGCTTCCTGGGCTCGAAGCCCTCGAGCCGGGGGGCCACGCGCTCTCGGAACTTCGCCTGGATGCCCTCGCGGATGGCCACCAGGTCGCAGGAGACGATGATCGCCTGGTCGAGGGGCTGGCCCTCCGGGCCGCGGGTCTCGAGGGCCAGGGCGGTGGCCGTCACCGGGTTGTCGGCGGAGCGGGCGATGCGGGTGCGGAACTGGCCGGAGAGGGCCACGGGCTCGGCGGGGGTGATGCTCGTGGTCGCGGCGCCGACCAGCAGGTCGGCGGCCCCCGCCGTCGCCGCCGCCGCGAGCAGCGCCAGGGGCAGGCCGTGGAGGACGAACACGAGGAGGTCGCGCTGGGCCGGCTGCATGGCGGGTCTCCTTCGGGGCGCGGGGTCGCTGGGCGGTTCTGCCCGTGCCTGGGGCGATGCCATTATACGGATTTGGCGGGCGGATTGCATCGCCCGCCGCCGCGCGCCGCGGCGGGTGCCGTGAGGGCGGGGCCTGGTCGGGACGCGCCGGCTGCGGCTGCGTGGCGTCGGCGGGTCTTACCGACTCGTAGGATTCGGGGGCGCGATCCTACCGGCCGGTAGGAGCATGGCCCGAGGGGGCGTGGGCGACGCTTGCCGTAAGCCTCTCGCGGCCAGGGACTTCGGCAATTCCTTGCCGTTTGGCATGGCGGTTGCACCTGCGTGGGGCGTGTGGCGCGGGGCGGACGTCGCCCCGCGTCGGCGAAGGCCGCCGTCGTGGCGGCACCGGACCCGGGGCTTAGGAGCATCGCGATGACGCCGAAAGAGTTTTTCGAGTTCATGGGCGAGCACGGCTCGGAGATGATGGACCTGAAGTTCGTGGACCTGTTGGGCACGTGGCAGCACTGCACGTTTCCCATCGACACGCTGGACGCGAGCACGTTCGAGGAGGGGGTGGGCTTCGACGGCTCGTCGATCCGCGGCTGGCAGGGCATCCACGTCTCGGACATGCTGGCGGTGCCGGATGCGGCGACGGCGTGCATCGATCCTTTCTTCGCGAGGCCCACGGTGAGCGTGATCGCCGACGTGGTGGACCCGGTGACGCGGGAGGACTACAGCCGCGACCCCCGGCACGTGGCCCGCAAGGGCGAGGCCTACATGGCCTCCACGGGCATCGCCGACACCTGCTACATCGGGCCCGAGCCGGAGTTCTTCATCTTCGACGAGGTGCGCTTCCAGCAGAACCAGCACACGGGGATGTACGAGATCGACTCGGTGGAGGGGGCGTGGAACAGCGCCCGGTTCGAGGAGCCGAACCTGGGCTACAAGCCGAGCTTCAAGGGCGGCTACTTCCCCGTGAGCCCCACGGACACGTATCACGACCTGCGCGGGGAGATGGCCTACGAGATGCGCAAGGTGGGCATCCGGGTGGAGGCCCACCACCACGAGGTGGCCACCGCGGGCCAGGCGGAGATCGACATGGCCTACCAGCCGCTGGTCAAGATGGCCGACCAGTTCATGTGGTACAAGTACATCATCCGCAACGTGGCCCGTCGGGCGGGCAAGACGGTGACCTTCATGCCCAAGCCGGTGTTCGAGGACAACGGCAGCGGGATGCACACCCACTTCTCGCTGTGGAAGGGGGGCGAGCCGCTGTTCGCGGGCGAGGGCTACGCGGGGCTCAGCGAGCTGGGCCTCCACGCCGCAGGGGGCCTGCTGCGCCACGCCCCCGCCATCCTGGCCTTCGCCGCCCCCACCACGAACTCCTACCGCCGCCTGGTGCCCGGCTTCGAGGCCCCGGTGAACCTCTGCCTCTCGGCCCGCAACCGCTCCGCGGGCATCCGCGTGCCCATGTACTCCGCCAATCGCAAGGCCAAGCGCCTGGAGTTCCGATGCCCCGACCCCACCTGCAACGGCTACCTGGCCTGGACCGCCATGCTGATGGCCGCGCTGGACGGGATCGAGAACGGCATCGACCCCGGCGAGCCCCTGGACCGGGACATCTACGAGATGACCGCCGAGGAGCTGGCCGGCTACGCCAAGACCCCCGCCTCGCTGGACGAGGCGCTCGACGCCCTGGAGGCCGACCACGACTTCCTCACCCAGGGCGACGTGTTCACCGAGGACCTCATCGAGGCCTGGATCACGTGGAAGCGCGACGAGGAGCTCACCCCCCTGGCTCTTCGCCCGCATCCCTACGAGTTCCACCTCTACTACGACTGCTGAGCCCCAGGCCCCGCCGCCTGGAGGGGTGATCCCATGGGCACCGTTCGCGTCGCACTCGCCCAGCTCGACGCCACGGTGGGCGACCTGGGGGGCAACGCCCGGCGGATCGCCGAGGCCATCGCCCAGGCCCGCGACGCGGGGGCCGGCCTGGTGGTCACGCCCGAGCTGGCCCTCTGCGGCTATCCCCCGGAGGACCTCCTGCTCAAGCCCAGCTTCCTGGCCGACTGCGGCCGGGCGCTGGACCAGGTGGTGGCCGCCACCGGGGGCATCGCCGCCCTGGTCGGCTTCCCCCACCGGGGTCCGGGCGACGCGGTGTACAACGCCGCGGCCCTGGCCGCCGACGGGCGCCTGCTGGGCGTCTACCACAAGCTCGAGCTGCCCAACTACGGGGTGTTCGACGAGGCCCGCTACTTCGCCCCCGGCCGCGGCCTGCTGGGCTTCGAGCTCAACGGCCTGCGCCTGTGCGTCACCATCTGCGAGGACCTGTGGGTGCCCCAGGGCCAGGCGCTGCGCAACGCGAGGCGGAACGCCTCGGGGGTGGTGGTGAACCTCTCCGCCTCGCCCTTCCACGCGGGCAAGCTGGCCGAGCGCCGCCAGGTGCTGGCGCGGTTCGCCGCCCGCGCGGGGGCCTTCGTGGCCTACGCCAACCTGGTGGGGGGCCAGGACGAGCTGGTCTTCGACGGCGGCAGCCTCGTCCTCGACCCCCGGGGAGAGGTGGTGGCCGCCGCCAAACGGTTCCAGGAGGACCTCCTGCTGGCCGACATCCGCCGCGACGAGGTCCAGGCCCGCGACCTGCCCCGGCGGGTCGACGGGCGGTGGGAGAAGCGCGTGGCCCTCCGCTTCCCCGCCGCCGAGGGGCGCAAGCCCCTCGCCCCGCGCCGGGTCGCTCCGCTGGGCCGCATCGAGGAGGTCCGCCGGGGACTCGTCCTGGGCATCGCCGACTACGCCCGCAAGAACGGCTTCCGCAGGGCCGTGGTGGGCCTCAGCGGGGGCGTGGACTCCTCGCTCACCGCGGCCCTGGCCGCCGAGGCCCTGGGCCCCGACAACGTGGTCGGGGCGACCATGCCCTCGCCCTACACCTCGAAGGAGACCCTGGGCGACGCGGCGCTCCTGGCCGGCAACCTGGGCGTGGCCCTCATCACCGTGGGCATCCAGCCCATCTTCCAGGCCTACCTCGCTGCCCTCCTGCCCCACTTCGGCGCCGGCGAGGGGGGCATCGAGTGCGAAAACCTCCAGGCCCGCATCCGGGGCAATATCCTGATGGCGCTATCCAACCGCTTCGGATGGCTGGTGCTCACCACGGGCAACAAGAGCGAGACCGCGGTGGGCTACTGCACCCTCTACGGCGACACCGCGGGCGGATTCGCCGCCATCAAGGACGTGCCCAAGACCCTCGTCTACGAGCTGGCCGAGCACGTGAACCGGCGGGCGGGCAGCGCGCTCATCCCCCGGGGCGTCCTCCACCGGGCCCCGTCGGCCGAGCTGCGACCCGGCCAGAAGGACGCCGACTCCCTACCGCCCTACGCCCAGCTCGACCCCATCTTGAGGGCCTACGTCGAGGAGGACCGGGCGCCCGACGAGATCGCGGGCCTGGGCTTCGACATGGCCCGCGTGCGCCAGGTGGTGCGCCTGGTGGACCGCAGCGAGTACAAGCGCCGCCAGGCCCCGCCGGGGGTCAAGATCACGCCCAAGGCCTTCGGACGCGACCGCCGACTGCCCATCACCAACCGCTACGGAAACGGAAGTGCCCCGTGAGCCCCGACGACCAACGACGCTCCTGCGACCCCGCAGGCCGGCCCCGCCCCTTCGGCCTCTACCGCCCCGAGCTCGAGCACGACGGCTGCGGGGTGGGCTTCGTGGCCCGGCTCGACGCGACGCCCAGCCACGACATCGTGTCCCAGGCCGTCCAGGTGCTGGTCCACCTGGAGCACCGCGGGGCCATGGGCGGCGACAAGGCGACGGGCGACGGCGCGGGCCTGCTGTGCCAGCTGCCCCACGCCTTCCTGGCCGAGGAGTGCCCCGGCCTGGGTATCGACCTGCCTCCGCCCGGCCACTACGCCCTGGGCACCGCGTTCCTGCCCGCCGACGGCTCCCTGGGCGAGGGGGCCATCGCGGCCCTGGAGCGGGCCATCGAGGAGGAGGGCTGCGAGGTGCTCGGCTGGCGCCCCGTGCCCGTGGACGACGGGCCGCTGGGCGAGTTCGCCCGCGACATGCAGCCCGACATCCGCCAGGTGGTGGTGGGCCGGGGGCGGGTGGCCGAGGAGGCCTTCGAGCGCAAGCTGTATGTGGCCCGCCGCGTGGCCGAGGCCCGCGTGGGCGAGCTGGGCGAGGGCGCCGGCGCCTTCTACGTCCCCAGCCTCTCCAGCCGGGTGGTGGTCTACAAGGGGATGCTGGTGGGTGCCCAGCTGGCCACCTTCTATCCCGACCTCCGCGATCCGCGCTTCGCCAGCGCCTTCGCCGTGGTCCACCAGCGCTACAGCACCAACACCTTTCCGAGCTGGCAGCTCGCCCAGCCCTTCCGCATGCTGGCCCACAACGGGGAGATCAACACCCTGCGGGGCAACGCCAACCGCATGCGGGCCCGGGAGGCGAGCCTGGGCTCGGAGCTGTTCGGCGACGACATCGAGAAGCTCAAGCCCGTCCTCTGGGAGGAGGGCAGCGACTCGGCGATGCTGGATGGCGCCCTCGAGCTGCTGGTCCAGGGCGGTCGCTCCCTGCCCCACGCCATGATGATGCTCGTGCCCGAGGCCTGGGGCGCGAAGTACGTGATGAGCGAGGACAAGCGGGCCTTCTACGAATACCACGCCGCCTGCATGGAGCCCTGGGACGGCCCCGCCGCTCTGGCCGTGACCGACGGGCGCTACATCGGGGCCACCCTGGACCGCAACGGCCTGCGGCCCGCACGCTACACCCTCACCCGCGACGGCCTGGTGGTGATGGCCTCGGAGACGGGAGTGGTGGACATCGCCCCCGAGCGCATCCTCGCCCGGGGGCGCCTCCAGCCGGGCAAGATGCTGCTGGTGGACCTCCACCAGCGCCGCATCGTGCCCGACCACGAGATCAAGGCCCGCATCTCCCGCCAGAAGCCCTATCGCCACTGGGTGCGGGACAACCGCATCGAGCTGCGGGGCCTGCTGATGCCCGCCAGCATCCCCGCCGTCGAGCCCCGGGTGCTGCGCCGCCAGCAGCACCTGTTCGGCTACACCGAGGAGGAGCTGCGGATGGTCCTCTCCCCCATGGCCTCCCGCAGCCAGGAGCCGGTGGGCTCGATGGGCAACGATGCGGCGCTCGCCGTCCTCTCGCCCCGCCCACAGCTCCTGTTCCACTACTTCAAGCAGCTCTTCGCCCAGGTGACCAACCCGCCCATCGACCCGCTCCGCGAGGAGCTGGTGATGTCCCTGATGAGCTTCGTGGGACGGCAGAGGGACCTCCTGGCCGAGACGCCCGAGCACGCCCGCCAGCTCAAGCTGCCCCATCCCGTCCTCACCCCCGAGGACATGCTCCGCCTGCGCAACGCCCGCCATCCCGACGTGGAGGCCCGGGACATCGCCATCCTGTTTCCCGCCGACGGCGATGGCGCGGCGCTGGAGGCGGCCCTCGACTCGGTGTTCGGCCAGGCCGAGCGGCACATCGCCGAGGGCGCCACGCTGCTGGTGCTCACCGACCGGGAGGCCGACGCCGAGCGGGCGCCCATCCCCTCGCTGCTGGCTGCCTCGGGCCTCCACCACCACCTGATCCGCAAGGGGCTGCGGGCCGCGGCGGGCATCGTGGTGGAGAGCGGCGAGGTGCGCGAGGTGATGCACTTCGCCCTCCTCATCGGCTACGGGGCCAACGCCATCTGCCCCTACGTGGCCTTCTCCAGCGTGCGCGAGCTGGCCGAGAGCGGGCTGCTGGACGCCCCCACGGCCCCCGAGGAGGCCCTGGACAACTACATCACCGCGGTGAAGAAGGGCCTGCTCAAGACCTTCAGCCGGATGGGCATCTCCACCATCCGCAGCTTCTTCGGGGCCCAGGTCTTCGAGGCCCTGGGCCTCGGCCCCGAGCTGGTCGACCGCTACTTCACCCACACCGCCTCGCGCCTGGGCGGCATCGGCCTCGAGGAGATCGCCGCCGAGAGCCGGGCACGCCACCGAGCCGCGTTCCCCCCGGCGGGCGAGGCCCCCATGGTGCTCGACCTGGGCGGACACTACAAGAACCGCGCCGGCGGCGAGCCCCACCTGTGGACCCCCGAGGTGGTCTACCTGCTCCAGCACGCCGTGCGCACCGGCGACTACGGTGTCTTCCAGCGATACGCCAGGGCCGTGGACGAGGAGTCGGCCCGCCACGTGACCCTCCGCAGCCTGCTGCGCTTCAAGCCCCGCCAGCCCGTGCCTCTCGAGGAGGTCGAGCCCGTCGAGTCCATCGTGGCCCGTTTCACCACCGGCGCCATGTCCTTCGGCTCCATCAGCAAGGAGGCCCACGAGGCCCTGGCCGTGGGGATGAACCGCATCGGGGCCCGGAGCAACTGCGGCGAGGGCGGCGAGGACCCGGCCCGCTACCTGCCCCTGCCCAACGGCGACAGCCGCCTGTCCCGCACCAAGCAGGTGGCCTCGGGCCGCTTCGGGGTGACCATCGACTACCTGGTCCACTGCGACGAGCTCCAGATCAAGATCGCCCAGGGGGCCAAGCCCGGCGAGGGGGGCCAGCTGCCCGGCCACAAGGTGAGCGCCGAGATCGCCCGCGTGCGCCACACCACCCCCGGGGTGACGCTCATCTCCCCCCCGCCCCACCACGACATCTACTCCATCGAGGACATCGCCCAGCTCATCTACGACCTCAAGATCGCCAACCCCCAGGCCCGGGTGTCGGTGAAGCTGGTCTCCGAGGTGGGGGTGGGCACCGTGGCCGCCGGGGTGGCCAAGGCCAAGGCCGACATGGTGCTCATCTCGGGCTACGACGGCGGCACCGGCGCCTCGCCCCTCACCGCCATCAAGCACTGCGGCCTGCCCTGGGAGCTGGGCCTCGCCGAGACCCAGCAGACCCTGGTCAACAACCGCCTCCGCGACCGCATCCGCGTGCAGGTCGACGGCCAGCTGCGCACCGGGCGCGACCTGGCCGTCGCCGCCCTCCTGGGAGCCGAGGAGTTCGGCTTCGGCTCCGTCGCCCTGGTATGCCTGGGCTGCGTGATGATGCGCCAGTGCCACATGAACAACTGTCCCGTGGGCGTGGCCACCCAAAACCCCGAGCTGCGCCGGCGCTTCGCCGGCAAGCCCGAGCACGTGGCCAACTTCTGCCGCTTCATCGCCGCCCAGCTCCGGGAGCACATGGCCCGCCTGGGCTTCCGCACGGTGGACGAGATGGTGGGCCGCAGCGACCTGCTCGAGCTGGCCCCCGACCTCCCGCACCCCAAGGCCCGCACCCTCGACCTGGAGGGCCTGCTCGCCAGCCCCCGCCCAGGGCCCGACGGCCACACCCGATGCACCCGGCCCCAGGACCATGGGGTCGAGGAGCATTTCGACCAGGCCCTCCTCCCCCGCCTGGAGGCGGCCATCGAGAGCCGCCAGCCGGTCCGCCTCGAGCTGCCGGTGCGCAATACCCACCGCGCCGTGGGCACCCGCCTCAGCGGGCGTATCGCCGCCCGCCACGGGCCGGAGGGCCTGCCCGACGACACGGTCCGCCTGACCCTCCGGGGCTCGGCGGGCCAGAGCCTGGGGGCCTTCCTCGCCCCCGGCGTGAGCCTCCGCGTGGAGGGCGACGCCAACGACACCCTGGGCAAGGGCCTGTGCGGGGGCAGGATCGTGGTCGTGCCCCCCGAGGGAGCGGCCTTCGAGCCCGCCGAGAACATCATCGTGGGCAACGTGTGCTTCTACGGGGCGACCGGCGGCGAGGCCTACATCCACGGCGCCGCAGGCGAGCGCTTCTGCATCCGCAACAGCGGGGCCCGCGTGGTGGCCGAGGCCGTGGGCGACCACGGCTGCGAGTACATGACCGGCGGCGTGGCCGTGGTCCTCGGCCCCACGGGAGTGAACTTCGCGGCGGGGATGAGCGGCGGCGTGGCCTACGTGTTCAACGACACCGGCTTCTTCGACACCCGCTGCAACCTCGACATGGTGGACCTGGAGAGCGTGTGGAGCGAGGAGGACCAGGAGGAGCTGCGAACCCTCATCGCACGCCACCACCACTACACCGCCAGCCCCCGGGCGAGGCGCATCCTGGACGACTGGAAGACCTGCCTGCCGCTGTTCGTCAAGGTCATGCCCATCGAATACCGCAGGGGGCTCGAGCGGATGCGCCTGGAGGAGGAACCGGGCAGCGAAACCGTCTCCGCCACCGAGGAGGTCTACCATGGGTAAGCCCGACGGATTCCTCCTCTACGAGCGCCAGGAGGCGCCCAAGCGACCCGTCCTTCAGCGGCTCCGCGACTACGACGAGGTCGAGCAGCGCCTGCCCGGCCATCGCCTGGCCATCCAGGCCGCCCGCTGCATGGACTGCGGCATCCCCACCTGCCACACCTTCGGATGCCCCCTGCGCAACCTGGCCCCCGACTGGAACGACATGGTCTACCGCCAGCAGTGGCGCCGCGCCCTCCTGTTGCTCCACGCCACCAACAATCTGCCCGAGGTCACCGGCCGCGTCTGCCCCGCGCCCTGCGAGAGCGCCTGCACCCTGGCCATCGGCCACCAGCCGGTGACCATCCGCCAGATCGAGCTCCAGATCGCCGAACGGGGCTGGGACCGCGGCTGGGTGCGGCCCGAGCCTCCCGCCCTGAAGACCGGGCGGCGGGTGGCCATCGTGGGCTCCGGCCCGGCGGGCCTGGCCGCGGCCCAGCAACTCGCCCGGGCGGGCCACGAGCCGGTGGTCTTCGAGAAGGCCGACCGTCCCGGCGGCATCCTCCGCTACGGCATCCCCGACTTCAAGCTCCCCAAGTGGGTGATCGACCGCCGGCTGGACCAGATGCGCGCCGAGGGCGTGAGCTTCGAGACCCGCGCCGAGGTGGGCACCGACCTCTCCGCTCGCTACCTGCGCCGCACCTTCGACGCCGTGCTCATCGCCGCAGGGGCACGCCAGCCGCGCGACCTCGACGTGCCCGGACGCGGCCTCGAGGGCATCCACTTCGCCATGCCCTTCCTGGCCCAGCAGAACCGCCGCAACGCCGGCCTCCACGTGCCCCCCGACCAGGCCATCCGGGCCGAGGGCAAGGACGTGGTGGTGATCGGCGGCGGGGACACGGGGGCCGACTGCGTGGGCACCGCCCGACGCCAGGGCGCCCGCCGCATCGTCCAGCTCGAGCTCCTCCCCAGGCCCCCCGAGAGCCGCACCCCGTGGAACCCCTGGCCCACCTGGCCCCAGGTCCTCCGCCACTCCACCTCCCACGACGAGGGCTGCGAGCGGCGGTGGAGCGTCCAGACCCGGGAGGCGGTGGGCGACGCCCAGGGGCGAGTGGCGAAGCTCCGCTGCGTGAAGCTCGACTGGGAGCAGGGTGAGGGCGGCGCCCCGCGCTCCTTCTCCCCCGTGCCCGGCTCGGAGTTCGAGGTCGAGGCCCAGCTCGTGCTCCTGGCCATGGGCTTCCTGCGGGTCGAGCATGGGCCCCTGGTCGAAGACCTCGAGCTGGCCACCGACGAGCGAGGGAACCTGCGGGTCGACCCCGCGTTCATGACCTCCACGGAGGGGGTCTTCGCCGCCGGCGACTCCGTCCTCGGCGCCTCCCTGGTGGTCCGGGCCATCGAGCTCGGCCGCCGGGCCGCGGCGGCCGTCGACGCCTGGCTGCGCCGCGACTGAGCCGCCCTCCCGCCCAGGCCATCTGCCGTCGCCATGGGCAGCGGTTGATCGGGTACCGGATTTCCCCGATCATGGAAGGTGGAGGAACGCCCATGGCGCATCGCATCACCGGCCCCGCGCTGGAGGCCCTCTACCGGCGGCTCAACCGCCGCCAGCTCGTCCATCCCGACCCCCTGGAGGTGCTCTACGCCTATCCGCGGGTGGAGGACCGGGAGCTGGCGGCGCTGGTCGCAGCCTGCCTGGCCTACGGGCGGGTGACGGGCATCCTGCGCAGTGTGCGCGGGGCGTTGGGCCGCATGCCCTCGCCGCGGGCGTGGCTGGCGGAGGCGACGCCGGCGGGGCTGCGGGCCGCGTTCGCCGGCTTCCGCCATCGCTTCGCCACGGGGGTCCAGCTCGCGGCGCTGCTGCTGGGCTCCAAGCGGCTCATCGAGCGGCATGGCTCGCTGAACGAGGCTTTCGCCGCCCACCTGGAGCCCGGCCACGCCACGGTGGTGCCCGCGCTGGCGGGCTTCGCCGACGAGCTGCGCCGGGCGGCGGATGGCCTCGACGCCCACCTGCTGCCCTGTCCCCGGCGGGGCAGCGCGTGCAAGCGCCTGGCGCTCTTCCTCCGCTGGATGGTGCGCCGCGACGCGGTGGACCCGGGGGGCTGGACGGGGGTGTCGGCGGCCCAGCTCATCGTGCCCCTGGACACCCACATGCACCGCATCTGCCGCGCCCTGGGCCTGGTGGCCCGCCGCAGCGCGGACCTCCGCGCCGCGGAAGAGGCCACGGCGAGCTTCCGCCGCTTCGCGCCGCACGACCCGGTGCGCTACGACTTCGCCCTCACCCGCCTGGGCATCCGGCCCGAGGCCGACCTGGGGGCGTTCCTGAAACCCTACGTCGCCCCGAAGGGAGTTCCCAGATGATCGTGGAAGCTCTTTGGGACGTGGTGCTGGGCTTCTGGGGCACACTGTCGGCGATGGCGCCCTACCTGCTGTTCGGCTTCTTCGTGGCCGGGCTGCTCTCGGTGCTCATCCCCGCCCGGCTGGTCGAGCGCCACCTGGGGGGCCGGGGGCTGTGGCCGGTGGGCAAGGCGGCGGCGTTCGGCGTGCCCCTGCCCCTGTGCTCCTGCGGGGTGATCCCCGTGAGCGCCTCGCTGCGCCGCCACGGCGCCAGCAAGGGGGCCACTACCGCCTTTCTCCTCTCCACCCCCCAGACGGGGGTCGACAGCATCCTGGTGACGCTGAGTCTCCTGGGGCCGGTGTTCGCCATCTACCGCCCCGTGGCCGCCCTGGCTACGGGCCTGGCGGGGGGCTGGCTGGTCTCCGCGCTCAGCCGGCCCGAGGCGGGCGACGAGGCGACGGCGCCCCCCTGCCAGGATCCCTGCTGCGCGGGGCCGGAGGGTCGGAGCCGGCTGGCCGCCCTGTTCCGCTACGGCTTCGTCACCCTGCCCCGGGACATCGGGCCGTCGCTGCTGGCGGGCCTGGTGGTGGCGGGGCTGATCACGGCCCTGGTGCCGGAGAACTACTTCGCCGACTCCCTCGGCGCCGGCCTGCCGGGGATGCTGGTGATGATGGCCGTGGGCATTCCCATCTACGTGTGTGCCACGGCCTCGGTGCCCATCGCCGCGGCGCTGATCGCCGCCGGCATCTCGCCGGGGGCCGCCCTGGTGTTCCTGGTCACCGGCCCGGCCACCAACGCGGCGACCGTGGCCACCATCTGGAAAGTGATGGGGCGGCGCACCGCGTTCGTCTACCTGGGCACGGTGGCCGTGGCCGCCCTGGCCGCGGGCCTGGGCCTCAACGCCATCTACGCCCATCCCGCGGTCCAGGCCCCGGGGCACCTGCACGAGCTGCTGCCCCAGGCGGTGAACGTGGTGGCCGCGGTCGTGCTCTTCGCGGTCCTGGGCCTGGCCCTGCTCTACCGCCGCCGCGGCCACGGCGAACGCCCCGCCGCGCCCGCCGAAGAGACCCTCACCCTCGACGTCGAGGGCATGACGTGCTCCCACTGCGCCGAGGCCGTGGGCCGGGCGCTGAGGGAATGCCCGGGAGTGGAGAGGGCAGAGGTCGACCTGGGGCGCCGCGAGGCTCTCGTGGCCGGGCGGGGGCTCGACGTCGAGGGGCTGTGCCGCGCCGTCGGCCAGCTGGGCTACGAGGTCTCCCCGCGGGCCGTCGACCAGCGGGGCCGCGAGGATGCTTGAAACGGGGCCGCGCTTGGGTGTAGGATTGGGCGTCCGGTCCCTGGCCCTTCATCCCCCGCGAGGGAGCGGCAGCCATGAGGGTCCGCTGCCCGCACTGCAACGCCTCGCTGACCGTGGCCGACGACTTTCCCCAGCCGCGCATCCGCTGCGGCGGCTGCGGCGGGGTGGTGGACCTCCCGGTGGCCAGGTGCCCGGGCTGCGGGGCGCCGCTGGCCCGCGGCGGGGCGCCATGCGTGCGTTGCGGCAGCGAAGTGGGCCGAAGCCCCGGGGCGGAGCCCCCGGAGGAGGACGAGGAGCGGGAGGGCCTGGCCCTGCGCGTCCTGCTGTTCGTGGGCGAGCTGGTGCCCGGGCTGTTCCGTCCCGGCCTGGTGGTGCTCTCGCTGGTGCTGGTGGTGGTGGGGCTGGGGGTGCTGGGGTTCGCGGCGTTCCTGTTCAGCCTGGGGCTGCTGTTCAGCCCCATGGCCGTGGGCGCGGTGGGCCTGTTGGCCTACGCCCAGGGGGTGGCTGTGCTGCTGAACGGGCAGGCGTGCCTGCTCTCGGAGGCGCTGGCGGAGCTGGTGGGCCCGCAGTGGCTGTTGTTCCTGGCGCTGATAGCGGCTCCGTTCGTGGTCATGTTGCTGCTTCTCCAGTCGGGGATGGGCGGTTGAGGGCCGGGCGGGGGCTTGAGTCCCGCGCCGCGGCGCGGTAGGATGATGCCGCTGGCGGGTGCGGGGTTCCTGGCGGGCAATCCCAGGAGGGGCCATCGATGAGAGCGTATCGCGGCGCGGCGGCCCTGGCGGCGGTCTTGCTGGGGCCATCGCTGGCGGCGTGGGCCGGCGAGGAAGCGGGGGAGCCGAAGACGTTCAAGATCGAGGTGCTGCGCGGGGGGGCGCTGGTGGTGGGGATCGCGGAGCGGGGCCAGGCCGGGGTGGGCGACTGCTACGAGGTGCGTCGCGAGGGCCGGCTCGTGGGCTACGCCCGCGTGCACGAGATGGCCGGGGACTGGCCGAAGATCGAGTTCCTCCTCGGCTCCGGGCGGCGGGACGACGAGCTGGTGCCCCTGGCGCCCCCGTTTCCCACGGTCCAGCTCCTCACCGACGAGCCGGAGGGCCGGGAGACGAAGGAGCTGAAGGCCCTCTGCGGCGAGAAGCTGCGCATCGTGCCCATCGCGGTGGGCGAGCCGATGACGGTGCCCAGCCCCGACGAGGTGCTGGTGGCCCTGATCCACGGCGGGGCGCCCTTCATGATGGGCGACCCCATCGTGATGCCCCACGCCCGCGGCGGCGGCCTGCTGCTGTGCGACTCCCTGCTCTACGCCCAGCTCCAGGGCGCGGTGGCCGACCAGGCGCAGCTGCGGGAGCCGCCCACCATCCGCATCATCCACGAGAGCCCGCTCACCCGCGGCCTGTCGCTCGAGGACCGCATCCCCTGGTACGGCCGGCAGGGCAAGCGCTACGTGGCCCGCTACCTGCCCAAGGTGCTGGCGGAGGCGGGCGGGGAGAGCATCGCGGTGGACAGCAGCGGCGAGAAGATCGCCATGCTCGAGGACAAGACTCCGGGGCGGGTGCTGGTCTTCGACTTCGTGTCCGTCACCGGCCGGGCGGGCCGCGACCCGGGGGCGAAGAACAAGTGGGTGCTCGCCGCACGGGCCATGGGCACCGGCCCCCGCTACGCCCGCTACTTCCCCCACAAGCCCGACCTGGCGAGCATCGACGGCTGGTTCCAGGCCTTCTACGAGGACCACACGGAGACGGTGCGCAAGAAGCTCGAGGGCGGGGGCAGCGAGCGGGAGAGCTTCGTCTACAGCTTCGGCTTCGGCCCCACGGACAAGCCCCTGGTCCTGCTCGTGGCCTGCGTGGAGGGCAACGCCGGGGAGCAGTGGCTGGGCGCCGTCTCCCTGCTCGCCGTGGCCGAGATCCTGGTCGACAACCCCCGGCGCGACCCCGCCGTCAAGGCCCTCCTCCAGCGCTTCCGCTTCAAGCTCATCCCCGTGCTCAACCGCCACGGCTACCGCAACGACGTGGCGGCGAACGCCAACAAGGTGGAGCTGAACCGCAATTTCCCCTACCGCTGGGCCGACCAGCGGGCCGACGCGCCCCGGGGCTCCGAGCCCTTCTCCGAGATCGAGAGCGGCCTGCTCCGCCGCATCGTCGAGGAGGAGAAGCCCGCGGCCTTCGTGGAGATCCAGGTGGACGACTACGAGGCCGGCTACCGCATGGCCCACGCCGTCGAGACTCCCGAGCGCGACCAGGCCTTCCTGGGAACCGTGCGGACCCTGGTGAATACCCGCCTGCGGCACCGCTTCGTGGTCGACGGCGACCAGATGCTCCAGCTCGCCCTGGCCCCCGCCGAGCCGCAGGCGAGCGCCCTGAACTGGCTCGGCTCCACCGGCGCCCTGGCTCTGCGTGTGGGCATCTGCGGCGACGGCGAGGACAGCCTGACGAATACCGACGTGGCCATCGAAACGGCCCTCCAGCTGCTCCACGCCCTCGCCCTGCGCACGGCCCCCGCGCCCGCGGAGGCGGAGCAGGCCCCTGGCGAATAGGCCTGCCTGCGGCAGGCAGGCCGCATCGCTGTGTGGGGGAGGGACGCTCGCCGGGGGTCAGGCCTTGCGCGCCATGGCCACGCCCTCGATCTCGACGAGCAGCTCGGGGCGGCACACGTCGGCCACGGCATAGACGGTGGGCAGGTCGCCGAGCCGCCGCTCGCACACGGCGCGGACGGCGGCGTAGTCCTCGGGCCGCTTGATGTACACTCGTGCGAGGACGAGGTCGCCGAGGCTGGCGCCCAGGCCGTGGATGCCCCGCCGCTGGAGATTCTCGCGGGCGATGAGGGCCTCCACGTTGTCCAGCGTCTGGCGGGTCTGGGCCTCCACGTCGCCCAGGTGGTGGACCTCGGACTCGACGATGCTGGCGGTCCCGGAGATGAGGATGGCGGCGTTGCGCCGGCCCACGATGGCCATGGCCCTGGAGAACTTGGGGCTGTGGGGGCTGTAGCGCTCCGCGTAGCGGAAGGCGGAGGTCTGGAGCGGATTCTCCAGGGGCACCACCACCAGGTCGCGGCGGTCGCTGGCCAGGGCTACGGCGGACATCCTGAGGTCGCGGTCGCTGGCGCCGATGCCCGTGCTGGCGGGATACACGGCGCCGTTGAGCGAGGGAGGGGTGTAGGCCGCCAGGAACGAGACGTCCTGGTAGAAGTCCGCCCGCGCGCGGTTCAGCTCCTTGTAGCGCTGTGTGCCGTCCTCCTCGCCCACGATGTCGCCCAGGTAGAGCCAGGTGCGGACCACCTGGTCGAAGCCGAAGCCCTGGCTGGCCAGGGTCTCGCGCAGGCGGGCGAAGGCACTCAAGGCCCGCTCGTGCACCCCCGGGGCCTCGGTGCGGGGCAGCATCCCCGCGCAGTGCGCCCAGGCGATGCCGCTGTGGCGGAGCACCACCAGGTGCTCGGAAACCCGCTCGATGGCCAGGGGACCGTGCTTGCGGCTCACGCCCCAGGCCTCGATGGCCAGCAGCTTGTCCTCGCAGGGGGGCTGGACCACGTAGTCGGTGGCCGGCAGCTCGGGGCCGTAGAACTCGCCGATGAGCTGGCGGCAGGCGGGGATGTGTGCGGCGTCGCGGACGAAGATGGTCTGGCGGACGATGGCCCCCTGCGGCCCCTCCTCGTCCACCACCCGGGCGATGGTGGCCAGGGCACCGTGGGCCTGCTCGGCCAGGCCGGAGCCGTTCTGGGGCACGGCGCTGGCGAAGACGTATTGCACGGCGTTGAGGTCGGCCACCGCGTAGCCGACCCCCTCGCAGCACACCTTGCGAATCATGAGCGCGCCTTCTGGCGCCCCGGGGGCGCACCTACCCCTCCGCACATCGGCCCACACCTAAGAGCATACGGTCTGCCCGCGCGGGAGTCAAACGGCGGCGGGGGCGCAGCCCTGGCCGGCGCCCGTCCCGCCCTATAGGATTAGACGGGAACTCGGCGGAAAAGCCGCCACGGTTTTTCGACTTTTTTTCTAAAAAAGTTCCATCCCAAGCGCTGGCGGACGGTTGGGCCGGCGCGAGTCCCGGGCAGCCTACAGGGAGAGCAGGTAGGCGATCAGGTCGTCGAGCTCCTTCTCGGACAGCCCGGAGGTGACGCCGTGCTCGTCCTTCTTATTGCAGGTGGTGAGCACGTCTCGCAGCGTCGCGGCGCGGCCGTCGTGCAGGTAGGGGGCGATGCGGTAGAGCTCGGTGAGCTTGGGGGTGTAGAAGCGGTCGCCCTCGCGGTCGTAGGGGCCGAGGGTGCCCACGTCGTAGGGCTTGAGGTCGGTGTAGAGCGGGCCGGTGTGGCACTCGGCGCACTTGGCCTGGCCTTCGAACAGGCGCTTGCCGCGCCGGGCGGCGGCGCTCAGCGAGCCGTCGGGGGCCAGGTGGGGGCTGGGCTCGGGGCGCAGCGACTTGAGGTAGGCGTCGACGGCCTCGTGCTCCTCCTCGGGCCGCACGGCGAAGAGGATGAACTTGAAACCGGCCCGCACGGCGACCTCGGCCTTGGCCCGCACGCCCATGGACATCACGGGCGAGGTGCGGTGGGAGAAGAGCAGGCTGCGGGTCTTCTTGTGGTTGCCCATTCCGTCGTTCAAGAGGTCCCAGCGCAGCCCGTCCATCCGCCCCCCGGGATGGCAGGTGGCGCAGCTCTGCCAGTGCTGGAAGCAGAGGGTGGCGTCGTGGAAGATGCGCTCGCCACGGCGCACGATGTCCGGCTCGGGCTGGGGGCCGAGGGCCACGGTGTGGGCCAGCTTGCCCCGCTCCGTGTCCAGCGCGGTGAGGGTGCCGCCGAAGTAGTTCGGCACGAAAAGCTGCTGGCCGTCGGGCGAGAGGGCGATGCCCCGCGGCCCCCGGCCGAGGGCCACCAGCCGGGGATCGGCGTAGGGCAGGCGGCGGCCGGTGGTGGGGAACCGCTCGATGAGCTCGGCGAAGTAGAGGGCCATCAGGTCGTTGACCAGGCCGAAGCGCTCCTCGGGGTCCTGCTTGATGGCCCGCCAGGGATTGGTGTTGGCCGAGCCCAGGCTCTTGGCGTACTTCTCGGGCACCTCGCCGCCCAGCATGGCCACCAGGCGCGCGGCCTCGATGCGGGCCACCTCGTGGGTGCCACTGAGGCTCACCCACAGGGTCTTGCCGTCGGGCGAGAGGGCCAGGCCCCAGGGGTCGGCCGCCCCCAGGTCCACGCTGTCCAGCAGCACGGTGGCGAACCGCTCCCGCTGGGCCACGTCGATCACGGAGAGGCCCGCGGTGTTCATCCACCCCCGCTCGAGCTGGGTGGTGGGCACCTGGAAGCGGGAGACCCCGTGGACCACGAAGGCCCACTTGCCGTCGGGGCTGACGGCGATGTCGCGGCAGTTGGTGGCCCCGCCGGGGAGCTGCACCCGGGTGCCCGAGCGCCCGGTCTGGGCATCGAAGATGCTCACCACGGCGCCCGTCGAGCTCTCCGTGGCGGGGCCCACGGGCAAGGCATTGGAGACCAGGACCAGCGATTCGTCGGGGGTGAGGGCGGCGAACATGGGCTCCCGCACCGTCTTCACCCGCCACTTCTCCGCGCCCTCCGCCAGGTCGACCATCGAGACCGTGGCCTCGGCGGTATTGCACACGAACAGCCGCCCCCCCTTGGCCGCCAGGGCGAGGCCGCAGGGGCGGGTGCCCACGGCGATGCGGCGGGCCACCTTCCCGCTGTCCGTGGCCACCACGGCCACCTCGTCGGCGCCGCGCAGTGCCACGTAGAGGGTCTCGCCGTCGGGCGAGAGGGCCAGGCCCGTGGGGCCGGGGCCCACCGGCCACTGGGCGAGCTTCGCCCCCTTGGCCGCGTCGACGGCCACCACGCAATCGCCCGTGTGGTCGGCCACGTAGACCGTCCTGCCGTCGGGAGCGGCCACGGCGTCGAAGGGCGAGCGATAGGCCTCGCCCCCGGCCCCCGAGGCGGGAAGACACACAGCACACAGCAGCGCGGAGGCAAGAAGCACGTATCCAGCGCGAGGGCACACCACGGAAGTCTCCTGTTCTCTGACTTGGTAGCCGGTCCCTCCAAGCAAGGTAGCCGGTTCTGGCGCGAAAAGCAACCCCCAATGGCCCCTTGGCCGGGGGCTTTGACACGCCGGGCGGCGGCCGGTAGAATCCGCGTGGCGGTCGCGGGGCGGCCCCCGCGGCGAGGTGTGCTTCCCCCCGGTTCAGTGGAGCGCGGCGACCATGGTGAACGGCAAGGTGGGATTCGCGGTCGTGGGCTGCGGGGTGATCGGCCCCTGGCACGCCAAGGCCATCGAGCTGGCTGCCCAGACCCGGCTCGTGGCCCTGTGCGACATCGAGCTCGACAAGGCCCGCAAGCTGGCCGCCGAATACGGCGACGTGCCCTGCTACGAAAGCCACCGCCAGATGCTCAAGGACCAGGGCGACATCGACTGCGTGTGCGTGTGCGTGCCCAGCGGCATCCACTGGCGCATCGCCGTCGACGCCGCCAAGGCCGGCCGCCACGTGCTCAGCGAAAAGCCCCTCGACGTGACCCTCGGCCACATGGACCGGATGATCGACACCTGCGAGGAGCAGGGGGTCAAGCTGGGCTGCATCTTCCAGCGCCGCACAAGCCCCGTCACCCAGGCGGCCAAGAAAGCCCTCGACGACGGCACCCTGGGCACCCTCGTCCTCGCCGACTGCTACCAGAAATACTACCGCTCGCCCGACTACTACAAGAGCGCCGGCTGGCGAGGGACCTGGAAGCTCGACGGCGGAGGAGCTCTGATGAACCAGGGAGTGCACGGCATCGACCAGCTCCTCTACCTCGTCGGCGGGGTCCAGAGCGTCCGCGCCCACGCCGCCCCCCGGGTGCGCGACATCCCCGTGGAGGACACCGCGGTGGCCATCCTCCAGTTCCAGTGCGGCGCCTTCGGAGTCATCGAGGGCACCACCTCCGTCACCCCCGGCCTCTCCTGCCGCACCGAGATCCACGGGGAGAACGGCACTCTCATCTTCACCGACAGCGGCCTCGAACGATACGCCGTGGCCGACGAGAGGGCGGGCATGGCCACCGACCGCGAGCTGCCCATCGAAGACCATACCCCCAAGAAATCCACCGCCTCCGACCCCATGGCCCTCAGCGTCCGAGGCCACAGGATCCTCATCGAGGACATGGCCCAGGCCATCCTCGAGGACCGCCAGCCCATGGTCCCCGGCCCCGAGGCCCGCAAGGCCGTCGAGCTCATCCTCGCCATCTACCGCTCCGCACGCACCGGCCGCGCCGTCAAGCTGCCACTGAAGTGAGCGACTCCATTGCCCAACCGCAGGCCATCGACCAGGATAGACTACGCGCCGCGCTCACCTACGATCTCAAGGCAATCGCGCCCGACATCCGAACACGGGAGGGCAAAGACGGCGGCCGCGCCGTCACCCTGCCCCCCCGAAGCACCTCCCGGCTCCCCGCCGCTGAGCGCCTTCCACCCCGGCAGCGCGCGCCCAGGCCCCGCGGCGCAAGGAAACCGTCCCTCTGATCCCCGTGAGGCACCCGCCATGGCCAGCAAGCTCACCCGACGCGACCTGCTCCAGGGCGCCCTGGGCGCCGCCACCGCCGCTTCCCTGGGAGCCCGGGCCCGCGGCGCCGAAGCGCCAAAGCCCAACATCCTGTTCGTCTTCAGCGACCAGCAGCGGTGGGACACCCTGGGCTGCCTGGGCGAGCTGGGCCGACGCCTCGGCCTCACCCCTCGCCTCGACCAGATGGCCGCCGAGGGCGTGCTCTTCGAGAACGCCATGAGCGCCCAGCCCGTCTGCGGCCCCACCCGCTCGATCATCCAGACCGGCCGCTACGCCACGCAGACCGGCTGCTTCCGCAACGGCATCCACCTCCCGGAGGCCCAGCCCACCATCGCCCACCGCCTCCGCGAAGGCGGCTACGAGGTGGGCTACATCGGCAAGTGGCACCTGGCCTCCACCCGCACCCGGCCCGTGCCCCCGGCCCGCCGCGGCGGCTACGCCGACTACTGGCTCGCCTCCGACGTCCTGGAGTTCACCTCCCACAGCTACGACGGCCACATGTTCGACGCCCAGGGACGGCGAGTCGCCTTCCCCAAGGACCGCTACCGCGTGGACTGCCTGACCGACTTCGCCATCGACTACCTGCGCTCGCGCGACGGCCGCAAGCCCTTCTTCCTCTTCCTCTCCTACATCGAGCCCCACCACCAGAACGACCACGGGCACTTCCAGGGCCCGCGGGGCTCGAAAGAGCGGTTCAAGGACTTCCCCGTGCCCGGCGACCTGGAGGGCACGAAAGGCGACTGGCGGCGCGAAATGCCCGACTACCTGGGATGCTGCGCCAGCCTCGACCAGAACCTGGGGCGGCTGCGGGCCGAGCTGCGCCGACTGGGCATCGCCCACAACACCCTCGTCCTCTACGCCAGCGACCACGGATGCCACTTCCGCACCCGCAACCGCGAGTACAAGCGCTCCTGCCACGAGGCCTCGATCCACGTGCCCCTGGTGGCCTGCGGCCCGGGGTTCCGAGGCGGCAGGCGCGTTTCCCGCATCGTGAGCCTGGTCGACGTGGCGCCCACGGTGCTGACCGCCGCCGGGCTCCAGCCGCCCCCCGAGATGCACGGCAGGCCCCTCCAGGAGCTTGCCGCCGGCAAGACCGACGGATGGCCCCCCGACGCCTTCGTCCAGATCAGCGAGAGCCACGTGGGGCGCGCCCTGCGCACCCCGCGGTGGAAATACTCCGTGCGCGCCCGCGGCAAGAGCGGCGGCAAGCACCCCGACAGCGACACCTACACCGAGGATTTCCTCTACGACCTCGAGGCCGACCCCCACGAGCGGGCCAACCTCGTCGGCCGGCCCGAGCATCGCCAGGTGGCCGACCGCCTCAAGCAGCGCCTCATCGCCCGCATGGCCGAGGCCGGCGAGGCCCCGCCCACCATCCACAACGCCTGAGGCCGGGCCGCCGAGCCATCCGCCCGCCCGCCCGGCGGTCCCGCGGGCGCCCCCAACGGACAGTCTAAAAGCCGTTGCGCCAAGGGCTTATCGGTTTAGCGCTAAACCGTAATCAGGCCCGCCCCCCAAAAGGTCCCCCCTCAGTGGCGGGCGGCCCATCCCCCATCCCACCTGCGAGCCAGGCACCCCACCCCCCAAGAACCTTCAGCGAGCCCGCGGCCCAGCGAACCAGAACGGCGGGACCGCTCGCTCACGCCCGCGAGCACGACCCAGCGCCGCCCGCGGCAGCGACGACCTCCGGGCCGACCCCCGCCAGCGGGCCGCCGGGCAGGTGGCCAAAAATGAAAGGCCGTGGCCAAAAATGAAAGACACGCCGCGGCCCCGCCCCGCAGGGGAGCTGGCGCCGCCCCGTGGCCGGACGGACGACGGCTCCGTCGCGAGACCTGCCAGAAAGGCAGTGCCCGGAGCACAAGTGTAGGGGTCTCGGGCGCTTGTGCGGTGCGCGGGGCTGTACCAGGGGTCCCAAAATTCTTTGTGGATGTAAGGGACTGTCGTATCGATGCTTCGGGCGATGGCCCGAGTTTTTTTCGTCATTTCACAATTTTTCGTGGCCGCTTGGAGGGGGGGCTTCGGTTTGTAGGGGTGGAGGGGAACGCGCCCAGGGGTCCGCGGGGCGGCCCCAGGCCCGCTCCCGGGGCGAGGCCCGGCTTGCCTCGCCGGGGCGTTTGCAGTAGTCTGGGGGCGTCGGTTCGAAGCGGGCCGCAGGCCATCCACGGAAGGAGGAGCGGCGATGGGCACAAGCATCCGCGACGGCGTGCGACGGTGGGCTGCG
>JBKHIY010000007.1:0-82697 GCA_046538415.1 Candidatus Brocadiia bacterium | reverse complement strand
CGCCAGGCCATCCAGGCGGGCACGCGGTAGTGGAGGAGCGGGAAGTCGATGTGCCACCAGGGGGTGGGCTTGCCCTGGCACAGGGCGGTATAGGTCCACACGGTTTCGCCCTTGGCCTGTCGCCTGGCCGCGCTCTCGGGCCTGAAGAGAGAGAAGAGCGGGCACCAGATGTCCACCGCCCCGTAGAGGTCGCCCCACGCCTCGTTCTGGGACCAGGTCTGCTCGACCACGAGCACCTTGGCGGCGGAGCGTGCCTCGCGGATGGCCTTGCCCCAGGTCTGGACGTAGCGGTAGGCCTCGGCGTCGTTGGGCTCGTCCTTGAGATAGATGTAGAAGAGTACGAAGGGTCGGTCGAGGCGCTCGGCCGCGTCGTCCCAGGCCGCCAGCCAGGCGTGGAGCTTCGCCCGCTCCTTCACCGGGTCGTCGACGACGGACCGGGGGTGCGGGAGGCGGAATGCGTTGAGGTGATAGCGGTCGACGAAGCGGCGGAAGGCGGCGACCTGGTCGTCGGGGACGTGGTAGGAGCCGTCGGGCCGGCGCTGGGGCCCCAGGGTGCCCGCCGGCGGAGTGGCGTTGATGCGGTGGCGGCTGAGCAGCTCGGCGCACTGGGCCTCGATGGCCTCCCAGTCGTCGGGGGCCTTCTCCTTGCCCTCCTTGGCTCGCTGGCGGTAGTGGCCGCGCATCCGCTGGGCGGGCGAGCCGAGGGCCGTGCGGAGGGTGGACACGCGGGGCAGCGCGAAATCCCACACCAGGAGGCGGACGGGAATCTCGACGGGCGGCCGGCCGGGGGCTTCCAGGCGGTAGACCCCCTGGTAGAGGCCGGCCGTCGCGTCCGGGGGCACGCGGACGTCGACCCAGAAGCCGTGGGTCTCGTTGGCCGGCAGGTCGAAGGGCACGGCCTGGAGGCGCGCCTCGCCCAGCGGCTCGCCGGTGCGCGGATGGCGGAAGGGGATGAGCGCGTCGGGATACCAGCCCGGTCGAAATGCCTCGTTGCGGTAGGTGGGCACGGCCAGGTGGAGCTGGTGCTGGCGGTAGAGCCGGGCCTCGGAGGCGGGCAACGCCGAGCCGTCCGGCCCCGCGAGGTCGCCGGCCACGAGGCGTACCCCGCGGACCGGCTCGTCGGCGCGGAGGAGCACCTGGAAGCTCTCCCACTCGTTCCGCGCCGCGGCCAGCTCCACCTCCAGGCCCGAGCCCGCGGGGGCCTCGCGGAGGACGCGCCGCGTCTCTGCCACGGTCCATACCGTCCATCCCGCCCTCGCGGGCGCGGCACACGCGACGACGACGGCCAACGCGACCAGCGAGCGGATGCTCATCCTCGTTCCTCCTGTCAAGAGGCTCTCGAACGCGCGGCTCATGATAGGAGCGCCGGGCGCCGCGATCAAGGGGCGCGGCCCCGAGAGGATGTGCCGCAGTGGCTTCCGGCCGCCCTCCGACCGGGAGAAAACCCTTGAAAAGCTTCCTGCCGCCCGGTACATAGCAGGGCGGGGGAGGCCCTTGGAGGCTCAGCCGATGATGCGTTCCCGCCTGGCCGCGTGCCTCGCCGCGCTCCTGCTCGCCGGCTGCGCCGACGCGGGGGGCCCGCCCACGGTCCGCGCGGGGGATCGGGACACGTGCTTCGACGAGGTCCGAGTCGAGCCCATCGAGCAAGCCGGGAGGCCGGGAAGGAGGGACCCATGAGCTCACGTGCGCTGCGCGGGGCGCTGGTGGCGATGGCGTGCGCGGGTGCCGCCGTCGGCGGGCAGACGGTGCGCCTCGAGGCGACGGCCGACGTGTGGCTTTCGGACGCCAATGAGCAGGAGCGGAACTCCAGCGCCGGCAAGTGCCCGGTGTTCAAGATCAAGACCATCCAGGAGATGGCCGCCATCCGCTTCGACGCCTCGCCCGCCAGGGGCCGCGAGGTGCGCCGGGCCACGCTGTTCCTCCACCGCGCCAGCTCCGACATGCTCCGCTATGTCCGCGTCTCCACGGTCAACCAGGATTGGGCGGAGGGGGAGGGCACGCGGCCCTACGGTCCGCCCGACGGCGCCACCTATCTCTACGCCGACGCGAAGACCCAGCGCCCCTGGGCCTGGCCGGGCTCGGAGTTCTGCGACGTGGTGATGACCTCGGGGCATTCCCTGGCCACCTGGGCGGAGCGCCAGGAGCTGCCCGACGGCTGGATCTCGGTCCAGCTCACGCCCGAGCTGGTCACCGCCATGGCCGTGGGCGACACCGACGGCCTGGCCGTCATGGACGGAGGCAACCTGGCTTACCACAACAACATGGTGCACAGCGCCCAGTCGGGCAAGTTCGCGCCCTACATCGAGGTCGAGCTCGGCGGCCCGCTCTCGGCGACTCCCGCCCAGCCCCGCGTCCAGGCCCGCGTGGTGCCCGACCCCGACCGCCTGCGGAGCAAGGCCCTCGAGGTGAGCGTCCAGCCGCTCGAGCACGCCTTCTGCTGGCGGGCGAGCCTGAACGGCGAGCCGGTGCCCCGCTGGCGGGTGGCGCATCCCCGGCCCGACGGCCCATCGAGCTTCCTGGTGCCCGTGCCCGAGGGCGCGGAGGCCGCCGTGCTGCGGCTGGTCGCGGTGTCGGCGGGCGGGCGGGAGTCGCCGCCGGCCACGGTGCGCGTCGGCCCCTGGGAGGCCGAGCCGCCTCCTCCCTCGCTGGGGCCGATCCGCAAGCCCGTGGCGCCCCCGACGGGGCCCAGGCCGAAGACGCGGATGCGGGTGAGCGTCCTGCCCGGCCTGGTGAAGATCAGCCCCCTGGAGCCGCGGGCCATGTTCGGCGACATGGCGAGCCTCGACGCCAACGCCGCCTGGGACGGGCGCAGGGTCTGCCTCTTCGGCGCCCGGGGCGAGACCGTCTCCTTCCAGCTCTGCGTCGAAAACTGCGAGGAGGAGCCGCTGACCGGCGTCAAGGTGGCCCCGCGACCACTCCAAGGGCCAGGAGGAGCGGCCATCGCCACCGCCCGCACCGAGCTCTTCAAGAACTGGTACGTGAAGAACCGCGACGGCCGGTGGCAGCCCGCCTACTGCGTGCCCATCGACCACGGAGCCCCCTTCCGTATCCCCGACCCCCGCAGGGGAATCGTCGGCCAGCGCAACCAGACGGTCTACGTGGACCTCTACATCCCCAAGGACGCCGCGCCCGGCGACTACGCGGGCCGCATCGGCGTCGAGGCCGAAGGCGCCGAGCCCGTCGTCCTGCCCGTCGCCCTCCAGGTCTTCGACTTCGCCCTGCCCGACCGCCTGAGCTTCTGGCCGGAGCTGAACGCCTACCGCATCCCGCCGCGAGTCCACGACCACCACCGCCTGGCCCACGAGCACCGCTGCGTGGCCAACTACTGGCGCTTCGCCCCCCGGGTTCGGGGCCGGGGCAAGGACATCGAGGTGGACTGGGCGCGCTACGACCGGGTGGTGGGGCCGCTGCTGACCGGCGAGGCCTTCGCCGACTGCCGCCGGGCCGGCGCCCCCGTGGAGGTCATGTACCTGCCCTTCGAGGATAGCTGGCCCACGCCGCTGACCAAGGAGACCTACGACTACCAGGGCTACTGGCCGAAGCGGGGCGACGACCGCAAGTGGATCACCGAGCACTACCTCAAGGCCCCCCACATTGGCGACGCGCTGAGCCAGGACTACAAGGACGCCTTTCTCGCCGTCCAGCGCCAGTTCATCGCCCACTTCCGCCAGAAGGGCTGGGAGGAGACTGAGATGCAGTGCTTCTACGGGGGCAAGAACACCCACCGCATCGACTGGGGCTCGAACATGTGGTGGACCACCGACGAGCCCTACCACTGGGACGACTGGCTGGCCCTCCAGTTCTTCTGCCGCCTGTGGACCCGCGGGCGGGGCGAGGCCGACTCCCGCCTGTGGGCCGCCCGGGCCGACATCTCCCGCCCCAACTGGCAGGGCCGTGTGCTGGAGGGCATCCTGGACGTCGAGTACATCGGCGGCTTCGGCGACCCGCCGACCTATCGCCGTTGCCGCATCCTCGCTCGCCAGACGGGCGTGGACATCCGCTGCTACGGCGCGGCCAACAAGGACAACCGCAGCAACACCGGCAGCGTGGTCTGGTGCCTGGACGCCTGGACCAACGGCGCCGGCGCCGTCCTCCCCTGGCAGACCCTCGGCGGCGAGCGGGCCCTCGACATTGGCGATCGCTCGGGCAGCGGCAACGCCCTCATCGTGCCCGGCAAGCGCCTCGGCCACACCGTGGTCGCCGACATGCGGCTCAAGGCCCTCCGCGACGGCCAGCAGCTCGTCGAATACCTGGTCGAGCTGGAGCGCCGCACCGGCCTGCGCCGCGACCAGGTGAAGGCCATGGTCCACGCCGCCGTCCGCATCGAGGCCGGCCGCCAGCCCGGCGCGGGGGCCGACAACGCCGACGCTATGACCTTTTCTGCCCTCCAGGCCTGGCAGATCGCCGGCCTGCGCCGCAGAGTCGCCGAGATGATCGTCCAAGAGTGAGGACCGAGCCATGCCCATCCGCCGCGCCGCGTTCGTATCCTTCGCCTCCGTCGCCCTCCTCTCCCTCGCGGGTGGCGCCCTCGGCGCAGCGGAGCAGGTGGCCGGCCTGCGCGCCCACCACAGGGCGGGCCAGACCTTCCTGGTATGGGACGAGGTGGACCCGCCGGTGACCGCGGAATCGATCGCCGCCAAGGAGCTCCGCGCGCGGGCACGCGAGGCGGAGAAGACCGCCAAGGTGCGCTACCGCGTCTACCGCTCCTCGCGGCCCATCCGCTCGCTCGACGGCCTGGAGCCCATCGCCGAGGTGCCGCCGCTGACCTGCTGGAACGCCGACTACTATGGTATCTATCCCAAGCCCGACCAGATGGCTTTCCGCTACGTGGTCCGAGAGGGCCAGAAGCCCCTGCCCCCGGGCACCGGCCTCTACGTCCACAATCCCGAGGAGGAGGGCGAGGCCACCTATGCCGTGACCCTGGCGCGCGACGGGAGCGAGGAACGCTCCCTGGGCGCCGGCAACGTCCTCGAACGCCCCGTGGCCGAAACCGTGGGCCAGGGAGTGCCGGTGCTCCAGCGCGTGGAGAAGCCCGAGAGCTTCCACTACATCAAGGGCCCCACTCTCCACTACTACGTCCGCTGGGAGGCAGCGCCAAACTGCGCGGAGGCCAGCCGCCCCTACGACTACGTGGTGGCCTTGCCGCCGAAGGTGGCCGAGCCGGCCCCCGTGGGCATCCACCTCCACTGCTGGGGCGGCAGCCTGGACGGCGGCTACGGCTGGTGGTACAACGCCGAGAAGGGAGCCCTGCTGCTGGCCTCCAACCAGGTGCCCTACGACTGGTGGACGGGCTACCACGAGCTCTACTGGCGAGGGCCTCGCCGGGAGGAGACCTGGCGGCAAGGGGTGGTCCGGCCCTACACCACCACGCGGCTCCTCTCCTTCCTCGAGTGGATGGGCACGCAGTGGCCCGTGGACCCCTCGCGGACCTTCGTGGCGGGCAGCTCGATGGGCGGCTCGGGGGCCCCGATGTTCGCCATTCGCTACCCCCGGCGGGTGGCCTGGGCGGTCTCGTGGGTGGGGGTGCACATCCCCTCCCGCTCGCCCCAGTTCAAGGGCTCCTACGCGCGCGTCTACGGCGAGCCGGCGTGGGGCGTGAAGTTCGAGGACGGCACCCCGGTGTGGGACTACTACAACGACGCGCGCTACCTGCGCCAGCACCCGCAGGCGCCGGTGGGCCTCATCACGTTCTCCAACGGCAAGAACGACGGGGGGATCGGCTGGCCTCAGGCGGTGGACTTCTTCCGCTCCCTCCAGGAGACCCGCCGCCCGCACATCTTCGTGTGGGGCCAGGCGGGCCACGGCCAGCGGGCCCGGATGCCCGGCACCCTCGGCGAGCGGGTCCTCCCCATCGACGTCCGCACCGACCTCTCCCTCCCCGCGTTCACCCGCTGCTCCCTGGACGACGATCCCGGCGGGGGCGACCCCGCCGACGGCGACCCCAAGGGCCAGGCGAACCTCTATCTCGTGTGGGAGACCGACGACCTGGTGGACCGGCCGGACCGCTGGGAGATCACCGTGGGCCTGGCCGAGAAGGCGCCCGCGGCGGCGTGCACCGTGGACGTCACGCCCCGCCGCCTCCAGCGCTTCGAGCCCGAGCCGGGGCAGACCGTGCGCTGGCAGGCCACGGCCCTCGGCGCCGACGCCCCCGCCCAGTCGGGCACCGCCACCGCCGACCGCTGGGGCCTGGTCACCCTGCCCCAGGTGCGCGTGGTCAAGGGCGGGACGCGCGTCCGCATCGCCAGATAAGCTCTGCGGTCCCTCAGCGTGCGACGGGGCTCACGGAGCCGTCGGCCGCCTTCACCAGGTAGAAGTTCCCGGCACGGCTCACGTCCACGGTGACCTTACCGAAGCCGGGGATGAGGACCTCGACCCCCTGGCGGTCCTCCAGCGGGGAGTGGGCGTAGAGCAGCCATCGCCGCTGGTCGCCCTCGCCGCGCACCAGGGCGAGGCTGAACACCGGGATGTTGGTCTTCGTCCCCCACGGCCTGGGCGCATCGAGACTCGTGTCGAGCAGGAACCAGCGGTCCACGTCCGCATACTTCGCCGGGATGTTCGTCTGGTAGGGGTGCTTGTGGGCGCGGTTGGCCACCAGGGTGCCGTGGCGCCAGAACTCCTCGAGGAGGGGATGCTCGTAGACGGCGTCCACGGCCTCGAGCAGCTGGCGGAAGAAGGGCCGCCAGGGCTCCAGGGGCACGGTGCTGCCCCGAAACTCGCGGACGGCGCGGGGGCGGAGGAGCCACATGCCGAACTGCACCCAGCCCCGGAAGCGCTCCGGGGTATAGGTCTGCCCGTCTTTCATGTACTGGCAGGCCTTGGACTTCTTGACCAGCTCGGGCTTGTAGCCCATGTCGGGCGTCCAGCCGCCGTTGCCGTCCCACACGGAGATTTCCCACCAGAAGTCGGGGTTTCGCTCGTACACCCAGTCGAGCATGAAGATCCAGTTCATGGACTGGACCTGCGTGGACCACATCCAGTGGTCGCGGTTGTCGCACCAGTTGTGGGTGTAGTAGGAGGGGCTTCCGCCGTCCCAGACGAGGGCCTCGGGGTCGATCCACTCGTCGGTGATGAGGGAGTAGGTGGTCCAGGCGCCCCAGCGGCCGAAGTGGGAGGGCCCGAAGACTCCGTAGCCGACGAAGCGCACGTTCTTCTTCCAGGTCTCGCTGACCAGTGCGTCGCGCATGGCCCGGAGCATCACGGGGTAGCGCTCCATCCATCCCTCGCCGACGACCTTGCGCTTGAACTCGTCGGAGCGCCCCCTGCCGTACTTCTCCAGGTATCGGGCGGACTGGGTGACCCCCGCGCCCTTTTTCCAGCGGAGTCGTGGCGGCTCGTGGTTGGAGACGAAGAGCACGAGCGGGGGCTCGGGGTACATCTCCTGGAGCTTTTTCATGGCGGGGGTATCGACGTAGCGCTTGGCGGGGTCGCGCCACTTGTCGACGGCGCCGAAGGGGCTGATCTTGGGGAGCACTTTGCCCTCGGGGGTGATCACCGCGGGGCACTGCTCGGGGGGGAGCTGGCGGTACTCCTTGCCCGCCAGCATGGCCTCCCACTGGGTGCCGCGGAAGGAGATGGGCAGGCGCAGCTCGCGGCAGGCGGCCATCAGGCGGCCGTAGTAGTCGTGGAAGCGCTGGGCCGCCTTCTCGTCCTTGTCGGGATCGCCGCGTGGCCAGCCCATCCAGGGCAGGATGTGGCGTCCCTGGTCGAGCAGCTCGACCTGGTAGTCGGGGGTCCAGCCCTTGCCGTAGCTGCCCATGTTCCAGTGGCTGACGAGGGGCAGAGGTCGGCCCTCGGGCCCGAGGGGCGGGAGGAGGGCCTCGCGGCGGATCTCGTCGGCCGCCTTGCGTGCCGCGGGGGAGGGCTGCTCGGCGGCACACGCCACGGCGGCCAGGGCGGCCAGCCAGCAGCCGAGCGTCGCACTCCGCGCTCTTCTCGTCCGGTCCATGCTCGCGTCCTCTCCATAGGGTGGGAAACGGTCGGCGGTCGGTCAGGGCCTCAGAAGTCGTCGCAGGCGCGGTAGGCGGCGATAAGGGCCTCCTCGCCTTCCTTGCCCGGCTTGCTGTTCCCGTGCTCCATGCCGATGAGGCCTTCATAGCCCTTGTCGTGGAGCCACTTGAAGATATTGCGGTAGTTGATCTCGCCGGTGGTCGGCTCCTTGCGTCCCGGGTTGTCGCCCACCTGGATGTAGGCGATCTCGCTCCAGGCCTTCTCCATGTTGGGGATCAGGTTCCCCTCCTGGATTTGTGCGTGGTAGAGGTCGTCGAGGATTTTGCAGGAGGGGCTGCCCACGGCCTTGCAGATCTGGTAGGCCTGGGGCACCTTGTGGAGGAACAGGCCCGGGTGGTTGGCCCACCAGTTGAGCGGCTCGAGGACCATCACCAGCCCCGCGGGCTCGAACTGCCCGGCGGCGACTTTGAGGTTCTCCACCACGTTGGCCGTCTGGTAGGCCCACTCCAGGCGGGGGTTGTAGCGTCCGGGCACCACGGTGGTCCAGGTGGCGTTGACGCGCTTGGCCACCTCGATGTAGCCCTTGGCCTTCTGGACGATCTGGTCCTTCAGTTTCGCCGGCGAGTCCACCAGGTTGCCCAGGCCGGAGACGAAGACCCCCATGGTCATGCCCAGGCGCTCCATCTCCTTGCCGATCTTGGTCTGGAGCTCGGGGGACTTGCGGGACATCCCGTTGTCCTCCCAGGCGTGGAAGCCGCGCTCGGCGGCGAAGCGGAGCTGGTCCAGGGGGTCGTTGCCCGCGCTGTGGCGGAACATCCCGAAGTGGGGGGCGTACTTCATCTGGAACTTGCCCTTTGCCCCGGCCTCCTGGGCCTCGGCCTGTTGCCGGACGAGGCCCGCGCCCAGGGCCGCGCCCAGGCCCAGTCCGGCGGCCTTCACGGCGTCTCTGCGGTTCATGTTGCGTCCTCCTTCTGCGGGTGGTGTGCGACCCGACCTTCTCGAACTCGAGCGCAGCGACGTGCCCGGCGGCCTAGGCGGCTGCAAGGGCCGGCTCGATGCCCCTGCTCTGTGCTTGCCCCGCTATGATACCGCTTTCCCATCCGCCATGCCAGGCGCCGGCGGCGGGCGGGAGTTGAAGCTTCGCTGGCCAGCCGGTATAGTCGAGGGCGTGGGACGTCGTGTCCCCCGAAGACGAGCGAAGCGTTGGCACTGTCTGCGGAGAATGCCCGATGCGAACCTGTCTCGTGTCCCTGCTGGTCCTTGTCCTCTCTCTGCCCGCTCTCGCCGGGGCGCCGGCGGTGAGCGAATCGGCCCGCGAGCTGCCCGTGGCCTACCGCGTGGACGTGGCGGTCGTGGGCGGGAGCACGGGCGCGGTGGCCGCCGCGGTGGCCGCCGCCGAGGAGGGCGCCAGCGTGTTCCTGGCCGCGCCGCGGCCCTACCTGGGCGAGGACACGGCGGGCACCCTCCGCCTGTGGCTCGAGCCCGGCGAGGAGCCCACCTCGCCGCTGGCCACGGCCATCTTCGTGGAAGGCGGCGGGACCCGACCGACCCCCATCCCCAATGCCCTGTCCTTCACCTACGAGGCCGACCTGCCCTCCTCCCAGCCTCATCCCGACACCCGGCCCCCCTCCCGCCTGCGCGACGGCAAGTGGTCGGACGCCGCGGGCGAGAGCGTGCAGTACGACGGCGACGTGAGCCTCGTGGCCGACCTGGGCAAGACCCGCCCCGTGGCCAAGGCCCACGCCATGGTCTACCACTCCAAGGACTTCCTGTTCGACCGCGTGACCGTCTCCGCCAGCGACGACGGGAAGAGCTGGCGCAAGCTCGGCGAGGCGACCAACGAGCGGCCCTCGCTGGGCAGCGACCATTCCGCCGCGCTCCAGATGACCGTCGAGGCGGGGGTCGAGGCCCGCTACCTGAAGTTCCACATCCAACGCCGCGAGGGCTCCACCCGCGTGCTGGTGGGCGAGCTGGCGGTCCAGGGACCCACCGGAGAGGCCGAGGCGGCGCCCCGGGAGCGTCCGCCCGTGCCGCCAGCCACGCCTCTCCAGGTCAAGCGCGCCCTCGACCAGGCACTGCTCGATGCCGACGTCGAGTTCCTCTACTCCTGCTACGCCACCGACGTGCTCCGCGACGCGGAGGGCCGCCCCTGCGGCATCGCCATGGCCAACCGCGCGGGGCGCCAGGCGGTGGTGGCCAAGGTGGTCGTCGACGCCACCGACCGCGCCTGGGTGGCCCGCCTGGCGGGCGCCGACTTCCAGCCCTATTCCGCTGGCACCCACACCTTCCAGCGCGTGGTCGTGGGCGGGGAGATGCAATCCGCCGAGGGCATGGAGGCCCGCGAGATCAAGCCGCCCTACGCCGGGCGCCGTGGCGGCGGCGCCTACCGCATTTTCGAATACACCCTCCAGATCCCCATGCGGGACGGCAGCTACCGCTCCTTCGCCCACGCGGAGCAGGTGGCCCGCGACAAGACGTATCATCCGGACCAGCAGTTCACGTCCGACGTGCTTTTCGAGGTCCCGCCCGACCCGATGCGGGGCGCGGCCAGCGCCCAGGGACCATGGCGAGGGGTGGAGGCCCTGCCCCTCGAGGCCTTCCGCCCCGCCGGGGTGCCCCGGCTGTGGGTGCTGGGCGGGTGCGCCGACATCTCGCGCGAGCAGGCGGGCGAACTCCTTCGGCCCCTGGCGCTTATCGACATGGGCACGCGCCTGGGGGCCGCCGTCGCGGCCGAGGCCAAGGCCCTGCCCGAGCCCCAGGGCGTCAAGCTGCCCGGCGGCGACGTCGCGCCCGTGGCCCAGGGCGAGGTGCGCGAGGTGCTTCGGGGCGTGCGCCCCGTGCAGGACCTCCCGAGCGTTCCCCAGGAGGAGCGTCCGCTGCCCGTGCTCGGCCGCTACGACGTGGTGGTCATCGGCGGCGGCACCGGCGGGGCCCCGGCGGGCATCGCCGCGGCCCGACAGGGGGCGCGGACGCTCGTGGTCGAATACCTCCACGGCCTGGGCGGCGTGGGCACCCTGGGCGCCATCTCCAAGTACTACTGGGGCAACCGCGTAGGGTTCACCAAGGACGTCCCCGGCGGAGGGAGCTGGCAGATCGAGCAGAAGATGGAGTGGTGGCGGCGCCAGCTGCGGGACGCCGGGGGCGAGCTGTGGTTCGGCACCCTCGGCTGCGGGGCCTTCGTCGACGGCGACCAGGTGCGCGGAGCCATCGTGGCCACCCCCGAGCGACGGGGCGTGGTGCTCGCCAAGGTGGTGGTCGACTCGACGGGCAACGCGGATATCGCGGCCGCCGCGGGAGCCCCCTGTATCTACACCGACGCCAGCGACGTCGCTCTCCAGGGCACCGGCCTGCCCCCGCGCTACCTGGGCGCCAGCTATACCAACACCGATTTCACCATCGTCGACGAGACCGACATGCGCGACGTCTGGCACGTCTTCGTCTACGCTAAGGTCAAGGCCCGCAACGCCTTCGACATCGGCCAGCTCATCGACACCCGGGAGCGGCGACGCATCGTCGGCGACTTCACCATCTCCATCCTCGACCAGCTCAATCGCCGCACCTACCCCGACACCGTGGTCCGCACCCGCTCGAACTTCGACACCCACGGCTACACCGTCGCCGACCTCTTCTACCTCCGCCAGCCGGACAAGAAGGGCGTCGAGACCCGTATCCCATACCGCGCCATGCTGCCCCGGGGCCTCGACGGCATCCTCGTCACCGGCCTGGCCATCAGCGCCAAGCGCGACGCCGTGCCCCTCATCCGCATGCAGCCCGACATCCAGAACGGCGGCTACGCCGCGGGCGTCGCCGCCGCCAAGGCCGCGCGCCGGGGCGGAAACACCCGAGAGGTCGACATCCAGGCCCTCCAGAAACACCTCGTCGAGGTGGGCAACCTGCCCGAGAGCGTCGTGGACGCCGAGGACTCCTATCCCATGTCCAGGGAGCGGATCGCCGAGGCGGTGGAGAACGTAAAGGAAGATTTCAAGGACATTTCCGTCGTCCTCGCCCACTCCGAGCAGGCTTTTCCGCTCCTCAAGGAGGCCTATCGCAAGGCCTCGCCCCAGGACAAGCTGCCCTACGCCCAGGTGCTCGCCATCATGGGCGACCCCACCGGCCTGCCCACCCTCGTCGACGCCGTCAAGAGCTTCGACGGGCTCGACAAAGGCTGGAACTATCGAGGCATGGGACAGTTCGGGCGGAACATGAGCGAACTCGACTCCCTGCTCGTGGCCCTCGCGCGGCCCGGCGACCGCCGCGTGACCCCCGTGGTGCTCGAAAAGCTCGAGCTGCTCGAGCCCGCCCACGCCTTCTCCCACTTCCGGGCCATGGCCCTCGCCCTGGAGAGCCTGGCCGACCCCCGCGCCGCCGAGCCGCTGGCCAGGCTGCTCGCCCAGCCGGCCGTCCGCGGCCAGGCCGTCCAGGAAGTCGACCAGGCCGTCGAGCGCGAGCGGCGCGGGTCGAGCTGGACCGCCGTGGCCCCCCGTCGCGAGGCCCTGCGCGAGCTGCTCCTGGCACGAGCCCTGTTCCGCTGCGGAGACCATAACGGCCTGGGGCGCAAGGTCTTGGAAGAGTACACGAAGGACCTGCGGGGGCACCTGGCCCGCCACGCCCAGGCCGTGCTCGAGCAGGGCAAGTCCCGCTAGCCCGTCCGCGGGCGGCTGCCAGGGGCAGTCGCACCGTTGCCGCTCAGTTGCGAGGATCCCGACGGATGATTCCCATCAAGGCGCGTAAGCTGGCCATCGTGGAGGGGGTGATGGACGACCCGCGGATGCGCGCCCGGGCCGACCGCATGCGGCCCGCGGTCCTCACCGACGACGTGGAGACCGTGGACGATGCCGGCCTGGCCCGCGTGGTGCGCGAGGCGATGCCGCCCCGGCAGCGCAACGGCATGCGCTCCGAGGTCCAGCCCCTCGTGGTGTTCAACCGCATGCGGTTCGACGACCCGCCCGCCGAGGCGGCCCGCCGCCACGAGGCCCATCCCGAGCTCAAGAGCCACAACCTCGACGGCTACGACGCCTTCCACTGGCGCGACTCCGGCTCCCCCGCCTACCGCCGCCGCACCGGGCTGGTGTGCCAGCCGGCGTGGCAGCTCCACACCATCGTGGGCTGCCACTTCCGATGCGCCTACTGCTCCCTGAGCGGCTGCCTGAACGTGATGATGAACATCGAGGAGTTCGTCGAGCGCCTGGAGGCCAACCTCGCCCGCTGCCCCGAGCAGACGCTCTTCCAGTACGACAACAACACCGACACGGTGTGCTTCGAGCCCGCCTACGGCGGGGCCAGGCTGCTCATCGACTTCTTCGCCCGCACCCCGGGCAAGGCCCTCGAGCTCTACGTGGGCAAGAGCGCTCACGTGGACTTCCTGCTCGACTACGACCACCGCGGCCACACCGTGTGCTGCTGGAGCCTGGCCGCCGAGACCCAGAGCCGCGAGATCGAATGGCGCACGGCCCCCATGGCCGAGCGCATCGAGGCCATGGCCAGGTGCCAGGCCGCGGGCTACCCCGTGCGGGTGCGCTTCTCGCCCATCGTGCCCGTGCGCGGCTGGGAGGCCGAGGTGGCCGAGATGATCGAGCGGCTGTTCGACGCCGTCGAGCCCGACGTGGTGACCATCGAGACCATCCGCTTCCTCGACTACGCGGCCATGGCCCGGGACTTCGACCTGGAGCTGCTCGACTCCGACTTCGTGGCCGCCATGCGCCAGGCCCAGGGCCAGCCCCACGCCCAGGGCTGCGAGGTGCCCGAGCCCTGGCGCCGCCGGGTCTACCGCTTCGTCTTCGACCAGCTCGAGCGCCGCAGCCCCCACACCCCGGTGGCCTTCTGCCGCGAGCTGCGCACCCTGTGGGACCACTTCGAGGACGTCTTCGCACGCCATAACCAAAACCCCGACCACTACTTGTGCAACTGCGGGCCGGACAGCCACCCCGCCACCCTCGCCCCCCTCGTCAACGCCGCGGCCGGCGAGCAAGAGCCGCCGGGCTGAAAGTCCCGCCCTGGCCCCCCCTCGCCAGGGCCGCTGCGAGAGCGTCCAAGCCATCGCGCGCCCGGCTCCCGGGCTCAGCGCCGGCGGGGCTTGTCGGTGTCGGAGACGTTGTCGGGGTCGAAGTCGGGCCCTAAGTCGGTGAACGTCAGGGCCTTGGGGCTATGGCGGCTCTGGCAGGAGCGTGCCAGGTGGAGGGCCATGGGGCGGCAGAGCTGGGTGCAGGTCTCGTGGTGTGGACAATTCCTACAGGAAAAATCGTCATCTGTAGTAAAGTCCGACACTCCTACCCCCCGTTTGCATGCCTTAGGGGTAGAGGGGCCGCGCGAAGGCCGCCGCGGCCCTGCCCGCCGCATCCGCTTCGAGCCCGGCCGCGGGGGCCCCTCACACGGCCTCGGAGGGGCTGGAGAAGGTGAACTCCCGGGCGCGGAGCGCGGGGAAGAGAGCGTGGCCGACGCGCACGGGCTGCGAGAGGCCGGTGACCTTGCGGAGCACGGCGATGGGGCTTTCGTTGAAGCGGAAGTTGCGGATGCTGTGGCGGATGGCCCCATCCTCCACCCAGAAGAGGCCGTCGCGGGTGAGGCCGGTGACGAGGAGGGTCTGGGGGTCGAGGGAGCGAATGTACCAGAAGCGGGTGACCAGCACCGCGCGGTCGGTCTCCCGCACCAGGTCGTCGAGGGAGCTGCTTCCGCCCTCGAGCACGACGGCGCGAGGCGGGCCGGTGGGCTCGACGCCCTGCCTGGCCGCCCAGTAGCGGTCGTAGGCGAGCTGGCGGACCACGCCGTTCTCGACCCAGGTGCGGCTTGCGGCGGGCAGGCCTTCGCCGTCGAAGGGCAGGGCGAGGAGCTGGGGGTGGGCGGGCTCGCTGCGGAGGGTGATGTTCTCGCCCGCCACCTGCTCGCCGGTCTTGTTGCCGCCGCCGGGCCGGGCGAAGAAGCTCCGGCCCTCGTCGGCCTGGCGGGCGTCCATGCCCCACACGGCATAGCGGAGGAGGTCGGCGACGGCCTGGGGCTCGAGGATGACGGGATAGGTGCCGGGCTCGAGGGCCTTGGGATTCCTGGAGGCCTGGGCCTTGGCGATGGCCCGCTGGCTGGCGGCGGCGTAGTCCACTTCGGCCACGTTGCGGGAGCTGTCGGCGGCCCAGCCCGAGCCGCTGCCGTCGGGCGTGCGCGCGGTGACGCTGTAGGCCACGTCGGTGTGGCGGCACCAGGCGAAGAGGCCCTTGGTGTTGCCCACGGCGGAGAAGCCGTGGGCGTGCTCGAGGTAGCCGGCGACGGTAAGGGCCTTCTGGACGGCGGGCTCGATGGCCGAGCGGGCCACGGCGAGGCCGAACTCGGGGCTCACCGCGGCAGTGTTCTCGAAGTAGGGGTCGATGTCGGGGTAGTCGTGGGGCTCCAGCTGGGGCACGTACTCGGGGTCTTCGGGAGCCACGCGGGCCAGCTCCTCGGCCCGGGCCGCGAGGGCCTGGAGGGCGTCGTCGTGGCTCTCGGTGGTGGTGGCGGCGGCGTGGCGGCGTCCGAAGGCGACGGTGAGGGTGAGGGATAGCTGGTCGGCGTCGCCGCAGGTGGTGATGGAGTTTCGAGCGAACCGGGTGTTGGCCCGTCGTCCGCCGGCGAGGTTGACCCGGGCCTCGTCGGCGGAGACCGGGCGGAGGGCCTTCTCGACGAGGGCGCGGGCCTCGCGGGAGCTGAGGATCATACCTCTCTCCTGGTGTTCAGGACGTTGACGTTTCGGAATCGGGCGGGCGCGGCGCCGTGGGAGCAGGGGGCGGACTGGGGGGGCTGGCCCTTCCCGCAGGTGTAGGTGCCGCCCATCTCCCAGAAGCGGCGGTCGCAGATGGCGTCGCAGGAGCGCCAGAAGTCCTGGGTGTTGGCCTGGTAGGCCACGTCCTTGAGCATCTCGCCCAGCTTGCCGCCCTTGATCTCGTGGAAGGTCTGGCCGCTGAACTGGAAGTTGTAGCGCTGGTGGTCGATGGAGTAGCTGCTCTCGCCCTCGATGTAGATGCCCTCCTCGGTGTCGGCGATCAGCTCCTCGGGGCTCAGCGGCTGAGGCCCGGGCTCGAGGTGGATATTGACGTTGCGCTGGAAGGGGAAGGAGGCCCAGGAATCGGCGTAGCACGCGGCGCCCGACTCCGTGGGCCGGGGGAAGCCGGCGCGGGTGCGGGCCTCCTGGTACTCGGGCCAGGCGACCTGCTCGCGGACCGTCTGGTAGTCGACGAAGAGGCCGTCGCGGACCAGGTGCCAGCGCCGGGTCTTCACCCCGTCGTCGTCGTAGCCGCAGGTGGCGAGGCCCCCGGGGATGGTCTTGTCGGCCACCAGGTTCACCACCGGGGAGCCGAACTGTAGGGAGCCGAGCTTGTCGGGGGTGAGGAAGCTGGTGCCCGCGTAGTTGGCCTCGTGGCCGCAGGCCCGGTCGAGCTCGGTGGGGTGGCCCACGGATTCGTGGATGGTGAGCCACAGGTTGGAGGGATGGAGGACGAGGTCGCGGCGGCCGGGCTCGACGCTGCGGGCGTGGAGCTTGGCCACCGCCTTCTCCGCCACCACCGGCGCGAGCTTCACCAGCCCGGCGTCCTCCACGTGCTCGTAGCCGATGCCCCGGGGGAAGGGGTCGCCCTTGCAGCTCTCGAACTGGCCTCCCTCGCTCGCCACCGCGGTCACCGTGAAGCACGGCCACGTGCGCGTGATGTCCTGCTCGATCCAGCTCCCGTCCGTGGAGGCGAAGGCCTTGTGCTCCCGCTTGAGCAGCAGGAACGAGGTGCAGAACTGGGCGCCGGGCACGGCCAGCGCCGCCGCGTTCACCGCCAGCAGCAGCTCCGCCTTCTCCGCCACGGAGACGCCGAAGGGGTCCTTGGCCACCGGGCTGCGCCAGGTGTCGGTGACCGCGGGGACGGGAACCAGGCGGACCGGGCGACGCACGGCCCGCCGGTTGGCCCGGGCCATGTCCAGGGCTCGCCCCGCGGCGGCAGCCACGTCGTCGCGGGCCACGCGATGGCTGGCGGCGAAGCCCCAGGCCCCGTCGAGGAGCACGCGGACGCCGAAGCCGGTGCTCTCGGTGTCGGCGACGCTCTTGAGCTTCTCCTCGCGGCTGTAGAGGCTCTGCTCGCGGTGTCGGGAGATGCGGATGTCGGCGTATTCTGCGCCGCCCGAGGTGGCGGCATCGAGGGCGACGGCGGCGAGGTCTTTCATCGGCGTGTGGCTCCTGGCAGCGAAGGGGTAGCGACCGCGTCCTGATCTAGGCTTTCCCCGCCTCCCTGTCAAGCAGGGCTGGCGTCCCGGCGTCTTGCACCCCGCGAGCGCGCGGCCTATAGTAGCCCCCGGCCCGGGGCGCGAAAGAAGCACGGGGCGGCCACGACCGCCTGCGTTGCGCCCATCGAGCCCGCCCGGGACGCACGTCCTGCGGCCCGTCGGGAGCCTGGTGCCACAGTAGGGGATCACCGATGAGAAAAGCCCTGGCGTTCCTCTTGGTGCTGGCGTGCCTGGGGGCCGCCGCGGAGCGCAAGCCGGTCCGCCTGTTCGCCGAGGGGGAGGACTTCCTGGCGAAGGAGGGCGGCTGGCGGCTCGTCCCCTATCGCGAGAACTACTACGCCGCGACCTTCGCGGTGACCTTTCTCTCGCGGATGGCCTGCCTCGGCGCCCCGGCGCAATGCGAGCAGGTCGAGGCCGTCCAGACGGTGCGCATCCCCTACGCCGACGCCTACCAGGTGTTCGCCCGCTACGAGCAGCCGTATCGCTTCTCCTGCGAGTTCACCGTGGTCGTCGAGCAGGGCGGCCGGGAGGTGTATCGCGAGACCTTCGGCCGCCTCGACGACCCCAAGATCTGGGCCTTCAACAACCACCAGCGCGTGCCCATGGCCCGCTACGCCTGGGGCGGGACGGACAATATCGTGTGGCAGCAGCGGGGCGCCGCGAGCCTGGAGGCGGGCGAGGCCACGCTGCGCCTGCTCGCCGGGCCGCAGATGGACGGCGCGGAGCCCAGGCGAATGGCCGCCGAGCGCCACGTCGATGTCCTCTGCCTGACCAACGACGCCGCGGGGCTCGAGACCCAGCGGCGGAAGGCCCGCTACCTCGAGCTCGACGGCTGGCTCACCCTGGGCGGCGACCTGTTCGTCCGCTTCACCAATCCGCCCGACGGCCTCGGCCCCTGCGTCCCCATCGTGGCGCCCCACGCGCGGGGGCAGCACTCGCCCTACTGGGTGCACGTGCGCGACTGGCCGACCACCCGCGTGCTCACCAGCGGCCGCATCACCACGCCCACCAGCTACCAGATCGCCGGCCCGCACGCGGTGCCGGCGAGCGCGGAGGGCCTGGCGCCCGAGCTGGACCCCGGGGACTTCAAGACCATCCCCGAGGACCAGTATCTGGCGCCCGGCGAGAGGAGCGGCTGGGTGCCCCTCGGCCCCGTGTGCGACGCGCTGAACGACTACGTGTGGCTCCCCCGGGCGGAGTACAAGGGGCGGAAGGGCAAGGAGCTCGACCTGGTCGTCGAGTTCGGCGTGCCCTCCCGGGGCGGGGGCATCGAGGCCATCCGCAAGGTGCGGGCCAAGGGCACGCCGGGCACCATCTCGCCGGTCAGCTTCGTCATCCCGGCCGACCTCCTACGCCAGCGTTCTGCCGAGGGGGCCGAGCCGTCGCTCCTCGTGCGCACCCAGCTCGAGTGGCTCGAGTGGCTCGCGGGGGAGGTGGGGAAGTTCCCCGACCGTCCCGCCCCCGAGCGCTTCCCCATCTACGGCCTGATGGGCTTCAGCGGGGCCATGCGCCAGGAGGGCGAGATCGGGCGCGTGGCTACCCGGCTCGCCCTGGCCCTCGGCTCGAATACCCTGACGCACCTGGACACCCCGTGGGCCGAGCGGCTCGGCGTGCCCCGCCGCCGCACGGCGTGCGTCACCCACTGGCGGCCGGGCACCCTGGAGCAGATGGCCCAGCGCTGCGAGCGGGCGGAGCAGAAGGGGCAGCTGGACCAGATCGCCATCGTGAGCTTCGGCGACGAGATCCACATCCCACCTGCGAAGGCGGACAATGCGAAGTTCGCCGCCTGGCTGAAAAAACGCGGCGTCCACTACGACGGCGAAGTGAAGTTCACCGACCGCCGCGAGGACCCGCTCTACTACTACTCGCGCCTGTGGGCCATCGAGGCGGGCATCGCCCACTACGCCCAGCACACCAGGCTACTCGAGGAGCGCATCGGGCCGCACGTGCGCACGGGCGCCAACTACTCGCCCCACGCCAACTACCTGGTCACCGACCTCCAGTGGGTCCGCCCCTTCAAGCTCCGCGGGATGACCCTGCCCTGGAGCGAGGACTACGTGTGGGGCGTGCCCGAGCCCAGTGTCCAGGTGACCGGCTACCTGGTGAGCGCCTTCCGCTGCGGCGCCAAGTATCGTGGCCTGCCCATCCTGATGTACGTGATGCCCCACACGCCGGGGAATACGCCCCGCGACTTCCGCCTGAGCTTCTACACCGCCGTCGCCCACGGGGCCAAGGCCGTCCACTATTTCTGCGCTGTGCCCCTCGCCGTGGGCTACACCGAGAACCACATCGAGACCGACGACCTGGCCATGTGGCGAGCCGTCTACGAGGCGACCCACGACGCCGCGGTCTTCGAGGACTACGTGCTCGACGGCACCGTGCGCCAGGCGAAGGTGGCCCTGCTGCTCTCCAGCGTGGACGAGATTCTCGGGGGCTACACCAACTTCAAGGGCGGGGTCCACAACGCCGAGCGCAAGGCCCTTTACCTCGCCCTCCGCCACGCCCAGGTGCCCGTGGACTTCCTGACGGAGGACGACGTGATCGAGGGCCGCGCCAGGGACTACGTCCTCATCTACGTGACCCAGGAATACCTTCACTCGAAGGCCATCGGCGCGCTCACCGAGTGGGTGGAGGCCGGGGGCACGCTCGTGGCCTGCTGCGGAGGCGGCTTGTGGAACGAGTTGGGCCAGAAGAATCCCCAGGCCGAGGCCCTCTATGGCGCGAAGGGCTACGAGATCACCAAGGCCCCCGACCTGGCCCAGATTCTGCCCAAGCAGGACCTGCCGCCGGCGAAGCCGCTGGCCGCCGCCACCATCGGCACCAGGGACCGGCCGGTGGCCGAGGGCGTGCCGGTGATCGCGTGGCAGCAGAAGCTCGAGCCGGCCGGTGGAGACGTGCACGGGACGTTCAGCACTGGCGGGGCCGCGGTGGTGTCCAAGCAACATGGGAAGGGGGACGCGGTTCTCTTCGGCTTCCTTCCCGGCCTCGCCTGGCTGCGCAGCGGCCTGCCGCTGCGGCCCGTGGACCGGGGCTCGACGAACGAGGCCTACGCCCACTTCCTGCCCACGGCGTTCGACGGCAGGCTCCACGCGGCCATCGTCGGCCGGTTCCCCGAGGCCAGGTGGTGGGCCGACCGCCCCGTCCTGTGCTCCGAGCCGCTGGTGGAAACCACGTGCATCGACACCACGGAGCCCCCGCGCCTGGCCGTGCCGCTGATGAACTACACGGGCAAGCCCATCGCCCGGCTCACCGTCACGGTCTGCGACCTGCCCAGCGCGAGGCGCGTCCGCAGCGTCCAGCGCGGCGCCCTCTCTCCGCGCTTTCGGGAGGGCGCCATGGTCGTCGAGCTGCCGCTCGAGGTGGCCGACATGCTGCTGATCGACCGCTAGCCGGTGCCTTGCAGGGGCGGGGCTACTCGTCGGCGTAGGTGGCGATGGCCAGCTCGGCGGGCTTCTCCCTCGCGGGGGTGAAGCGGACGGTCCATCCGTCGTCCACGCTGCGGTTGGGCACGATGCGCACGGCGAGGCCGTGGGCGGGCTCGCCGCGTGCCCAGGCGCGCACCGCCCTGGTGACGTCGATCTCGTAGCGCCTCGGGGGCTCGAAGGGAGCCCCCGGGCCGCGGCCCCGCTCGACGATGGTGGTGCCCAGGCGGCGGCCGAGCTTGGAGAAGTCGTAGGGCTTGTCGGGCTCGAACGGCGCGTCCAGCATCACCGCGGCCACCTGCATCGGCGCCTTGTCGTGGGCCTCGTGCACGTAGAGCACCAGCGTGGCCCGGGCCAGCCGGCGGGGGTCGGGCAGGCGGCTCGCCTCGAAGTCCAGCAGCAGGACCCAGGCGTTCGAATTGTCCTTCAGCCACTTGACGAACTGGTAGGGAAAGACCTCGCCCTTCATGTTGCAGTAGCCCACGCGGGTCGGGGCCAGGACGGTGGTGCGGGTGGGGCGGTCGGGCTGGGGCTTGGGCGGCTGGGTGCCGATGGTCCAGGGGTGGGGCAGCGTGGCGAGGGTCTCGTCGGGTCCCACGGCGGGCTCCGAAGGCGGCGCGGGCACGGCCAGCGGCTCCTGGCCGGGGGCCAGCACCTCGCGGCGGAGGAACACCATGCGGGGGTAGACGGGCTGCTTGCCCTTGGGCGTGGGCACGGGGATTTGGAGCGTGGCGGGCAGCTTGCGGATCACGCGCTGGACCACCAGCGGCTTCTCCGCCCACTGGGCGTAGTGGGCGCGGAACAGCTCCGCCCCCCGCTCGTAGATCTCCTCGGGGGTGCGGCTGCGGTGGCCGAGGCAGTAGGCATAGGTGACGACGAGGCGGCTGCCGTCGAGGGCCTGGGGATTGGCCGCGGTGACGGTGATGGCATTCTTGCCCGGCGCCAGGTAGGGCAGGGCCTCCTGGTTGTGCTGGAGGAGGCTGGAGAGCTCGAGGGCGGTGAGGGGACTTTCGAAGGTGATGCGGACGAGGTAGCGATAGGCTCCCCGCACGGCGTCGGCCAGGTCGGGCGGGCGGACGGCGGTCCAGCTCTTGCCCTCGTCGGTGGAGACCTCGATCCTGGCGCCGTCGCAGGCGATGCGGGCGCGGGCCCTGGCCACGACGTAGGGCGAGGCCATGGGCACGACGAAGGAGGCGGGCCGCGCGGGGTCGTCGGGCCGCAGGGCGCCCTCCCGCCACGCCACGTTCGCGACCTGGCGGAGACCGGCCAGGCAGGCCTCGGAGCGGAGGTCGGGGCGGAAGAGCAGCGTGCCGTTCGACCACGTGCGGGCGCGCCCGAGGGCGTTGTAGGGCTCCAGGATGGGCCCGATGGCGGGGCAGTTGCGGTAGTCCTTGTCGCCGCAGGTGTGGTGGGGGCCTCGCTTCTGGCCCCGGAAGTACCAGCCGTCCTCGACCTTGCTCCAGCGGAGGGTGAGGGCGTAGCCAGGCGCCAGGTCCACGGAGGTGGCGTAGGCGGGGTCGTCGAACTTGATGCCCGCCCAGCCCCGGGGGCTGCCGGAGTCGCGGCTGCTGCGCACCCCGCTGAGCACGCCGTCGAGGGTATCGCCGCAGACCATGAAGGCGGGGGCCGTCCAGCTGACGCCCTCGGCGGTGTAGGTGAAGCGGTTGTTCTTGTGGTAGGCGACCTTGCGCTCGGGGTCGAGCACGAAGCCCTCGGCGACCAGGGCGGGGTTGGCCCGGATATCCTCCTGGCTGGCGACGGTGCGGCCTCCCGGGAAGTTCGGCGCCGGGGTCCAGCAGTAGAACTTCAGGAAGGTGTCGAGGTAGTGCCAGCGGCCGCCGTAGAAGGCCTCCACGGTGGTGTGGCCGGGGCGCCGCCAGCCCCGGTAGCGGTGCTTGAAGCCCGCCTTCTCCCACAGGGCGGCCATCACGGTGTGCTGCCCGCCGCACAGGCTCCAGCCGTAGACGTTGATCAGCTTGAGGGCGGAGATGCCTCCCTTCTCGCTGGGGTAGCGGTGGTGGTAGTAGGCGTAGCGGCAGAAGTTGTAGATGGCGATGGCCTTGGCGTCGTCGGTCTCGCAGCCCCGGGTCACCGTGGCCACGATGGACTCCAGCGAGGAGCAATCGGGGGCCCGGTCGTTGAGCACCTGGATGGTCTTCAGGCTCTGGGGAAAGGCGGCCGGGGCCGCCAGGCACAGGCAGAAGGGCAGGAATCGGACCCCCATCGGCTCGCTCCTTCACGGGAATGCGGGAACGCGCGGGCGCGGCTCCTTCGCCAACGCCCCAGGTATAGATCGCCGGCGGTGGGGAGTCAAGATCCTGTCGGGCCGTCGGCCCTTGCGCGGATGGGGGGCATGGCGTAGAGTGGGCGCCCGGCACAGGAGCAAGGAGGTGTCATCGTGATCATCGGCTGCTTCGCCCTGGTCGAGCCGTTCGCCCCCATGGAGCGCCAGCTCGCGCTCATTCGCCAGATGGGCATCGAGTACGTGGACCTCACGGACAACCACAACGGGGGGATGCTGGGCGTGGAGTACGGCTTCACCGCCTCGGTGAGCCTGGACGTCCATCCCGCCAGGGTCCGGGCCATGGTCGAGGAGGCGTGCCTCACGCTCACCAGCGTGTGCGCCCATGCCAACCTGCTCGATCCCACCAGCCCCGACACCTACAGCACCCACGAGATCATCAAGGCCATCCGTCTCGCCCACCTCCTGGGCGTCGACCAGGTGATCACCACCGAGGGCGAGCCCAGGACCGCCTTCGGCCAGGGGCTCAGCCCCGAGCAGCGCCTGTTCACCATTTGCGAGAAGCTCCAGGCCCCCATCGCCTGGGCCGAGGAGCTGGGAGTCCAGCTCCTCCTCGAGCCCCACGGGGAGGTGACCGACCGGGTGGACGGCATGGAGGCCATCCTCGACCGCCTGGGCCACGACGAGACGGTGGGCGTGTGCCTGGACACGGGCAACTCGTGGCTCGGCGGCTCGGAGCCCCTGGAGTTCGTCGAGGCCTTCGGCACCCGCATCCGCCACGTCCACTGGAAGGACCTGGGCGAGCAGTGGGAGGCGAAGCGGGGCTCGGTGTTCGGCACGGGCATGGCCACCATCCCCCTGGGCGACGGGGTGGTGGGCATCCGCCAGGTGGTCGAGGCGCTGGAGGACGCGGGCTTCCGAGGCCCCACCACCCTCGAGGTCGCGGGCGCCGAGAACGTGAAGCTCTCGGCCCAGCGCCTTCGCGAATGGGCCTCGGCCTGAGCCCGGCGCCGGGCCCGAGGAGCAGAGGGAATGAGCGGGAGGCGTCCCAGCCGCCGCCAGTTCATCCGCGGCCTCGCCGCCGCGGCCTGCGGGCCCTACGTCCTCACATCCCCGGCCCTGGGGGCCGGGGACGCCGAGCCGGCGAGCGAGCGGGTAGTCCTGGGCTGCATCGGCGTGGGACCGCGCGGCCGCCTGAATCAGCGGGGGCTCATGCACCGCGGCGGACAGGTGGTCGCCGTGTGCGACGTGGAGGCCGCCGCCCGCCAACGGGCGGCCCGCATCGCCGACGACTTCTACGCCCGACGGGCGGGCAGCGCCTCCTATCGCGGCTGCGCCGCCTATGCCGACTTCCGCCAGCTCCTGGCCCGCGACGATATTGATGCGGTGATGATCGCCACCCCCGACCATTGGCACGTGCCCATCGCCATCGCCGCGGCGAAGACGGGCAAGGACACCTACGTGGAAAAGCCCCTGGGCACGACCATCGCCGAGGGACGAGCCCTCGTGCGCGCCGTGCGACGCTACCAGACGGTTTTCATGCACGGCACCGAGCAGCGCTCGTTCCGCCAGTTCCGCCACGCCTGCGAGCTGGCCCGCAACGGCTACCTGGGCGAGCTGCATACCATCCGCGTGGCCTGCCCAGGGGGGCAGAGCACCGGCGTCCATCCGCCCCAGCCGGTGCCCCAGGGGCTGGACTACGACCTGTGGCTGGGGCCCGCACCCTGGAAGCCCTACACGCCCGCCCGCGTGCGGCCCGGCGGCTGGTACTTCATCTCGGACTACGCCCCCAGCGGCTTCGTCGCCGGCTGGGGAGTCCACCACCTGGACATCGCGCAGTGGGCCCTGGACGCCGACCGCTCGGGGCCCGTGGAGGTCGAGGGCCGCGGCGCCTTCCCCGCCGAAGGGCTCTTCGATACCCCCCTGAGCTGGAACATCGACTACACTTACGCCAACGGGGTGCGGGTGAACTTCACGGACAACCGCCAGAACGCCCAGGGCGTGCGCCTGGAGGGCTCGGAGGGCTGGGTGCACGTCACCCGCGGCTCCATCGAGGCCCAGCCCAGGAGCCTCCTCGACGTCACCATCCGCCCCGGAGAAGTGCACCTCTACAGGACGAGGAGCGACGACGCGAACTTCCTCCAGTGCGTGAGGTCGCGGGCCGAGACCGCATCCCCCATCGAGGCCGCACACCGCTCCACCTCGGCCTGCTACCTGGGCAACATCGCTCTGCGCCTGGGGCGCAAGCTGCGGTGGGACCCCCAGACAGAGCACTTCGTGGATGAGCCCCAGGCGGACCGGATGCTGGCCCGCGCCATGCGGGCGCCCTGGAGGCTGTGAACCCCGTGGGAGACACGCGATGACGATGCGATTGCTCCTGGCTATGGCAGGGCTCGCCCTCGCCGCCGCCGCCCGGGCGGGCGAGGACGCGGCGAGCTACCGATGGAAGCACGAGGAAGGCAAGGCCCTCACCCTCCTCCGCGAGGACGAGACCCTGTGGGCACTCCACTACGCCCGCGACGCGGGCAAGCCCTACTTCCATCCCCTGTGCCTGGCCGACGGCATGGCGCTCACGTGGCTTCGACCCCCCGACCACATCTGGCACCGCGCCCTGTGGTTCTCCTGGAAGTTCATCAACAAGCTCAACTACTGGGAGGAGAACAAGGAGGGCCTCAGCCCGGGGCGCAACCGCGTGGTCGACGCCACCATCGAGACCGGCCCCCAGGGCTCCGCCGCGATCGTCCTGCGCATCCACTACCATCCCCCGGGCAAGCCGCCGGTGCTCGAGGAGCGCCGCCACATCGCCGTCTCCCCGCCCGACGCCGCAGGGCCCTACAGGATGGACTGGCGAATGACCTTCACCGCTCGCGACCAGGACGTGACCCTCGACCGCACGCCGCCCAAGAAGCACGGCGGCCCCGCCTGGGGCGGCTACGGCGGGCTCTCCTACCGCGCGGCGAAGGCCATGAGCGCCTTCCAGGTGCTCAACAGCCGAGGCCAGCGCGACATGGCGGGCCACGGCCAGACGGCGCGATGGATGGACTTCAGCGGCGTGCTCGGTCCCGACGACGGGCGGGCCGGCGGCGTGGCCATGCTCGACCACCCCTCGAATCCCCGCCATCCCAGCCCCTGGTTCATCGTGATGCGGGGCCACTTCGGCTACTTCGGCCCGGCGTTCCTCTTCGAGGAGCCCTACGTGCTGGAGGCCGGCGAGTCGCTCACCCTTCGCTACCGGGTGCTCGTGCACCCCGGCCGGCCGGACCGTGAGCTGCTGGAGGCCGAGTACCGGGACTTCGCGGCGTCCAAGTGACAGAGGAGGCGCCCATCATGGCGCGCAAGGCAACCACTCGTCGGGCCTTTCTGCACACCGCGGCCGCCGCCCTGGCCGCTCCCACCGTGCTCCCCTCCCGCGCCTTCGGGGCCAACGACCGGGTGACCCTGGGAGCCGTCGGGGTGGGAGGCCGGGGCACGGGGGTGATGCGCGGCTTCCTTCGCAGGGCCCAGGTGCTGGCCGTGTGCGACGTCAAGCGCACCCGCCGCGAGGCGGCCAAGAGCCTCGTCGAGCGCGCCTACTCCCAGGAGATGGCCAAGGGCACCTACAAGGGCTGCGCCGCCACCACGGACTACCGCGAGCTGGTGGCTCGCGAGGACATCGATGCCGTGAGCATCGCCACCCCCGACCACTGGCACGCCCTCGTCGGCATCGCCGCCGCACAGGCGGGCAAGGACGTCTACTGCGAGAAGCCCCTCACCCTCAACGTCGCCGAGGGCCGGGCCTACGCCCGCGCCATCACCCGCTACGGGCGGGTCTTCCAGCACGGCACCCAGCAGCGCTCCTCGGGCAACTTCCGCCACGCCTGCGAACTGGTCCGAAACCACAGGATCGGCAAGCTCCACACCATCCGGGTCGGCTCCCCCCGCAGCGGAACCTGCCCGCCGCAGCCGCCCATGCCTGTCCCCCAGGGCTTCGACTACGACCGCTGGCTCGGCCCCGCCCCCTGGGCGCCCTATACCGCCAAGCGCTGCGTGACCCCCTGGTGGTACTTCATCGCCGACTACACCATGGGATTCATCTCCGGGTGGGGCGTCCACCACGTGGACATCGCCCAGTGGGGCAACGGCACCGACCACACCGGCCCCGTGACCCTCGAGGGCAGCGGGGACTTCCCCGACGACGGACTGTGCGACACGGCCACCGCCTGGCGCGTCGTGTGCACCTACGCCAACGGGGTGAGGATGGTCTACGCGGACAACCGCAAGGAGAAGCAGGGCGTGCGCTTCGAGGGCGACGAGGGATGGGTCTACGTCCGCCGCGGCCACATCGACGCCCAGCCGAAATCCCTCCTCAAGGAGACCGTCGGGCCCAACGAGACCCGCCTCCACCGCAGCCGCGGCGGCCACGCACAGGACTTCATCAACGGCGTGAGGTCGCGGGGCGCGACCGCCTGTCCCATCGAGACCGCCCACCGCTCCAACTCCATCTGCCAGCTCGCCGACATCGCTATCCGGCTGCGACGCAAGCTGCGGTGGAATCCACAGACCGAGCAGTTCGTCGACGACGAGGAGGCCAACCGCATGCTCGCCAAGGCCATGCGGGCGCCCTGGCACCTTTGAAGACCCCTTTGCAGAGAGGATCGAGCCATGAGACGGACCGTGGTCATCCCCGTCGCGCTTGCCGCGTTCCTGTGCGTTGGCCTCGCGGCGCCGTCGCAGGGCGGCGAGGCGCCGCCCAGCCTCGACGACGTGCTCGAGCAGGTCGCCGCCTACGAGTACGGCCAGAGCCGTAAGCCGCTCATCGCCCTGCGCGACCTCATCCGGGCTTCCCACGGGCAGCCAGAGCGGCGGGCCGAACTCGTCGGGCGCCTGACCGCGCTGCTGTCCTCGCAGGCCACGGTGGACGCCAAGCGCCACGCCTGCCGCCAGCTCAGCATCATCGGCGGGGCCGACGTGGTGCCCGCGCTGGCCCGGCTGCTTCCCGACCCCGAGCTTTCGCACATGGCCCGCATGGGCCTGGAGCGGATCGCCGCGCCCGAAGCGGGGGCGGCCCTCCGCGACGCACTGGGCAAGCTCCAGGGCAAGCTCCTCATCGGGGCCATCAACTCCCTCGGCGAGCGCGGCGAAGGTCAGGCCGCAGCCCCGCTGGCGCCCTTCCTCGCGCACGAGGACCAGGACGTGGCCCGGGCCGCGGCCATCGCCCTGGGCAAGACCGGCGGCCCCAAGGCGGTCGACGCCCTGCGGGCCACCGTGCGCTCGGAGAAGACCGAGAAGCCGCTTCGCATCGTGGCCGCCAACGCCTATCTCCGCTGCGCCGACCACCTGGTGGCGGCCGGCGAGGCCGACCAGGCCGCGGCCATCTACAAGGAGCTGTACGCGCCCGACGAGCCCAAGTCCATACGCGTCGCCGCCCTCAGGGGCCTGGTGGTCGCCCAGGCCGAGAAGGCCGTGCCCCTCGTGGTCGAGGTGCTCACCGGCGAAGACCTGCGGATGCAAGCCATCGCCACCACCTTCGTGCGCGAGATGCCCGGCACCGCCGCCACCAGGGCCTTCGCCCAGGTCCTGCCCAGGCTCTCGCCCGAGGGCCAGTGCGTGCTGCTCGACGCCCTGGCCGACCGCGGCGACCCCGCGGCCCGGCCCGCCGCCGTCCAGGCCACCCGCAGCGGCCAGGAGCCGGTGCGCGTCGCCGCCTACCAGGCCCTGGGCACCCTGGGCGACGCCTCCACCGTGCCCCTCCTCGCCAAGGCGGCCGCCGCGGGCGGAGCCGAGGGCAAGGCCGCTGGCCAGAGCCTCGACCGCCTCCGCGCCCCGGACGTCGACCAGGCCGTCCTGAGCGAGTTGAAGGACGCCGAGCCCAAGGTCCAGGTCGCCCTCGTCCAGAGCCTCGCCGCACGCAGGGTCGAGAAGGCCATCCCCAGGCTGCTGGAGCGGGCCCGGGCGGAAGCCCCCGAGGTGCGCGCCGAGGCCCTCAAGGCGCTCGGCCAGGTGGGCAGCGAACAGACTCTCCCTGCACTGGTCAAGCTCCTGCTCGAGCCTCCCTCGGACCGCGACCGCCAGGAGGCCGAGCGGGCCATCCAGGCCGTGTGCCGCGACGCCGCCGACCGCGCCAAGTGCGTCCCGCCGCTGCTGGAGGGTCTCTCCAAGGCCGATGTGCCCGCACGCTGCGCCCTGCTGGGCCAGCTCGGACGCCTCGGCGGGCCGAAGGCCCTCCAGGCGGTCCGCGACGCGCTCGATGACGCGAATGCCCGGGTCCAGGAGGCAGCCCTCCGCAGCCTCGCCCAGTGGCCCGACCCGGCTCCCATGGCCGACCTGCTCGGGCTGGCCAAGACCGCCGAGAAGCCCAACCACCGCATCCTCGCCCTCCGCGGCTACATCCGCCTGGCGGGCCTGGCCAGGAAGTCGCCCCCGCAGAAGCTCGCCATGTACCGCCAGGCCATGGAGGCCGCGACCCGCGACGACGAGAAGAAGCTCGCGCTCGGCGGCGTGGGCGACCTGGGCCACCCCGCCGCCCTCGACGTGGCCCTCTCCTGCCTGGGCGACGAGGCCCTCCGGCGGGAGGCCGCCGCCGCCGTCGTGAAGATCGCCGACGCCATCAAGGCCAAGCACAAGCAGGAGGCTCGCGCCGCGCTCCAGAAGGTGATCGCCGCGGCCAAGGACAAGCGGCTGCGCCAGCAGGCCCAGAAGGTGCTCAAGCAGGTTCCCAAGTAGGCGGGAGGCTCAGCGCGGGGGGGGGCGGTCGGCGAGGAAGGCCCGGATGTTCGCCGCCTCCTGGGTTTCCCAGCGGCGGCGCTTGTCGAGGAAGTGGCGGTAGCGGGCGGCGTCCTGGGGCCGCATGGTCTCCATGTAGTCGCCGCAGTAGGGCACCAGGAGGTCGATCCATGCGGCGATGGTGCGCAGCTCCCGGGGCGAGAGCTCCACGCCCCGGTGCCCCTCCTCCAGCATGGCGACGAGGCGGCTGGTGGCCGCCCCCGCGTGGTGGGGCGGGAGCATGGGGGGCGCGGACTGGGGGCTGATCCAGTCGGCCACGGCGCGGCGGGCCAGGGCCTTGTAGGCGGTGCTCCAGGCCTTGCGGGCGCCGGAGTCGAAGGCCTGGTCGCCCTCGAGGCTGAACGCGGGCTCGACGCCTCGCGGGGCCTCCGGGCGTCCGGCGCTCCCCGCCTCCGGCGTTTCCACGATGCCCACGTCGATGAACTGGCCACCGCGGGTCTGGCGGCAGTGGACGGCCAGCAGGTTCTTCCCCTCCTTCAGGGCGCGCAGGCCGTCCCCGGTCATGGGGATGAGCTCGTAGCGCTTGGTGTGGCCCCTGGCGCTGGCGGCGAGCACGCCGTTGAGGTAGATCTCCACGTCCTCGTCGTGGTGGCACAGGAAGGCGGGGGCGGCGGGCAGCCGCTCGAGGGCGAAGCTGCGGCGGAGCCAGATGTCCTTCGTGGCCCACGCGGTGCCCACTTTGGCTCCCGGGGTGCGCTTCGTGCCGAAGCCGCCGGTGGCGCGCTGCCAGGCGGAGTCGTCGAAGGCCGGCTCGGCCCAGCCGTCGGGCGGGCGGCTGGTGGTGGCGCGCCAGGGCACGGCGCCCCAGGGCACGATGGTGGGCATGGTGCGGGGGTCGTAGGCTTTGCCGGCGCGCCGCTCAGGCTCGTTGTAGCGCGGCGGCGTGTCCAGGTGGTGGCAACGCACGCAATGGCGGTCGAGAATGGGCTGCACGAGGCGAGGGAAGCTGAAGCCGTCCGTGCCCCACGGCGGGGCCTCGAGGGCCTGCGGCCCGCCCCTGAGCGCCTGACTCGGCGGTAGGACGGGGGGCGTGGTGTTCTTGCTCTCGTGGCAGCCCACACAGGAGACGCTCTCGCCAGGCTGGAGGGTGAGCCAGCTCCGCATGGTCTGCACCGCGTGGCCCCTGGCGTCGAGGGCCTGGAAGTAGAGCGGCGTGCGGGCGGGCACGGTGAAGCACGCGGAGCCGTCGTCGTGGACGGTGGCCGTGCCCAGCACGCGCTTGACGTCCCAGCAGCCCTCGATGGACACCGGGGTGCTGACCAGGGCGCGGCCGGCTGGCCCGCGGTTGCGGTTGGAGCCGATGCCCGCGGCACGGAACTCGAGGGCCACCACGCGAAGCTCCGCCACCGTGCCCCGGGCCACCCCCTCCAGGCCCGGGCCGGCGTAGATGTCCTGGAGGTAGACGTTCCCCCTGTTCTTGCGGTAGTCGACCACGTTGGGGCGCTGATGGGGCTTCGGTCGGGGCGCCAGCGGCACCGGCTGGTTGCACGAGATGCGGGGGTCGGCGGCCAGCAGCTCGCGCCGGCCGTCCGCGGTCACGAAGTAGATGGCGAAGTGCTGCCCGTGCTGGGGCCGCAGGGCGACCAGGAACGCGGTCTCGCCGAGCGGATAGGGATACTGGAACTGGTCGCCGCTCTGCCCGTAGCGGTCGACGTGCACCGCGGGGGTGTCGCGGACGGGAGCGATGAGCTGCGCCCCGGCGTTCTCCTGGCGGCCCAGGGCGGGGTCGACGATGCCCAGCCAGCCCTGCTGGCGGGTGTGGTGGCCGGTGAAGATGGCCACGTAGCGCCGGGTGTCGGGGATGGCCCGGGCGTGGAGGATGGTGGTGGGGAACCACGAGTTGTTGCCGTAGAGCTCGGTCTGGCCGGTGCCGTCGGGGAACATCTGGAAGAGGCCCTGGGGGTAGATCTGGCCCCGGTCGCTGTAGTCCCACCGGGTGTAGATGACCCGTCCGTCGGGGGTAACCTGTGGGTAGTTGGTGTGCACCTGGTCGAAAGACAGCCGGCGCAGGTAGCGTCCCTGTGGGTCGCAGGTGTAGAGGTTGCTCACCTCCGTCCACCAGCAATCCACGGTTTGCACACAGCGGGTGGAGTTGAAGACGATGTGGCCGTCGGGCAGGTAGACACCTTCGTAGTCGGCGAAGCCGAGGCCGAAGGTCAGCTGGCGCACCTTGCGGTCGGCGACGGTCATCTCGTAGAGGTGGTAGTCGTCCTCGTCGAGCGATTTCTTCCAGGCGAAGAGGACCCGCCGGCCGTCGTAGGATACGTCGGGGTCGCGGATCACCCCTTTGGGGTCGTCGAGGAGGGCGACGGTGCTCCCGTAGAGCCCGTCCATCTGGAGCAGGCACAGGCTGGAGCCGGGCTTGAAGTGGCGCTCGCGCTGGGCGTCGCTCTGGCCCTCGGTATAGGCGTAGTGGGAGCCGCCGAGGTCGTAGTGCTTGGTGAACACCACGCGCCGCAGGGTCTCGAGGTGGGGGGCCAGGCGGGCGCGGCGTCGCCGCTCGCAGGCCTCGAGGTAGAGCTGGCGGACAGGGGTCTCGCCGGCATCGAGCCTGGCCCTCAGGTCGGTTCCCTGGTCGCCCAGCTCGCGAAGGACGGCGGCGACGGTCTTGGGGCTCGCCCTGTCGGGGCTTCCGATGCCGTCCTGGGCCGCCCAGTCGGCGACCACGGCGTCGGGCGGCGCGCCAGCGGCCGCGGCGGCCGCCACGAGCGCAATGGACACCAGGGCGAACACGGCGCGGTCCATCAGGCCACCTCCGCGGCTATCCTCGCACACCGGCGACGGCTCCGCAATCCTCGCCCGCCGTATAGGCGATCCGCCCGCCGAGGATGGTGTAGAGGACGCGGGCGGCGCGGATCTCGTCCTCCGGCACCGTCAGAATGTCGCGGTCCAGCACCACCAGGTCGGCCAGCTTCCCCGGCGCCAGGGAGCCCTTGTCCCGGTCCTCGAAGGCGGCCCATGCCGCATCGCGGGTGTAGGCGCGCAGGGCCTGGTGCCGCGTCATCCGCTGCCGCGGGTGGAAGGCGGAGCCGTCGGCCAGTCGCCGGGTGACGGCGGCGTGGAAGCCGGCGACGGGGTCGGGCTCCTCGACGGGCGCATCGCTGCCACTGATCACGGCGGCGCCCGCCTCCAGCAGGCTCCGCCAGGGATAGGCCTGGGCGGCCCGCTCCGCTCCCAGTGCGTCGGGAATGTAGGCGCCATCGGTGATGCAGTGGGAGGGCTGGACGGAGGCGATGAGCCCCAGGTCGGCGAAGCGGGGCACGTCGCGGGGATGGAGATGTTGGGCGTGCTCGATCCGCCACCGCAGGTCGCGGCTGGCAGGATGGGCGCCGAAGACGCGCTCCAGGAGGTCGAGCACCTCGCGGTTCGCCCCGTCGCCGATGGCGTGGACGCATAGCTGGAGACCGTTGTCCATGGCGAAGCGTGCGGAGGCGGACAGGGCCTCGTCGCTGGCCACGCGGTGGCCGCGGCGGCCCGGCCGGTCGGCGTAGGGGGCGAGCATCCAGGCCGTCCGGGAGCCCAGGGCGCCGTCGGCCAGGCGCTTGATGGCCCGCGCCGTGAGACGCTGACCGGCGTAGCCGACCAGGCGGCACTCGGGCAGGGCCTCGGCGATGCGGTCGTCGCTGTCCGAGACCATGGCATACACTCGGATGCCCAGCTTGCCCTCGTCGGCGAGCTTGCGGTAGACCGCGAGGGTCTCCAGCGAGGTGCCGGCATCGTGGAAGGTGGTGATGCCGTTGGCCAGGCACTGCGCGGTGGCGAGGTCGACCTGGCGGCGCAGGTCGGCCTCCTTCTGCTGTTGGCTTCGCCCCTCGAGGTGCTCTCGGAGGGCCGCCTCCACGAGGTCGGCCGCCGTTTCGAGGAACGCGCCGGTGGGCTCGCCCTGGGCGTCGCGGACGATGGTTCCGCCCTCCGGGTCGGCGGTCCTGCGGTCGACGCCCGCCTGCTCCATGCCCCGGGCGTTGGCCAGCACGGCGTGTCCGCAGGCGTGGCGCAGGAGCACCGGGTGGTCGGGAGCGGCCTCGCTGAGCCTGTGATGAAGGGGCAGGCCCTGGACGCTGGGGGCGGGCCTCTCGGCCCACCGGTCCTGGTGCCAGCCCCGGCCCGGGAGCCACGTGCCGGGCGGGGCCTGGCGGGCCGCGGCGGCCACCTGCCGGACGATGGCCGCCCAGTCCCTGGCCCCTCGGAGGTCCATGTGCATCCTGGCCTGGCCCAGGGAAGGGAGGTGGCCGTGGCAGTCGATGAAGCCGGGGAGGGCGAGAGCCCCCTGGAGATCGAGGACGCGGGTGCGCGGGCCCAGGCAGGCGGTGACCTCGCGGTCGCTGCCCACGGCCTGGATGCGGTCGCCCCGGATGGCGATGGCCTGGGCCACGGGCCTTCCCGGCTCCACGGTGACCACGGTGCCGTTGCGGAGCGCGAGGCGGGCCGCTGTCGTGTCCCGGGAGCCCATGCGATAGCGGGCCTCCAGGGGAAGGAGAAAGCCCGGCGGCCCCGTCGGGGGGGCGCCGGGCTTCCAGGCTTGCAGTGCGGGCGGCGCCTACTTCTCGGCGGGGACGTAGACGACTCGGAAGCCGGCATCGCCGTCCACGCGCTCGGGCGGATGGGTGCGCCGGTTGGCGGAGCGGCAGGAGTCCTCGTTGTAGTACCAGGAGCCGCCTCGGAGGACTCGCCCCTTGCCTTTCGCCGGTCCCGTGGGGTCGACCTGCTTGGCCCCCATGTAGTTGGGGGCGTACCAGTCCTGGCACCACTCCCACACGTTGCCGCTCATGTCGTGGAGGCCCCACTTGTTGGGCCGCAGCTTGCCCACCGGGTTGGTCGGTCCGTCGGGCTCCTTGTCGATCCAGGCGTATCGGCCGTCGAACTCGTCGCCCCAGTAGTAGGTGGTCTGGGTGCCGGCGCGGCAGGCGTACTCCCATTCCGCCTCGGTGGGGAGGCGGTAGGAGCCGCTATCGTCCATCTCGGAGAGCTTCTCGCAGAAGGCGGTGGCGTCGAACCAGGAGACGTTTTCGACGGGCAGGTCGTCGCCGTCGAAGCGGGACGGGTTCTTGGCCATCACCTTCTCGTAGTGCTTCTGGGTGACTTCGGTGACGCCCATGTAGAATGGGCGGGTGATGGTGACCTTGTGGGGGGGCACCTCGTCGCCCTCGGCCTCGGAGCCCATGCGGAAGGAGCCCGCGGGGATGAGGCGGAACTTCATGCCGATGGCATTCGTGACCTCCTCCTCGCCTCCCTTGGCGAGGCTCCAGGGAGCCCCGCACAGGATGGCCAGCGATGCCGCCAGGTACAGCCCGAGGTTCATCTTCGCGCGCATGCTTTTCCTTTCGGTTCCCTGCGTGGTCACGGCCCGGTTCGCAGCCTGGGGCTGCTTTTCCCACTGAGCGATTATACGGATTGGCGGGGTTTTCTCAAGCCTGGCCGTCGCGCTGGGGGAAGGCCCAGTCGTCGTGGTCGCGAGCCCAGGTGGCCGCGCGGGCGTGGAGTTTCTGGAGGATGTCGCGACAGGCTTCGTCCTCGGCCCGGTTGTGCGTCTCCAGGGGGTCGGCCTCCAGGTCGTAGAGTTCCGGGGAGTCGGCGGGGTCGTAGACGTACTTGTGGCGGGCCGTGATGGCGGCCCTGCGGATGTCGCCCACAGTCGGGTTGCCGGAGTACTGGGCGAAGACCGTGCGCCGGGGCGGCGGCACCTCGCCGACCACCGAAGCCGCCAAGGAGACGCCGTCCAGGCCCTCCGGCCGGTCCAGGTCCAGGAGGTCGAGCACGGTGGGCACCACGTCCAGATGGGAGACGGGGACATCGAACGAGGCCCCGCGCCCGCCCGGGGCGCGGATGAGGAGGGGCACGCGGATGGCCGGCTCGTACATCTCCATCTTCTGGTACATGCGGTGCTGGCCGAGGTGGTCGCCGTGGTCGGCGGTGAAGACCACCAGGGTGTCGTCCCCGCGGCCGGCCCGTTCGAGGGCATGGAGGATGCGGCCTATGGCCTCGTCGGCCAGGCTCACCAGTCCCAGGTGGGCGGCCCACACGCGGCGCCATTCCTCCGTGCCCACGCCCTCGGCGAGCTGGGCGGCGATGCCCCGCCGGCGGCCCGGCGGCTCGCCTTCCGCCGGGCGGCCTACATTGGGCGGAAGCTCCAGCCGTTGCGGATCGAACCGCGAGGCGTACGGCTCGGGCACCCGCAGGGGCGGGTGCGGAGCCCACAGGCACACGAAGAGGGCGAAGGGGCCGCTTCGCTCCCCCGTTAGGAACCCGACGGCCTGGCGGCAGAAGAAGAAGTCCTTGAAATGCTCCGCGGCGTGGGGCCAGACGGCGGTGCGGGTGTTCGAGTAGCGGACCGCGGTCGGTCGCCCGCGCTGGTTTTCCACGACAGTTCGGCGGAAGGCCTCGAGATCGGGCGGCTCATCCACCCCCTGGCGTTCGAGCATGCGAGCGTAGTCGGCGTTGTCCACCCACTGGGCGAAGGCCACTCGCTCGCGGAGCCCGTGCCGCACGCGGACGTGGTGGACGCCGACGTGGGCGACCTGGTAGCCCGCTCGGGCCAGGCACTCGTGGAGCGGGGTGTGGTCGCCGGCGGTGTCGCCGCGCCAGTCGTTGAACACCACGCCCGTGCTCGTGGGGTACGTGCCCGTGGCCAGGGCGGTGCGGGCGGGCACACACAGGGGGCAGGTGGTGTAGGCTCGCGAGAAGTCGGCGGCGTCGTCGGCCAGGCGATTGAGGTTCGGCGCCACCTCCACCCCGGCCTGCACCATGCCCAGGCTGTCGGCCCGCTGGTGGTCGGTCATCAGGAACAGGAGGTTGGGCCTGGGCTCGCTCACGATGCTCCTGGCGGCGGGCGGACGCGAGGGGCCTGGGGCTAGCGGGTCGGCGGGGGCGGCCGGCCGGCGAAGCTCAGGAAGACGGCTTCCACGGGATTGAAGTCGAACGTCGCGGCCTTCGCCGTGCCGTGCTTGCGGCCCGTGCGCTCGTCGACCAGGTCGCGCACCGGGGCGGGGAAGGCGACGGTGATCGTCGTCTTCTTCTCGATCAGGCCCTCGACGCCGCCTCCCCCGTAGGCGCTCCCCGTGACCTCGGCGTTCTGGAGCACGAAGCAGTAGGTGCGGTCGGCCCGGGGGTGGTGCCAGTAGGTGACTTCGCAGTTGTAGGGGCGGTTGCCCTGGGGGTCGGTCACGGTGACCCAGGGCGTGCAGCCCGCCTCGCGGACGTGGCGGAGGAAAGGCTGGCGGCTGGCGGAGTCGGCCTTGCCCTCCTGGCGGTGCATCAGGTAGCGCTGGGGCGAGAGGTTGAGGTACACGGCCCTGCCTTCGCCCACCTTGCGCACCACCGGCTCCCGCGGCAGCTTCTTCTCGGCGATCGCGTAGCCGTCGCGGAGGGTGGCGGGCACGGTCTCCAGGAGCTGGCGGTAGCTCTTGTAGGAGTAGGCGCGGTCCTGGTCGGTCTCCACCCACAGTCGGGGTCCGAAGAAGTCGGCCTGGGTCTCCGAGCCGTCGTGGCTCACGCCGAAGAGGTCGTCGAGGGCTCCCCGCGCACGGCCCTTGCCGTGCTGGTCGAAGAGGCCGCACATGAAGTCGGCGACGAGCGTCCCGCCCCGCTCGACGAACTGGCGGAAGCGATGGGCCTCGACGTCGCTGAGGGCGAAGCAGGCGGGAAGGACCACCACCTTGTACTCCTCGGGCACGCCCTCGCGGATCACTTCGTCGTAGGGGATGAAGCTGTACTGGATGCCCGCGTCGGTGAGCAGCCGCTCCCAGGCCTTGCGCACCAGGTGGGACGTGCCCAGGCGGCAATCGCCGTTGCGGTTCACCCACGTGGAGCCGTGGGGCTGGATGTCCAGGCACCAGGAGACCTGGATGGAGGGGTGGGAGTAGTAAAGGGCCACCCCGTCGTGGATCCAGCGGGAGCCCACGAGCTTGGAGCCCTGGACGTGCCCGACTTCCTTCATGGTGGGCTTGTAGGCGTCGAGCCAGGGGCGGGGCGTGCCGTCCCTCTCGAACCAGCCCTCCACCCAGCCGATCATCCCCCGGTTCCCGTGGGCGAAGTAGTACCAGGTCTGCCAGATGTCGTTGGCCGTGCCCCGGGAGTCCTTGTGGAAGTGGGTGGTCACCTGGGGCATGGCGTTGGCGGGGTTGAAGGAGCGGATGACGGCCTGGGAGCTGCCGATGTTGTAGGCCTCGATGAACTGGATTTTCTTGCACAGCTTGGCGTAGTCGTAGCCGCCGAAGAGGTTGGGGCTCTGGCCGCCCACGAAGCCGCAAGGGGTCTCGGGGTCGGCGGCGTTGGCCGTCTCCACCAGCTTGCCGATGAAGTTCGCCCAGTAGCTGTCGTTGTAGGTCATCCGGTCGAGGAACGGGGCGAAATCGAGGGTCCTCAGCGCCCCGTCGAGCTGCTTGCGGACGAACTCGGCGGTGACGTACTGCGGCTGGCGGGGCTCGCCGTAGTAGCTCTCGAGCCACCGCGCGTAGTCGGCGTCGTCCTCGTGGATGCGCCAGGGGATGGGCCTGACGAAGGAGCCCCAGGAGACCTCGTCGTCCAGGGCGTAGGCCACGCGCACGGGGCTGCCCCGGAGGCCCGTGACTCTGCGGGTGACCATGTCCTTGAGCATCTCGAGCATCTCGTCGTCGAGGGGTCTGGGGCCTCGGGCGCTGTTGCGCACGGCGCGGGGGTTTCGCTGGTCGGCCTTCCAGTTCCTGCGGTGGAGGTGGAGGTATCCCTTGCCCGCGGTGTGGTCGTTGTAGAAGCGCAGGTGCCACTTCTCCAGCCAGGGCAGCACGCTGGTGTTGCCGTGGTCGGTGAATCCGCCGTTGAAGCCGTATTCCTGGCAGAACTTCCCGCCGCGCTCGCCGGTGCCGATATGCCAGCGGTAGCGCCAGGGCATGTATATCCAGGTGTCCCAGCGGCCGATCATCATCTCCGGGTCCTGGCGGAGGGGCTTGAACTCGGGAGCCGTCCGCACGTAGCTCAGGTAGGGGTCGTCCTCCAGGCTGGCGGCCCTTGCGAGGGCGGCCGCGGCCACGAGGACGAGAGCGGCTCTAGGGCACACCATGGGAAAGTCCTCCGTTGCGACGGTGGGGCAGGACGGCGACCTCGCCCACCTCTATATCCGCTGGCGGGAGGGGAGTCAAGCTCGCGGGGCGGGCGAGGCTATGGGCCGTACTCGCTCTGGAAGCGGCCCCGGAGGACGAGGGGATTGCCCGCCGGGGTCACGAGGACCACCGCGTTGTCGCTGATGCTGCGGATGCGGTAGCCGTCGGGCAGGGTCTGGCCTTCGAACAAGGGGGTGCGCTCCTTGGTCTCCTTGTGTCGGAGCACGACCTGGAGCTTTCGGTCCGGCTGGTTCACCTCGCGGATGATCACCACCTTGTAGGGCACGTCCTCGCCGCCGGGGGGAGGCGGGATGTCGGGCCCCGTCTCCTCGGGCTCGGGCTCTGGGGGCTCGGGCTTGGGCGGTTCGGGCTTGGGCGGCTCGGGCTTGGGCGGCTCGGGCTTCGGGGGCTCGGGCTTCGGCTTGTTGGGGTTCGGCTTGGCGGCGACCTGGGTCTTCTTGGGCTCGATGCGGAGGGCGAGCCCGTAGTCGGGGGTCTTGAAGTGGAAGCCGTGGGTGGCGGAGCGAGCGCCCTTGGGCTTCTCCACCTCCTCCAGGCGCAGGGGCGTGAGCCCCGTGCGAGCGGAGGTCAGGGGCGACATCTTCACGCTGTTGCCGGGGGTGGCGAGGAAGATGTCCCCGCATTCGCACTGCGCGTTGGGCATGGCGGCGGAGACCGATACCCTGGGCACGTCCCACTCCGTGGGCAGCTTGGGGCGGGTGCGCACGAGCACGGAGATGCGAGCCTGGTAGTACGTGCGCTTCTTGGCCCGCGGCTTGACGGGCACGCACAGGATGTTGGCCTCCTCGGTGCGGGCCTGGCGGCATTCCTTGGAGTAGTCGCGCTCCTCGCCCCCCACCTGCTCGTTAGGCACCTCGACCCCCTGGGGCAGGCGGATACGCACCTCGTCCACGGGGGCGGGGACCATGCGGCAGTCGAGCATGTAGCGGCTGAAGTTGCCCGAGGCGGTGAGGCTGTGGACCACGGTGGCCCTGGCGAAGAAGGCCGGCTCCTCCTCGCCGGGGAAGAAGGGGTTGCGTTCGCCCTGGAGGAACCTCTTCACGTCGTGGACCGCGAGCTGGCTCAGGATATCGTCCTCGCCGGTCCGCAGCTCCGACTCCGAGGCCTTGGTCTGGTAGGCCCGCGGCGGCCTCTCGCGGAGGAAGAGCACGAGGGTGAGCATCACCCACACGAAGATCAGGGCGCCCGCGAGGAACAGCACCTGCTCTTTGTTCAGTCGCTTGCCCATCGCTGGGCTCCTCAGTGGCTAGAGGCCCCTGTACTTCGATTCCACCTTGCCCCGGTGCTTCTTGGCGATCACCTTGCCCATCTCCACGTCGAGCACCAGCGCGGCCACGGACAGCTTGGCGTCCACGTGTGCGGGGGTCACCTTCTCGGGGAACCCATCGGGGTCCTTCTCGATGGCAGCTTCGACGGACTGGAGCTGCATGTCGCGGACCAGGAAGAAGCGGGTGGAGGCGAAATCGCCCGGGCGCACCTCCGTGTGCCGGGGCTGGCCGTCGGGCTGGAAGCACAGGTCGGACAGAGGCTCCACGGCGGCTTCCACCTTGACGAAGGGCCGCAGCGGCGCCTCCTCGGAGTCCTCTCCGGGGTCCCCGTCGCTTTCCCTCTGGACCTTTTCCTCGCCCACCTCGAGCACGCGCGTGACCTTGGCGTTGGCCACGAAGGTGAGCTGCTGCTCGCTGCCCTGGCGGCGGTAGATGGTCACCCGCTCGTTGACGTCGCCGGGCTGGCGGGAACCGGCGAAGGGGGAGGGGCGACCGTAGAACTTGAGGACCAGCCGGCGTCCCTCGGCCGGGGGCGCCGCCTCGGCGGGCGCCGTGTGCTCGCCGGGGTCGTCCACAGGGGGGGCCTCCCGGCCCCCGGCCGCGGCTTCCTCCACGGGCGGGGGGGCCTGCTGGGGGACCTCCACCACGCTGCCGTGCGCCCCGTCGAGGGCGTGGAGGAAGCGGATGAGGGTGCGGTGGTCGCACTTGACGTGGACCTTGATGGGATAGGCTTCCGCGGTGGCCTTCTCCTGGTCCTTGAAGGTCCAGGCGTAGCGGTCCTCGGGGGTGATGGAGACGATCTCGTCGACCCTCAGGCGGATGGCCAGGTGGGCGAGGTCGTGGATCAGGGCGAGCTGCTTGATCCGCAGCTCGGGGTCGCGGATGGACTCCGGGCGGTCCAGCTCGGCGAGGCCGAAGGAGGGGTCGCCCACGGGGATTTCGCGGCTCTGGGTGAGGAAGATGAAGTCGTCGTCCATGCTCTGCACGCTCTTGCCGTACTCCTCGCAGGCCAGCTTCCCGGTGCGCAGGAAGCTATAGGCGTGGGACACGTAGCGTGCCCGCTCGTTGCCCTTGCGGTGCTCGGGGATGCGGAAGGGGAAGCGGGGCACGAAGGACATCCACTGGTGCATCTCGACGGAGTTGTGCTGGAGCTTCTCGTTGCGCGCCCTGACGTTCTGGAGGGCGGTCCGCACGGGGGTCCCGCTCTCCGGGAAGTACTCCTCGATCTGGGGCTCCTTCTGCCGCCGCTGGAGCTGCACCCGGTTGTAGCGGCCGCGGTGCAGGCTCACCACGGCGGGCCCCAGGTCGAACAGCGAGGGCCACAGGAAGATGAGCCCGATGAGCACCAGCCCGAGCACGATGACGAACGCCTTGTTCTGCTGCCAGAAGCTCATCGCTCCATGTACTCCCTACCCACGCCGTAGAAGGGCGCCGTGAAGTAGAGCTTGATCTTGAACGTGCGCTGACCGCTCTCCGACTTCGGATACTCCACCACCTCGCCCCGCTCGAACAGGCGGTCGAGGCCCGCCTCCGCCTCCGGCGGCGGGCCCGCCCCCTCCGCCTCGTCCTCGGGCGCCAGGCGGGTGAGAAAGGTGTCCACGAAGCCCTTGGCCTGGGCCTCGTTGACCTCCTTGCCCTGGTAGGTCTCGTCCACCCGCCCTTCGATGAGCAGGTAGGTGGTCAGCTCGCCCTCTTGAAGGCGGGCGCCGCGGCGCGAACTGAGCAGCGGCTGGCGCGTGGACGTGGCCACCTTGTCGACCCGCAGGGGCTCGGGGGTCATCTTCTTGAACAGGGTGACGGAGAAGGCGCACCGCCGCCCGGTGTCCAGCAGGCGCTTGAGGGCCTCCGCCCGGTTGGCCAGCACGGCGTTGCGTTCCATTCGGGCCTCGAACTCGCCCACCTCGGTGGAGGCCCTGTCGATCTGCTTGTCCAGGGTCCGGAAGCGCCGCTCGGCCCGTTCCGTGGCCGCCTTCGAGGAGTAGATCATGGCTCCGAAGGCCAGGGCGAAGACCGCCGCCGCGGCGTAGACGAACGCGTCGCGGGCGAGGAACTCGCGCCGCCGCCGCACTTCCTCCGGCAGCAGCGTGATGGCCCGCTGATGCGGCTCCGCGAGCTGGCGAAGGGCCAGGCCCGTGGCCACCGTGTAGCCCGCGGCCCCCCGCTGCACCTCGCTGCGCTGGTCCGAGGACAAGGAGCTGGTGTCCAGCCCCTGAAAGGGGTCCAGAATGTCCACCGGCACGTGGAACCGCTGGGCGAGGAACTCGCGGAGGCCGCGCAGGGCCGCGGCCCGGCCGCTGAGCACGATGCCGTCGATACGCAGGTCCGGCATGCGCGTCTGGGCCTGGGCGTACTTGATGGTGGCCTGGAGGGTGTCGTAGATGGCCTCCGCGGGCTCCAGCAGGGCCGCGGAGAGGCGGGCCTCCGGGGTGTCGGTGTCGATCTCCGCGGCCACGTCGAAGTGCCGGGGCAGGATGGCCCCCTGGGTGAGCTTGAGCTCCTCCGCCTCCTTGATGGGCAGCTCGAACTCCTCCTGCACCGCCTCGGAGAAGCGAAGGCCCCCCGCCGAGAGGTTGCGCACGAACATCAGCTTGGCGTTCCGCTGCACCACCACGTCCATGTGCCGGGCCCCGATGTCCACCAGCAGGGTGGTCTTGTCGTTGTAGATGTCCTCGTCGAGGGCCTGCTCGTAGCTGTTGAACAGGGCCACGGCGTCGAGGGTGAGGCCCTCGGTGGACAGGCCGGCCCGCTTCAGGAGGCTCAGGCGGCGGCGCAGGGTGTCGTTGCGGGCGATGGGCACCAGGACCGTGAACTCCTCGGACTTCGTGGGCAGGTCGAGGAGCCAGAAGTCCGTGGTCTGCTCCCGCTCCCGGGCGGTGGGGTCTTCGGCCACCTCGTACTCGATCAGGCGGCGCAGCTTCTGGGGCGGCGCGGGGGGCACGTGGAGGTACTTGACGAAGTAGTCGCGGCCCGCCAGGCCGGCGCCCACGGTGGTGCGGCGCACGCGGGTGCGGCGGAGCAGCGAGCGGAGGAGCTCGGCGATGCGCCGGTCCTTGCGCTCGCTGTCGGGGATGAACGCCAGGTCGCCCAGCTCCACGGAGCCGGCGCGGAGGACGGCCACGTGGCTGCCCCGCTTGCGCAGCACCACCACCTTGAGGCTCTGGGCCCCGATGTCGACGCCGACGGCGGTCTGGCTCTTGGGCATGGCGTGGGCCTCCGGGGCTCAGGGCTGGGCGCCCGAGCGGACCGCGGGGGCCGTCTCCTCCTCGATGTCCACGGTGCTCATTCCAGGGACGGGCGGGGCGCTGAGGTCCACGTTCCCGGAGTCCACGCAGCGGGCCCCGGTGGGGGTGAGGATCTCGGCCTGGACGAAGATGATGAGGAGGGTCTTCCTGTCCCGGAAGGTCTTCCGCCCGATGAGCTTGCCGATGATGGGAATGTCCGAGAGAATGGGCACCTTGGAGCGGACGCGGATCTTCTTCTGCTGGATCAGGCCCCCCAGGGCCACGATGGAGCCGTCGGCCACGGTGAGCTTGGTGGAGATGGCCCGTTCGCCGATGATGGGGCGCTCGACGACGGCGGTGGTGGGCTCGGCCTGCTCCTCGTCGTCGCCGTCCCCGTCCTGCTGGGCGGCGGTCCTGTAGGAGGGGAAGACCAGCTCGAAGCTCAGCCGGGGCGGAATCTCCTCGCGGATGCGGGGGTTCAGGGTGAGGGTGATGAACCGGTTGTCCTTGCCGATGCTGGGCGCCACGTCGAGGGTGAAGCCGGTGTCCTCGCCCTCGGCGAAGACGGGCACGATGATGGGCTCGCTGGAGAGGGGGAGGTAGTTGCCCGGGAACTGCTGCTGCTGCTGCTGTTGCTGCTGGTAGGGGTTGTAGTAGGGGTTTCCGTAGGTGGTGCCCGAGATGTCGGAGCGGTCCACCTCGTAGTCGTCCACGTAGATGAGGTCCTTGGTCACGCTGATCTTGGCCGTGCAGTTGTTCATGCAGATCACGTTGGGCGCGGCCAGGGTGCGGGAGCGGCCGGTGCGCTGGAGGGCGTCGATCACCAGCTCGAACTGGGGCTCGGTGAGGAAGCCGGTGAGGGTGAACTCGGTGCCCGCCTCCGGGGCCGTCTCCCCGGGGAGCTGCTCGCCGGGGAAGTTGAGGATGGAGCCCGGCGAGATCTCGTAGCGGACGTCGCCGATGTGGCCGAAGTTCAGTCGCCGGCTCAGGGTGCCCTGCACCCCGAAGGTTTCGAACTCGTCGGCGTCGACCTCCACGAAGAGGGTCTTGATCAGCACCTGCTGGGGAATCTTGTCGATGGGGTCGAGCAGGCGGGCCACTTCCTGGTAGGCCTCGCGGGTGGTGCGCACGTAGAGGATGTTCATCTTGCGGTCCAGGTAGGTGAACGAGCCCTGGGGCCACTCGACGAGGGTGGGAAGGGCCTCCACCAGCTTCTCCAGGTTCGAGCTGTCAGGCGGGTCGATGGGCGGCGAGGCCCCGCCCTGGCCCTCCGCCGCCGCCGCCGGCGGGGCGATCTCCACGTCCACCAGGCCGTAGTGGAGGGGGTGGACGAAGGTCTCCAGGCGAGGCTGGTCGGGAGTGGTGATCAGCACGCCGTCCTCGGTGGTGGTGAACACCAGGCCCTGGTTGCTGGCGATGTAGTCGAGCAGCTGGCGGAGGGGGAAGTGCTGGACGTGGATGGTGATGGTCATCCCCTCCACCACCGTGGGGTTGTAGATGATGTTCACCCCCGTGGAGCGGAACAGGAGGTCGAGCACGTAGTCCAGGTCGGCGTCGATGAGGTTCACGCTGATCCGCTGGTTGAGCTTCTCCTCCAGCTGCGGGCTGGCCACTTCGTAGGTCGGCCGGGTGGGGTCGAAGGCCGGCCGGCCCACGGGGGTGGGCGCGTCGGGAGGCACGCTGGCGACCTCCACCTCGGCGAAGCGTCTCTCCACCGTAATGCGGTTCTCCAGGGCTTGCTCGCTGCGGGCCAGCTCCTGCTTCTGGAGGCGTGCCTCCTGGTTGAGGTGGCGGGCCAGGGAGAAGCTCTTGTCTTCGGCGAGGATTTCCTCGGTGATGGCGATGGCGGCGTCGTAGTCCTTCTTGCGGAAGTGCTGGCGGGCCTCCATGTAGCGTTGGTAGAGGCGGGCCTTCTGGGCCTCCTCGGGGGAGAGGGCGGCGCCGCCGCTGGCCAGTCGGCGGGCGATGCTCTTGCGCAGCATCGCCGCGGTGTCCTTGGTATGCTGGCTGTGGTCGCTGACCGGGGTGATGGGCGACAGGGTGTCCATGGCCTGCCGCAGGTGGGCCCGGGGGTCGTCGGCCACCTTGGCGGTCTGGTAGAGGTCCCAGGCCTTGGCCAGGAGGGCGGCTCCTTCGACTTCGGCCTCGGGGGGTCGGCGGCGGGCTTCGGGGCTGGCGGCCTTGGGGGCTTCGACCACCTCGATGTTCTGCCCGGGCTCGACGATGCGGGTGGCCTGTGGGGGCTCGGCATCGATTTCGTCGCCGGTGCGCACGGCGGGCGCGGCGTCGCTGGGGGGGCCCTGGTCGGGCTCGCCCTGGTCGAGTGCGGTGTCGGCCTGTGCGATCAGCTCCTGCTGGGCGGGCAGGTGGGCGTCGGCGACGATGGTATGGATGCGTCGGCGGAGCTCGAGCTCCCCGGCGCATTCGGCGAGTCGGCGCTGGGCTCGGGCGTTGTGGGGGTCGATGGCCAGGACGGCCTCGGCGGCCTGGGCCGCGGCCTGGAAGTCGGCGGCCTGGAAGTGGGCGTCGGCGGCTTCCAGGAGGCGGTCGATCTCGGCCTGGCGTTTGGCCCGGTCGTCGTCGCGGAGCTGGATGCGGATGGCGCGGAGGCGTTCGGCCACGCGTCGGAAGTTGGGCTCTTCCAGTGCGATCTGGGCGTAGAGCTTCTGGGCCTCGCGGAGGGCCCCCTCGCGGCGCAGGGCCTCGGCGCGGTCGTAGAGCTTGCCCAGCCGCTCGCGTCGCTGCTGGGGGGTCTCCTCGGGCTGGGCCTCCTCCTGGGGGGCCTTCTGGGGCTCGGCGGCCCCCTCCTGGGCAGGCTTCTGAGGCTTCTCGGGCTGGGGGGCTTCGCCGGCGCTCAGCCAGCCGGTGGCGAGGATGGCCGCGAGGAGACCGGCAAGGGGGCCTCTCGCGCTCATGGCCTGGCTCCTTTCGCAGGGGGCTCGTTGTGCCGGATGGCCCGGCGGCTCGGTGGCGGGGCCGGCCTCAATGGGCGGTCTCGTCCTGGTACCAGAGGGGCGTGCCCACGTAGACGTTGCCGTTCCCGGTCACGGACAGGACCTTGCTATCGTCCACCAGGTAGGGCGGCTTGGTGTGCCAGTAGCAGCGGATGATGGGCACCCGCTGGCCATAGGGCCGCAGGCCGATCCGCTCGCAGCCGTCGATGGTCCGCTGCTTGATCTCGAACCACGAGACCACCCCGTCCTCGGGACTGTTGTCGCACAGGGACAGCACGTCGCCAGAGGTCCAGGAGACGCCCTCGAACTCGCCCTTGCCCGGGGCGGTGAGCGACCCCCCGGCGTAGAGCCAGTCGCAGGGCTCGCTGCAGAACTCGTAGAGGTAGCTGCACGGTACGCGGTCGTAGGACGCGGGGTCGGCGCCCGGGGCGAGGGGCACGTCCTGGTGGCCGTCGACGTCGGCAAAGGGGTACTGGTCGATGGGGTTCCCGTCGCTGTACGCCATGTTGTCGGGGCGCCCGCCGTCCATGCCGTTGCTGGAGTCGTTGGGGCAGATGAACACCGAATCCTTGAAGTCCTTGTCCATCTCCGCCCAGTCGTAGGCGGGGTCGGAGGGCACGCGGTCGGCGGAGTCGCGGAACTCGCCGACGTAGCCGAGGTCGCCGAGCTGGGTGATCCACAGGGGGGCATACTTGTCGTCGCCGTGGTTGAGCCTGTAGATTTCGAGGTTCTTGTGGAGGTCGGCGATGTGGCCGAAGCAGGCCTTCTGGCGGGCCGACCGGCGGGCGTAGACCAGCGCCGGCAGGAGCATCCCCGCCAGAATGGCGATGATGGCCACCACCACCAGCAGCTCGATGAGGGTGAACCCGCAGCAGCGTCGACCGGTGTTCCGAAGCATCGTCTCACTCCTTCTCTGGGGGCCTGGCGCCCTCCTTGGCGGCTTCCAGGGCCCGAGCCGCAAGGGGGCGGGGCCAGTCGTTCCCCGTCGATGCCCTGAGGCACAGGCGGTAGTATCGTTTCGCTTTCTCCTCTTCCCCCTGCATCTCGTGGCTCACGGCCAGGAGATAGGCCGTGTCGTTGGCGAATTCGTCTTGGGGCAACCGCACACGGGTGCCCGGGGCGGCCTGGCCGAGCAGGCGCGCGGCCAGGGCGATCGGCTCGGCGTAGGCCGGCTCGTTGAAGTCCTCCAGCACCCGCCGCCAGGCCCCCCGCGCGTCGGCCATCTTGTCCGCCGCTCGGAACGCGTCGCCCATCCACAGGTGGGCCCACAGGGCCTGGCGCACCTGGTTGGGATACTTCCGCTCCACGGCCCGGTAGGCCTCGACGGCCTCGGCCAGGTGGCCCTGGAGGCGGTGGACTTCGGCGATGCTCAGTTGTGCCCAGGCGCCCACCTTGCGGACCTCGGGGAAGTCGTCCTGGACCTTTCGGTAGGCGGCCAGGGCCTCCTCGTAGCGGCCCTCCGAGGCGTAGATGTCGCCGATGTCCTTCTGGGCGAACGCGCTCCGCTCGAGCTGGCGCAGGTAGGTGCTGATGGCGATGGCCTTGCGGTAGGCGGGAATGCTGGCCAGGGGCTCGGCGGCCCGCAGCCGCAGGGCCTCGCCGTAGCACGATTCGCACACGCTATGGACCGCGGCCGGCTCCAGGCTTTCCAGGAAGTTCACGATGGCCTGGCTGGCCGTGGCGGAGTCGGCCACGTCGAACGCCTCGTCGAGCTGCTTGTGGAGCACCTCCAGGCGGTATGTGGGGAACCCTTCGACGGCGTCGGGGAAGCGGCGGCGGGCCGCCACCTCGGCCTCGCTGGCCGCCTCCTCCTCGCCCAGCCGGCGGTAGCAGGCCGCCATCCGCAGCAGGGCCTTCGCCGCTACCTCGGGTTCCGCACCGGGGGACTCGGCGACCTGGCGATAGATGTCCACGGCGCCCTCGATGTCGTGCAGCCCGTGCTCCTGGTACCAGCCCTGCTGGTAGCGCCGGGCAGGGGAAGGCTCGCCTCCCTGGCCCCCGAGCGCCGGAGCCAGGGCGAAGACGAGGGCGCACAGCGCAAGACGTTTCATCGGACGGCTCCCACGTGCCTCGGAGCCGACTCGCATACGTCCTACCATACTACACCTGCGCGGGCGGCATGTCAACGGGCGGTAAAACAATTGTAATGAGTTGTAAGGCACCTGTGTGGCAAGGTTTGCGTCCTCTCGGCCAGGCGTTCCAAGCCCTGTGGTCCCAAGGCTTGGCCGGCCCCGTGGCCGCCCGCGCCGCCGCCCCGTTCCGCCTCGGCCCCCGCCGGGGACCGGACCGCGCGGATAGCCAACGCCCATGCCCGGCGAGCCGCTAGTCGATGAACTTGTAGCCCATCCCGTGGACGGTGACGATATGCTGGGGCTCATGGGGGTCGTCCTCGATCTTCTGGCGCAGCTTGACGATGTGGTTGTCGATGGTGCGGGTGGTGGGGTAGAGCTCGTATCCCCACACTTCGTCGAGGATGCGGTTGCGGCTGATGGGCTCGCCCTTGTTGGTGATCAGGAGTCGGAGGATTTCGGCCTCGTAGTGCGACAGGTCGATGGGCTCCTTGCCCTTGACGGCGATGGACTTGCGGAAGTCGACCTTGACGTCGCCGAACTGGTAGGAGTCGATCTTCTGGGGGGGCCGGCGGGGCCTGCGCAGCACGGCCTTGATGCGGGCCAGCAGCTCGCGCACGCTGAAGGGCTTGGTGATATAGTCGTCGGCGCCCAGCTCCAGGCCGAGCACCTTGTCCACCTCCTGGCTCTTGGCGGTGAGGAGGATCACGGGGGTGTCCATGCCCTTCTGGCGCAGTTGCTTGAGCACCTCGAAGCCGTCGAGCTTGGGGAGCATGATGTCGAGGACCACGAGGTCGGGGCAGGTGTTGAGGGCCAGGTCGAGGGCCTCCTCGCCGTCGGTGGCCGTGACCACCTGGTAGCCCTCGTACTGGAGGTTGTCCTGAATCCCCATCAGCATGTCCGGCTCGTCCTCAACGACCAGAATCTTGTCCATCGCTCAGCGTCTTCCTAATGGGGAGGGTGATGGTGAAGGTGGAGCCCTGGCCGGGGGCGCTGGCCACCGAGATGTTCCCGCCGTGGGCCTCCACCGAGTGGCGCACGATGGCCAGGCCCAGGCCGCTGCCCCGCGTGGCCCGCACGTCCTCGCTGCGGGCGCGGTAGAACTTGTCGAAGATCTTCGCCTTCTCCGTCTGGTCGATGCCGATCCCGTGGTCGGCCACCTGGAGGTAGAGAGCCCCGTTGCGCGCCCCGCAGGCCACGCGGATGCGGCGGTCGTCGGCGGAGTACTTCACCGCATTGGACAGCAGGTTCAGGAGGGCCAGGGAGATGGCGTTGCGGTCCATCAGGGTGTCGGGCAGGGCGTCGGGCACGTCGGCCTCCACGGCGAAGCCCTCCTTGGCCAGCTCGTAGCTGAAGGCGTGGAGGGTGTCGCGCACCACGTCGGCCAGGTCGTCCAGGCGCATCTCGTAGGTCTTGCGGCCCTGCTCGATGCGCGAGAAGTCCAGCACGTTGTTGATCAGCTGGGTCAGCCGCTCGCTCTCCCGGGTGATGATGCTGTAGTACTCCCGCGTCTTCTCCTCGCTGCGCGAGCGGCCTAGCTGGAGCGTCTCGGCGAACATCCGGATGAGGGCCAGAGGCGTCTTCAGCTCGTGCGAGACGTTGGACACGAAGTCGCTCTTGAGCTGCGAGAGCTCCAGCTCCCGCGCCGTGCCTCGAAGGGTGATCACCACCCCGATGATGATGGCCACGATCATCAGCCCGTTGACCACCGTGAACAGCAGCACGTTGTAGACGGCCAGCCGGCGCAGGGCCGCCGGCTCCCGCTCCACCAGGCCCAGCCGCCAGGAGGGAAACACGGTCGAGAACTGCTCCGTCGCCGCCGCCGCCGAGACCCCCTCCGGGCCATGGACCCGGGCTCCCGTGCGATCCGTCACCACGAAGCCCACCCGCTCGCCAAAGCGGCTGGAGAGCAGGGCCCCGGGCAGGAACTCGCCCCGCACGTAGCCCATGTTCAGCCGGAATCCGAACACCTGGCGCCGCCCGTCCTCGCCCGCCAGCGCGGTGTAGGCCACGGCCTGGGGGCTCTCGGGGTCCGCGTCGTCCCACAGATGGGCGAAGCCCTCGCGGCGGGCCTCCAGCCGCCCCTTGGCTGCCAGCCGCTGGAGGCGGGGGAGCACGAAGCCCCGCAGGTAGCTCAGGAAGCGGGCCCGTCTCGTCTCCTGTTCCCTGGCCTGGCGCAGCCGGGTGGCCCGCCGCTCCGCGGCCGCGACCAGGGGGCGGAGACGGTCCCTGGCCTCCTCCCGCACCAGCCGGCTCAGCTCGGGACGGGCGAGCAGGGCCTTGATCCGGCCCAGGGCGCGGTCCAGGAAGAAGGTCACCCGCGTCGCGTCGGCGACCTCGGTACGGCCGTTTGCCAGGTCGTCGTAGAGGTCGAGGAAGCTCTCCAGCGCCTCGCCCCACGACTCCAGGCGCGCCTGGGCCTCCCCGATCTGGTAGCGGGCGAGCACGGCCAGGGAGGGGCTGAGCACCCGCACCCGGTCCTCCTCGAGCAGGCGGCGATACTCCTCGGCCGCCTCCCGGTAGCGCCCCTCGCGGAAATGGCGAGCCGCCATGATCTTGGTGGCCCGGGCCCGGGCCGCCGGGGAGCGGGTACGCTGGCGGTGCTGGCGCAGGGCCTCGATGCTGTCCTTGCCCGACCGGGGGAGCAGCGGCTCCCCCCAGAGGAAGGGCTCCAGGCCCTCGGGGCGGGGCTCGCCGGGGTAGAGGATGCTCAGGCGCCGCGGCCCGGTCTGCTGGGGCGGGCCGAGCTGGAGGAGGAAGGCCTGGTCGACCAGCGGCCAGTCCTCGCATATCGTCTCCAGGGCGGCGGCTGCCTGGCCCGGCTCGCGGCCCGCGGCCTCTCGGGCGAATCGGTCCCTGATGCGGCCCTCCAGCTCGCGGATGCCGCCCTCGATCTCCTCCACCTTGGCGGCCACGGAGGCGGCGTACTGCTCGCCCAGCGACTGCTCGAGCTGGCTCTTGAGGGTGTGGGTGAGCTTCAGCCCCACCAGGGTGAGCACCAGGCTGGGCAGGATGATGGCCAGGACCGCGATGAGCACGATCCGGCGCATGGACAGATGAGAGTGCTTGCGAGCCATATCCCGAACGCCGTCCGCAGCGGCCTCGCGCCCGAGCGCCCCGGGGCAAGCCGCACCGGTGCGGGGAGGAGCCTGGTGCCTGGCGTCGGGCAGGCCGCGTCCTGCGTTCTCCTTCGTCTCCTCCTCCCCGATTCTACCCGACGGGGGCCGTTCTTAGAAGTTCTTTCGCCTCAGGATGGTCTCGAAGGTCTCGGAGTTCGTGGCGTCGGGCGGGGCCTCGGCGTCGCCCGTGCGCACGGTGACGCGCACGATGTAGTAGTTGCCGTAGAGCAGCCTGGTGAAGCTCACGTCGTAGACGAACTCGGGGAAGTCGGCGTGGGTGGCGCGGGAGACGGGCTCGCCGGTCTCGGGGTCCACGAGCTCGAGATTCTGCTCGTCGTCCTCGTGGTAGTGGGCGGGCAGGTCGGCCCGCAGCTCGGCCTTGATCTGGTTGAGCACCGTGTCGGCCAGCATCGCCGCCCGGCTCCGGTCGATGGCCCGGCGGTGCGAGCGCACCCCCATGGTGAACAGGAACAGCACCGCGGTGATGCCCACCGCCAGGATGCCGATGGCCAGCAGGATCTCGATGAGGGTGAAGCCGCGCCGGCCCCTCCCCTGCGGCCAGGCGGGCCTGAGCACCCGAGCGCGCGCCGTATGGGAACTCACGTCGCGACGTCCTAACGCTGCCAGTGGCGATATGCGGGAATGCCCAGGGCGAAGACCGACACGCTGCCCCGGTAGACCTCGGCTCCCACCGGGTGCGCCGAGGGCGTCGTGCCCCGGGCGCCGCGGCCCTCCGCGGCGATCACGAACTCCGTCGGCGAGGCCACCCGCTCGTAGTGAATCCACTCCTCGCCGATCTTGATGTAGTGGCGGGGATCGCGCAGGAACTGCTGGAACGCGTCCGACGTGCGGTCCACGCGGTAGAAGCCCTCCGTGCTCTGCACCTGGAGGCGGGCCGTGCCGCTCGCCGGGAAGTCCGCATCCACCGCCGCGTTCAGTGTGGTGAACACGCGCTTGCCCCGGTCCGGCTCCACCACCACCGTCACCTGCACCTCCTCGGGGAGGTATCGGCTGGAGAGCCATCGGCGGCTGGCGGGGTGCGGCGGGAGGGCCGGGTCGTAGTCGGGGTCCAGCTCCGGGCGCAGCTCCCAGGTGGTGGTGTCGCCGCCCCAGAAGGTGACCCCGAAGTAGAGGACGTTGGGGATGAAGTCGTGGGCCGGGATATCCGCCATGGGGCGTCCCAGGGGGGCTTCGAAGGCCCTTCGCAGCACGCCCATCCCCGGCTTGCCTGCCTCGGGGGGATAGGGCACCACGTAGTAGAGCACCTGGGCGCGGCCCCCCAGGGAGCGGAGGTTGTTGTCCACTGCCCCGTCGCCGTCGTCGTCGAAGTAGTTGAGGTATTCGGAGCCGGAGCCCGCCTGGCGGAGGGCCGCCTTCTCGGTCTCGCCGGGGATGGTGCGGGAGAAGCTCAGCACCTGTCGCCCGGCCTTCCAATAGGCCTGGAAGACGGGTCGGGGGCGCTGGGACACGGCGTCGGGCTCCCGGTAGGCGTCGAGGATGAGCACGGGGCGTCCCTCGGAGCGGAGAAGGTCGCCGCGGAGGAACTGGGCGGTGTGCTCCACCGTGTTGGACAGGGTGGCCCGAACGAACACGATGTCGCCGCCGCGCACGGCTTCCGAGATGTCCCGCTCCCCGCCGGCGATCCCTTCGCCCTCCAGGTAGTCCACCTCCACCCATCGCGGGTCGCCGCTGGGCGGCGGGGCCTCGGGGTCGTCGCCGTGGGGGTCGTTGGGCGCCACGTCGAGGGCCGCCCAGGCCTCCGGGTGGAAGACGTCGAGCCGGGCCTTGAGGAGGGCCGCCTGGACCACGAAGGGCACGCGGATGCGGAGCACCACGGTGGCCTGGCTCGACGGCCCGGGGGCGAAGTAGCGGAGGGCGTAGCCCTCGCCCACGTCATCCTCGGGGCTGCCCTGCTCGACGATGTAGTAGGGGTCGGCGGGGTCGGTGGGCAGGTCCCACAGGGTGTCGAGGGCGTAGTGGAAGTCGGGCACCGGTGGCGGGTCGAGCACCGCGGCGGCGAAGTCCTCCTCGAGCTGGCGACGGAGGGCCTGGTGCTTCTCCTCGACCTGGCGGCTGGCCTCGCCGCGCCGCCAGGCGCCCACCGCGGCGCTCATCAGGCCCACCAGGGCGGTGCCCAGGATGGCCAGCACGCCCACCGCGACCAGGATCTCGATCAGGGTGAAGCCCCGGCGGCGGCCCACGCGGGCCGGTCGGCTCCGCATTGTGTTTCGTGGCGCGTTCATGAGACGCTTCGCTCGCCTGGTTCGCGGATGCTCAGTAGGGCATCTCGCGGTGTTCCATCACGGTGGTCGGGGCCTGGTAGTTGAGGATGATGGTATCGACCCAGGGCGTTCGCCAGGGGACGTTGTAGTCGGGCGCTGGGAAGTCGTCGTTGCGATACTGGAAGAGCACGCGGAGGCGGATGCGGTCGCCGAGCTGGCCTCGGGGCAGCAGCGAGGCCCCGTCGCGGCGGGGGTTGATGTAGTTGCCGGGGCGGTCGCCGGAGCCTTCCGGGTCGTAAGCCTCGTCGAAGAGGAAGAGGACGGGCTTGAACGGCCGGTGGGAGCCGGCGTCGGGGTCGTAGGCGTCGGTGCGGTCGGGGAAATCGGTCCAGTGGACGGGGGTGGCCACGGGGCGCTGGGGGCTGAGGGTGGGGTCGAGGGTCATGTCGTCCCAGCCGGGGGCCCCGTCGATCTGGACCAGCACCTTGACGTCGAAGGGGTCGTCCTCGCCCAGGGGGCTGCGGCTGAGCACCCAGGAGCTGCCCTCCTTGCGGTAGAGGGCCTCGCTCCATTGCACGCGCCGCCACAGGGCTCCGGGGAGGGTGATGGCGAACTCGTAGTAGCCGAGCTCCTGGTCGCGGGCGTGGGGCGCGTAGCGGCCCACGTAGGTCGCGGGGTCGGCGTCGGGCTCCGCCGGCTCGGCCTGCGGGTAGCGGTCGTGGTAGCGGAACTCGCGGGCGCGCACGATGTGCCGCTCGTGTTCCTCCCAGTAGGGGGGCGTAGGCTGGGTGATGTAGTCGGGGTCGCCGGGCTCGCCGGCGGGCAGCCCGGGGTCGAGGCTCCTCAGGGGGCTGTCGTGGTCGGGGGCCAGGTAGGCGGCCCGGGCGGTGCCGAAGCGCTGGCGGAAGTGCTTCAGGCCGGTGAGCACGGGGGCCACCTTCCACACCATGGCGCCCTGCGCCGCGTCCCACAGCTGGACCCTGGCGTTCCACAGGCGCGGGGCGTCGGGGTCGGGGTCGTCGGGGTTCTGCTTCTCCTGGATGTAGGCGAGGATTTCGTCGCCCACCTGGACGTAGCCCTCCTTGGGGAAGTTGTCGCGGTCCTCGACCACCAATCCGTATTCGTACTGGGGCTGGGCGATGTCGAATTCCGCGTGGTCGTCGGGCAGGGCGCGGAGGAAGGAGGGGTCGTCGGGGTCGCGGAGGAGCTCTCCCGTCTCCAGGTCGCGCTGGAGCTTGACGAAGGGCCGGGGCGCCAGCGAGGTGGGGATGTGCTCCAGGGGCATGGCGATGGTGCCGATGGCGTGGTTCGTCCGCTGGGTGCCCAGGCAGCCGCGGCGGAGGACCAGGAACTCGACGGGGAAGACGCTCACGGAGGCCCCGCCGGGGCCGGTCATGCCCCCGTAGTACCAGCTCGGGGGGCTATCCTCGTCCACGTACTTGGCCTCCCGCAGGCTGCTGTCCAGGATGGCGCGGTGCTTGAGGGTCAGCTTCCAGGCCTTCTGGCCGTTGACCGTCACCTGCTCTTTCTTCTCGTAGAACATGCGCTCCTGGTGGGAGACGCCGCCGCTGCTGCTCATCCGCCCGCCCGAGTCGCTGAGGATGAAGTTGCCCTCCCGGAGCCAGGCCCACAGGGCGTCGGCGCCCTGGCCGGTGTCCGTGGCGATCTGGCCGAAGCGCTCCCAGTAGCTCTTGCTGGGCCAGGAGCTGGAGAAGCTGATGTAGCCCTGCTCGGGGAAGTCCACGCCCTCGTCGAAGTCGATGAATACCTCGGTGTCGGTCTTGCGCAGGGCGTAGGTCAGGCCGTCGGGGTCCTTGGGCTTCCCCGGCTGGAAGAGCATGGTGGCCGAGTGGCGTCCCTGGCGGTTGTAGTAGAGGGCGCGGCAGAAGAAGCCCTCGTCGTCGATCTTCACGTAGCCCTCGACGGGCCAGTTGGCGTGGCCGTTGGAGATGAAGCGGAAGGGCTGGTAGAACTCGCCCTCGGGGGGCCGGGGCGAGATGCGCTCGAGGTGGCCCACGCGGATATAGAAGGGGGGCTGGAGGCTCTGGGAGATGGGCGGAGCGTCGGTGGTGGGCGAGAAGCTCACCCAGCGGCTCGCCTTGTCGGGCTCGGGGGAGCCGTCGGCGGTCTTGCGGAAGTCCCACAGGCCGGCGGTGCGGTAGTGGCCCGCGGGGTAGATCTTGATCTCGTCGAAGGTGGCGTTGGCCGGTCGCTCGGGCTCGGGCGGGTCGTCGAGGGGGTGGCGCCCCTCGTCCTGCTCGTGGAAGGGGTTGTCGGTATCGCCGTCGTGGCAGATGGCGTCGCTGCCGATATACATCAGCTTGTCGGGCCGCATGGGCAGGTGGCCGGAGGGGAACTTGAGGATGCGTGGGCGGTCGGCGTAGCGGTAGAGGCGGCTGAGGGGGCTTCGGAAGGCGAAGAGGTGGCCGCTGCCGTGGTTGATCACCATCGTCTCGCGCTGGTGGGTGAGGTCGGTGAGCGTCACCTCGTCCCCCGCGCCCTTGATGATGGGCAGGTAGTTGTTCATGATGCTGGTGGTGTGGGTGCCGAAGAAGACGGGCATCACCTGGTCGGCGGGGGGCGCGAAGTCGCGGCCCTTGTGGGCTCCGTGGTCGGGCACGTCCTCGCAGGTGCCGCCGGCGGCGCGGCCGATGCCCACCAGCCACTTGCCGGCCAGGAGGCCCAGCTCGTCCTCGTCGGCGAGGAACTGGGGGAAGGTGAACTGGACCCACTCGTAGTAGTCGGGGTCGCGGTAGAGCTGGAAGATGCCGCGTCCCCGCAGGTTGCCCATGTCGTATTCGGTGGTCTCGCCGCCTGGGCCGGTGTAGGTCCAGGTCACGTGTTCGCGGTGTCCGCGGGGCAGGTTGAGGTTGTGGGAGAGCTTGATGCAGTCGAGTCGGAGCCTGGCCCCTTCCATGATGTCGTGGGTTTCTGAGCCGAAGCATCCGCGTCGGCCGGCGGTGGTGGGGTCGCCGCCGCCGGCGTCGCCGCCGAAGCCGGCGAGGTAACCGATGTACCAGCAGATCTTCTTGCGCTCGTCCTCGTCGGTGTCGGGGTCGTCCTCGTAGTCGGGGTGCCACCGCCACACGAGCACCACGCCGGCCTTGGAGTACTTGATGATCTCGCCCTTGTTGTTGTCGCCTCCCGCGGCCTCGTTGTCCTCGATGACCAGGAAGGCGATGCCGTCCTCGGGCTCCTCGATCTCGCGGGCGTCGGTGGAGGGGACCTGGTCGGTGTAGTGGAGGAAGGCCTGGAAGCTCTCGTCCTCGGCGGCCTCGGCGAAGCGGTCGGTGTCGTCGCCGACGGGGGTGTCGGCGGCGATCACCCACATGGTGCTGAAGCACACCGGCAGCCAGCCGTCCTCGGGAATGGCGTTGCCATCCAGGGCGGCGGCCTGGTATTCGGCTTCGGCGGGGCTCCAGAACTCGTTGGTCTCGTCCTCGGTGACGTCGGGCTGGCCGGTCATGGTCCAGGGCTCCGGGGGCTGGCGCTCGTCGCCGTCGTCCACGGTCGCCGTGGGCATTTCGGCGGGCAGCTCGCGGACCAGGCGTGGCTCCTCGCCGGCCCGCAGGAGGTGGTCGATGGGATACTCGGTGTCGTGGTGGCGGCGGCCTATGCCGTCGTCGTAGCCGTAGATTTCGACGCGGGTGCCGTCGAAGTGCTTGCGTTCCTGGGTGCCTCGGGAGCCCCGACGGCAGCCGGAGAGGCGGGTGGCGTCGGCGCCGCTGTGCTCGATGAGCTCGCCGCCGAGGATGGCCACGTCGCTGCCCGGCCAGCGGTAGGGGGCGAAGATGCCGCTGTGGTCGTATTCGGCCAGGTTGTCGCAGTTGACCGTCGTGGTCCCTGCGGGCAGGTCGCCGGCGAGGGCGGCGGAGGGCTCGTACTGGCCTTCGCTGCGCCCGTTGATGAGGAGGGCCATCTGGTTGTAGCCGATGCCCTTGACCACGGCGGCGATGTGGTACCAGCGCTGGGGCTCGAAGGTCTCGGAGGTGATGGGCACGCGCACCTGGGCGGGCAGCGGCTGGTTGGTGGCATCGCACACGTGGAGCACCAGGTCGCCGCCGTCGGCTCCCGTGCTGTCGTAGTAGAGGGCCACGCGGTTGGTGAAGGTCTGCTCGGCGAGGTCGAAGAGGAAGTGGTCGCAGCCGTAGTCGAAGGCGTCCTTGGGGTCGAACTTCACCCATGCCTCGAGGATGAAGGGACGGACGTATTCCCCGCCGTGGGGGATGTTGCTCTGCCCGATGTCGTCGTCGTTGCGGGCGGGGTAGACGAGCACGCGCTTCTCCTGGGTACCGTCCTCCAGGGTGCGGATGCCCACGTGGATGCCCTCGGGCTCGATGTCGCCTTCCTGGCCGGGCTGGACCTTCACGGTGGTGAGGGGGTCGGGCAGGGGCATCTGGGTGCCCTCGTCGCCGTGGAGGGTGTTGCTCATCAGCTCGCCGTTGAAGCGGGCGTTGAAGGTCACCGCGGCGGCGGGCAGGTACTCGGCCGACTGGAGGCCCAGGCGGCCCCGGCGGAACACCTCGGTGGCCGCCACCTCGGTGGTCTGGGGCGGGATGTCGCTGACCTGGCAGGCGTTGGGCCAGGTGTCCACGTGGTGGGCGCGGCCGGCCTGGACCGAGCGGTGGAAGTCGTCCTGGGTGTCGATGCGGATCTCCAGGTCGCCGGCGGGGGCCACCTGGGCCACCTGGCGCACGGTGTAACGGGCCAGCTCGCGCCCGTCGGGGGCGCTCACCACCCCGTGGCCCTCGATGGTGTAGATGTTGAACGAGCGGTAGCACAGCGGGGCGGTGGAGGTGGTGACGTCCAGGGCCTCTTCGTCCAGCGGGTTGATGGCGTTCACCAGCACCGCGGAGCGGCTCTCGGGGCTCAGCTCGCCGCGCTCCACCATGGCGTCGAGGATATTGGCCAGGTCGTTCTCGTTGTCGGTGATCAGGAGGCGCGCCTCGACGTCGCTGACGGGCACCCCCTCGGTGCGGGGATGACGCTCGTCGATGGCCGCCGACGGCGGGTCGTCGGGCTCCGTGGAGACCACCAGGGCGTCGCCGCTGATGCGGGAGTACTTGACCGCATCGCCCTCGATGGAGACCCATCCGAAGCGGGGCAGGCCGAGCGTGGAGTCGAGGGGCACGGCCGCGGCGCCGGGCTCGACCTCGGCGCCCAGGGTGCGGAACACGCGGAGGCGGCGGACCAGGGCCTCCACCTCGGCGTCGGTCACTCCCGCGTGGTCGGCCTGCTCCTCGTCCAGGCGCACGCCGCGCAGGATGGCCCGCAGCACCTCCTCCGTGCACGTATTGATGTTCACCGGGTGGAGGGCCAGGGAGCGGGAGGGCACCTCGCCGACCAGCGAAGCGGAGTGGACGGTGAGGAAGGGGGCCATCCGGTCGTACTCCGCCGCCGAGATGGGCGGGTCGACGGGCGTCTCGCGCACCTGGCTCAGGGAGGTGAACTGGCGGTCCTGGGCGTCGCGGTACTGCACGATGGCCTGGGCCAGGGCCGCGGCCCGGCCAGCCTCGAAGAGCTGGGCGAAGAGGTTCTCCAGCAGCGGCCTGCTGGCCGTCTTGAGGTTCACCTTGCCCTGCTCGTCCTGCACGGTGGCCCCCCACATCACGCCGGTGGGGTTGGCGGTCTCCAGGGGGTCCAGGGCCTCGTCGCGGAGGTCCACGCGGAACTCGCCCTCGGCGTCGACGTAGGGGGAGTTGTAGGGGATGCGCTCGCCGTGCTCGGCGTAGAAGAGCTCGGAGTATTCATGGGACTCTTCGAGCTGGGCGATGGCCCAGTTGAGGGCTCCCGTGGCGGCCAGCTTGGCCCGGATGCGGGCCGCGAAGTTGGTGCTGGCCTTCTCCTCCTGGCGCATGGAGATGGCGAAGGGGGCCGCGATGATGGCCAGCCCCACCAGCACCAGCACCACCATGAGGATGGCGAAGCCGCGGCGCCGTCGTCGTCTCGACCCGTGGATGCTCGATGTGGCCATGGTCGGCTGCCTTCTGTGCCTGCGGTTAGCGTCGCTGCGGGGGCGTCAGTCCGCGTCCGGCGTCTCGTCTACGTCGCGTTCGCGCTCCAGCACCTCCACCCCGCCCAGCCAGTTCACCTGCACCACGCGGCGGAGCTGGTCGGTGCGCGACTCCACGCGGAAACGCACGATGCGGCCGTGGGCCCTGGGGTCGAGCTTGCCCTGGTCGTCGAAGTAGACCCCGGGGCGCAGTCCGTCCACGGTGCCCGTGTCCACCCGCACCTCGGTGTTCTTTGGAAACTCGTAGACCTCGCCGGCGACGAGGGCCGCCACCTTGAGCTCGTCGATGCGGCCCTGGAAGTGGTCCGCCCCGTCCCTCCCGATGCGCAGCGGCGCGGTGTTGGGGACCAGCCGGCCGCTGCCCGTGGCCCCGGCGGCGAGCTCCAGCTCCCGCCCGTCCACGGTGAGGACGATGCCCGGCCCCTCGCGGTCGTAGGCCAGGCCCACGTGGGTCCATCTGCCCGCGTGGACCACCGCGGCGGTGTGGTCCTGGATCGCTCCGTTCTCCGTGGTCACGCTGCCCTCCAGCCGGAAGAGGTCCTGGGTGTCGCTGGGGCTGTAGCGGAGGGCCAGGGCAAAGGCCTGGGAGCCGCCGTCGGCCCGCTTGCTGGCCACGGGCAGCACGGCGCCCGCCGAGAGGTCCAGGGGGTCGGGCCGCACGTAGGCCTCCGCGGTGACCCCCTCGCGGATCTGGTCGAGGTAGGGGCTCTGGACGCTCACGTGGGCGGAGGAGCCATCGAGCAGGAGGGCGTCGCCAATCTTGCCCGGAGCGTGCGTGGCGCCGCCCTCCAGGGTGCCTTCCTGGCCCAGAGCCCCTGCCAAGGTCGTCCCCTCGAACTGCTCGGACTCGAAATGCCAATAGCTCACCGTGCGCTTGCCCAGCGCGTAGATGCGCTCCACCGGCGGGTCGAACGCGCCCTGGGGCTCGGGCTCCAGCACGACCACCGTGCGGCCCCGCTCGTGGACGGCGAAGGCCCGTGCCCCACGCAGCGCCGACTCGATGCCCGACACCGCGGCCCGCAGGGCGAAGCCGCGGTTGATGCGATAGTACAGCCCCACGCCCACGAGCAGGAGCAGAACGATGAGGCCCATGGCCACCAGCAGCTCCACGAGGGTGAAGCCCCTGGCCGGCCCGGCGGCTGCTAGGCTCCTGGCGCGGCGCACGGCATCAGTCCTCGACCTTGAAGTTCGCCAGGTCGTCCGCCTGTTCGGTATGCAGGTTCCGCCCGCCGTCGTTTCGCCCGTTGGGCCCGCACGACCAGAGCTGGCACAGAGAGAAGTTGTAGAAGCCGTCAGGCCCTTGTGCGGGCCGGACCATGGGGTCGCCCGCGATGTCGTACGGGTGCACGGTCTTCTCGGTCATGGCCGAGGTATCGAAGTAGATGAAGGGGCGCCCCCACTCGTCCAGGAGCAGGCCGCCCTCGATGTTCCCATCGTCGTCCAGGAACGCCGTGGGGACGTAGGGCCAGCCGGGCTTGCCCCGGGCATCGAGCAGGGCGACCAGGGAGCGATTGCCCCGGTTCGGCCCCGCGGGCGCGAACGCCGCGGGCGGGTAGAGCCCGTAGTCCGACTCGTAGGCCGCGGCGGCGCTGGTCAGCGCCCCCACCGCCGCCTCCGTGCGCTTGACCTTCTGGCTGCTGCGGATCGAGCTGTACACTGGGAACAGCAGCAGGAGCAACACGGAGATCACCCCGATCACCACCAGCAGCTCCACCAGGGTGAACGCGCGAAGCGGGGGCGCGGGGCACGCCAAGGGCCGTCGCATGCGGGGGTCCTCGTGGCCGAGGCGGGACAAGGGCTGGGGCGCCATAGAGATGATACCCTCGCGTCGGGGGGACCCTTGTCATCCCTTGTAATGGAAATGTAAATAATTGCATGCGCCCCATGCCCCGGGGCACCCCCGCAGAGCCCACGGCCGCCTTGACTTCCTGCCCGCCCCGGCTAGAATCGGCGGACGCCCTTGCCCCTCTTCTAGGAGCCAGCACGCGATGGCCAAGCTCCAGGTCGGCTTCATCGGCACGGGCCGCAAGCCCCAGCGGCCCGGACCCATGGGCTACGCCATGGCCTACCAGCACGCCCAGGCCTTCGCCCAGCTGGAGAGCTGCCAGATGGTGGCCTGTGCCGACATCGTGGCGGAGAACGCCGAGGCCTTCGCCCAGGCCACGGGCATCGAACGCACCTACCTCGACTACCGGGAGATGCTGGCCGCCGAGCGGCTCGACGTGGTGAGCATCTGCACCTGGCCCAAGCTCCACGCCCAGATGGCCATCGACTGCGCCCAGGCCGGCGTGCGGGCCTGCCACTGCGAGAAGCCCATGGCCCTCACCTACGGCGGCTCCCGCACCATGCTCCAGGTCGCCGCCCAGCACGGGATGCAGCTCACCTTCAACCACCAGCGCCGCTACGGAAAGCCCTTCCGCAAGGCCAAGGAGCTGCTCGATGCAGGCGAGATCGGTGGCCTCCTCCGCATGGAGGCCGCCATCGGCGACCTCTACGACGGCGGCACCCACTGGGTGGACATGCTCAACTACTTCAACGACGAGCACCCGCCTCAGTGGGTGATCGGCCAGGTCGACGGCCGCACCGAGCGCCGCGTGTTCGGAGCCCCCGTGGAGAGCCAGGGCATCTGCCACGTGAAGTACCGCAACGGCGTCTTCGGCCTGTTCGTCACCGGCGGCGAGTGCCGGGCCGCCCTCGGCGTCCCTTTCCGCCTCCACGGCACCGAGGGCGTCGTCGAGATCGCCTGGGACCCCAAGCCCGGCCCCATGCTCCGCACCTGGAAGGAGGGCCAGGCCGACTGGACCGCGGTGGACTGCGAGGGCGAGCACCTCCACGGCCCGGGCTACATCGAGCGCGCCGTGGCCGACGCCGTGGCCTGTCTGCTCGAGGGCCGCGAGTGCGAGCTGTGCGCACGCCACGCCATGAACGCCACCGAGATCATCTTCGCCTGCTACGAGTCCAGCCGACGCCGGGGCCGCGTGGACTGTCCGCTGGACATCGACGACAATCCGCTGGAGTCGATGATCGCCCGCGGCGACGTGCCCTGGGCGCCCGCCGGGTGAACCGCCGGCCCGCCATCGCCGCCTGGGGGTTCCCATGGCCCTCCCCATGCTCTTCCGCTTCTCGGCCTACGGGTTCCTCAAGAACCAGCAGTACTACGAACCCTTCATCATCCTGGCGTTCCGCCAGGAGAAGGGCCTGTCGTTCTTCATGATCGGCCTGCTCATCGGGTTCCGCGAGCTCTCGGTGAACCTCATGGAGGTTCCCACCGGGGTGGTGGCGGACCTTTTCGGGCGCCGCCGCTCGATGATCCTCTCCCTGTGCTCCTACATCGTGTCCTTTCTGGTCTTCGGGCTCAGCGCGGTCACCTGGCACCTGTTCGCCGCGATGTTCTTCTTCGCCGTCGGCGAGGCCTTCCGCACCGGCACCCACAAGGCCATGATCCTGGACTGGCTGCGCCTGGAGGGGCGGCCGGCGGACAGGACCCGGACCTACGGCTTCACCCGCGCCTGGTCGAAGATCGGGTCGGCGGTGGCCGTGATCATCGCCACCGGCCTGGTCTTCACCCGGGGCAACTACAGCGACGTGTTTCTCTTCTGCATCGTGCCCTACCTGGTGGGCATCGCCAACTTCCTGGGCTATCCCCGGGAGCTGGACGGCCAGCCGGAGGGCACGCCCTCGGTGCGAGGGGTCTTCGTCCAGCTCGTCCGCGCCTTCCGCCAGGTGTGGGCCAGGCGGCGGCTGCGCCGCGTGCTCCTCGAGTCCATGGGCTACCAGAGCACGTCGAAGGTCACGGCCACCTACGTGCAGCCGGTGCTGCGCCAGCTGGCCCTCGCCCTGCCCGTGCTGGTGGCGGTCGAGGCCCAGACGCGCACGACGCTGCTGGCCGGCGCGGTGTACCTGGTGCTGGCGGTGGTCTCGGCGTTCGGGTCGTTCAAGTCGGGTTCGGTGGCGGCGTGGTTCGGCGACGAGGCGCGGGCGGCGCGGGGCCTGTGGGGCCTCACCCTGGGCGGGTTCGTGGTGGTGGCCGCGGCCCTGTGGTTCGGCCTCTACGGGCTGGCCGTCCTGGGCTTCATCGTGCTGCTCATCCTGTTCAACTTCTGGCGGCCCATCACCATCACCCGCGTGGACAACGAGACGGAGGCCCGCATGGGCGCCACGATGCTGTCCATCGAGTCCCAGGCCCAGGCCCTGGCGGCCATGGCCCTGGCCCCGCTGCTGGGGCTGGCGGTGGACCGCCTGGGCGGGGGGCCCGAGGCGCCGGCGCTGTGGGTGGTCGGTGCGGTGGGGGCCGTGGTCGCCCTGGTCGGCGTGCTGGTGCCCACCATGGCGCCCGCCCCCGGGGGCGGCCAGGCGGGCACCGGCCAGGGCTAGGCGGGGCTGGGCGCGGAGCTCACTTCTCCCGCACAGCGAAGTCCACGGCCCCGTGGTCGCGCCCCGTGATGCGGGCGCAGACCCGCCATCTCCGTCGCTCCGACAGGTTGGTGACCTTGAGCAGAATCGTGTTGGTGCCCTTCTGGAGGCGGGTCTTGACCCGCTGGTCGTCGATCCGCAGGCGGCTGCCCGCCCGGGCGTGGACCTTCTTGCCGTTCACCGTGGCCACGCAGCCTTCCTCGTAGCCCAGCTTGAGCAGCACGTCGGTGGCCTCGGGCACGGTGACCTCGGCGTAGAGCAGGGCCGCCACCTCGTGCTCGCGGGCCACCACGTCGTGGAGGTCCACCACGCCCGCGGGATGGGTGGTGTGGACGTGCTTCCAGGGCCTCGCCACTCCCGCCGCCTCGACCGCCTGGGCCAGGTCCACGCCCTCCTTCTCGGGCGGCATTTGCTCCGAGAAAAGCTGGTTGCGGGGGTTGGGGAATGGCCCGCACACCCACCAGTGGGCGACGAAGCCGGCCAGGTGGGGCATCTCGCCCTCCACGCCCAGGTCGCGGAGAGCCTTCTGGGCCTCCCGCAGGCGCCGCTCGTCCTTGCTGCGGCGCAGGAACTGCTTGTAGACGCCCACCGCGGCGTCCTTCTGGCCCTCCTTCTGGAGGCGTTGGGCGATGCGGAGCACCGCGGCCTCGGCGTCGCCAGCCACTCGGCGGTCGCGAAACCTGGCGCAGATGGCGTCGACCGACTCCGGGCCGGCCGCCCGGCCGAGGGCGCGGAGGGCCTGCCGCCGGTCCTCGTGGTGCTCGACCACCTTGGGGTTCAGGGCGAGAGTGAAGATGGCCACGGCGGCCTCGGGGTCGGCCTTGGCCACCTCGTCGGCGTAGTGGAGGCAGGTGGTCACCGCCCTCTGACGCACCTGGCCCTCGCCGGTGGTGGCGGCCTGGATGAGCGCGGGCACGGCCTTCGGCTCGTGCACGCGGGAGAGGCCCTCGATGGCCGCGGCCCGGACCGCGGCGTCCGCGTGCCTTGCCCCCTCGAGCAGTAGCTCGTCCACGGTCGGATGCTGGCGCCAGCTGAGCACCTGGATGATGGCGGCCAGCACCGGCGGGGCGGCGTCCCTCGCCGCCTCGGCGATGGCCTCGGTGGCCCCCTCGCCGCGGGTGCGGCGGAGGGCGTAGAAGGCGGCATCGCGCAGGTCGCCTTGCGCGGTCTTCAAAGCCTCGAGCACGGTGGGCAGGGCCTTCGTGTGGCCCAGCTTGCCGATGGCCCGGAAGGCGGCCACGCGCACCGCGTCGCGGCCCTCCCTGGCGGCCCCGAGCAGGGCGGGCAATGCGCGCGGGTCCTTGCGGTAGCCCAGGGAGCGGACGAGGACGGCGCGGCTCTCGCCCTCGGTGCCCTCGAGGGCGGCGAGTATGGCGTCGGTGGTCTTCTCGGCGGGGATGCGGCTGAGGGCCCATTCCGCCTTGTCGCGGAGCGCGTCCTTCTCCTTCTTGAGGGCTTGGATGAGCGTGGGGACGGCGGTCTCGGCCCGCAGCTCGCCCAGGGCCTGGGTGGCGGCGAGGCGGACGTTCTCGTCGGGGCTGCTGGTCGCCTCGATCACGGTCGGAAGCGCGGCCAGGTCGCCGCGCTCGCCGAGCACGCGGACGAGGACGGCGCGCACGGCGGGCTCGGCGTCGCGGGCCTTGGCGGCGATAGCCTTCGTGGCCTCCTGGCCCTGGAGTAGCCCCAGGGCCTGGCGGGCCGCCCCCCGCTCGGGGTCGCTGGCCCCGAGGGCGGCGACGAGGGGTTCCACGTCGTCGGCGCCGCCGGCCTTGCCGATGCCGATGAGCGCGGCGCAGCGCAGGTAGGTCTTGCCCTTCAGGAACGAGCGGTAGATGGGCAGTGCCTGGCGGCTCTTGCCCTGTGAAACGAGGTTGTCGGCGAGGGCGAGGTAGGCCTCTTGGGCGCGCATCTGGGCGTGCTTCGAGCCCCTTCTCTGCGCGGCGGCGAGGACGGGCGCGGCGGAGGCGTCGCCGATCTTGGCCAGGGCCTCGAGGGCGTGGATGCGGGTCTGCTCGTCGGAGCTCTTGGCCAGGCGGACGAGGGCGTCGAGGCTTCCCGCGTCGCGGCGCTTGGCCAGGGCGTCGATGAGGCCCAGGCGGGCCTCCTTGTCGGGGGCCTTGGCCAGGGCGGCGCGGAGGGCCTCCAGGGCGGCATCCGTGGGATTGCGCAGCAAGGCCCGGCGGGCCGGCTCGCGCTGCTCCGGGTCGTCGAGCAGCGCGGCGAGCGCAGGCACCGCCTCCTCCCGGCCCACCCGCTCGATGTGGCGGATGATCCGCCGGCGGCCGAGGCGGGCGAGGCCCTCCCGGTCGAGCTGGCCGACCAGGGCCTTGGCCAGGGCCACGCGGTGGGCCTCGTATCCCGGGGCCGAGGCCGCGTGGCACAGGGCCTCGAGCTTGCGATCGCTGCCCGACCACTGGCTCATGTCGTCGGTAGTGAAGCACGCTGCGAGGTCGGCCACGGCGGCCCGGTAGGCGGCCTGGAGCCGCTCGGCGGACCGCTCGGGCGGCTGGGCCTCGCCGCGCAGCTCGCGCAGCAGGTCGTCGGCGGAGGGCAGCTTCGGCCCCTCGCCGCCCGCGGCGAGGGCGGCGAGCACGGGCAGGCACAGCAGCGCGGCGAAGAGCCTGGGGGCGTTCCGCATGGGAATCCCTCCTTGGAGTGGGGAATGCGGCCTCGGAGGTTCCTATAGATGCCAGGGGGCGCGCATGGGTCGGTCGAGCCACAAGCTGGCCTCGGGGTCCCCGAGGATCGCCTCCCTGTCGGGGTCCCAGCGGATGCGTCGGCCGCCCAGCCAGTAGGAGATGTTGCCCAGGTGGCAGGCGGTGATGGTGCGGTGGCCGATTTCCACGTCCGCCACCGGGCGCTCTCGGCTGACCATGCACCGATGCCAGTTGCCCCGGTGGCTGAGCCGTCCGGGGACCTCGTCGTCGCCGGGGCCGAAGGTGTCCTCGCCGACCTCGCGGGGCCAGGTGCGGAAGTGCCCGCGGTTGACCTCCACGATGCCCTCCGTGCCGAAGAACTTCACGCCGTTGCAGGGCACGCTCTGCATCTCGACGACCACGTCGTCGGGGTGCTTGTGGACGAAGCGGCGGGTCTTCGTGTCGTACTGGACCTCCAGCGGCCCCGAGCGCTCGCGGCCGATGCCCCACAGGGCGATGTCCATGTGGTGGGCCCCCCAGTCGGTGCAGCCGCCGCCCGAGAAGTCGCGACAGCTCCGCCAGCGGAAGGGGTGGTAGTGGCTGTTGTAGGGCCGCCAGGGGGCGGGGCCCAGCCACAGGTTCCAGTCGAAGCCCTGTGGTACGGGCTCGGCGGGGCGGTATTCCTCGCGGGACGGGCCCCCCACGTTCACGTAGACCTTGTGGATGTCCCCGATCCGGCCCGAGCGGCACAGGGATACGGCCTTGCGGAACTCGCCGCTGGAGCGCTGCTGGCTGCCCACCTGGAAGACGCGGCCGTAGCGGCGAGCCGCCGCCACCATCTTGCGGCCCTGGACCACGGCGAGCGACAGGGGCTTCTCGCAGTAGACGTCCTTCCCGCTCTCCAGGGCGTGGATGGCGGTGAGGGCGTGCCAGTGGTCGGGGGTGGCGACCACCACCGCATCGATGTCCTCGCGCTCGGTGAGCCGGCGGAAGTCGTTGTAAAGATCGACGGTGAACTTGCTCCGCCGCGCGGCCCGCTGGCGGGCCCGGGCGTCCACGTCGCACACGGCCACGGAGGGCATCCGGTCGTTGTTGCAGTAGGCCCCGTAGTGGCCTCCGCCCATGCCCCCCACGCCGATGTGGCCCATGCGAACCTGGTCGCTGGGCGGCGGCTTCCCGGGCGCCCCGACCACCCGGCTCGCGGTCAGGCAGGGGAAGGCGATGCCCCCGCCCAGCCCCGCCGCCGCGCCTCGCAGGAAGCTCCTGCGGCTCACGCCCCCGCTCATTGCGCAGTCTCCTAGCGCTGGTCCTCCCGGCTGGCGGTCAACTATAGGCCGGCCCGCGCGGCGAGTCAAGCCCCGCCACGCCGGCCAGGGTCTTGATCCCGTACCGGGGGCATTGTAGACTCGGCCATGCGACGGCAGCGAGGGACGGGCGCCCGACGGCCTCGGCCGGTGGATGCTGGAAAGGAGACGTGCGGATGTCGACGAGCGAGAATCTCAAGGAAGCGTTCGCGGGCGAGAGCCAGGCGAACCGCAAGTACCTCGCCTTCGCCAAGAAGGCCGACCAGGAGGGCTACGCCCAGGTGGCCAGGCTCTTCCGCGCCGCGGCGGCCGCCGAGACGGTCCACGCCCACGCCCACCTCGACGTGATGGGTGGAGTCCAGGACACCGCGGCCAATCTCCAGGCCGCCATCGCCGGCGAGGGAGCGGAGTTCCAGGAGATGTATCCCGCCTTCGTCGAGGAGGCCAAGAGCGAGGGCAACGAGCGGGCCCGCGAGTCCTTCGAATACGCCATGGCCGTCGAGGAAATCCACCACGGACTCTACACCGAGGCGGCGAAAGCAGTCGATGCGGGAAGCGACCTCCCGCCGCGAAGCCTCTTCGTCTGCCGCTGCTGTGGCAACACCGTCTACGATGCGCCGCCGGAGGAATGCCCCGTCTGCGGCTCCCCCCGGAGCTGGTTCGACGAGGTGGCCTAGGCCCCCGAGAGAGCGGCTCCTAGGGCGTGGCCAGGTTGGAGATGGGCGAGCGGTTGGCCGCCTCGTCGAAGCTGCGGACGGCGAAGGTGAGAGTCCGGCCCTCCGGCAGGCCGGAGACGACGAAGCTCTCGCGGGTGCCCGGCTCCGAGGGCCGGGGTTCGCCCTCGAGGTTGGCGGCTCGCCACCAGTTGCGCTTCTTGCCCTGGTCGCGTGCGCAGTCCCACTGCTCGTAGGGCACGATGGGCAGGGCCGCGGCCTTGACCTGGTAGCGGGCCACGGCGCCGCCGCCGGCGTCGGCGGGGGCGGTGAAGCTCACGCGGGCCTTGCCCTCGCCCAGGGGCTCGACCTGGAGGTCGGCGACGGCCTGCGGCGGCTGGGCGTCCTCCCGCGGATGGGCGACCTCGTAGAAGAGCCTGGCGGCCTCGAGCACCGTGTCGTTCTTGGGCGGCTTGTGGCTGGCGAACATGCCCACCTCGTCGGGTCCCCCGGTGAGCTCCTTGGTGCGGTAGCGGCGCTTGGAGCCGTAGTACCAGAACTCCCGGGCCTTCTCCAGGAGGCGGCTCTCGCCGGTGCGCGAGTAGCCCTTGGTGCAGGCGTCCACGTAGTGGCGGGTGTAGTAGCCGGAGTGGACGCATCCGATGCCGTCGGTGGTGTCGGTGTGCTCGAAGACCCAGGGGTCGTAGACCTGGCCGCGGGTGGGCACGTCGAAGTAGGTGTAGTACCAGGTCTGGTGGCACTTGTCGCTGAGCATGAAGCGGGCGCTCATGTGGGCGAAGGCGATGGCGAAGTCGGCCATGTCCTCGTCGCCGAGCACGCGGGCCGCCAGGTCGGCGCCGTTCTGGATGTAGATGTGCTGCCAGGTGCCGCCGTAGCAGTGGACTTTCCACGTCTGGTCGCCCTTCTTGAGGGCGTCGATGCGGTTCCTGCTGCCGAGGATCTCGATGCCCTGCTCCGCCATCCACTCCTTGGTCTTCTCGGTCAGGTGCTTGCGGGGCATGCCGCCGATGCGGCTGGCGTGGAAGCCCCGCTCGTCGAGGGACGGGCTCTCCCACAGGGTGCGGGCGCACAGGCGGGCGAGGTCGCGGGCCGTCTCGTTGTCGGGGGCGACCTGGAGGACGCGGAGGATGACCTCGAAGCCGCGCCCGAAGCCCCGGATGGAGCCCACGGGGGTCTCGCCGGGGACGAACTTGTGGTGCTTTCGGAACTCGCTGTCCTTGACCTCCACGTTATCCACTGCCGCGCCCAGGGCGTCGGGCTCGCCGGTCAGGCAGTAGTAGTCGGCGAGGCCTGAGCCGTAGAAGTGGCAGTAGCAGCTCTTGCCCCTGGCCTGGCGCCACAGGTCGGCGCAGTCGGGGCTGTCCTTGCGCTTGCCCCAGGAGGGCCCCCAGGCGAAGTTGGGGTCCTTGCGCTCCCGTCGCGTGCCCTGGGGCCCCCCCTGGGGGAACCAGATGGCCCCGTCCTTCCAGGCCCAGCCGTCGGTGCGCCAGGTCTGGAGGTCCATGTGGTAGCGTGCCCAGGCGGCGCCGCGGTCGAGCCAGCCGCGCTGGCCGGTGCGGAGGTACATCATGAGGAGCCCCTGGACGCTGTCGGCCTCGCTCTCGTAGTGGTTGTCCTCCCAGGCCACGAAGGCGTCTGGATGGGGCTCGGGGTCGCTGGGCACCTGGTCGGGCTCGAAGCTCCAGCCCCACTTGCGGTAGCACGCCTTCTCGTCCTCGAGGGTCCCGAAGTGGCCGGTGGCCAGGGCCTGGCAGCGGCTGTAGGCCTCGGCGGGGGCTCGCACCCAGAGCCGGCTGCGGCGAGCCGCGACCAGGGCCGCCAGGGCGGCGGGCTCGGCGGGCGGAGCGAAGTCCATGAGGTATTCGCTGGAGCGGTGGGTGCAGTCGAAGAGCCAGTAGCCCTCGCTCTTCCAGGGCTCGCCCACGCGGCGGTCCCTCTTGAACTTCTGGTCCTTGGGCCCCACGAACCGCGGGGCCACGGGCTCGAGGACCAGGGCGCCGTCCTCGCGTGCCAGCCGGCGGGCGGGGTCGGCGGCGAAGAAGCGGTCGCAGACGAACGCCCCGCCCGCGGCCAGCCAGCCCTGGGGGCGGTCCTGGGGGCCGTTGCCGGTCCACAGGGTCTCGTCGCCCCGGCCGGCCTTCACCGCGCCGGGGATGTCCTGCCAGGTGTGGTGCAGGTAGAGTCCCTGGTGGAGCCAGGCGTCGCCGTCGACGGCCATGGGCTCGCTGGCGCCCAGGAGGGCCTCGCCGGCAGGCCGTGCGAGGCGGAGCCGCACGGTGGCCCGCCCCACGGGGATGAGGGTGAACTGGTCGGGGTTCGAGTTGCACAGCGCGTATTTCACGTGCACGCGGCTGTGGCCCGCCCAGGCGGTGATCCAGGCCTGGTAGCCGGCGCCCAGAGGGTCGTCGGCGAAGCGGCCGCGCACCTCCACCGTCACCCGCAGTGGCCCCGCGTGCCACAGGGCCACCGAGTCGGGCGGCCCGGCGACGAGCCGCCGCTCACGCCACTCCGAATCGTCGTCCCAGCCCTTGCGGCCCTGGAGCTGCACGTAGCTGGCTTCGCCCCCCGTCACCACCGGCTCGCCCCCGGCCCGGACCTCGCGGAAGAGGCCGAAGGGCTCTCTCTTGGATACGGTGAAGGACACGGCGCCGGTGTCCACGCGCACCGCGTCGGCGTCCTCCTCGACGGCCAGGGCCGGGTCGGGCCGGGCCGAGGGGCGTGCGGCGCGGAGCAGGTAGCGGCTGGTGGCCCCCGCGGCCACGTCGTCCTGGAAGTCGAGCAGCACCCATCGGAGGGTGCCGTCGGTCTCCACCACCAGGGGGCTCACCTGGCAGGGCACCTCGGCCCCGTCGGCCCGGAAGAGCGCGAAGGGCTGGTCCTTGGCGAACCGCCCCTGGGGCAGGGGCACCCCGCCGGAGATGGGCTCCGCCTGGCGGGCCGCGCCCGCCGGCTCCTCGACGCTCAGGGGCAGCTCGAACTCGGCTGCCGCCGCCGCTCCCGCGAGCGCCATCATGGCCACCCAGAGGCTCTTCATCGCGGTTTCCTCCTCAGCGTGCACTCACGGGGGCTCGCGCTCAGCCGGCGGGCGGCCGCGGACCGGGCCTCCGGCTGGTGACGGACGGAGGTCATTCTAGCGATGGCGTCGGGCCGTCGCAAGCGGCGCCGTGCGGCGGGTTGCGGGTCGAGCGGCGGGCCTACTCGTCCCAGAGCTTTTCCTTGGGCTGCTGGTCTGGGGCGGGCTGCTCGCCGCCGGGCTGGGGCTCCTGGCCAGGCTGGGGCTGCGGCTGGGGCTGGGCGGGGCCTTGGGCGTCGACCAAGGCGTCCTCGAGCTTTCCCACTTCGAGGACGATGATGGCGGCGTCGCCGCCTCCCACGGCCACGCGTGCCCCGTCGCCGCTGAGGGCGACGGCGGCGAAGTCGGCGCCCAGCCCGCCCTGGAAGCCCTTCACCGCGCCGGTATTGAGGTCCCACACCCGCAGCGAGCTGCTGCTGGTGGACGCCAGGCGCTGGCCGTTGTGGGCCAGCACGGCGTCGCGGAGCGGCTCGCCGTGGGCGAGGGTCTTGACCGGCTCGCCCTTGGTCGCGTCCCACACGGCGATCTGGCCGTTGGCGTGCGCGGAGACGAGCTGGCGGTCGCCGGGCAGGAAGGCCAGGTAGAGCACGCTGCTGTCGGCGCTGATGGTCTTGGCCACCTGGGCGGTGAAGGGGTTCCACAGGTAGATGGTGGCCCAGGTGGTGGTCTTGCCCAGGACGTCGGTGTGGGAGGTCTGCTCGTCGCCCGCGGCGGCGAGCCGGGCGTCGGAGGCGATGGCCACGGAGAGCACGGGCCGGCTCGGGGCCTTGCCCGCGGCCTGGGCCTTGAAGTCGCCCCCCAGGCGCTTGAAGGCCCCCGTCTTGATGTCCCAGACCACGGAAGTGAAGTCGCCGTGGCCCGAGGCCAGGTAGCGGGTGGTGCCCGAGAAGGCCAGGGCGTAGGCCCCGGGCTTGGTCTTGAGGTCCGTGGACTCCAGCATTTCCTCGATAGCCGTCTTGGACCGGGCCACGGGGGTGAAGCTTCGCTGGCAGGTGAAGGAGGCCGCGGACCACACCTTCACCGCGTTGTCCATCCCCGCCGAGGCGATGGCCTTGCCGTTGGGCGAGACCACCACGGCCTGCACCGGCCCCCGATGGGCGCGGAGGGCGGCCAGGCAGCGCCCCGAGGCCACGTCCCACACTCTGAGCACGCCGGCCTCGCTGCCGGAGGCGATGCGGGAGCCGTCGGGCGCGAAGCCCAGGGCGGTGACCGGGCGGGCGTGTCCCTCGAGCACGAGGCCCCCGGCGAGGGCCTGGGCCGCGGGCGCCGCCACCAGGGCGCAGAGGGCGGCGACGGTGCAGAGAGCTCGGGCAGGCGTGCGCATGGGCAGGGCTCCTCTCGGCTTGGGGCGGCGGGGGTCAGGGCTTGGGGGTTTCACCTTCGGGCTCGTCTTCCATGATCGGCTTGGTATGCTCGTCGCCGAGAGCGGCGAGCTGGTGTTTGAGCCGTGCGATCTGGAGGGTGAGGCGCTGGACGGCGTACTGGGCGGCGATGGAGGGGTCGCGTCCGGCACGGAGGTCCTGTTTGATTCGATCTTTCCACTTCTTGATCTGGTTTTTGCACTGTTCGATCTGGATTTTGATCTGCTCGGCCTTGGCCTGTCGTTGGGCTTTCTGGAGCCAGCCCTCGTCGTCGGCGAGGTCGAGGAGGTCGTCGGTTTCGCCCGCCAGGTCCTCGGCGTTCCACAGCTCCACGGTGCCCTGTCGGCTGCCCGCGGAAGCCACGCGGCCGCCGTCGGGGGCGATGGCGGCCACGTCGAAAGTGGCGGGGCGAGGAGCCTCGACGGTCTTCACCTTGCCCTCGGCCAGGTCCCAGACCTTGAGGGTGCTCTCGCTGACGGAGACCATTCTCTTGCCGTCGCGGGAGACCGAGAGGGAGCGAAGGGCGGCCCCGTGGTCGAGGGCCTTGGCCACCTGGCCCTCGGGCAGCCGCAGCAGCAGCACCGTGCCGTCGGCCAGCCCCGCGACCACGGAGCGGCCGGGGGCCACGACGTGGAGGGCGGTCACGGCGCTCTCCGTGGCTCGCAGCTCCCGGGGCTTGCCCGTCCCCAGGTCCCACAGGGCGACGCGCCCCGTGGCGCCCGCCGCCTGGGTGGCGGTCACGATGGCGTTGGCGCCAGGCACGAAGGCCACGGCGGCGAAGCCGGCCGCGCTCTCGCCCTCGGAGGCCAGCTCCCGGAGGGTCTCGGTCTTGAGGTCGTAGAGCGCCAGCAGCGGCCCGCGGCCCACGGCCACGCGGCGGGTATCGGCCGAGAAGGCCACGCAGGCGGGGCTCGCGGTCTCCGGCGGCGGGAGGCTCCACGCCGAGGCGCCCGAGGCCACGCCCCACACCCGCACCGCGCCGTGGGCGTCCGTCGAGGCCAATGCCCTGGCGTTGGGCGAGACCACCACGCGGGCGATGGCGGCCTGGTGGCCGCGGAGGGTCTTCAGGCACTGGCCCGTGGTCGCGTGCCACAGCTTGACCGTGCGGTCGGCGCTGCCGGAGACGACGAAGCGTCCGTCGGGCGCGAAGCCCAGCGCCGTGATCGGCGCCTCGTGGCCCTCGAGGGCCAGGGGCTTCTTCTCGGCGCCCGCGGCCCCCACCGCGGCCAGGAGGCCGAGGGCTAGGGGCAGGGAACAGGCCGATGCGCGGAGCCTCACGTGCGCTCTCCGGCGGACGGCGAGGGGGGGTACGGCGCCACCGCCCCGGCTCCACGGTGGACGCGGGGCAGAGACGCCCCGCCTACAGAGGGGACGCGGGGCAGAGACGCCCCGCCTACTGGGGCGCCTTGGGCGGCGTTTCGCCCTGCTGGGTCAGGTCTCGGATCTTCGCCCCTGCCGGCGGCGAGTACTGGAAGAGGGTTTTCTCGATGCCCTGGTTGACCTCGATCTGGGTGGTTTCCATGGCGATTCGCTGGGTGCCGTCGGAGGAGAAGCCCTGGAGGGCGAGGACCTGGCCGGTGGCGTCGTCGAAGTCGATCACCATCCGGGTGGGCATCTTGGCCAGGGCCTGCTTGGGCAGCTTCTCCAGCACCTCGGGCTTGTAGGTGGCCTCGACGACGGTGGTCGGGCGGTCGAGCACCTTGCCCGGCCCCACCAGCTTGAGATCGGACATGGTCTTCATGCGCTCGAACTGCCCCTTGAGGTCGGCGACGAGGCTCGCGGCGCCCATGCCCATGCCCATGGCCCCGCCCTGGAGGCTGCTCCCGGCGGCGCTGGGGTCGGGGATGTTCATCTTCATCACCATGGGCTGGGGGAGGCCGGGATTCTTCATCTCCATCCACATGAAGTCGCCGTCGACGACCATCAGTTGGGTCATCTTCATCTCCCCGCCGCCGGGCATCCCCTGCGGCGGGTTATCCATCTTGGCCGTCATCTCCGTGGCGGCGCGCACCAGGCGATGGTCCTCCGAGCGCCGCATCTTGGTGTCCGTCGTGCCGCTGATGGTCATGGTCACCTGGGCCGTGCCGGTGGTCATGTCCAGCTTGGCCTTTGCGGCCAGGTCGTCCACGCCCTGCTCGGCCTTGGCCAGGCGTTCCACCGCTTCGTCCAGGGTTTCGGCGCCGGCCGAGGCCGTGGCGGCCAGGGCGAAGCCCGCGCAAAGGGCCACGAGTCGCTTCATCATCGCTCTCCTCGAGGTTGGGACGGGTCGGCCGCGCTCCATTCTAACAGACTTTGCGCCTGCCACAAGTCAGAATCTCGTGAGCGAAGGGCATTTCCCCGGGCCCGCGGCCTGAGCCTGGCGGCCCCGGCGCTCAAGGTCGTTGGGTGCCCTGCGCTTGGAGGGGGGCCGCCGCGGCCGCGCGTCAGCGGGGCGCGGGAGCGGCGGTGGTGGTGGCCGGCGGGCGGATGCTCCAGCTATCCCCGATGTCGCCCAGCACGTCCTTCCACCGCGCCCAGCCGCTGTGGGGACAGGCCACGGCGAGCACGTGCTGGTGCTCGGCGGTGAGGGCCACGGCGTAGGTGTCGACCCACGCGACGCCGCCCCGGCGGACCTTCGCCTGGATCATCATCGCCTGGTGGCCGGAGACGGCGAACAGGTCGCGCCCCGCCTCGCTCCACCGCTCGTAGCGCTCCCGGCGGGAGCGAACGACGGCGTTGGCGAAGGCCTGGAGCGAGCGGAACGACCGCTGGCCCACGCCCACGACCAGGATCGCCTGCTCGCCCGGGGCCGTGGCGCTCAGCTCGTCGCCGTCGCGGTAGACGCGCCAGTCGCCGGGCACCTCCACGGCGTAGAGCCCCCGGGGGTGCTCGACGCGCCGCGGGCCGGTGGGCTTCGGCTGCGGCGGTTCGGGCTGCGGAGCCGGTTGCGGGCGCGGCGGCTCGGGCGGCGGGGGCGCCTGGCGGGGCGGCGATGGCCCCTCGGCGGCGTCGACGATCTCGGCGAACCAGTGGCTCCCCCGGTGCTTCAGCCCGCCCCGCATGGTGGCGGTGAGGCGGATGGCGTGGGCGGCGTCGTCGTAGGTGGCCCGGGCCGCCTCGAACTCGTGGACTTGGCCGCCGACGCCCAGCTCGCGCAGCAGCAGAGCCGTGTTCGACACCTCCTGCCTCAACCTCGTGTAGTGCTGGACCGGGAGGGTGAAGGTGTTGACCATCTCGATGTCGCCGTTGCGCCGCACGCGGCAGAGCTGGCGGAAGCGGATGCGAGGCACCTCGCCACCCACCGCCCCGGCCACCGGGACCAGCACGACGAGGACCAGGGCGCAACGACGCAGGGCACGGCGCATGGACGCCTCCTTCGACCCCCCCAGGGCCGCACAGGCACGCACCCTCCCCCTGGGAGTATCGGCGGGGGCCGTCCGCGGTTTAGGGGGTGCGCGCGGGGCCGCGCCGCGGGCACGACGCGGTCTCGCGGCCAAGGGAAGTGGGCGGGCTGGTCAGCGGACCGTGAGGCTCTGGAGCACCTGCTGCAACACGGCCTGCCGCTGGGCAACCTGGGCCTGGGGGCAGGAGACCATGAAGCACACCTGGAAGCGCTCGGTGACCACCACCAGGTAGTCGGCCACCATGGCCGTGCCCTCGGGATTGCCCGTGGCCCGGATGTGGAGCGCCGCGTGGGGACCCACCCGGGTGTTCTGGATCGCCGTTTGGGTCCAGTTGGGCACCTGCTGCCGCCAGCCCGCGATCATCTGCTGGGCGAACTGCTGGAGGGTGCCGGCGGCCCTGGGCGCGGCCATGGCCATGGCGTTGGCCTGGCCCGTGGGGTCGGCCGCCGCGGCCACGCCTTGCTGCTGCTGGGCCTGCCAGTCGGCGGGCACGCCGAAGGCGAAGGCCCCGCCGGGATCGGCCACCTGCTTCAGGCGGGCCGGCTGGGGCATGGGCTGCGGCTGCGGCCGGGGCTCCGGCTGCGGCCCGGGCTGGGGAGCCGGGGCAGGGCCTCCGCCGCCGAGCTGGAGGCTGCTCTCGATCTGGCCGAAGAGGGCCTGCATGGCCGGGAACTGGGCCTTGGGACACGAGAGGCTGAGCAGGATGTTGCGGCCCGGGGCCTCCACCACCATGTAGTGGGCGGTCATGGCGATGCCGCCCGGCGCCCCCTCGGCGCGGATGAGGATGCCCGTGTGCCCGGAGACGTTCACCGCCTGGCGGCCCTTCTCCGTCCACCCCGGCACCTGCTGCTTCCAGGTGCGGACCATCATCTGGACGAACTGCTGGAAGGGCACGCCCGTGACCGGGAGGGCCATGACCATGAGGTTCGCCTTGTGGCCCGGCCCGATGGCCACGGTGCTGCCCGCCTGCTGCTCGACCTTCCAGCCCTCGGGCACGGAGATGACGTAGGCCCCGCCGGGGTCGGACACCCGCTTGAGCCGCGTAGGCTGGGGCTGTGGCTGGGGCTGGGGCTGGGGTTGCGGCTGCGGCTGCGGCTGTGGGTCGGGCTGCGGCTGTGGCTGGGGTTGTGGCTGGGGTTGAGGCTCAGGCTGCGGTTGGGGCTGTGGCTCGGGCTGTGGCTCGGGCTGCGGTTGGGGCTGTGGCTGGGGCTGTGGCTCGGGCTGCGGTTGGGGCTGTGGCTGGGGCTGTGGCTCGGGCTGTGGCTCGGGCTGCGGTTGGGGCTGTGGCTGGGGCTGTGGCTCGGGCTGCGGTTGGGGCTGGGCGGCCGCGGCCTGGTCGCGGATTTGCCATGCGCCGGCGATCTTGGTGAAGAGGGGCTCACATTGCCCGAGGGCGGGGGCGGGACAGGAGAACATGAGTACGAACTGGTGCCTGGCGCCGAGGGCCAGGACGTGGGTCCACTGGGTGGGCACGCCGTTGGTCCTGGCGGTGGCCTGGATGACCATCCCGTCCAGCCCGTGCACCTTGCACTCCCGGGCGTTCTTCTGCGTCCATTCCGGGATTTGGGTCTTCCATCCCTGGGTCATGGCCTGGGCGAATTCCTGGAGGGTGTCGGCCTGCTTGGGGGCCGACATGCACAGCACGCTGGCCTGGGTGGCGGGGTCGGTGCCCATCACGGCGCCGGGCCGCTTCTGGACCTTCCATCCTGCGGGCACGTCGAGGGCGAAGGTGCCGTTGGGGTCCTCGACGCGCTGGGTTTCGCCCCCCGGCTCGACCTGTGCCGCTTCCTCGGGCGGGGCCTCGGCGTCGGCGGCGACCGACCAGCCGGCGAAGATGGCCTGGAAGGTGGGGGCCAGCTGCTCGAAGCGCTCCTGGGGGCAGGAGAGGATGAGGAGGAACTGGTGGCGGGGGGCGAGCACGAGGAAGTACTCGGCGAGCATGGCCTGGCCCTGGGGCTTGGCCGTGGCCCGGATGTGGATGCCCTCGATGCCACAGACCTCGATGTCCTGGCGGCCCACTTCGCTCCACTCGGGCAGTTGGCGCTTCCAGTTGGCGGCCATCTGGTCGGCGAATTCCTTCAGGTTCGCCATGCGCTCGCGGGGCGCGGCGACGGCCATGAGGCTTCCCGCGCCCTGGGCTTCGGCGGCGGCCACGCGGCCTGCCTGGACCTGGGTCTGCCAGTCCTCGGGCACGGGGACGGCGAAGGCCCCGCCGGGCTCCTTGACCTCTTTCATGGGGGGCGGCTGGACGCGCGGGTCGTCGCCTCGGGTGCGTTCCGCGTCGTCGTCGCCGCCGCCCTGGTCGTCTTCCTGCTCGTCGCGGGGGGGCTGCTGGTCGGCGGTGCGGTCGGGGGGCTGGGGCTGGCGGCGCGCGGCGGCGGCCTCGGGGATGGGCTCGATGCCCCAGTCCTTGAGGGCGCTGGGCGGGAGGTCGGGCATCTCGGGGGTGGGCACGCCGGCGGCGCGGAGCTTCTTGATGTCCACCATGTAAATGCGCCCGTCCTGGATCCAGTGGGCGAGCTCCTTCTGCGCCTCCTGTGCGGCGCGCTGGAAGGGGATGGGGCGACCGTCGTCGGTGCCGTTCACGCAGGTGGTCTCGACGGGCTGGATGCCGCCGCCGGGCAGCTTGATGACGGGGAAGCAGTGGCCGGGGATGAGCACCAGCACGGGGTCGAGGCCCGCGGCCTGGCAGGTGGAGGCGTAGAGGATGGCCAGGTCGATGCACGTGCCGGCGCGGTTCTGGAGCACGTCGCGGGCGAACTTCACGTGCTGTCGGACGCCTTTCTTGTAGAGCCCCGGCGAGGTCTGGTACTTGATCTGGTTGTGGACCATGAGGTCGTAGACGGCCTGCATGAAGCGGAGCGCGGCCTGGCGGCTCAGCGAGGCGGCGGCTCCCCGGGCCTCCCTGGCGGCCATCCCGCAGAAGCGCTGGACGATGGGGTCGGTGTGGGAGACGAAGGTGGCCAGGACCAGCGGCCCCATGTTGAACGACTCGTGCCACGAGGTGCTCTCGCTGCCCACGTAGGAGGAGTAGATGACCTGGTTGAGCCCGAGGATGCTCAGGCGGCGGGTGTCGCTATCCTCCACCCGCCGGCCGTCGGGCCCCCGATACGACCACTGGACCTCCAGCGCGGCGGGGGTGGCCGAGCGCAGCTCCCGCACCTTGTGGTCCATGAGGGGATGAAAGGTCTCCACCACGGTCTGGGTGGGGTAGACCCTGGCGCTTTTCTTGGTGGGGCTCCAGGAGGAGTAGTTGGGGATACGGAAGCGCACGCGGAGGTCCTCGACCGCGGCGCTGCCCCGGTTGCGGAACACCGCCTTGGCCACCCATAGCTGGTTGAACTGAGGGTTCCCGTAGAGCTTGTAGAAGCAGCTCATGATCTCGGGGCGGACGTCGAAGGTCACCTCGATGTCCACCTCCTCGCCCCCCGGGGCGGGCGGCGGGGGCATGGTGGCGAACACCCCGCCCCGCTGGGGGTCGAAACGGATGTCCTCGGTGCCCGGGGGGAACTCGATGCGGCTGGTGCCGATCAGCAGGGCCCCGTTGTCCAGGCGGTTGACGTGGAGGAGGGTGAGGGCCTGGGGGTCGGTATCGAGCACCTCGTGGTTTTCGGCGTTGGGGATGGGGCCGAACCACTGGCGGCCGCGGTTCTTCATCCCGCCCAGCACGGTGGTGGAGATGCACACGGCGTGGCGGGCGTCGTCGAAGCGGGCCTGGGGCTCGACCAGCTCGTTGGCCTGGCCGGTCATGCCGAACTCGCGAAGCAGCAGCGCGGTGTTGGGCACCTGGTCCTTGAGGTTCGTGTAGTGCTGGACGGAGAAGGTGAGGGTATTGTCCATCTCGATGTCGCCGTTGGGCCGCACGGTGCAGTGCTGCTGGAAGCGCACGCGGGGCACTTCGGCCATCTGGGCCGTGGCGGAGGCCGCGGCGAGGGCCACGACGACGGCGAGGAGGAGCAGGGGCCTGGGGCGGTGCATTTGGGGGCTCCTTGGCCTGGGGGGTCAGCGGACCTGCCAGCTCGCGAAGATCGCCTGGAAGACCTCTTCCCACTGGGGGAGGGCGGGCCTGGCACAGGAGAGCATGAGGAGGAGCTGGTGGCGCTCGGTGAGCACCAGGAAGTAGTCGGCCAGCAGCTCGTTGCCGCCCGGCTTGCCCGTGCCCCGGATGTGGAGGGCGGGCCGGCCGCTGACCTTCAGCTCCTGGCGCCTCACTTCCTTCCACTCCGGGATCTGGCCCTTCCAGTTGGCCACCATGGTCTTGGCCAGCTCCTCGAGGCTGCGGGCCTGCTTGGGCATGGCCATGCACATGGCGCTGGCCTGGCCTCGGGGGTCGGCGGCCACCATGCCCCCCTCCTGGCGCTGGACCTGCCAGTCGGCGGGCACGGCGAAGGCGTAGACGCCGTTGGGGTCCTCGACTCGCTGCATGCCGGCGGCGGCCCCTCCTCCGTCGCCCCCGCCGTCTCCGCCGCCATCGTCGTCGCCGCGGTCGTCGGGCCGCTCGACCCGCCGCTGGGGCACCGTGACCCCCCAGTCGGCGAGGGCGCTGGGGGGCAGGGTGGGCAGCTCGGGGGTGGGCACCCCCGCGGCGCGAAGCTTCTTGATGTCCACCAGGAAGAACAGGCCGCTGTGCATCACCTCGGCCATCTCCTTCTCCCCCTGCTGGGCGGCCTGCTGGAAGGACACCCGCTGGCCCTGGGGGGTGCCGGAGACGAGGGTCACCTCGACGGGCTGGTAGATGTCGCCCTGGGGCAGCTTGATCACGGGGAACACGTGGCCGGGCAGGAACACCAGGCAGGGGTCGAGCCCGCCCGCCTGGCAGGTGGAGGCGTAGAGGATGGCCAGGTCGATGCACGTGCCCGCCCGGTTGCGCAGCACGTCGCGGGCGAACTTCACGTGCTGGCGCACCCCCTCCTTGAGGAGCCCGGGGGGCGACTGGTACTTGAGCTCGTTGTGCACCATCAGGTCGTAGACCGCCCGCATGAAGGCCACCGCGTTCTGGTTGCTCAGCGAGGCCCCGGCCCCGCCCGCCAGCTTGGCCGCCATCCCCGCGAAGCGCTGCACGATGGGGTCGGTGTGGGAGACGAAGGTGGCCCCGATGAGCGGGGAGTTGTTGAACAGCTCGAACCACGTGGTGCACTGGTCGGCGGGCAGGGAGGAGCAGACCACCTGGTTGAGGCCGAGGATGGTGATCCGCCGCGAATCCCCGTCCTCCACCACCTCCCCGCCGGGCCGGCGGTAGCGCCACTGGACCTCCACCTGGGCGGGCGTGGCGCTCTTCAGCTCACGCACGCTGTGGAGCATGATGGGGTAGAAGGCGTCCACCACGGTCTGCGTGGGGTAGACCCGCTTGCTGCGCTTCCAGGAGCTCCACGAGGAGTATTCGGGGATGCGGAACCGCACCCGGTAGTCCTCCAGGGTGGCCGTCCCCGTGTTGCGGAAGATGGTCCGGGCCACCCACAGCTTGGAGAACTTGGGGTGGCCGTAGAGCTTGTAGAGGCAGCTCATGATCTCCTCGCGGGCGTCGATCTCCATCCGGGCGTCCACCTCGTCGCCGGTGACCGAGGGCGGGGGCATCTCGAAGAACAGTCCCCCGCGACGGGCGTCGAAGCGGATGTTCGTGGTGCCCGGGGGAAACTCCGTGCGGGCGCTGCCGATGAGGATCGCCCCGTTGTCCATCTGGTCGACCAGGAGGGTGGTGATGGCCTGGGGATCGGTGTCCACCACCTCGTACTTCTCGGCGTCCTGGACTTCGACGAACCACTCCTTGCCCCGGTTCTTGGGCTCGCCCTTGATGGTGGCCACCACCTTGATGGTGTGGCGGGCGTCGCGGTATTCGACCTTGGGGTCGAGCAGCTCGGCCGCCTCGCCCGCCATGCCCAGCTCGCGAAGCAGCAGCTTGGTGTTCGAAATCTGCTTCTTGATGGTGGTGTACATGTCCGTGGGGAAGGTCACTTCGTTGGTCAGCTCGGCATCGCCGTTGGGCTGGATGCGGGCGAGCTGCTTGAAGCGCACCCGGGGCACTTCCATCATCTGGCCGAAGGCGGGAAGGGACGCCGCGACCGCCACCAGGGCCGCGGCAAGACACCGGACTGCGGCTCTTGCCATCGAAGGCCTCCTTTGCCACGCTGGGAGCTGAGGTCCGTCCAGCCCCTGCTAACGGCATGTCGGATGAGGGGGGGCGCGTCCCTCCCACGCCACCCTCCCGATAACTATATTCGGGACAGGGCCCTTTGGCAAGCGCGAAAGGGCAAAAAAACGCGGAATCCCCGCATCCAGCATCCAGCATCCAGCATC
>JBKHIY010000057.1:0-28339 GCA_046538415.1 Candidatus Brocadiia bacterium | reverse complement strand
GGGGCTTCGGTTTGTAGGGGTGGAGGGGAGCGCGCGGCGTGGCCGGCCGAGCCGGGCCTGAGAAGGAGGCCCTGATCTCGTAAGGCGCTTTGGTTCCAATGGTTACGGCGTTGCGGCCGGTTTTTTGCGATCTTTACGATTTTCGGTGTCCGTTTTCTGGGGGGAAAACGGGTTGTAGTAGTAGAGGGGAGCGTGCCGGGGCGTTGTGCTACAATGGGGCTCGTGGACGGGTCCGGGTCCGATGGCTGGAGAGGGGGTGGTGGCGTGGAGACGCGTTCGGGCCGGTGGCCGCGCGCGGCGGGCTACGCGTCGGTGGCCGCGGGGGCGCTGATGTGGAGCACGGGCGGGGTGTTCGTGAAGGTCCTGGCGGGCCGCTACGGTGCGGATCCGCGGGCGATTGCGTGCCTTCGGAGTGCATTCGGGGGGGTGGTGCTGGCGTGGGCGCTGCCGCGTCTTCGGGGCGGCTCGCCGGTGCGGCTGGGGGCCTCGGCGGGCTGCTTCACGGTCGTAGTCGCCGGCTTCGTGCTCTCGACGGCGGGCACGACGGCGGCTAACGCGGTGTTCCTCCAGTACGCCTATCCGCTGTTCGTGGCGGTGGGTGCGGTGGTGCTGCTGGGCGAGCGGCTGGGCTGGCGCACGGTGGCGGCGCTGGCCCTGGGGATGGCGGGGGTGGGCACCATCCTGGTGGGCTCGTGGGAGCCGGGGCACCGGGGCGGGCTGGCGTGGGGCCTGGGCAGCTCGGTGGCCTTCGCGGGCTTCGCCCTGCTCCAGCGGGCGATGCCCCGAGGCAGCCCGGTGGCGCGGTCGAGCCTCTACAACCTGGCGGCGGGGGCGCTGCTGCTGCCCGTGGCGTGGGGCCGCCTGGGCCTGTCGGCGGAGGCCCTGGGGGTGGTGGCGTTGCAGGGGGTGTTCCAGCTCGCCATCCCGTATGTGCTGGTAATTTACGGCCTTACGAGGATCCGGGCCACGGACGCGGCGCTCATCACGCTGATCGAGCCGGCCCTCAACCCGGTGTGGGTGTGGCTGGTGGTGGGCGAGGCGGCGAGCGGCTCGACGGTCCTGGGCGGGGCGCTGGTCCTGGTCGCGCTCACCGTGCGGTTCCTGGGCGCTCGCCGGGCGCCGCCGACCCGTTGATTTGCGGCCCGCGGCTCGCTACCATAGCCAGGGTAGCCACGGTGAGGAAGAGGCGACGATGCCCGCGAACCTGACTCCCGAATACCGCAAGGCCGAACAGGCCTACCGCGAGGCGAAGACCGACGAGGAGAGGCTCGCCTGCCTCGAGGAGATGCTGGCCTGCATCCCCAAGCACAAGGGCACGGAGAAGATGCAGGCCGACCTCAAGCAGCGCATCGCCAGGCTGCGCTCCAAGCCCTCCAGCTCCCAGGCCGGGGCCCGCCAGCGCGACATCTTCCACGTCGAGCGCAGCGGCGCCGGCCAGGTGGTGCTCCTCGGCCTGCCCAACAGCGGGAAGTCGGCCCTCGTGGGAGCCCTCTCCAAGGGGCGGGTCACCGTCGCCGACTACCCCTTCGCCACCCACGCGCCCGTGCCCGGGATGGCCCATTACGAGGACGTGCCCATCCAGCTGGTCGACATGCCCCCGTTCACCCCCGGGTCCATGGTCCCGGGGATGATGGGCGCCTACCGCGCGGCGGACGTCATTCTGATCGTGGTCGACCTGGCGGCGCCCGACGCCCTCGAGCAGCTCGAGGCCTGCCTCGACGTGCTCGCCCGGCGGGGCATCGCCCCCGTGGGACGGCCCGTCGGCCACGACGAGCGCGACGCGGAGGACCGCCAGCTCAAGACCGCCCTCATCGCGGGCACCAAGGCCGACGTCGAGGGCGCGGGGGAGACCTTCGACGCCCTGGCCGAGCTCTACGACGGTCGCCTGCCCATGGTGCGCGTCTCCGCCCACGAGGCCCGGAGCCTCCGCCAGCTCACCGCCCGGCTCTTCGACCTGCTCCAGGTCGTCCGCGTCTACTGCAAGGAGCCGGGCGAGGAGCCGGACCTCGAGGTGCCCTTCGTCCTGGGCCGGGGCAGCACGGTGGTGGACCTGGCCCGGGCCGTGCACCGGGAGTTTCCCGACAAGCTCCAGTATGCGTGCGTGTGGGGCTCGGCGAAGTTCGACGGCCTCCAGGTCACCCGCGACCACGTGCTGGAGGACGGCGACATCGTGGAGCTGCACGTCGCCGGCTGAGCCGACGCATCTCGGTGCCAATGCGATAGATAGGGCCGTGAATGGCCCGCCGCGGCGCGGGGCCTCCGCCGCGTTTCTGTCACGGGAGCGGGCCGGCGCGCGAACTGCGTTCATGGTAGAATGGACATGGGCGGGCGTCGGGCCGTCGCCGCCCTCAGAGGTCTATCGCCGATGCTCAAGAAGCTGAACCTGCTGGTCGCGCTCGCCGTGGTGGTGGCCGTGGGCGTGATCGTGGTGGCCATGAGCCGCGGCGTGCGCACCGAGGGCTGGGAGCTGCGGGGCAAGGAGCTCCACATCTACGGGCCGGACTATACCCTGGCCCGCCTGGCCCGCGAGATCGACGAGCAGGCGGGCGACGTGGGCGAGGTGCTCCTCTACGACCCCGAGCAGCGGCGGACCGAGGCGAAGGTCAGCCTCATCGTCCACGGCGGCCTCCAGGTGGGCGACCCCGACGACGAGGCCCTGGGCGAGCTGCTGGTGCTCGATACCGTGGTCTGCGGCGACCTGCGGGTCGAGGTGACCCGCCGGGGCTCGCTGGGCATCTACCACTCGACGGTGACCACCAAGAGCGAGACGCTGACCGTCGACCAGTGCAGCCAGGGCTACGCCCTGCGGGTGGACGGGCGTCTGGAGGCCCGCGACAGTTACTTTCTCTACATGTCCGGCAGCGCCAGCGAGGTGGCCCGGCGGACCTCTCGCATCGTGCTCCATGGCGTGACCTTCGCCGACTGCGACGGCAGCGCCTTCCAGGCCGTGGAGGCCGACGGGAGCCGGCTGGACATCCGCGAGAGCAAGTTCCAGTGCGCCGGCTACTTCGGCGTGGTGGTCGACGGCCTGGAGGGCGAGCCGGTGCGGCTGGTCGACAGCCAGCTCTACGGGAAGCTGGCCGACCTGGCGCTCCGCGGCCAGGGCGCCGAGGTCGAGCTGCTCGACTGCCGCTTCAGCAGGGGCAAGATCAAGTTCTACCAGGCCGGCGGCAGCGCGGCCATCCTGTGGACCACCGCCGTGCGGGTGGTCGAGGAGGGCACCGGCCGGCCCCTGCCCGGCGTGCGCGTGGTGGCCACCAGCACGGGCGCCCGCCGCGAGGTGGTGGAGGGCACGACGGAGGCGGAGGGCCGCTGCTCCCTGGTCCTCACCGAGTACGTCGCCACCACCACCCACCCGGTGCGGGTCGACGGGCACAACAACTGCACGCCGCACCGCATCGAGGCCCGCCGGGGCGGCCGGGTGCTGGCGGCCGAGCCGGGCTTCGACGCCTGCTACCGCGATGCCACGCTGACCCTCGAGGTTCCCGCCGCGGCCCTCGCCGCCGCGCCCTGAGCGCGGGGGGCGGGGCTGGCAATTCCTCTCGCCACCGGGTATCATCGGGACGTTGAGCGCCGGGCCATCGGCCCGGGTCGGGGCACCGATGGGGGCCGTCGAGGCGCTGTGCGCAGGGGACGGCATGATGCTGCCGCAGTTGGGCGTCCTGGCGGTGCTGCTGGCACTGTCGGCCTTCTTCTCCTCATCCGAGACCGCGCTGTTCTCCCTGAGCCGCGTGCAGGTCCAGCGCCTGCGCCTTTCGGGCGGCCGCTCGGGCCGCGCCGTGGCCCGGCTGCTGGCCCTGCCCCGCCGGCTGCTGATCACCATCCTGGTGGGGAACATGGTGGTGAACGTGGCGGCCTCCAGCGTGGTGGCGGCCACGGCCACGGCCCTCCTGGGCAGCAAGGGGGTGGGGGTGGCCATCGGGCTGACCACGCTGCTGCTGCTGCTCTTCGGGGAGGTCACGCCCAAGACCTTCGCCGTGCGCCACGCGGAGGGCCTGTCGCGCGCCGTGGCCCTGCCCCTGCTGTGGTTCTGCCAGGCGATCCTGCCCCTTCGGGTGGTGCTTCGCCACATCACCAACGGCGTGCTGTTCCTCCTTCGCCAGGGCCACATCCAGAGCGCCCGGCTGCTCACCCAGCACGAGTTCGGCGCCGCCCTGGCCGTGGGCGAGGAGGAGGGGGTGATCGACGAGCACGAGCGGGAGATGGTCGAGCACATCTTCGAGTTCGGCCAGATGGACGCCCGGGAGGTGATGGTGCCCCGCACGGAGATGACCTGCGTGAGCGAGCAGGCGACGCTCGCCCAGGCCGTCGAGCTGGCCCGCCGCTCCCGCCATTCCCGACTGCCCGTGCACAGCGGCGACATCGACCGCATCTGGGGCCTCTTCGACGTCAAGGACGTGCCCGCCTGGCGGGGCCGCGACGTGCTGGGCCTGAGCATCCGCCAGTTCGCGGACCGGGCGCGCCCCGCGGCCCAGGCCCCCCGCCGGCCCGTGGTCCGCCCCGCCTTCCTGGTGCCCGAGACCCGCCACGTGGGCGACCTGCTGCGCGACATGCGCGACAGCGGGGCCCACATGGCCATCCTGGTCGACGAGCACGGCGGCACCGCGGGCCTGGTGACCCTCCGCCAGCTCGTCGACGAGCTGGTGGGCGACGTGCTGGCGCGGGGACGCAGCGGCGAGCCCCTCTACCGCCGCACCGACGGGCGGGTCCAGGTCCTGGGCGAGGCCCGCATCCGCGACGTCAACTCCGACCTCGGCCTCGACCTGCCCCTGGGCCGCGCCGACACCATCGGCGGATACGTCCTCGGCCTCTTCGGCGACCTGCCCCGGGCCGGCGAGCAGGCCACCGACGGCCGCTACCGGTTCCGAGTCCTGCGCCTGCGGGGCCGGCGCATCGGAGCCGTCGAGGTGGCGCCCCGCGACCCCCGCGACCCCGCCTGGCAGCGCGTGGCCGGTGGCCCGGGCGCCGGGCCGGGGGACGAGGAGGAGCCGCGATGCTGATCGTCGACCTCCTGCTCGTCGTCCTCGTCCTGGCCTGCATCCTCGCCTCCGGCTTCTTCTCCGGCTACGAGACGGCCCTCATCTCGGCCGATCGCACGGCCATCCACGTGGCCGCGGGGCGCGGCGAGGGGCGGGCCGCCCTGGCCGAGCGCCTGGTCGAGCGCACCGAGGCCCTCCTGAGCACCATGCTGGTGGGGACCAACGTGGCCACCGTCACCGGCACCTCGCTGGCCACCCTGGTGGTCGCCGACGCCCTCGAGGCCTGGGACCAGCCGCTCGACGAGAGCGTCGTGACCACCCTGGTGATGACCCCCCTGGTGCTCATCTTCGGCGAGATCGTCCCCAAGTCCATCGGCCGGGCCAGCGCCGACGCGGTGACCGTGCGGGGAGCGCGGCTCCTGGCCGTCGCCGACCGCCTGATGCGCCCCATCGCCGTGGTGGCCCGGCGCATCGCCGAGGCGGCCCTCGCCCTGCTCGGCGACCGGCCCGTCGCCGCCAGCCCCTACGTGACCCGCGAGGAGCTGATGGCCCTGGCCGACATCGGGGAGGAGCACGGGCTGCTGGCCTCCGAGGAGCGCCAGATGATCCGCAGCATCCTCGAGCTGCGCGACCGCCCCGTCTCCACCGTCATGGTGCCCCTGGCCGAGATGGTCTCCCTGGGCATCGACGCCACCGTGGCCGACCTCGAGGAGGCCGCCGCCACCACCGGCTTCTCCCGATTCCCCGTCTACGAGGGACCGGTGGACAACGTGGTGGGGGTGGGCAGCGTGGTGTCGGTGCTCCGGGCCGGCCTGCCCGAGGAGCCGGCCGCCACGCCCCTCGCCCCCTACGTCCGACGCGAGGTCACCTACGTGCCCGAAACCAAGTCCGTGGGCGAGCTCCTCCGCGAGCTGCGCTACAGCGAGATGCCCATGGCCATCGTGGTCGACGAGCACGGCGGGGTGGTGGGCCTGGCCACGGCGGAGGACCTGGTGGCCGAGGTGGTGGGCCACATCCGCGACGCCCGCCGCGAGTGGCCCCACCACGTGGCCGCGGGCACACGCTCCGACTTCCAGTGCGACGCCAGGATGAGCGTGGACGTGCTGGCCGAGACCCTCGGCCAGCCCATCCCCAAAGAGGGGTTCGAGACCGTGGGCGGCCTGGTGATGAAGCTCGCCGGCGAGATTCCCCGGGAGGGCGAGACCGTCCAGCTCGGCCCCTACACCATCGAGGTCGTCGAAGCCGACCCCCGCCGCATCCGCCGCCTCCGCGTCTTCCGCGCCGACCGCGGCCGGCGGCCCAGGAGGCGACGGCGCGGCTAGGAGCCCGAGGCGCGGAGAAGAGGCATCACGAATCCCACGAATGGGCGAATGGCACGAATGGGAAGAAGAGGGTAGAGGACAGCACGGCGGGGGACCCTCCCCTCGTCCTGCCATTCGTGTTGCGGCTGTTCCCTGGGAGCCCCCACATTTCGGCGAGGGAGGCGGGCTAGCTGGCGGGCTCGGGGGCCGGCAGATGGGTCCAGGCGTCGGGGCGGATATTCAGCTCGTGCATCTTGTGGCGGAAGTGCTTCCACGACAGGCCGGCGCCGCGGGCCGCGGCGGAGATGTTGCCCTCCGCGGCGGCGAGGGCCTGGAGGAAGTAGCGGCGCTCGAACTGGCGGCGGGCCTCCCGGAAGTCGGGCGGCTGCACGGGGGCGAGGAGGGCCTCCTGGGGGGCCGGCGAGGGGGGACCGGGCGGGGCCGGGCGCTGGGCGTCGCGGAGGACCTTCGCGGGCAGGTGCTGGGCCTCGACGCGGGGGCCGTCGCACAGCAGGCAGGCCCGCTGGACGACGCTTCGCAGTTCCCGCACGTTGCCCGGCCAGGGATAGGCGAAGAGGTGGGCGGCGGCGGCGGGGCTGAGCTGGCGGGGCGGGGCGCCATCGGCCTCCGCGGCCTCGACCAGGAACTCCCGGCAGAGGGCCAGGATGTCCTCCCGCCGCTCGCGCAGCGGCGGGACGTGCAGCTCCACGGTGTTGAGACGGTAGAAGAGGTCGGGGCGGAAGCCCCGGGCCTCGACGGCGGCGCGGAGGTCGCAGTTGGTCGCCGCCAGCACCCGCACGTCCACGCGGGTGGGCTCGGTGGAGCCCAGGCGGAGGATTTCCTTCTCCTGGAGCACGCGCAGGAGCTTGGCCTGTAGGCGGGGCTCGAGCTCCCCGATCTCGTCGAGGAGGAAGGTGCCGCCGTGGGCCGCCTCGAACACCCCCTGGCGCCGCTCCCCCGCTCCCGTGAAGGCCCCGCGCTCGTGGCCGAAGAGCTCCCGCTCCAGCAGCGTGGGCGGCACCGCGGCGCAGTGCATGGCCACCAGGCGATGGCGCCCCCGCCGGCTGCGCTGGTGGAGCGCCCGGGCCACCCGCTCCTTGCCCGTGCCCGTCTCGCCGGTGATGAGCACGGGGCAGTCGGAGGGGGCTACGGCGTCGATCAGCGCATCGAGCTCTCGCATCGGGGGGCTATGGGTCACCAGGCTGGCCTCGCTGGCTGGGCCGTGGTGCGCGGCGCGGGGTCGGTCGTCGGCTAGCACTCCCTGCATCGCCATCTCTCCTGGCCATCCGTGGGTCGGCGTGGCACGGCCGGCGGCCCCCGCGGGCTTTCCGCGTGCCAGGTGGAGTATCGGAAGGATCGGTCAGAGGTTTAGCGGTGCGGGCGGTGGGCCTCGGCCGGCGGTCGGCGGGCCGATGCAAGCGCTCTGCGCCCTGGCGGTTGCGGCTTCTGGGAGGGGGTGTAGGGCGGGCCTCGAGGGGGCCGGCGCCCCGGGGCTGCGGTGCGAGACTGCCGGATTTGTCGGTAGGGAAGGTTCGAACCGCCCGGTGGGAAGACCTTTCGCGCCCGCCCCCGCCGGGCGGCCCGTGGCGAGGGCGTAAGGCTCTGTTATTGCGAGGTTTGTGGGCTATGGCGGGGCGCGGCGGGGGCCGCCGGGGGCGATGGCACGCCGATTGCACCCCAGCAGCCGATGCGTCCGCTTGCCCCGCGGGCACGCGCCGGCCCTGCGCCGTGGTCCGGCGCCGTCGCGCGGGGGCGAGCGACGCGCGACAACATGATGTTGGCGGGCTCGGCGCCCTGCGCGGCCCGCGTTGCCAGGGATGGAGAGTGCGATGTGGTCGGAGGATGAGCTGGCCCCGCTGGCGCTCGACCTGCTGTCGGTCGGCGTCGTGCTGGCCGACGGCCAGGGCCGGGTGCTGGGGGCCAACCGCGTGGCCCGTGCCCTGCTGGCCCTGGGCGAGGGGGGGCTGGACGACGTGGCCGTGGGCTGCGAAGGCCGCTCGGTGTGCCTGGGCGAGCTGGTGCGCGACCACGCTGCCGCCGGCCCCGGCCGGCGGGCGGTCGAGCTCACGCATCCCCAGCACGGGGAGCTTCGGGCCACGCTCTCCCCCGCCGAGGGGCCGGGGGAGCAGCGGCTGGTCCACGTGGCCCTCGAGCGGGGAGCCCGCCGCGACTGGCGGTGGGCCGGTCGCTCGGACCCCCTGGCGGTATTCGCCCACGAGCTTCGCAACGTGCTCACTCCCCTTCGCGAGGGGGTATCGCTGCTCGCCGAGGGGGCGGCGGACGAGCTTTCGGCCGACCAGCGGCGGCTCCTGCGCGGCGTGGCCGACGACACGGCCCGCGTCGCCCGCCTGGTGGAGAACATGCTGGCGGCCAGCCGCGCCCGGGCCGCCCGCGTGCGCATGCGGGCCCGACGCGTCGACGCCGCGGGCCTGGCACGCGACGTGGTCCGCTCCCTCCACGGCAGCGCCGCCCGGGCCGGCGTCCAGCTCCACCTCGGCGAGGCTCCGGCGGGCACCTGGTGCCACGCCGACCCCGACCTGCTCACCCAGGCGCTGGCCAACCTGGTGGGCAACGCGCTGAAGTTCACGCCCCCGGGCGGGGCCGTGGCGGTCGACGTGGGCACCCGCGGGGGCGAGGGCGGCGAGCAGCTGGTCGTCCTGTCCGTCAGCGACACCGGGCGGGGCCTGGGGCCCGAGCAGGTGGCCCGCATCCTGAGCTGGGACGGCGGAGGCGAGGACGCCTCGCGCGACTGCCAGGAGGAGGGGCTGGGCCTGGGCCTGGCCATCGCCCGCTCCATCGTGGAGCAGCACGGGGGCCGCCTGGAGGTGGACAGCGAGCCTGGGCGTGGCAGCCGGTTCCAGGTGGTGGTGCCCACGGACTTCCGCCGCAGCGAGCGGTGGCGCCTGGGCCAGATCGCCGACGCCATGCGGGTCTCGGGCGTGCTGGGCTCGCCGCTGTCGGTGGTGGAGATCGGCCTGTTCCCCGAGGGGGAGGCCGAGGCGGCGGCCCATCTGCCCCTCCTGGAGCACTGCCTGGAGGAGAATCTCCGGCCCGGCGACACCGTGGTGGTGGGCCCCGGCGGGGCCACGGTGGTGCTCCACGACGCCGACCACGAGGCGGCGCGGCGGGTGGCCGCCCGCGCCGTGAAGGCCCTGGTCGAGCTGCTCGCCCGCTCGCCCCAGCCGGGCGCGGGCTGCGGCGTGGGCGTGGGCGTGGCCACCTACCCCCAGGACGGGGCCACGGCGGCGGAGCTGGCCGGGCTCGCCCGCCGCCGCATGGAGGCCTGGCCCGCGGGGGCCCCGCAGGGCGCGGAGACCGAAGCGGAGGGCCGGGCGTCCGCCGCGGCAGCCCCGGCCTGCCCGGCGGCCCCAGACCGCAACACAGGAGGGAAGGGATGAACGCCTCGAAGATCCTGGTCGTGGACGACGAGAGGCGGGTGCGGGAGATGATCGAGTTCCGCCTCCGCCGCTTCGGCTACGAGGTGCTCCAGGCCGCCGACGGCCGGGAGGCCCTCGACGTGGCCGCCGAGCACCAGCCGGACCTCATCCTCCTGGACGTGATGATGCCCGACCTCGACGGCTTCCAGGTCTGCCGCCGCCTGCGCCAGAACGACGCGACCAAGGGAATCCCCGTGGTCATGCTCACCGCCAAGGCCGACGCCAAGGACGTGACCTACGCCTACAACAGCGGCGCCCAGGACTACGTGGTCAAGCCCTACGACCCCCTGGTGCTCCAGCAGAAGGTGGCCCAGAACCTCGAGGCCACGGTCGACGCCGAGGCCTGAGCCAGCGCGAGAAGGTCCATGAAGAAGAAGCTGGGCGAAGTGCTCATCCGCCGGGGCCTGCTCACCCCCGAGCTGCTCGAGCAGGCCCTCGCTCTCCAGCGCCAGGAGAACGGCCTGCTGGGCGAGATCCTGGTGCGCATGGGCTTCGTCCGCCAGATCGACCTGGCCAACGCCCTCGCCGAGCAGCACGGCGTGCCCTTCGTGGCCCTGGAGGACCAGGAGGTCGACCCCCAGGTGGTCCTCCTCCTGCCCGAGGCCTTCTGCCGCCGCCACGTGGTGGCCCCCTTCCGGGTCGACGGCCCCGACCTCCACGTGGCCATGCTGGCCCCCGACGACCTGTGGACCATCTCCGAAGTCCACCTCCTCACCGGCTACCACGTGGTGCCCCACGTGGCCGAGCCGGGAGCCATCGTGCGCCTGCTCGACCAGTGCTTCGACCGCAAGGTCCTCACCCGCCAGACCATCGTGGACATGCGGTTCGAGGACCTGCGCAAGGGCGGCGGGGCACGGCGCGCGGAGCTGCTGGAGGCGGAATCGGACGAGACCTCCGAGGTGCCCGTCGTCCGCCTGGTCAACTCCATCATCCGGGGGGCCATCGAGAGCGGAGCCAGCGACGTCCACTTCGAGCCCCAGGACCCCGAGATGCGCGTCCGCTACCGCATCGACGGGGTGCTCTACGACAACATGAATATCCCCCATCACATCGAGAGGCCCCTGGTCTCCCGACTCAAGGTGATGGCCGACCTGGACATCACGGAGCGGCGCCACCCCCAGGACGGCCACATCTCCTTCGCCGCCGGCGACCGCTCCTACGACCTGCGGGTCTCCACCATGCCCACCGTGGCCGGCGAGAAGGTCGTGATCCGCGTCCTGGAGAAGGACGCCGACATGTTCCGCCTCGAGCGCCTGGGCTTCTCGGAGGCCCAGGAGGCCGGCATCCGGCGCTTCATCGCCCACCCCTACGGCATGATCCTGGTCACCGGCCCCACGGGCAGCGGCAAGAGCACCACCCTCTACGCCGTGCTCAACCAGCTCAACCGCCCGGAGAGCAACATCATTACGCTCGAGGACCCGGTGGAGAACCAGATGAGGGGGATGAACCAGATCAGCATCGACCCCAACTTCGGGATGACCTTCGCCTCGGGGCTCAAGTACATCCTCCGCCAGGACCCCAACATCATCATGGTGGGCGAGATCCGGGACGGGGAGACCGCCCAGATCGCCGTCCAGGCGGCCCTCACCGGCCACCTGCTGCTGAGCACCCTGCACACCAACTCCGCGGCGGGGGCCGTCACCCGCCTGGTCGACCTGGGCGTCCAGCCCTTCCTCATCGCCTCCTCGCTCATCGGAGTCGTGGCCCAGCGCCTGGTGCGGCGCATCTGCCCCGCCTGCCGCACCGCCTGCGAGCCGGCGGAGGCGTTGCTCGAGGAGTTCGGCCCCCACGCCCAGCGCCTGCGGGAGGCGGAGCTGAGCCGCGGGGCGGGCTGCGACCAGTGCTTCGGCTCCGGCTACAGGGGACGCTGCGGGGTGTTCGAGCTGATGCCCGCCTCCGCATCCCTGGGCGAGCTCATCGAGCGGCGGGCCAGCTCCCAGGAAATCCAGGACCACGTCGTGCGCCAGGGGATGCAGACCCTCATGGAAGCGGGCATCGACCTCGCCGTGGCCGGCCACACCACCCTCGAGGAGGTGCGCCAGCACGTCCTCGTGTGGGAGAAGACCGAGAGCGAAGCCGCCGCGGTATGACGCGGAAAGGAACCCCCGATGGGGCTCGAGCTGCCCATAGGACGACAAGCCTCGGCAGAGGCCCCCGCCAGGGCGGACCGCCAGGACGCCGCCGCCTGGTGGCAGCGCCTGACCCCCGGTCCGGCCCGGGTGCGCACGCGGGACGTGGCCCTGCTGGTCCAGCACCTGGCCACGCTGCTGGACGCCGGGTTGCCCCTGTCCAAGAGCCTCCGCACCGTGGCCCGCCAGCTCGAGCACCCGGTGCTGTCCGCCCTGGTGAGCGAGCTGAGCGACGAGGTGGCCGCCGGCGAGATGCTCTCGGCCGCCATGGCGCGCCGCCCGCAGCTGTTCGACTCCCTGACCATCAACGTGGTCCGGGCCGGCGAGGCGGGGGGCACGCTGCCCGAGACCCTAGGCCAGCTGGCCGAGGACCTGGAGAAGAAGGAGGCCCTGCGGCGGACCGTGCGCGGCGCCGTGGCCTACCCCCTGGTGGTCCTCTCCGTGGCCACCGTGGTGGTCGCCTTCCTCCTGGTCTACGTGGTACCCACGTTCGAGGACGTGTACACGAAGATGCACCTCCAGCTGCCCCTGGTCACGCGGCTGCTTCTGGCGCTGAGCCGGGGTGCGGTGCGCCTGTGGTGGCTGCCCCTGCTGGTGGGGCTGGGAGTGGCGGCGGGATGGCCTCGGCTGCGGGCCATGGCGGGCTTTCGGCGGTGGTGGGACTCGGCGATGCTGCGTCTGCCGCTGCTGGGCAAGCTGCGTCGCCAGGCCATCGCGTCGCGCTTCCTGGGCGCCTTCGCCACCCTGGTGGGCAGCGGGGTGAGCATCGTGGAGAGCCTCCGCCTGATGGGCGGGCTGGTGGACAACCTGGTGGTGCAGGAGGCGGTGGCCGACATCCGCCACCACGTGAGCCAGGGGGGGACCCTCGGCAAGCCCATGGAGCGCTATGCGGAGCTCTTCTCCCCCATGGCCATCCAGATGATCAGCGTAGGCGAGGAGACCGGCTCGCTGCCCGAGGCCGCGGCCCGCACCGCCGCCTTCCTCGCCGCCGATGTCCATAGTCGCGTCAACACCGTGACCACCCTCATGGAGCCCCTGCTCACGGTCGTGCTGGGCGTGGTGGTGGGGCTCATCGCCCTGGCCATCTACCTCCCCATGTTCGACCTCATGAAGCACGTGGCCCGCTGAACACGAGACGGAGCCGGAGGGATGACTATAGAAGAGAGTCCGATGGGGAGCGGCCGCAGGGCAGCCCGTCGTCGCGTGGCTGCCGGGCCGCGGCATCCCGCATTCTTGCGGAGGGAACGCCGTGCCTTGTGGAGGGACCGAAGGCAGGAAGGGACGCAGCCGCCGAGGCTTCACCCTCCTCGAGCTGCTCATCGTGGTGGTGATCCTGGGCATCCTGGCCGCCGTGATCATCCCTCGCTTCACCGTGAGCGCCGCGGCGGCCAAGAAGAACGCCTGCGCCCAGAACGTGGCGAACATCAACACCCAGGTCGAGCGATGGTTCTTCGAGAAGGGGGAATGGCCGAAGAACAATCTGAGCGATATCGGCGCCGACCCCGACTACTTCCCCGACGGGCTGCCCGCCTGTCCCGTCGATGGGAGCGCCTACAAGCTCGACCCAACGACCCAACGCGTGAAGGGCCACAACCATTCGCAGAACGAGGGCGAGGACGGTTGACCCTCGCCGCTCCGCGTGGAGGCAACGCCCAGGGAGGCGAAAGGAGGTGAGGCGAAGAGAGCTTCTGTTGCGTCTTTCTTTTCTCCGGGGGCCGGCTCCTGCCGCGGGGAGCCGGCCGGGCGAGACGGCCGCGGCGAACCGACACGAAGGAGACCACTCGTGTTCCACAATGCCATTCACCGGCGCCGCCGGGGCTTCACCCTCCTGGAGCTGCTCATCGTGGTGGTGATCCTGGGCATCCTGGCCGCGGTGATCGTCCCCCGCTTCACCGTGAGCGCCGCGGAGGCCAAGAAGAACGCCTGCGCCCAGAACGTGGCGAACATCAACACCCAGGTCGAGCGGTGGTACTTCGAGAAGGGAAGCTGGCCCGCCTCCGACCTCTCGGACATCGGTTCCGATGCGGACTACTTCCCCGACGGGCTGCCCACCTGTCCCGTGGACGGCTCGGCCTACGCGCTCGACGCGACGACCCATCGCGTGACGGGCCATAGTCATTGATGCGCCGTCGCGGCCCGGGGCGAGCCTGAGCGCCCTGCTCACATCAGGCGCGGCGCCTGGAGCGCTCTCGGTCGCGGCTCCCCGAGGTGGTCCGCCATGGTCCTGACGCCGCGGTGCCTGGTCCTGGGCGCGCTCCTCGAACAGAAAGGGAGGGGAGAGCGATGATTGGCCCCTTGCGGGTTCGCGCCATGGCCCTCTGGGAGGTCGTGGTGGTGCTCCTGGTGGTCGCGGCCATCAGCGGCGTGCTCGCGTGCTACGCCCTCCAGGGCGGGGCCCAGGCGGCCGGGACCACCTGCGACCAGAACGTGACCCGCATCAACCAGGCGATCGAGAAATGGTACTTCGACAAGGGACGCTGGCCCGAGCCGGACCTCTCGGACCTGGGCCGCGACCCCGCCTATTTCCCCGGCGGGATTCCCCGCTGCCCGGTCACCGGGGAGCCCTATCGCATGGACGCCGAGACGCATCGCGTGCTCCGCCACCACCACTGAGCCGGGGCAGGACGAACGACCCTGCGCAGGAGAGCTGAGGCGTTGAGCAGAGGGAAGGCCGAGGAGCTACTGGGCATCGAGATCGACGACCGCGAGGTGCGTCTCGCCGTCGCCGCACCGGCCGAGTCCGGCTACGCCCTCCGCGCCCACTGCCGCCCCCTGCCCGCGGGGGCCGTCGAGGAGGACACGGTGGTGGACCGCGACGCCGCCGCCGATGCCATCCGCCAGGTCCTCTCCGACTCCGGGGCGCGGGTCCGGCGGGCCACCCTCGTGCTCGGCGGGCCCAGGGTGGTGTGTCGGGTGGAGCCGGTCCGCGAGCGCGACGACCCCTCCGTGGCCACCGACTGCGAGGACAGGATGCGGCGCTACGTGGTCTTCGGCGGCCAGCCCACGGTCGTGGCCCACACCCTCGAGGACGGCGGGCCGGCGGAGGAGGAGACGTCCCGCCTTCTCAGCGCCGCGGCCCTCCGCGGCCTGGTGGCCAGCCAGGTGGGGGTGGCCAAGCGCGCCGGGGTCACCGTGGTCCGCGCGGAGCCCAGGATGAGCCTCCTGGCCCGCGTGCTCCTGCGGGGCGGGGAAGCGGGCCAGCCCCGCTTCCTCCTGGTGGCCGACCACGACGGCTGCGAGGTGGGCCTCCTGCGGGGCGACGGCCTCATCTTCTGCACCGGCCTGGCCACCACGGCACAGGCCCTCTGCTCCGACGGCCAGGAGCTGGTGGCCAGCCTGGAGCAGCTCGAAGACTACCACCTGCGCCACGCCCGCGGCCAGGAAGCGGTCGAGGAGCTGGTGTGGTGCGGGTCGTGCGGCGAGCCCCAGGAGCTGTTCGAACGGCTCGCGGAGGTGGGCGTGCGCCCCCGGCGGGTCGACCCGGCCAGCTTCGCCGGCGTGGGCTCCTTCCAGGCCGAGGTGGAGGAGGGGCGGGAGGCCGAGCCCTGCGCCCTGGCCCCCGTGGCCGCCGCGGCCCTGGCCGACGCCGGGCTGCCAGGCCCCATCGGGCCGGTGGACCTCCTGCCCGCGCCCCGCAAGCCGCGCCGACGCTGCGCCCTGCCGCCCTGGGCCATGGTGCCCGCCATCGTCACCTTCCTGGCCATGGGCACCCTGGTGGGCTGGGACTGGGCCGTGCGCCGCAAGGTCCAGCGCCTGACCCATCGGCTCAACCACCCCACGGAGCGGATGCTCGAGTGCTCGCGGCTCCAGCGCCGCCACGACGAGCTGAAGCGGCGGTCGGCCAACGCCCGCCGCCTGTTCCGCCGCCTGGGCGGCGTGCCCGGAGGGCCCTTCCTGGAGGCAGTGAGCCGACGATTGCCCCAGGAGCTGTGGCTCGACCGCGTGAGACTGGGCAGGGACACCCCCTGCGTGATCGCCGGCATGGCCGCCGCGGAGGACAAGGTGTTCGCCTTCGCCGACGTCCTGCGCGATATCCCCTGCGTGGAGGCCGTGCACATCGGCGCCACGGGCAGCGGCCGGGAGGCGGGCCTCATCCTCACGGAGTTTCGCCTGGACGTGACCCTCGCCCGCCGCCCGGGCGGGGGGCAGGAGGCGAGCCCATGATGAGCGCCCTGCGCCAGAGGCTCTTCTCCAGGGAATCGGCCCGCCAGTGGCTCTACGGCGGGGCCCTGGCGGTCGCGGCGGCCCTGTTCGTCGTCCTCCCTGCGGCGCAGCGCCTCCGCCGCTCCATGCACAGCCTGTCCACCGAGCGGCGCACGTATGCCGGGAAGGTCTCCTGGGCGGCCAACAGGGAGGAGATGGCCCAGCGGGTGAGAGAGTGCGAGGCGGAGGTGGCGGAGCTGGACGCCCGGCTGCTGGACGGCGCGGAGGTGGCCGAGCTCACCGAGTCCATCGCCAAGCTGGCTCGCAAGTGCGGCTGCGCCGTGCGCTCCATCCGCCCCCTCGAGCCCCGCGTGCTCGGCCTGGCGGACGAGGGGGAAGGGGAAACGCCCCCGGCCAGGGAGCGGGAGGGCGACGGCGGGCCTCGAACCGAGTTCCTGGAATGGCCCCTGCGGATGGCCGTTCGCGGCGAGTATGCCCAGGTGTGCTCCCTGCTGGAGAGCCTGGCGGCGGGGCCCCGCTCCCTGTGCCTCACCCGCCTGGAGCTCTATCCCTGCGAGGGCGACAGGGAGCGTCTGAGCTGCGAGCTGGAGATCGTGGGCGGCGGCCTGCGGCGCGTAAAAGGAAACGAAGGATGACCCTGCGCAGCACAAGTCCCTGGGGCCTGTGGCCGGGCGCCCTCGCCCTGGCTCTCCTGCTGCCCGCTTGCTCGGACACCGAGCCGAGGGCGGGCCGCCCCGAGAGCCCCGAGGCGGCGGAAGCCGCGGCGGCGAACGACGCGGGGAGCGAGGCCCCCCGCCCCGACGCGCCGGGCAGCCAGCCCGCCGGCCCGGCCCGCCGCCATCCCTTCGTGCCCACGGTCGACGCGGCGGCCCAGGGGGGCCGGCTGGCCGGGGGGCGGGGGCCGCTGGAGCTCACCGCGGTGTTCCTGCGTCCCCGGCGGGCGGCCATCGTGCGGGAGGGCACGGAGGCCCACTGGGTGCACGAGGGCGACTACGTAGGCGGCCACCAGGTGGTGGCCATTCGCGACGGCGAGGTCGTGCTCCAGGGGGGGCGTCGCCGCCAGATCCTGGCGCTCTACGAGCCCTGGGCGGGAGGAGGTTGGTGACCGTGGGCACACGGAAACGCGCCACGCACACCCTGCCCGTGCTCCACGCGGCGTTCATCGCCCTCATCGGGGTGGCCGCGGTGGCCCTGGGCTTGAGCTTCCTGTGGCTCTCCGAGGTGGTGGGCCACTCCGCCCACACGGCCATGCTCAGCCGCGCCCTGGTCGCGGGCTACCAGCGCCTGGAGACGGCGCGGGAGAGCGGGGAGGCCGACCCGGATTTCCTGGCCTCGCGCCACGCCGCGCTGGCCGAGACCTCGGACGAGCTGGCCCGCCGGACCTCGAGCGCCGCGGGCCACTCCGTGCGGGCCATGGCCTCCGTGGGCGCCGCGGCCTTCGGCACCGTGGCCGCGGGCGTGGGCCTCATGGTGCTGGTCACGCGGCGCATCGGGCGGCCCCTCCGCCTCCTCCTGGACGCCAACGAGCGGGTGGCCCAGGGCGAGCTGGACTTCCAGGTCGACTACCAGGCCAGCGACGAAATGGGCCTCCTCGTGGGCTCCTTCAACCGCATGCTGCGACGCCTCCGCCGCTCCCTCCACGAGCTGAACAGGCAGAAGCGCACCCTCGCACGACAGGTGGAGAAGGCCACCGCCGACCTGCGGGCACTGAGCCTCACCGACGAGCTCACCGGCCTGCCCAACCTCCGCCACTTCCGCCAGGCCTTCCACCGCGCCGTGGAGAATGCTCACCGCACGGGCAGGCCGTTTGCCCTGGTGATGGTGGACATTGTGGATTTCGAGTGGTTCCACGAGCACTTCGGCCACGAGGCGGGGCACCTGGTGCTGGCCGCCGTGGGCCGGGGGCTGGGGGCGGCGGCCCAGGAGGGCGACTTCGTGGCCCGCTACGGCGGCGACGAGTTCGCCATCCTCATGCCCGGGGTGGACGAGATGCCCCACGCCTTCGTGCGCCGGGTGGAAGCCCAGCGCCGGGCGATCCAGAACGTGGTGTCGCGCAGTTCCCGGGTGAGGAAGCGGATCCCCATCGAGCTGTGCATCGGGGCGGCGTATTTCCCCGCCGACGGGTCCACCCTCTTCGAGCTGGTGGGCGCCGCGGACCGGGCTCGAGGAAGGACCAACAGGCCCCGCCGCGAGGCCCACGCGGCCCAGGCGGCCTCCGAGAGGGGAGGGGCGTGATGCGACTGCCCAACCTGGGAATGCGCCACAGGATCCTCGCCGGCTGCCTGGCCATCAGCCTCGCCGCCGTGGCCGCCATGACCGTGTGGGGCCTGGGCTTCCGACGCGTCCTCCGCTCCCGGGCCAGGGAGAACTGCGTGCGCATGGCCGACCTGTTCGCGGGCCTGGCCCACGACCGCCTGCTCGACCTGGTGGCGGAGAGCCAGGCACTCGGCGAGGAGCTGGCCCGCGAGGGGGCGGCGCCCCAGGCCCTGGCGGAGCGGTGGCCCGGGCCTCGGGGGACGCGGGGCGTTTTCTGCGCCTGGGCCGTCTACGATGGCCGGGGGCGTCGCGTGGCGGGCCGCCGGCCGGCCGGGGAGGCCCCGCTGTTCGACCGCCTGGGCATCGGCTCGGCGAGCCTCCCGGGCCGCGAGCAGGCCCGCGCGGCCACGGCGCTGGAGGGCACCCACAGCACGGTGCTGGTGCCCGACGGCGAGCGCATCTACGCCCTCGGCTACCGGGCCGTCCGCCGGCCCGGGCGGGAGCCGCTGGTGCTCCAGGTGGCCAGCGAGATGGCCGAATCGATCTTCCCCGGCCCCGCCGACGCGGGAGGCGTGCGGGCCCTGCTCCGTCCCTTCGTGGCCACGGCGGACGAGCCCAGGCTGGTGACCGTGGGCCGGGAGCCCCGCCTCATCGTCCACCGTCCGCTCACGTGCGGGGGCCGCCAGCTAGGCACCGTGGCCGCGGCCATGCCGTACGGCCCCGAGGCGAGCTACGAGCGGGCCGCCGTGCTCGCCGTGCTCCTGGTGGCCGCGGGGGCCCTGGCGATCCTGGGCGTGGTGAGCTGGACCCTCACCGACGTGGCCATGGTGCCCCTGGAGCGGGTGCGCCACTTCATCGGCGGCATCCAGAACGGCCTGGAGGTCGAGCGGCTGGAGAACGTGCCCGACGACGAGGCGGGCGCCGTGCTCGAGGCCTACCAGCGGGTGCTCAAGCAGTCGCAGGACTGGGCCGACCAGCTCATGGAATCGAACCGGGCCATGCACGAGCTGCTGTGCGGGGCGGTGGAAGCCCTGGTCTCGGCCATCGAGGCCAAGGACGTCTACACCGCGGGCCACAGCCAGCGGGTGGCCGACGCCGCCTGCGCCGTGGCCCGGGAGCTGGGCTGGGACTACGCGCTCACCGAGGAGCTGCGGCTCGGCGCCCTGCTCCACGACATCGGAAAGGTGGGCATCAACCTGAGCATCCTCAACAAGCCCGGCCGCCTGACCGCCGAGGAGGTGGAGACCGTGCGCCAGCACCCCATCATCGGGGCACGCATCCTCAGCTCCATTCCCGGCTGCGACGGGATCGTCCGCGACGTCCTCCTCCACCACGAGCGCGTGGATGGCAAGGGCTATCCCTTCGGCACCCCCGGCGACCGCATTCCCCAGAGCGCCCGAATCCTGGCCATCGCCGACGTCTACGACGCCCTCACCTCCCGACGCAGCTACCGCCCCGCCTATCCCAAGGACAAGGCGCTGGCAATCCTCGAGGAGGGGCGGGGCACGCTCTTCGACCCCCAGCTTCTCGACGTCTTCCTGACCCTCGTCCGCCGCGGCGACCCCGGCGTGGCCAGGGCCGGGGAGACCACGCCCCGTCGGCGAAAACGCTACACCGGCCACCCCACCGAGCAGCTCGTGGCCACTGCGGAGGAAAGAGCTTGAACGCCTCGACCTGTCTACACTTCGGGCCACCCGGGCGCACGGCGGCGCGACGCCCGCTCCCTCTGGGCGCCGTGGCCTGCCTGCTCCTCGCCTCCCTGGGTGCCGGGGCAGAGCCCGGCGAGTCGCCGGTGGCGCGCTCCGACGCGGCATCGGCGGGGCCGGTGAACATGGAGTTCCGCGACACCGAGCTGCCCACCGTCCTCCGCGCCCTGTGCCAGGGCGCCGGGCTGGACTTCGTGCTCGACCCCGGCGTGGAGGGCAAGGTCACGGCCAAGCTGCGCAACACCTCGTGGCAGAACGCCCTGGAGACCATCCTCCGAAGCCACGGCCTGGAGGCCCGCCGGGAGGGCGACACCCTGCTCATCGCGCCCCGCCGCCCCGACGCGGCCCAGGCCGCCCAGGCCACCGAGCGCTTCTCGGTGAGCCCCCGGGAGGACGGGACGCTGGACGTGGATGCCAGCGCGGCGGACATCCGCGACGCGCTGCGCGAGCTGGCCGCCGCCGCGGAGATGAACGTCGTGGCCTCCAAGGACGTCGCCGGCACGGTGACCGCCAGCCTCCGAGGCCTGGGCCCCGAGGAGGTGCTCCTGGCCCTCGCCGATAGCTGCGGGGCCACCGTGGTGGACGACCAGAAGGTCCTGCGGGTCATCCCCCGGCCCGTGGAGCCCGCGGCCCAGGGAGGCCCGACGCCCCAGGCCGAGGTGCCCTCGGCGCAGCCCGCGGTGGAGGTCCGCCGCCTGGACGACGGGCGCCTGGACGTCCGCGCCCGCCAGGCCCCCCTGCGCGAGCTGCTGGCCCAGCTCGCCGAGTGCTCCGGGCTCAACGTGGTGGCCGCGCCGGAGGTCCAGGGGAGCGTCACGCTCGACCTGCGGGGGGTGGGCCGGGAGGACGTGCTGTCGGCGATCGCGGCGCACTCGGGGCTGACCTTCCGGCCGGTGGGGAACGTGCTCCTGGCCGCTCCCGCGCCCCCGGAGGTCCAGGCCGAGGCCTTCCGCCTCCGCTACTCCGAGGCCGTGGCGGTGAGCAAGGCGATCCAGGAGAGCATCGAGGGGGCCAAGGTGGGGGTGGAGCCGAGCAACAACCTGGTGATCGTGACCGGCACGCCCCAGATGCTGGCCGCGGCCCGCCAGATCATCGAGCGCATCGAGGTGGCCCCCACCCTGGTGAGCATCGAGGTGCGAATGGTGGAGACCAACCTCACCGGCGAGGAGAAGCTGGGCATCGACTGGAGCGACGCCGTGGGCGTCACCGCCACCACCCCCGAGATCCCCCACACCTGGCCGGTCAAGCACGGCGAGCTGGTGGACGACGGCGGCTACCGGGCGACCTTCGACCCCAGCGACTCGCGCACCCGCGGCGCCTTCGCCGTGCCCCACGCCAGCCCCGACGACTTCAAGTTCGGCATCCTCAGCTCCACGGGGCTCTCCCTCGTGCTCCGCATGCTGCGCACCCGCACGGAGACCCACATGCTGGCCAACCCCATCGTGACGGTGGTGGAGAACCAGGAGGCGACGATCAACGACGTGACCAGGTACCCCATCGCCAGCTACGAGATCAGCGAGGAGACCGGGCGGGTGGTCATCTCCGGCTTCGACTACCAGGAGTTCGGCACCATCCTGCGGGTCACCCCCCGCGTGAGCGACGGCCACATCGCTCTCCGCGTGCGCCCCGAGGTGAGCCGCCAGGCGGGCACCACCGTCTTCGAGAACGCCGAGCTGCCCATCATCCGCTCCCAGTACACCGAGACCGACGTGCGCATCCGGGACGGCGATACCCTGGTCATCGCCGGGCTCATCCGCGAGGACACCCAGCGCCAGCGCCGGGAAGTGCCCTTCCTCTCCAAGGTGCCTCTCCTGGGCACCCTGCTCTTCCGCTCCCGGCACGACGGCGTGAACGCCCGCCGCAACCTGCTGATCTTCATCACCCCGCACATCGTGCGGGACAGCGATTTCGCCGAGGCGGCCGAGCTCCAGAAGCAGCACACCGAGCCGCTGCCCGCGCCACGGAAGGGCGAGGAGCCCGTCCTCGAGTAGTCCGCCCAGGAGCCCCGTGCCCATGCCGCTCCCGGCCCGGACAACGCGCACAGCCCCTCGCGGCCCAGGGGGCTTCACCCTCCTCGAGCTGAGCCTCGCGCTCCTGCTCGGGGGCATCCTCATGGCCGTGGCCGCGGTGCGCCTGGGGGCCTCCGGCGTCTTCCGCGCCGAGGGCGAGCGCGTGGCCCGCCGCCTGGTCGCCGACCTGCGCATGGCCCACAGCCAGGCCATCGCCGAGAGGAAGAACCACTACCTCGAATTCACCGGCAACAACACCAGGTTCACCCACTACGCCATCTACCGGGTGGAGGCGGAGCCCGACGTGCAGGTGGAGCCCGTGCGGCGGCTGCCCGACAGCGTGGCCCTCACCGGCTCGGCGGCCCGGGCCGAGTTCACGCCCCGCGGGGACGCCCTGGCCGCCTACTCCTACACCGTCGCCTCGCCGGACCGCACGTATACCATCTCCGTGACCCTGGCCACGGGCGCCGTGTGCCTCGAGGAGTCCTGACCGTGCTCGCCCCCCGCTCCCCACGACGCGGCGTGTCCTACGTCGAGCTGTGCCTGGCCATGGCCATCCTGGGGCTGTGCCTGGTGCCGGCCACGCGGATGCTGCCCGACCTGCTGGTCAGCCACCGGCGGGTGGAGACCGAGTATCGGCTCAGCCTGGTGGCCCGGGAGAAGCTGGAGGAGACGGTGCTGGCGCTCGAGGCCCGCTTCCAGGAGAGCACGGACAGCGGCGACCTGGCCGCACAGGGCCGGCCCGACTGGCACTACGACGTGGACGTGACCATCCCCCCCGACAGCGACGGCCGCTACGCCATCGTGCGGGCCCGGGCCTGGGAGGACGCCGACGGGGGCGGCGAGAGGACGCCGGAGGACGGCGACCTCCTGGTGCGCTTCGACACCATCGCCGCCAATCGCAAATGGGGAGGCTCCCCATGAAGCGACCACGCGCCCGCGCCGGGGCCACCTTGCTCGAATCCTTGCTCGTGCTCGCCGTGGGCGCCGTCATCCTGGCGGGCGCGGCGGCCCACTTCCGCACCCTCCGCCAGGTGGGCGCCGCCACCCGCTCGCGCCGGGAGGCCCTCCAGAGGGCCCGCGTGGCCCTCGACCGCATGGCACGCCACATCCGCCAGGCCAAGGCCATCGCCTCGATCACGGACGCCTCGATCACCGTCCTGGACTTCGAGGACACCCGCCACGTGTTCCGGCTCTCGGGCGACGAGCTGCTCTACGGGGTGAACGTGGCCGAGGAGCTGCTGGCCGAGGGGATCCGCACGCTACAGTTCCAGGGCCTGAGCGGCGGCGGCGACGCCGAGCCGTCGAATCCCGGCACCATCGACGCCGTGGCCATCCGCCTGGCCGCCGCCGTCCCCGACTCCGACGAGTCCATCGAGCTCGCCACCTGCGTGCGCCTCCGCCGCCAGGTGGGCGCCGGCCAGGTGCGGGTGCGCACCTGGTACGCCTCCACCAGCTTCCCCACCGCGGGCGGAGGAGTCTCCGACCCCGAGCTGGCCTACGGCGAGCCCGACGAGCAATACGCCCACCTGGCCTCCGGAGCGGGGGGCCGGTTCGAGGGATTCGACCCGCAGATGGACCGCCAGCCCGTCCATCGCATCGCCGTGGGCTTCCGGATGCGCTACGCCACGGGCTCGCTGCGGGTCACGGCCCGCCTCGGACGGCGTAGCCTTCGCGAGGTCACCTACGAGCCGCAGGACCTCCAGGGCGTCCAGGGCGAGGACGCGTGGTGGTGGATCGACATCACCGAGGAGCGGCGCCGGTGGAGCACGGACGACGTCTCCAGGCTCTCCGTGGAGGTGGAGGGGCCGGCGGGCTCGGGCACCGACATCCCGTTCGACGCCTTCGCCGTGCAAGCCCTCCTGGACGCCCCGGGCGAGACCTTCGTGTGGGCCGACCGCACCGGCGACGGCTCCCCGTGCCCCAGCCAATGGCAGAGCCCCGATCTGGCCACCGGAAGCCCCGACGACGCCCGCGCCACCGGCGAGTGGGAGAGCGAGGACTGGCAGGCCTTCCGCATGCCCGCCTCGGCCTCCGAGGACGAGATCGTGGCCGTATACGCCTGCGTGGAGGGCTACATCGAAATGCGCCGCGGCAGGGGCCGCCCCATGCTCCGGGACGGCGTGCTCGAGGTGCGCGCCGTGGAGCCCGACGCCGGCCTCGACCAGGGAATCCCCCACGGGAAGACTGTCCGCGACCTCCGCGACTACATCGGCTCGCACCGCGAGGGCCTCATCGCCTTCGACCTCTCGAACGACCGCGCCTGGACGTGGGACGACCTCGCCCGCCTCGAGTTGCGTGTGCACCTCGTGAGGGACGGGAGCACGGGGGCCTCGCTGCGGGCCGACGCGGTGGGCTGGCGCGTCCTCACCCGGGCCGCCGCCGAAAAGGGGGTGAGCCAGTGGACCGAGCCGTGATCCCCCGCCCGCCCGCCGCCCGCCGAGGCTCCGTGCTCCTCCTGGTCCTCTTCCTGATGGCCATCACCGCTCCCCTGGTGGCCCTGATGCTCGAGGCCCACGGCGCCCACCTGCGCTGCGTGCACAACGACCTCTCGGGCCACACCGCCCTCTACGTGGCCGAGGCCGGGGTCCAGCGCGCCGTGGCCGAGCTGCTGGCCGACCCTGCCTGGCGGACGGGCTTCACCGACGTCGAGTTCCCCGAGGGCAGCGGCCACACCTACACCGTCGCCGTGGCCGACACCTCCGAGGGCGAGCTGTGCATCACCTCCACGGCCCACACCGCCGACGGCTACGCCAAGACGGTCAGCGTGGTCGTGTCCGGCTTCTAGCCCCGCCGGCACGCCCACCTCGCGCGCCGACCGCGAGCGCCCCCTGAGCGCTGGCCTGGCCGTTGACACGGCGGCCTCTGTTGTGCTAGACTGGGCGTTCGTTCGGGGCGTGGCGCAGTTTGGAAGCGCGCTTGAATGGGGTTCAAGAGGTCGCTGGTTCGAATCCAGTCGCCCCGACCACCAGCAGCCGCCGTCAGGCCATGACGACGGCTGCATTCTCATGGCAGGATAGGAAGTTAGGCGGGCGGCGTGCCTGACGCGGCACGGGTCGCTGCTAGCGCTTGCCGCATGCGGCGTCCGCCGGGCCATTTCCCCTTCCGGCTGTTGGGCCTCCGTCCGCGGCTCCCGCGGGCTTCCCCGCCTCAGCGGGGCAGTCGCCTCTTCTCTCTCCACCTACGATGGGTTGCGGCGCCGTCGTCGCGGCAGTCCGGCCTCTTGGCGGGACAGGCACCCCGGGGTCCCTGGGGGTTCCACGGAGGTCGGGTTGAGGGCCGCGCTCGAGCGGCGAATGGGGAGGTCGTCGGATTGTCGTGCCCACGCTGGCGCGTAGGCTGGGCAGAGCGGTCCCCAGGACCAGGGACCTCGGTCGACATCCCAGGGCTCTGTGCTAGGAAGGCGCCGAGTTCTTCGACCACGACCGCGAGCCGTTCACGGAAGTCGAGCTGGCCTACGCCCCCGGCCGCGACGTGGCCGGGCCGCAGAAATCCGTGATGGTCAACCCCCGCGTGCTCGAGTACGAGACGCTCATCGCCGTCAATCAGCTCAAGGTCCACGCCATCGCCACCGTGACCCTGGCGTTCAAGAACATCGCCATGTCGTTCCCCGCGGCCGACTACTACGGCCACTCGCGAGGCCGGCAGTACCACCGGCACCACTTCTTCGAGGACATGCATTCGTTCATCGCGGCCATGGCCCGGCGCTTCCCGATCGACCTCGCCGTCACGGCCGGCCATCCCGCGATGATCGGCAAAGGCCCCCTCGGCGGGCACGCGGTCAGGACGGGGCTCGTGGTGGCCAGCAGGGATGCTCTCGCCGCCGATGTCGTGGGGGCCCGCCTGCTGGGCTTCGATCTCCAGGCGGTGCGCCACCTGTGGGAGGCCAGCCAGCTCGAGCTGGGCCAGAGCGACACCTCGGAGATGGACTTCCCCGGCCTCGGCCTGGACGAGGCCGTCGAGGCCTTCGCCCTCGCCGCCTACGGAGAGCCCTGCCGGCGGTGAGTCGCCACAGGCTCTGGAAGCCGGCGTCGGGCGCCCGTCGAGGCCCCCCTGGCCTGGGCTATGCCTGGGAGGGCTGGCCGCCGCCAGCCTTCTTGCCCATCGTGTAACCGATGAAGCCGACGAGGGGTATGGCGATGATGTGGACCACCCACCAGCCGAGTTGGAGGAAATGAAAGGTCTCGGGCAGGACCTCGCCCTCCTCGTGGTGTTCGCCCATGCGCTCGCCGTGCTCCGCCGGCTCCTCGCCCATGTGCTCGCCGTGCTCCGCGGCCTGCCCCGCCGCCCTGGCGGCTCCCGAGGGAAGGCCCATGGCTGCGAGGGCGACCGCGCCGGCCGCCGCCAGAAGCATCCGCGCTGTCCGTGCGTGCATGTCCACCGCTCCTGCTAGAGTGCGAATCGTTCGGTGTGGATCCTGCTCCGCGGCACGCCCAGGCCCCGCAGGGCGGTCTCCACCTTGTCCATCATGGGCGGCGGCCCGCAAAGGTACACCCGGGCCTCGCCCAGCAGCTCTCCGGCCTCTCGCTCGAGGATTCCCTCTGTGACGTAACCCGTTGGACCGTCCCAGCTTGCCTCGGGCCGGGCGAGCACGTGGACCACCCGCACGGTCTCGGGCAGGGCCTCGAGCTCGTCGCGGAAGATGATGTCCCGCTCCGTATCGTTGCCGTAGATCAGCACGGCGGGGCGTGCGTCGGCGGTGTCGCGGAGGGCGCGGAGCATGCTCAGGAGGGGCGTGATGCCCACCCCGCCGGCGATGAACACGAAGCTCTCGGCCTCGGGATAGGCGTAGCTGAAGCGCCCGAAAGGCCCCTCCACCCGCGCCCCGTCGCCGGCTCGGGTCTCCCCGATCGTGTTCGTGTAATCCCCGCTCTCCTTTATGGTTACGCGAAGCGGCGGCTCGCCCGTCGGCGAGGACGCCACGGTGAACGGATGCTCCTCCGACGGCCGGCCGGGCCGCAGGAGCTTGAGGAAGAGGAACTGACCTGGCTGGTGGGCCAGCCCCCCGCCGCCCTCCGCCTCCAGAGCGATGGTGAAGGTGTCGTGGGTCGTCCGCTCGACGCCCGTCACCCGCAGCCGCCGCCGGCCCCAGAGCGGCACGACCACGTTCCGGTAGACGAACAGCCCCCCCGCCAGAGCCCCCAGCGCCCACCAGTAGGCCCGCATCCCCGCCGAATGGAGGTCCGAGCCGGTCACCAGCCCGTGCACGAAGCCCAAGGCCACCACCGCCACCGCTCCCTTGTGCATCCCCCGCCAACGCTGGTAGTCCAGACCCAACTGCGGGAAGTAGAGGGCCACGAACACCACCCCCACCACGAGCACCAGCGCCGCCTTGCCCAGCCACACCGGCCAAGGGGTCTGGAAGCCAAATAGGAAGGCATTGCCCATGCCGACCGCCAGCAAAATGGGATGGGCGAGCAGAAGGAGGCACGCAACCCCTCCAGCCCCCTTGTGCCACCGCATCACCCTGTCCAGCCCGAACGGCCGGTCCGCCCACCGCAGCCGCGAGCCCAGCGCCACCTGGAGGGCCAGCAACGCGAAGCCCACCAGCGCCGCCCCCTTGCCCACCTCGCGGGCCCCCAGGCCCCGCCACCGCGGCTCCAGAGCCCACGCCAGGCCCACGGGCGCCAGGGCCACGACGATGTAGGCGCCCAGCACCGCCGCGCCCCAGGCCGCCGAGGCCTGCCAGTGGACCGCGGGCAACGCGTCGGCCCGGTCGCTCCCCTGCGGCTCCTCGGCCATATCACGCTCCCTTCCACGAGGCGGTGCCGCTGGGCATGCCCAGGCACCGCACCGACATGTGGCCCTGGCGGAGCTGGCCGCTCCTCACGCCTCGACGCTGATGGCCGCCATGGGACACCGCTCGGCGGCCTCCCGACAGGCCTCCTCCGCCTCCGCCGGCACCGTCTCCACCTGGACCTTGGAGAGGCCGTCCACGACCTTGAAGACCTGGGGACACGCCGCCTCGCACTCGCCCACGCCCGCACACAGGTCCTCATCTACCTTGGCTTTCACGACTTGGGTCTCCTTAGCCTGCGGTTGGCGACTCGTCCCTCGGCGCCCTGCGGCGCCGACGCCTCCGTCCAGCTTACCATGGACGGCGCGCCGCGGCAATGGCCGGTCCGGGATTCTGGCCCTCCGGAACGGAAGTCCTTCCCGCCTCGACACATGGGGCCGAAAAAGGGCTTTTTTGCAGGAACGGCGCGATTTACGCCATTCGGGGATCCATTTACGACGATTGGGCGTGTACATTTACGCCAAATTTGGCGCCATTTACGACACCGAACTGGCCGAAAAAGGGGGGGGTCTGGATGCTGGATGCTAGATGCTGGATGCTGGATGCTGGATGCTGGATGCT
>JBKHIY010000006.1:0-83406 GCA_046538415.1 Candidatus Brocadiia bacterium | reverse complement strand
CGGACGTGGAACACGAGCACCTCGGCGAGCACACAAAGTGACGCTTGAGCGGCCACCCGCCGCCGGGTCGTCAGGTCGTAAGCCTCGCTATGGCTCCCCGCTAGCAGCCTCTCAGTAACCAGCAGCCCCCCTCCCCATTCCCTCTCCCGGGCATAGAAAGTCCGGTAGTCCTCCCTGGCCGAGTTGTAGTACAGCCAGTCGCCCCGGCGCACCCCGGGGAGCAGGCGGAGCCAGGGATTGAACTCCCCCTTTACCATGAGGTGCCGAGCCGGGGTGAAGGGTACCTCCCGGTAGCTCCCATAGTGCAGGGTGCGGATGGAGGGACCCTCCAGGTATGAATGGTGGCTGCCCAGAAAGCTGTTGTCCAGGAGTTTCAGCCCCTTGACCAGCGAAGCGAGCTCCTCGGATTCGGGAGCGGGCCGTGCGGCCAGCCCCACCCAGTCCCCCAGTTCTTCCCTCCGGAGGGGGCCACCACCTGAGCAGTAGAGGAACGTGCAACCGACCATCTGGCTACACAAAGCAACGACGACAGCCCGGCGTAGTAACGCTACGAGTGCACCTCCTGTATCCGCCTGGCCTCGAAGCTCGGGGTGAATCCCACTCGCTGTCGTCATCGGGGTTTCCTCCGCGGCAAAGCGTGGTTTGCGACAAGCCCCATTCGCCGGTCGTGGCTCGCATGCTCAGCGAAGTCTAGCCCTGAACAACCTGCTTGTCAACAAGCTTGCTACGACCGTGGGGCGGCGAGCGCCCGGGCCGGTCGCCGAGGGCCCGGGGAGTTTCCTGGCAGCAGGTCGCCCGCGGACGGGGCAGGTGGCGAAGTGGTGTTGATCTTGCGGCGCGGGCCGCGATATAATTGACAGAAGGAACCAGGCACCGAAAGAACGCTATGGAGTGTGTCCCGTGAACACCATGAAGACCGGTCTGCTGCTGGTCGCGATGACCTGTCTGCTCGTGCTCATCGGGCAGGTGGTGGGAGGGACGACGGGTGCGGTGGTGATGTTCGGCATCGCCGCGGCTTTGAACTTCTTCACGTTTTTTATGAGCGACACGATTGTCCTCAAGATGTATCGGGCGCAGCCCGTGGAGCAGCGTTCCGACGCGCCCGCACTGTGGGACGCGGTGGAGCGCGGCGCCCAGGCGGCAGGGCTGCCCATGCCGCGGGTGTACATCGTGCCCCAGCCGACGCCCAACGCGTTCGCCACGGGGCGCAGCCCCAAGCACGCGGCAGTGGCGGCCACGGAGGGGATTCTGCGCATCCTGAGCGAGGAGGAGCTGGACGCCGTGGTGGCCCACGAGCTGGCCCACGTGAAGCACCGGGACACGCTGATCCAGACCATCGTGGCCACGGTCGCCGGGGCCATCATGCTGCTGGCGTCGGTGGGCCGCTTCGCGCTGATCTTCGGCGGCGACGACGAGGATAACCCCCTGGGCCTCGTGGGCAGCCTGGTGATGCTGATCATCGCCCCTATCGCCGCGGTGCTGATCCAGATGTGGATTTCGCGCACCCGCGAGTTCGCGGCCGACGAGGGCGGGGCCACCATCTCGGGCAATCCCCTGGCCCTGGCCAGCGCCCTTCGGCGGATGGAGGCCACGGTGAGCCGGCGGCCCATGGCCGCGAATCCCTCGACGGCGCACCTGTTCATCGTGAACCCCTTCTCCGGGCAGCGGGCGGCGAATCTCTTTAGCACCCACCCCACCGTCGACGACCGCGTGGCCCGCCTGGAGGCCCTCGCCCGCAAGGGGCGCTGAGCGCCTGGCAGCAGACAGGCGGGTTGACGAGCGGGTGCCGCGGCCGTGGGAGCCCCGGATCACCCCCGTCGGGGCCGCGCCGCGGTCCGGATGGCGCAAGCCGCCTGGAATCAGATACTTACGTCGACACGCCGGCCCCCGGCGGGCGATCTTTCATTTTTGGCCACGGCCCTTCATTTTTGGACGGCCCTCTGCTACACTCTCCGGAGCCCTGTTGGCCCCTTTCGCCGGGGCTTGCGGCTCCGCCGCGCGGGGCTCTCGGATGGAGGGTCGGCCATGCCCGCCACTCGCACGGTCGCCGTGCTCTACGACCCCGACGCGATGGACTTTCGCCAGCGGGAGACGCTGCGGGGCGTGCACGGCTACGCCGCCGAGCACCGCCCCTGGCGGGTGGTGCTCGCCCCCTTCGCTGCGGAGGCTGGCGACGCGCCCTACGACGGGCTGATCGCGCCGGCGCGCAAGGGCCTGGCCCGCCGCCTCGTTCGCTCGCCAGTGCCCGCGGTGTGCGTGACCTGGGGCTTCGAGCAGCACCGGCTGGTGCGGGCGGTGGAGAATCGCCGCCGTGCGGGCCGCCTGGCCGCCCGCCACCTGGCGGAGCAGGGCTGCCGGGCCTTCGCCTACGTGGGGTTCACGAAGCAGACCGCCTCGCGGGTGGAGCGGGAGACGTTCACCGACGAGCTGAGGCGTCGCGGGCGGCCGGTGGAGCGTGCTCGCACGTTCGTGTCGTACCCGGCGCGGCGCCCGTGGTGGGAGGAAGTGATGCGGAGCCTGGGCGATTGGCTGGTGGGCCTTCCGCGTCCGGCGGGTCTACTGGTGGCCCGGCCGGGCTTCGCGCGGGCCCTGGCCCACGTGGCGCTGGCCCGCGGCCTGTCGGTGCCCGGCGACGTGGCGCTGATGGCCGCGGACCACGATCCGCTGGTCTGCGAGCTGGACCCGCCGCTGACAGCCGTGGCCTTCGACTACTCGGCGCTGGGCCGCCAGGCGGCGGAGGCCCTTGACCGCCTGATGGCGGGGGAGCCGCTGGCCAAGCGGCGCTTCCGGATCGAGCCCACGCTGGTGGCCCGCCGCTCGACCGACCTCCGCTCCGCCGCCGACCCCGTGGTGGCCCGCGCCCTGGCGTTCATCCACGACCGCCGGGCCGAGCCCATTCGCCCTTCCGACGTCGCCACCGCCCTGGGCGTGAGCGGCCGCAGGCTGCGCCGGCGGATGCGCCAGGCGCGGGGCCGCACGGTGGCCCAGGAGATCGCCCTCGCCCGGCTGGAGGCCGCCAAGGACTGGCTCCAGCGCAGCGACCTCCCGGCGGCGGCGGTGGCCCTCGAGAGCGGCTTCGCCAGCTACGCCGCCATGCTCCGCGCCTTCCGCCGCCACCTCGGCACCACCCCCGCCGCCTGGCGGCGAGCAGCGACCGAATCCCCGGCGCATCCTCCCGCACGCCGCTGAGCGCTCGCGGCCCGCGGTCACGTGCCCCGGAACAGCGCGGAGCCGATGCGCACCATGGTGGCCCCCTCCTCGATGGCCACCTCGAAGTCCTGGGTCATCCCCATCGACAGGTGCGGGAGGGGGCGGCCGGTGCGGCGGCGCGCCTCCTCGGCCAGCTCGCGGAGGGCGGCGAAGAGCGGGCGGGTGGCCTCCGCGTCGGCGACCAGGGGAGCCATGGTCATCAGGCCCTCGACGGCGAGGCGTTCGAGCGGGAGGATGGCATCGAGCGCGGCGGGGAGTTCCCCCGGCGGGAAGCCGTGCTTGGTGCCCTCGCCGCTGACGTTGCACTCCAGGAGGACGGGCACGGGGCCGAGGCCGTCGCGGGCCGCTCGGCGGTCGAGCTCCCGGGCAAGCCGCACGCTGTCCACCGAGTCCACGGCGTCGAACAGGCGGAGGGCATGTCGCGCCTTGTTGGTCTGGAGGTGGCCGATCATGTGCCATCGCAGGCCCAGGCGCCCCTCGAGGGTCTCCTGCTTGCGAAGGGCGTCCTGCACGCGGTTCTCCCCGATCTCGCGCAGCCCCAGGGCCTGGAGGGCGCGGATGGCGTCGGGGCCGACGGTCTTGGTGACGGCCACGAGGCGGACGTCGTCGGGGCGCCGGCCGGCGCGGTGGCGGGCGTCGGCCATTCGTCGTCGGACGTCTGCGAGGTTATCCCTCAGTTTCGCTTCGTCCACGTCAGGTATTCCTTCGGGCTCGCGGGTTCAGCGTGTGAGGGCGGTGAGGCACAGGATGGCCACGTCGTCCTCCTGGGGGGCTCCGCGTGTGAACCGTCGGACCCCCTCGAAGAGTCGTCCCGCGAGGCTCTGGCTCCCCAGGTCGCCGTGCGTGGCGTTGAGGGCGGCCTCGAGGCGCTCGGGGCCGTAGGGCTCGCCGCCGGGGTTTCGGGCCTCGACGAGGCCGTCGGTATAGAGGAGGAAGGCGTCGCCGGGCTGGAGGCGGATCTCGGTCTCCTGGATCGATGTGTCGAAGAGCCCGCCTTGGTACATGCCCAGGGCGATGCCCTTGCTCTCCAGGCGGCGCACGGGCTGGCGGCGCTGGGGGTTGAAGAGGATGGGGCGATTGTGGCCGGCGCGGGCGAAGCTCAGGGTCCCGCTGGCGGGGTCGAGCACGGCGTAGCAGGCGCTCACGAAGGTGCGGGCATCCAGGTCGGCGTTGATGTCGTCGTTGGTCCGGCGGAGCACCTCGGCGGGGGAACGGTGGTGCTGGGCGTGGAGCTTGAGCGACTTCTTGACCATGGTCATGATGAGAGCCGCCTCCAGGCCGTGGCCCGCCACGTCGCCGATGAGCAGGGCCACCTGGCGACTGGAGAGGGGGAAGTAGTCGTAGAAGTCGCCCCCCACGCTTTCCGTGGGCCGGTAGAGGCAGAACAGGTCGTAGCTCTCGAGGGGGGGTAGCTGTGCGGGGAGCATTTTGTGGACGATTTCGCGGGCCCGCTCGAGGTTGCGCTCGTGTCCCGCGGGCTCGCCCTGGGGCTGGGGGCTGGCCATCTCGGCGGGGCCCGCGCGGCCGCAGCGGTCCATGAGGTGGCGGGCCATCTGCGCGGGCGCGGTGGAGACGAGGAGCAGGTCGGACGAGATGTCCACCTCGGGCACCGGCTGGCGGCACTGGGGGCACACCCAGGCGCCCTGGGCCGTGGCCTGGCGCCAGGCGGGCGACTCCTCGATCTTGCGGCGGCACTGGCGGGTGAGCCGGCGGTAGCGCTGGGCGTCGCGGGCGATGAGCTGAAGGGCCTCGGCGGTGAGGGGCTTGCGGCGATCGCGGCAGGGCTGGCAGCCGTCGAGGTGGCCGAGCACGGCCTCCACGGGGGGCGCCGCCTCGGAGTCCTCGAGGGGCCACCGGATGGGCGTGGGCTCGGCGCAGTAGGGGCAGGTCCAGCGGCCCTCGTCGTCGGCCACCCGCCACGCGGGGTCGGTGCGGAGCGATTCGTCGAGCTCCAGGCGGCGGGCCCTGGCCTCCAGGTCCACGTGGCTCACCTGGGTGCCGCGGTCCTGGGACCACTCGGGGCATTCCTGGACGAAGTGGCGGAGGATGTCGGCGGGTGCCCGGCTCTTACGATAGGGGCTGACTCCCACGCCGCCGCAGTAGGGGCACAGCCAGTCGCGGTCGTGCACCCGCACCTGCCAGCCGGGGTCGCGTTGGAGGCGTCTGCGGATGGCCTGTTCGAGGGCCCAGCGCTGCGCGTCGACCTCGTCGGACTTGCCCATGGCGGCGTGCTCGTGAGGGAAGCTGGCCGGGCCGAGTATAGCGCCGCGTGGCGCCGCAAGTCAACGCGAGGCGGCGGGGTGGCCGACGACGGAGAGGTAGACGGTGGTCTCGCCGAAGCCGTCGACCCCCAGGATGGCGTTCACCGCGTCGTCGAGGAAGGCGCCGATGGCGCAGCAGCCCAGGCCCAGGGCCACCGCGGCGAGATGGAGGTTCTGGCCCACGTGGCCGGCATCGAGGTAGATGTAGCGATAGGCCCGTTCCTGGTAGCGGTGCTTGGCCCTGGCGGGGACCGCGGTCCAGCCGAAGACCACCGCGGCCTCGGCGGCCATGGGCTGGCCGAGGCAGGCGGCGGCGATGGTCGGGGCCAGGTCGCCGCGGCGTCGGCGCTCCAGCGCCGCGGCCTCCACGTCGTAGCGGTAGAGACCCGCCTCGAGGCCCTCCACGCGGTGGACCACCAGCCAGGTGTTCAGGGGATAGCAGGCCCCCGCCGAAGGCGCGGCGCGGAAGGCATGGCCGCGAGCCCGGCCCGTGATGCCTTGCGTGGCCCACAGGAGCTGGGAGAGCTGAGCGAGGGACAGGGGGCGGGGACCGAAGTCGCGGACGGAGCGGCGGCGGGCCATCACCTCCCACAGCGGCGGGCCGTCCTCCCGTGTCGGCTCCGCCAGCGCCTCGGTGCCCCGAGCGGGCTCGGCCGGGCCGGCGGGCGGCTCGCCCTCCCCCCTTCGATACTTGGTGGCTTGCTGGAATGCGTCGCCGATGGGCAAACGGCCGCCCCCTGCGCGTCCCATGGCCGGTCCCCCTGTCTGTGGCCTCGCGGTGCCTCCCGCTCACCACTATAGCGCGGGGGTCGGGCGGCGCCAAGCGGCGCATCGGCGTTGACTCCCCGTCGCGGGGAGCCTATACTGCGCCAGGCCCCCGCCATCCCCTAGTCCGCGTCGCGCAGCAGGTAGACGACGCACATGGTGCAGGCGGTGAGCAGCGCCACGACGCTCGGGGCCAGGACGTTGATGGGGTGGGTGGTGCTGTAGGACAGCTCGACCGTTCGTGCCGCGACGACGGTGAAGGCCATCAGCCCCAGGATCTGCCTCACAGGGTATCTCCCAGAGACGGGCTGGCCCCCGCCCTCGTAGCGAGCCACGGTGCAATCGCCGTGCCAGGGGCGTCGAGAGCCCCGGCCCCACGTGGCAGGTATCGACATGACAAGAGCTTACGAAGGCGGGGGGAGAGCCGGCTCTCGCCTCCGTCCCACCGCGCCGTGGGGCCATGGGTACGCGACGCGGGACCGGCGGCCGTGGCTCGCCGCCCTTCTTTGCCTGCTCGCCCTGGCGCTCTGTGGCCCCGCCGCGGGAGCGGAGGAGCGCCTGGGACGCACGCGAACCGCCCTGGAGGAGCTGGCCCGCCTGGTCGCGCAGGCCGCGCCCCGAGGCCACGCCACGCCCTACCATCGCATTCCCCTGGTGCTCGGCCGCCAGGCCCTCGCCGCGCTCGACGGCGCTCCCGCCGCCCACCGACCCCGCATCCTCGACCACCTCTACGAAGCCTCCCTGCGGGCCATGATCGCGATCCACAAGAACATCGGGGAGGACCGCGCGCCGCGGCCGCGGCCCCCCCTCCGCCTGGCCGACCTCCAGCTCCGCGAGGGGGCCTTCGTGTCGGGCGACGAGGCGGTCTTCCCCGTCGCCGCGAGCGATGCCGGCGACGCGACCGGTTTCTTCGCGCAGGGAGGGCTGGTGCGCGCGGTGCCGGCGTTGGCCGGCGTGGCCCCCGAGGGGCTGGAGGGCAGCGCGGTGCTCGCCGTCTACGAGGCGGTGGCCGGGAGTCGGCGGGTGGGCTGGGACCGGCCGGCGGGCGGGTTCGTGCGCGACGGCTCCGAGGGCACGCCGCCAGTGCTCATCGCCATCGACCATCCGGCGATGCGGGAGGCCATCGCCCGCGACACCGCCGCCGCCCTCGAGGCCTGGCCGCAGGACGCCCGCCCGCTCTACATCTCGATGGGCGGGGGGCCCTTCTACACCGATTTCTCGGAGCGCAGCGCCCAGCGATTCGCCGCCTGGCTGCGCGACCGCTACGCCACGGTGCGCACGCTGAACGCGGTGTGGGGCACCGACTTCCAGGCCATCGGCCCCGACCTGATGCCCACCCCCGACCAGGCGGGCGCGAGCCCCGCGCGGTGGTACGACTGGGTGCGCTTCAACGAGGACCGCTTCACCGAGCACGTGGGGTGGGCGCGGGCCAATCTCCGCGGCCTGCGGCCCGGCACGCCCGTGGGCCTCGCCGCCACCCGCTGCCTCCTGGCCGGCAGCCGGGGCCTCAGCGGCATCGACCCCGTCGGCCTGGCCGAGGCGCTCGACGTGGTGGAGGCCCGCGGCGCCGACCCCCTGCACACCGACCTGGCGGCCGCGGTGGCAGGGGGAGCGAAGCCGGTGGCGGACCCCCAGGCCCAGGCCCGCGGCTTCGGCATCCTCCCCCATCTCGTGCACGGCGCCGCGGCGGTGGGCATCGAGCGGTGGCCGCCAGCCCCCCTGCACACCCTGGAGGCGGTCCGCGCCGCGGAGCGCGTGCTCCGGGAGGCCCTCGACGCCCGCCACCTGGCCGAGCCCATCGCCGCGCTGGCCCGGGCGCCGGCGGGGGTCGGGCTGCTCTACTCCCAGGCCTCGGTGCGCCAAGCCCCGGCCTGGGCGCTGCGGTGCGCCCGCACGCCCCACACGCGGGAGCTCGAGCGGGCCTACCGCGCGGCGCGGTTCCTGGACGCCGGCTGCCGCTTCGTGGTCGCCCGCGGAAGGGAGCGGCGGAGCGTGCCCGCCGTGCCCGTGCTCGTGGTGGCCGGGGCGCCCCACGAGGGGGACGCGGTGGTGCGGGCGCTCGTCGAGCGGGTGGAGCTGGGCAGTCACCTGGTGGTGATCGCCGAATCCCTGGTGGCCGACGAGCGGGGGCGGGAGGCCGACTACCTGCTTCGCCTGGGCATCGAGGTGCTCGAGACCCGCCGCCCCAGCTATGCTACGAGGCCGCGACCCGAGCGCGGCGGAGCGCTCGACGAGCTGGTGGTGGCGGAGGCCCCCCGGGCAGTCATCGCCCCGGCGCCCGGCGGGCCGCTGGCCTCCCTCGGCCCCCTGCGCGGCGTCGGGGTGCGCCAGAGCATCCGGGTAAATGTGCGGCACGCCGACCTGGCGGCCTTCCCCGACGGCACGCCGGCCATCGTGAGCTTCGCCCGGGGGCGGGGCCGCGTGACCTATCTGGCCATGCCGCTCGAGGAGCGCCACCTGGCCGGCGTCCTTCGCTTCGCCCTCGCCGAGCGGGGCGCCGCCCCGCCGGTGCGGCTGCTCGCCGACGCCCGCGGGCGCCCCGGGGTCGAATGCCGCTCGGTCCGCGACGGCGACCGGGTGCTGGCCTATGCGTGGAACGCGTCGGCCCGGGCGCGGCGGGTGGTGCTGGCGGGGCCTCCGGCGGCGGGCGCGGCCGACCTTTCGTCGGGCGAGCCCCTCCCCGTGAGCGAGAACCGCCCCGGCGTCGTCGGCCCGCTGAGCCTGGCACCCTGGCAGAGCCGCCTGGTGGCGATTCGGGTGGCGCCGCGTCCCGCGCCGCCCGAGTGAGTCTCCTGCCCGGCATCCTGGTCCCATGTCGCGGCGGGGCAGGGCCAGTGCCCTGCCCCGCCGCTTGGGGATGTCTAACGCTCGCGCGGCCCTACTCGATGGCGGGCACGTCCTTCATCGCCTCGGCGATGTTCTCCTCGGGATACTCATAGTCTTCGAGGTCTTTGGCGAAGTAGCGTTCGAAGGCCCCGAGGTCGAAGTGGCCGTGTCCGCTGAAGTTGAGGACGATGCACTTGTCCTCGCCGGCCTCTCGGCAGCGGATGGCTTCGTCGATGGCGGCCTTGACGGCGTGGGCGGTCTCGGGCGCGGGGATGATGCCCTCGGCCCGGGCGAAGGTGATGGCCGCCTCGAAGACGGGGTTCTGGTGGAAGGCGAGCGGTTCCATCTGGCCGGTCTTGACCAGGAGGCTGATGAGGGGGGCCATGCCGTGGTAGCGGAGGCCGCCGGCGTGGATTTTCGGGGGCACGAAGCCGTGGCCCAGGGTGTACATCTTGAGCAGGGGCGTGGTCTTGGCCGTATCGCCGAAGTCGTACGTGTAGGTGCCCCGGGTCATGGTGGGGCAGGCGGTGGGCTCGGTGGCCAGGAAGCGGATGTCCTTGCCCCCGAACTTCAGGGGGTAGAAGGGGAAGCAGAAGCCGGCGTAGTTGCTGCCTCCGCCCACGCAGCCGATGAGCACGTCGGGCTGCTCGTCGACCTTCTCGAGCTGTTTCTGGGTCTCCAGGCCGACGATGGTCTGGTGGAGGAGCACGTGGTTGAGCACGCTGCCCAGGGAGTACTTGGTATCGTCGTTCCCGGCGGCGACTTCGATGGCCTCGCTGATGGCGATGCCCAGGCTGCCGGGGCATTCGGGGTCGCTGGCCAGGATGTTCCTGCCCGCCTGGGTGGTATCGCTGGGGCTGGGAAGGATGTCCGCCCCCCAGGTCTGCATCATCAGCTTTCGGTAGGGCTTCTGCTCGAAGCTGACCTTGACCATGTAGACCAGGCATTCGAGGTCGAAGAGGTTGCAGGCGAAGGACAGGGCGCTGCCCCACTGGCCGGCCCCGGTTTCGGTGGTAAGGCGGCGGACGCCCTCCTGCTTGTTGTAGTAGGCCTGGGCCACGGCGGTGTTGGGCTTGTGGCTCCCCGGCGGGCTCACGCTCTCGTTCTTGTAGTAGATCCTGGCGGGGGTCTGAAGGGCCGTCTCGAGGCGGCGAGCCCTGTGGAGGGGGGTGGGCCGCCACAGGCGGAGGACGTCGAGCACCTCGCCGGGGATGTCGATCCAGCGTTCCTGGCTGGCCTCCTGCTCGATCAGGCCCATGGGGAACAGGGGCAGGAGGTCCTCGGGGTTGATGGGCTGGTGGGTGGCGGGGTGGATGGGCGGGACGGGCGGCTCGGGCAGGTCGGGCATGATGTTGTACCATGCCGAGGGGATTTCCGCCTCGCTCAAGAGAATCTTATGGGCGTCATCGGGCACGAGGTCCCCTCCTTTCGGGAGTTGAAGGCCTGCGGGGCTAGGCCCCTGGGAAGCACAGGTCGCCACATTGTGCACATTCCCGCCCGCGGAGTCAAGCACCCGAACGCGAACTTGCATGGGGCCGGGAAACCGGGTATAACATGGGGCGTGCGGCCCGTGTAGCTCAATCGGTAGAGCACAGCTTTCGTAAAGCTGAGGTTGTCGGTTCGAGTCCGACCATGGGCTCCAGTCGGCCCGCCCGGGGCAGTTTCGTGGCGGGCCGCCGCATGTCCGGGCCGGGCGCGGGGGAGGCGGCTGGAGGGAGTTGACCCGCCCTGGAGATCGTGCTAGGCTACGTGCGCGGAGCCGGGTGTCCCCGCGGACTGGGAGCCACAGAGGGTGCAGTACCACGGCGAGCGCGGGTACGGCGGCTGGGGTGGGGGCATCGGGTTCCCCCGCGCCGGCTCGACGGTCAAGACCCTGATCATCATCAACGTGGCGATCTTCGTCCTCCAGGCGCTGCTGGGCGGCAGGGTGCGCCTGGCGGCCTACCTCGGGGTGCGAGCCGACCTGGTCGTCGAGCACCTGTGGGTGTGGCAGGTGTTCACCTACATGTTCCTCCACAGCCTGGGGCACCTGTTCCACATAATCATGAATATGCTCTTGCTCTATTGGTTTGGCACGGAGTTGGAGCGTCTGCTGGGGCGGCGTCGGTTCCTGATGCTCTACCTGGGCGGCGGGGTGGTAGGGGGCCTGGCCTACTGCCTGACTCAGTATCTGGCGCGTTCGCAGCAGCCGGCGATCGGGGCTTCGGCGGCGGTGATGGCCCTGCTGGTGGTCTACGCCATCCACTTTCCGAACCGCACGATCCTGCTGTTCTTCCTCATCCCCATGACCATCAAGTGGTTCGTGATCATGATCCTGGGCATCGACCTGCTCTACAGCCTCACCAGCTACCACGACGGGGTGGCCCACACGGCCCACCTGGGCGGAGCGCTGTTCGGGTTTCTCTTCTGGCGGCACGGACGGGCGGTGGAGGACTTCTTCGCTCGTCTCCAGGACCGGGCCCACGAGCGAGAGGCGACGCAGCTGGCCGACGACGAGAAGCGGATGGACGAGATTCTGGCCAAGATCAGCCGCGAGGGCTTCGACAGCCTGACCCGCAGGGAACGCCAGTTCCTCGAAGACCAGAGCCGCAAGCGACGCGACCGCGGCTATCGCGGGTAGCCCGCCGATTGCTCTTGCATCGCCCGGGGCATTGCGCTACACTCCCCAGGGTCCCCGAGGTCCGGGCAGCGGCGCTCCCCCGTGGCTCCCCGTGCTGCCTTCCCACATGCGATGCACGTAGCAGCGCGCCGAGGCCGGCGCCCGGTGTCCGCAACGCCTCGCGCGAGGCCCGCCGAACGACGAGCAGGAGGCGAACGCTATGAGACGGTCCTGGCTGGCTCTCGGTGTCGTGGTGGTGGTCATCGCCGTCGTCCTGGTCATCCAGCTCCGTCCTCGCACTCGGGGCGCGACGGACGAGGAGGATGCCGGGCCGCGCAAGGGCAGCATCACGACGCCCACCGGCGACGCCTCCCAGGCCGAGGCCGAGACCGTCGCCGAAAAGCCCAAGGAGACCGAGGGCGAGCCCCAGGAGGCCGAGGACGAAGGCCAGGACGAGGAGCCCCAGCCGCCGGAGCCTCAGAGCGTCGAAGAGGCCGCGGCCAAGGCCGACGCCTTCACCGCCGCGGGAAAGCACCAGGAGGCCCACAGCCTCCTCTCCCGCGCCCTCGCCGCCGAGCCCCGGCCCGACGACCCCGGCCCCCTGAAAGCCCGTATCAACAAGCTCACCGAGGAGATCGTCTTCTCCTCGAAGCCCGGCCACCTGTCGGTGACCCACGAGGTGGCCCGGGGCGACACGCTGTGGAAGATCGCCAAGCAGCACACCACCACGGTGGGGCTCATCCAGCGCCTCAACGGCCTGAAGAGCGACACCATCGTGCCCGGCCAGAAGCTCAAGGTGATCCCCGGCCCCTTCGACGCGGTGGTGGTCAAGAGCGACTTCAAGCTCACCGTCTACAAGGAGGGCCTGTGGATCCGCGAGTTCCCCGTGGGCCTGGGCAAGGACGGCACCACGCCGGTAGGCGAGTTCGTGGCCGGCGAGAAAATCCCCAAGCCCCCCTACACCGCCGTCTACCCCCACATCCCCTACGACGACAAGGAGAACAACCCCCTGGGCACCCGCTGGATCACCATCCAGGGGGCCGGCGCCGGGCAGTACGGAATCCACGGCACCTGGGAGCCCGATTCCATCGGCAAGGAGCGCTCCAAGGGCTGCATCCGCATGCTCAACAAGGACGTGGAGCTGGTCTACGACCTGATGGTCCGCGGCAAGAGCTCCATCGTCATCAAGCCGTAGGCGGGAGGCGGTCCTACTCCCCGGCCGTCACGTCCACCCACACCAGGGCGGGCCGCTGGCGCACCTCCAGCACGCCCCGTCCCTCGATCTCCGTCTGCCAGTCCTCTCGCAGCTCCACGCGATAGAGCCTGCCGCCCCGCCCCGCTCGCCGTCCCTGCCAGGCCAGCAGCTCGCGCTGGGGCTTCTCCCAGCCCTGTACCGACCGCACGGGCACCCAGGCCGCTGGCGGGGGCAGCCCCGGCCCGTCGGCCACCGCGGCCTGCCAGTCGCGGGTCACGAGGTCGCCCTTTCCGAAGCCACCAGAGGCGCCCCGGGCGCTGCCCCACGCCCACCAGGCGGCGAAGGCGTAGCGCTCGTGGCGCTCGATGTCCAGCTCCACGCTCCAGCGACCCGTTTCGTCGCAGGCCACCACCACGTCGTCCCAGGTCCCCGCGTCCTCCGCCGTATGGTAGAAAGGCACGACGGCCAGGGCCTGGCCGAGGTCCAGCCGCGCGTGCCCCCTGCCCCATCCGCTCACCCCCACCACCTCGGTCCGCCGGCCCTCCGAGCCGCCCCCCACGCATTCCACCACCGCCGCCGTCTCCACCACCGCCCGACCCGAGGGCAGCACCATCGCGAAGGCCACGGCGGCCAGCAGGCCGGAGCCTGCCGCGGCGCACACCAGGGTCCTCCGCGCCCCCCAGCGGCGCGGCAGCACGAGCCCCAGCGCGGTCGCCACCGCGAGGAGCCCGAGGGCCTTCCACGCCAGCGCGTGGCGCGCGCCCTTGCTCCACCGCGGCCCGGCCAGCGACTCGTAGACCCCCCGATCCGCCCACGCGTAGCCTTCCGGCCCGGCCGGCAGCAGGTCGGCCACTGCCCGGGGCGCCAGCCCTTCCGCCGGCCCCGCGACCACGTGGCCGAGCCCCAGCCGCCACGCCACCCCCTCGCCGACCGCCCAGGTCCCCTCCCGCTCCCTCGCCGCCTCCAGCCAGGCGCTCGCCGACGGACGGCCCGCACAGGCCCCCAGGTCCGCGAGCAAGCTCGTCGTCCGCACCGGCACCTCTGGGGGCAGCAGAAACACAGCCAGCCCACCACCTCGGATCCACTGGCCCACCGCCTCGCCCGCGGCAGGGGAAAGCGCGGACCCGTCGGCCCACAGCACCAGGGCGTCCACCGGCGCATAGGCCGCGGCGAGGTGCGGGAGCTCGCCCTGCTCCACCGCCGTGAGCCCCGGCCCGAAAAGGTCCACGGCCGCGGCCCGGGCCTCGGCGGCGGCAACCACCAACGGCCGCTCCGCGCCGCCCAGCAGCCCAAGGTCCACCGACCTCCCCAGCAGCTCCTCGCCCCCGTCCGTCGTCGCCACCAGGCGAGCCCTGCTGGCCTCGGAATAGACGCAGGCCGCCACGTCCACCGTCGCAGTCGCCTCCGCACCCATGGCGAGCGGGCGGCGGTAGACCACCCCCTCGACCACCAGGTCCAGCCGGCCCGAGACGGCGGGTCCGTTGTTGGTGAGCGTGACCCGCAGCACCACGGTGGACCCTCTGCGAAACGCCCCGCCGAGCGCCGGCACCACCTCCGCCTCCAGCTCGCCGGCGGCTGTGGGCGCGACCGCGGCGGCGAGGCCCAGGAGCCCAACTCCCCAGGATAGCATGGTGCGCCAGCGCGTTCTCACGGCGTTCCTCACCTGCCGCCCGGCAGCCCCGAGGGGGTCGCCTGAGCCAGAAGAAAACATTGACACCGGGCCGCGGATGTGGTAATTTTAGCCAAGTCAGGGCTTGAGTCCAGGCGTTTTCTGGGCGATTAGCTCAGCGGGCCAGAGCGCATCCCTTACAAGGATGAAGTCGGCGGTTCGAATCCGCCATCGCCCACCAATGGGTGGGCCTGTCGCTCGGCCCGCCCATGGCCTGGGGGCGTAGCTCAATCGGCTAGAGTACCAGACTGTCGATCTGGTGGTTGGGGGTTCGAGTCCCCTCGCCCTCGCCAGCGGTCCTGCTTCCAGCTCTGCTTTCCCCAGCAATTGCCCCTTGTGCACGTACGGTGTCGCCGTGCCCGGCGCGGTGCGGCACGGCGCCACTTGCGATCGCTGTGAAGCACGAGTCCGCCCGCGACATCTCAGCGGCAGCCGGCGGGCAATTCCCCTGGGCTTCTTCCCTCGGAGTTGAGGCCGAGGGGGATGGCTCGTCGGGGGCGTGCGCGCGCAGGCCCTTCGCAGGGGTCCGACCCAAGGCCTGCCTTGCGAGGAAGATAGCGGCAAGAACATGGCCTCGGGCGGGGCCGCGGCCCGGTTCCGCTGGCGGGGTTCCCCGCATTGCGCTTGAGCGCGGAGAGGTCGGGATCTAGCATACGGGGAAGGCGACATTCGGCGGGGCCAGAGGAGGGACGACCGGTGTGGACTCCGTCTGAGGCGGCCATCGGTGTTCTGGCGAGCAGCGGCTTGCCGGTTCGCCGCGTGCCCTGGATGGCGGTCTTCGCGACGCTCCTCGCCGGGCTGTGCATCTGGCAGCCATCTGGCGCGCTGGCGGGGGAACCTGCCGTCCAAGCCCTCCTCGACCAGCTCGAAGACCCCGAGACGGGCAAGCTGAACCTCGAGGCGTACCGCAAGCTCGCCGCCGAGGGCCGGGAGGTTCTGCCGGCGCTGGCCGAGCGACTGAAGCGGCCCGACTGCTCCGCCTACGTGGCCGTCGCCGCCGTGCAGCTCGCCCCGAAGGAGGGATTGGAGCTCCTGCTCCAGGGCCTCCAGGAGGGCCGGTAGCGGGTGCCGAACCGCAACGCCTGGGGCATCGTGCACATCGTGGGTCGCGCCGGCAAGCGCGACGGCGTGAAGTTCGACCCCGCCAGCGACGGGCTCCTGTACGTGGGCAGCACGGGCAGTCACGCGATGACCGCGACCAGGTCCCTTCACCTCGATGGGCACGAAGGGCTGAAGATTGTGGCCGGCCCGGCGGCGATCCTCTTCCGCTACGTGGTGGGGAATGCTCCCGCCTTCGGGCGCTGCTCCGAGTGCGGCCGCGACATTCGGACGCAGTGGTTCAGCCTGGACTACACAGCCACCGCCCATCTTCCCTTGGCCGAAGTGGAAGAGCCGGACGACGAAACCCTGCTCTTTGAGGTGAGGATGCGGTACTCGTGTCCCGCGCTGCATTCCAGCTCCACCACCATCCGCATCCTTGAAGGGGGAGCGAGCGAAGCACCCGCGCCGCCTCGCCAGTGGAGCGGAAAGCTCGAGCCCAGCGACTACCTCCTGCTCGGCACGTGGCTCTCGTCCCGCTCGAAGATGCTCGTGGACCCGGAGGCCGGAGCGGCAGCGGCGGCCAAAGCGATCGAACAGCTGGGGAGCCAGGACCCGCTCCTGCGGATCAACGCCGTGAGGGCCCTGGGCGCGTGGAAAGCCGAGGGAGCCGTCGGGCCGCTCATCGAGCTGCTGCGCGGTGCCGGCCCTCATCTCCAGCGGCACGTCGTGACGGCGCTTGGCGAAGTCGGGAGCAACGAGGCGACGCCCGCGTTGCTACGCCTGCTGAGCGAGGGCGATAAGGAGCTGCGGCTGCACGTTGTCCGCGCGATGGAGACGATCGCGGACCCGCGAGCGGCGGACGCGCTGGCCGCGTTGGTGCAGGGCGGCTACCCGGAGTCCGACGCCGCGGGGAAAGCCCTCCGCGCCATTGGCGAGCCGGCCGTGCCCCCGCTCCTCGGCCTGCTCTCGCACGAGAACTGGAAGGTGCGGCGGGACACCTGCAATGTGCTCAAGCAGATACCCGCTCCCGAGACCGTGCCGGCCATTGCCAGGCTGCTCCGCGACCCCAACTACACCGTGCGAGCCACGGCCGCACACGCTCTGCGGCGATACGGGGACCTTCGGGCGGTCGGGCCGCTGCTGGAGACTATGTGCGCCGAGGGGCAGGACCGCAGCGGCAGCCAGCAGGCCCTGGCGCAGTTGCTTCGCGAGCACGAGGACGCCGGCCTGGAGCCCGTGGCCAAGGTGTTCCTGGAGGACACTCGCCCGGCCGTGCGGGAGCGGGCGTGGTACGTCCTCGCGTGTGTCGGGCCGCGGGCCATCGAGGCGTTTCTCGCCGGGCTGGCGAGCGACGTCCCCGAGGCGCGTCGGCTGGCGGCGAAAGGGTTGCGGTCCATCGCGCTCGATCATCCGCCCCGTCGGGGCAAGCCGGTCTCACCCGCCATGATGAAGCTGCTGCGTGCTCTGAAGAAGGGGCTGGAGGACAAGAACGCGGCCGTCCGCACCGAAGCACGCACGGCCCTCGCCAACCTGCGAACGCCTCTTCCCGACCCCTGGCGGAAGGAACTGCTCCCCGTGGCCGGCGAGATCGCCAGGCAACTGGAGAACCTCAACGACCGCGTCGGGGCCAAAGTGGTGTTAGGGGACCTGGGGCCCCCCGCCCAGGAGGTATTCTTCAAGGTTCTCAAGACGGGAAGCCTACAGGCGCGGGCGGCCGCGGCGGAAGGATTGGGGAAAGCCGGCGACGCCCGCGCCATCGGGCCGCTGCTGGACAGCCTGAAGACCGAGGAGGACTGGCTCCGGCGAAGGGCCACGAAGACGATTGACATCTTGTCCAGCCGCCTCAAGGACCAGGCCGTGCCGCCGCTGGCCGCGTGCCTGAAGACCGTGGAGACGCCCCGCATCCGCGCCGCAGCCGCCCGGGCACTGCGCTGGACTCTGACGAAGGAGAGCCGACAGGGGCTCGAGCCGCTCCTCGACGCCCTGTCGGACGAGGCGCCGGAGGTCCGCGCGGCAGCGGCCGAGACGCTCGGTCGGGTCGGTATCCTGTCGTGGAAGCGGAAGCTCGTGCAATCCGCCGTGGAGCCGCTGCTCGCTCGTCTCGCCGACGATGCGCCGTCTGTCCGAGCCAACGCCGCGAAGTCGCTCGGCGCCATCAAGGAGCCGCGTGCGGTCGCGCCGCTCGTCAAGGCTCGCACGGATCCCGCGGCCGAGGTGCGGGCCGCCGCAGCCGAGGCCATGGGCCGCATGGACGGCCCAGAGGCCTTCAACGCCATCCTCATCGCCCTGACAGACCGCGAAGGGGCCGTCCGAGCCAGCGCCGTCGCTGCCCTGAAACGGAAGAAGGACACGCGCGTCGTGGGCCTCCTGTGCGGCGCGCTGAGCGACCCGGCGCCCCACGTGCGCCTCGCCGCGGCCCAGGCCCTGCGCTCCAAGACCGGATACCCGCGACCCTCCGGCCTCGTCCGCTGGACCGGCGGCGAGCGGGCCGTCACCAAGCTCCTCACGGCGCTGGACGACCCGAACGACCGGGTGCGAATGGCCGTGGCGGAGGTGCTGGGCCGCCTGCCCGACAGGCGGGCACTGCAACCGCTCATGGCGCATCTGGGCGACCCCAGCGACTATGCCAGGGAGCGAATCGTGGGCGCCATCAAGGCCATCGCCGGCCGCGACGCACCTGACCTCTTCATCAAGGCATTGAGCCACAAGGACGATGCGGCCCGCAAGGAAGCGCTCAGCCAGCTCAGGCGGATGGGCTCGTGGGAGGACCGGCTCGACTGCGGCACCGACCCCGCCAAGTGGCGCCAGTGGCTGGAGGAGAAGCGCCGCGCGGAAGAGGACAAGGACCGCGGGCGCTGAGTCTCACCACTTGCTCGTCCGCACCTGGCATCCACCCACATGCAAGGTGCCAGGATACGCTTCAGGGCCGAGAGAATCGCCGTGGCGTGACATTCCCGGCGGCGCTTTCTTGACCTTTCGCCCGGGCTGCCGTAGGATGGCGGGCACGCGCCCCGTCGCTGCTGGCGGGCGCGGTCCCGACGAGGCCATGGGCGCGGGGGCATGAGAGCCCTGGTTCAGCGGATGCGAGACGAGCTGCTGGCGACCGAGGACACGGTGTGCCTCGAACGCGCCCGCCTGGTGAGCGAGGCGTACCGCGAGCACCAGGACGAGTGCGTGCCGCTGAAGCGGGCGAAGGCCTTCGCCCACGTGCTGCGGCACATGACGCTGGACCTCTCTTCGAACCCCATCTTCGCGGGCAACACGTCGTCGCGGCCACGGGCCTGGATGCTGGTGCCGGAGCACGGGTTCGGCATCCCCGAACAGGTGCTCATCGAGAACCAGGGGCTGGAGGGCCACCTGGACGGAGCGGTCCCCGACGACCTGCGGGAATTCTGGGCCGGGCGCGGCTTCGGCGGCCACAGCGGCATCGGCCACCTGGCGGTGGACATCAACCGCGTGGTCCACGAGGGCCTCGAGGCCCTCATCGCCGACACGGAGCAGTATGCCGACGAGCCGGATGCCTCCAGGCGAGCCTACCGCGATGCCATGCGCATCGCCATCCAAGCGGTGCTCCACTGGGCGCAGCGCTACGCGACGGCCGCCCAGGCCGCGGCGCGGGCGGCGACCGACCCCATGGTCCGGGCCGCGCACGAGCGCGTGGCCGAGGCCTGCCGCCGGGTGCCCGCACGGCCGGCGCGGAACCTCTTCGAGGGGCTTCAGGCCATGGCCCTCGTGCACCTGGCCACGGCCATCGAAGGGCACGGGATGTCGATCTCCATCGGGCTGCCCGACCGCGTCCTCGCGCCGTTCCTCGACGAGAGCTTCGACCGCGAAGCGGCGACGAACCTGGTGGGCGCCTTTATTCTGAAGGTCGCCGCGAATTCGCTCTTCGGCCGCGGATCGAAGACCCAGGCGATCACGGTCGGCGGCCTCGACCACAGCGGCGAAGACCAGTGCAACGCCCTGACCCGGTGCTTCCTCGAGGCCTTCGACCGCGTTCGGGTCGGCGACCCCCACCTGTTCTTCCGCTGGCACGAGCGGACCGACCCTCGGCTCAAGGAGCGGGCGTCGGAGATGCTCGCCTCGGGCCTCAGCATGCCCCTCCTGATCCACGACGTGCCCACCGTACAGGGCTTTCGCGATGCCGGCGTCGCCGAGGAGGACGCCTGGGACTACTGCGTGATCGGCTGCAACGAGCTGGGCATCCCCGGCCGCTCCCAGGAATCGGCCACCCCGAGCAGCGGGTCGATTCAGTACCTCGGCCTGCTCAATCGCGTGCTCAGCGAGCATCCCGACCCTGAGGCGATCCGCGGCGTGCCCGAGCTGCTCGCCTGCCTGGAGAAGGCGATGGCCGGGGACGCCCTCCAGGCGCGGCAGCGGCGGAACGCAGCGCGAGCGCGGGCCGCCGAGAACGTACCCACCCCCTTCACCTCGGCGCTGATGCGCGGCTGCATCCGACGCGGGCAAGACCTCCTCGTGGGGATGGACTACCAGATCCCGGGGCTGTACGAACGCGGGCTGACCAATGCGGCCAATGCCCTGGCCGCCATCGACCACTGCGTCTTCAGGGAGCGGTCGCTCACCATGGGCGAGCTGCTGGACGCCCTGGGCAGCGACTTCGCAGACCGGGCGGTGCTCGAGCGCCTCCGAGCCGCGCCGAAATGGGGCAATGACGATGACCGCGCGGATCGCTGGGCCGTCGAGCTGGTAGAGCTGCGCGCCCGGGTGCTCGACGCCGTCGACGCCCGCTTCGGCCACCCCCCGCACTTCGCCTGCCATGTGGTGCGCAGCCTGCACCACGTGGACGGCCGGCGCATCGCCGCCTCGCCCGACGGCCGCCGCGCAGGCACGCCCGTGGCCGACAGTGTCGGGGCCCAGACGGGCACCGCCCAGGCCGGCCCCACGGCCACCCTGAACAGCGTGCTCAAGCTGCGTGCCGCCCGCCACTATCGCGGGGGATATAACCTCAATCTCACGCTTCCCGCGCACGCCACGACGCCCGAGGCCGTGCTGTCGCTGGTCGAGGCCTTCTTCGGAAAGGGGGGGCAGGAGCTTCAGATCAACGTGTTCGAGGCCGACGCCCTCCGGGCCGCCCGGGAGCGCCCCGAGGAACACGGCGACCTGGTGGTCCGTTTCGCGGGGCTTAGCGCCCGGTTCGTCGACCTCTCTCCCGCCGAGCAGGAGGAGCTTATCGAGCGCGCCGAGGCCGCCGACGGCCAGGAGACGATCCCCTGACCCCGGCGAGCTGGTGGCTGCGCCGGGCGAACTTCACCAGAGGACCGGAGGACCAGCCATGTGGAAAGGCACCCGGAGTTCGTCGCGCATCAAGCGTGCAGGGCTCGCGGCCCTGACGGTGGCGGTCCTGGCCGGCGGCTCCGCGTCGGCCGGGGGTACCCGGGCCGTGCGCGAGGCCCTCCAGGGCCTCTACGTGGAGCCCGTGGCCGTTGCGGCGGGGACCGAGCGCTCGCCGGCGGTCGACGGGGCGCTGGACGATGCGGCGTGGCGCGGGGCCGAGCCGCTCCATTTCGGCTTCTCCGACCCCACCACCCCGGGGCGGCCCCGCAACACGACCACCGTCCGGCTCGCCTGCGACGAGCGCAGCCTCTACCTGGCCTTCGAGTGCAAGGAGCTCCGCGACATCAAGGCCAAGGCTACGACGGACTACGACGAGGAGGTGCCGGAGGACGACCACGTGAGCATCCTGCTCATGCCGCGGGGGCATCGCTGGTGCGACGTCAGCCACCCCAACGCCTGCATCCTGATCAAGGTCAACGCCAAGGGCGCGGTATGGGCCCGCCGATATCGGCATCTCGGCGGCGACGCGCGGCCTGGCACGCCCATCACCGTCGATGGCCTGGGCGCCGGGGCGCGCATCTTCCCCGGCCGCTGGGCCGCAGAGGTCCAGATTCCCTTCGCCAGCCTCTTCGACGACCTCGGCCAGGTGCCCGCGGTGTGGAAAGCAAATTTCTTCCGCAAGCGCACCGCCAGGCTTTACGATTCGGTGCAGCCCGGCGATCCGGGCTATGCCAATTGGACTACCTCGTGGAAGCCGTCGGCGGCCCTGGCCACCTTCTCGCTCTGTCCCGCCATGTTCGGCGTCCTCTACGTGCCCGCGGGCGAGGTCGTTCCGCCCAGGGTCCGTGCGGCACTCGCCAAGCCGCTACAGCCCGGGGAGCAGGAGAGGGAGCCGGCCGGGCGCGAGAAGCCACCGCCGGGCTTCAAGATCAGCCCTGCCGAGCTGGAGAAGCGCCTCGACGGCCCCGTGGCCTTCGTGCCCCACGTGGAGAAGGGGCCGGAGATCCGCGGGGACCTCTCGGACCCCCTGTGGCAGAAGGCCCAGCCGCTCTCTCTCCGCTATCTCGATCTCTACGTGCCCGGGGAAGTGGAGAAGAACCGGACCTACGTCCGCCTCCTCGCCGACGACGACTACCTCTACATTGCCTACGATTGCGAAGAGGATTTCATGGACGAGATCCGCGCCGCCTGCCACGGCGTCGACCCCGACGGCCTGTGGAGGGACGACTGCGTGGACACCCTCCTGGACCCGGGCCGCACCGAGAGCTACCGCTACTTCTACCTGGCCATCAACCCCATGGGGGCCCACAACACGCGGCGGATGAAGAACAACGCCGCCTGGGAACCGCCCAGCCTGCGCCTGAAGACCTGGCGCGGCAAGGAACGCTGGCGGGCGGAGGCCCGCGTGGCCTTCGAAGACCTGGGCGTCGCGTCCGGACACTTCCCCAGGCTCTGGGGAGCCAACTTCTTCCGCATCCGCTACGCCCGACGCCCCACCATGGACGAAACGCCGGGGTGGATGAACTGGGACTATGCCTGGCGGCCGAACCGCATCGGCACCGGCCACCTGCCCGAGATGTTCGGCTACCTCTACTTTCAGCAGGGCGACGTCGTGCTCCCCGAGCTGGTCCCCTACCTGGCCAGCAAGGGCGTCCGCGTGCGGGAGCAGAGGCCCCGCGTCGAGGAGCCGCCGCCCATCGAGCCGGCCGGCCCGCCGCCGGCATTCGCCGCCGCCCCCCGAGTAAGCCGGGAGGGCGGCAGGACGGTGGTCCGCTTCGCGGCCGAGGCGCCCACGGACGTAGCGGTGTGGGTCGCCGACGCGAAAGGCGCGGTCGTCCGCCACCTGGCCGCCGGTATCCTGGGCGAGAAGGCCCCGCCGCCCTTGAGGCCCGGGACCCTCGAGCAGACCCTCGTGTGGGACGGCAGGGACGACGACGGCGAGGCGCTGCCGGAAGGCACCTACACGGTTCACGTCGCCCTCGGCCTGGGCGCCAGGTTCGAGCGGGTGATCGGGTGGCGGCCTGCCGTGGGCACGATCCGCAGCCTGGGCGTGGGGCCTGGCGGCGAGCTCTACGTGTGCACCGGCGGTGTGTCGGTGGACCACGGCTGGGCGAACTCGAGCATCCGCGCCTTCGACCGCCAGGGGCGCTACCTCCGCCAGGTCTATCCCTTCCCCGGCAACCTGCCCGTGGAGCGGATGCGTGGCATCCGGCCCATCGAGCTCGGCGACGGCTCCTGGCTGCCGGTCATCTACAACGCCCTGAACCACTCGTGGCTGCCGGAGAGCCCGGCCCTGGGCACGCAGCAGGTGGCCATTACCGGCGACGGCCACATCCTGGTGGCGAACCTGTGCATGCGGGGCATGGGGCACGGCCGGCGCCTGCTCAAGCTGGGCACCGACGGCAGCGCCCCCGCCGACCTGCTGGGCCCGCAGATCACCCGCTACTCGCTGGGCGGCGAGATGTTCCTCGCCCTCTCTCCCGACGAGAAGTGGGTCTACGTGGTGGGCCTGCGGGGCAGGAGCCTGTGGGACCCGGGCGAGTACCACAACGTCGTCTACCGGGTTCGCTGGGACGGGCCGGAGCTCCGCCGGCCGTTCCGCGAGCCCTTCATCGGCGAGTTCCAGGTCGCGGGCGACGACCCCCGCTACCTGAGCAACCCGCGGGGCATCGCGGTCGACGCCGAGGGCAACATCGTCGTGGCCGATACGGGCAACCACCGCCTGGCCGTCTTCCGGCCCGACGGCGCCCCGCTCAAGCAGATCCCCATGCCAGGCGCCAACAAGGTGGGGGTCCACCGGGGCACAGAGGCCCTCTACGTCCTGTGCAGCGAGCGGCCCGAGCGGCCTGAGGCCTGCGCCCTGGTGAAGCTGCGAAGCCTGGCCGCGCCCGCCGAGGTGGCCCGCCTCGAGCTGCCGCGGTGGCGCCGAGGGGCGCTGGCCATGGCCATCGACGACCAGGCCGACCCGCCGCTCCTGTGGCTGGGCAACGGCGCCCGCATCGCCGACCTCGGCGATCGCCTGGAGCTACGCGGCAGCCTCCACGACGCGCAGCCCAGGCCGCCCTTCGCGAAGGAGCCCGCAGGCCTCGAGGCGAACCTGATGGCCCTAAACCGCGCCACAGGCACCCTCTACGCGGGCCGATGGCGCCTCTTCGACGGTGCGACGGGGCGCTTCCTGCGGAGGGTTAAGCTCTCGCCTCCGGGGAGCGGCAACTGGGGCGGAGAGGTGGCCTTCGGGCCGCAGGGCACCATATACTTCGCAGGCAACAACGGGCTGTTCCAGCTCGACGCCTCGGGCAAGCCGCTGGCCTTCGCCAACGGCAAGCGCCAAGTCCCCGAGCTCTACCGCGGGCACGGCAACTCCAACCGCGGCCACTGCGTGGCCCCCAACGGCGACATCTACTTCGTCCACCACTACCACAGCCACGGCAATACTCAGAGCACGGTCTCCCAGGTCGCCCCCGACGGCACGGTCAAGCGATACCAGTTCATCGACAACCGCTACACCTCGGGCTCCGGGGTGCGCGTGGACCGGCAGGGCAACGTCTATGTGGGCATGGCCCTCAAGCCGTTCGAGCAGCCCTACCCCCGGTTCTTCCGGGGGCGCCTGCCCACCCATGCCACCTATCCCCACCCGTGGTTCTACTATCGCCAGATGTATGGCAGCATCGTGAAGTTCAGGCCCAAGGGAGGCCGGGTGGTGCGCGACCGCAGCGGCGACTACCTGGCCGCGAACTACTCGTTCTTCCACCGTTGCCGCATCGAGGGCGCCGAGTGGGTGCACTACGGCTTCTGCCCCATGCACCAGAAGGACGTCGAGTCGAGCCGGTGCAATTGCGAGTCGGCGCGCTTCGACCTCGATGCCTTCGGCCGGCTGTTCATCCCCGACGCCATGCGGGCCTCGGTCGAGGTCATCGACGCCAACGCCAATCCCATCGCCCGCCTCGGAGGCTACGGGAACATGGACGCACGCGGGCCGAAGAGCCCCATCCCCCAGCCCGAGGTCCCGCTGGCCTGGCCCCTCGTCGTGGTGGCCACCGACGAGGCCTGCTACATCGCCGACACCATCAACCGGCGCATCGTCAAGGCCCGGCTCACCTATGAGGCCGAACAGCAGCGCGAGGTGCGAGTGCCCTGATGCAGCCATCGCCCGCGGCCGCACGAGCGATTACTTTCGCTGTAGCGCGACGAGGAAAAAGGGTTTGTCCGCCGGCAGGCGAAGCGTGGCCCCGCCGACCGTGCCGCCGCCGATCTCGTTCATCTCGTAGTCGTAGAGCCTGTAGCTCATACCGTCGATAGCTCCACACTCGACCATGGCGTCCACTCGAGCGACGAGCACGGGAAGCCTCCCCCGCCGCCCCCTGGCGACCTGCGCGCCGTGGAACTCGCGGATGTCGGCTTCCTCGCTGGTGTCCAGAGCGAAGCCCGTGTTGAAGCTCGTGGAGACCAGGGACAGCAGGGCGCGCTTGCACGTGGCCAACGGCTGGCCATCGGCGCTGGCCAGAGAGAACGCGATGTATCGCTCGTCCGGCGTCACGGGATAGGGCATGTCGGGGGGATTGACCACCTTCACGTCGGTCAGCCTGACGCCCGTCTTGGCGAAAGTCACGCCTGCGGATGGGTCTGGCAGGTCGCCGTAGAAGCCGACGAAGCCGGCAACGCCCGGGGCGTCGAGCTTCAGGTGCCCGCGTTGCCAGTCGTATGTGATCTCCGAAGTCGGCCGGATGGGGCTGGGCTCGAACACCCGCGGGCGGGCCACGGGTCCGATGGTCATGTAGCCCTTGCGCAGGAAGTCGCGGTAGACCCTCTCCAGTTGCTCTGTTCGTTCTTCCTCGTTCCGGGCCTTTCCGAACTGGTCGCGGCGCTTGCGTTCGAAGAGGGGGTGAGCCCGCTGGCGGTCCAGCTCGGGGTCGATCAGGAGCCGCATGCCGTGGCGGTAGGTGGTGGGCAGGAAGCAGTCGCCCATGGCGCCGTAGCTGCCCGAATAGTCCATGCTGTCGGGGTGGTAGAGCATCCTGCGGCCGGAGACGAACCACGTAGGGTTCGATGCAGGAGGCAGCAGGAAGTTCCGGAAGATGGCGCTGGCCGCCTTCATGGCGCTGAGTTGCACCTCGTCGCCGCCGTAATGGAGGTCCATGGAATGGCCCACTTCGAGAGCGCGGACGTGCGGGCGGGCCTTCGTGGAATCGGGGCCTGGGCCGTAGCTGTGCCAGTTCACGATATCCCAGTCCTGGAGGCTGCCCAGGGCGGCGATCTCGTAGGGGAACTCGGCGCGATACTTCGTGGAGCTCTTGATCTGGGTCTCGTAGACGAAGAACGGCTTGCCTGGGGTGCGGTTGTGCTCGAGCCAGGGCTTGTCCCAGCACAGTCGCGGCAGTTCCTCGAGGGCGCTGTTGAACGGGAAGCGCTTGTGCGTGCGGTCGTGGTGCTTGCCGTTGACGTAGGTGCAGTGGGCCACGGCGTCGGCCTGCTGGTGGAGGTACTGGCACTGGATCTGCCAGCCGGTGCCGGTGTCCCAGCACAGGGGGGCGAGCTTCGTGGACTTGCCGAGGACCTTGACCATCCGGGCTTGCTCGGCCTTGCTCTCGAGCAGCAGGCTCATGAAGAACTCGATGACGTCCATGGCGCGGGCCGCAGTGACGTCGTCACGGCCCACAGCCTGGTCGGCTCCCCCCTCCAGGGCGGCCTGGGTGTGGGGGTTGGGGTCGTTGAGCCTGGCGACCTCGACGGACTTAGCCGTCGGTGCGAGCATGACGGTGCGCTCGGCGAGGCTCTCGCCAGGCAGGAGGAAGCCCCAAGCCGCCTCGAGCTCCTCATCGCTACCGTACTTCCGCCGCAGGTAGGCGTGCCACCGGGCGATCAACTGGGCCTGGAAGAAGCGGGGCAGCTTGAGCCACTCCCCACGGGTCATCTTGGGCAGCCACCATTCCTCGTTGGACAGTTCCCAGACGGCGACGTTGGGGTCATCGCAGTAGCGGAGGCCGGTGTAGGGGTTGGTGCGGGTGGCGATCTCCCTCATATGCTGGAGTACCAGGGCTCCCAGGCGCGGGTCCCAGTGCTGGGCGAGGTTGGAGCGCAGCGGCGTCTTCCGGCCTTTCCATCGCCAACTGGTGCGGGCCATGGCCTCGATGGCCTGCTGCCACGCCTCAGCCGTATCAGGGTCGTCGACCATGGCCACGTCCCGGTCGGGATCGACGGTGCCCAGGTCGTTGAGCTGGGCGAACCAGATTCGGATGTCGTGCTTCTTGAGCAGGTAGACGCCGTAGGCCCGCAGGTCGTCGCGGCTGTTGTCGCCCTTCGTGAACGGGCCTTTGGGCCCGTGCCAGAGGCGGTGGAGGTTGAAGCCCAGGGCTTGCATGCGCTGGACCATCAGCTCGGCGTCCCGGCGGCACTGCTCGGGCGTGCGGGCCTTGAGATTGGGATTGGGGAAGTGCCCGATGTGCCCCCAGAAGCGCACCCGCCGGCCGCCCGTCTCGAGATGGCCTTCGGGACAGACGGTCACGTAGTCGCTATCGGGGATCTTCGCGGGGTCGGTTTTCCAGGGGAACTGCTGAGCCGTCGCCGAGCCCGTCGTCGCCATCGCCACCGCCGCCACCGCAAGGAGTCTCATGGGCGCCTCTTCGCCGCTACGGGGAGCCGCCGATGTACATCATAGTCTCTCGCCGCCAGGTCTGGTCGACCTTCGTCCGGCCGTCCCGGGTTTCCTTGATCTTGGTCCAGTAGCTTTTCTGCCCACCGTCGGCGAAGGACACGGCCATGCGGCCCCGGTTGTTGACGAACATGGGTGTGTCCCGGTCCGGCCTGGGGTTGGTCATCGAGTAGAGGGCGTAGCATTCGACGATGCCGCCGTTGTTGATGATCAGCGGCATCTTGCTCTCGCACTTCATCCCCAGGATCCAGGCCTTGCCGCCGTCGTTGATGAACTGAGGGATGCGACCGTACTCGGAGTTGAGCTGGCGGGCCCAGAGATTCTGCGGCGTATGGATGCGGGGGTGCCCGCCCATGATGTCCTCGATGAACACATCGCCCGTGCCCTGGTCGGTGTTTTCGTACTTGGCGAGACTGCATCGGCGGATGACGAGGGTGTTGGCGCAGTTGTGGACTACGTGAATGCCCGAGAGGTGCTCGATGAAGACCGTGTCCGGGCCTCCGCCGTCGAAGCGAATGGTGGCTTTCTTCAGGTCAGCCTCCATGCCGATGAGCTTCCTGACCTTGCCGCGCAGGACGATGGTGCCGTTGGCGGCGTAGCGGCCGTTGGGGACGTAGACCACGGGCTTGCCCGCGTCGATGGCCTCCTGGATGGCGGAGGCGCACTGGGGGTTGCCCTTGCCATAGTAGTGAGCCGTCAGCCCGCCTGGCTTCTTCGCCTCGGTGGTCGGGTATAGGTGCTCGGTGGGGACGATCTGCTTTTCGACGTCGGGACCGGACCAGGCGAGGCGGATCCACGCGTCGTGGCCGCTCTCCCAGTATTCCAGCTTGATGAGCACGCGCTTGCCGGCCTGGAGCGCTGCGGTGCCCTTGTACTCGCCTTTGTGGTAGCCCTCCCATTCGTCGACGATCAGCTTGCCGTCGACCCAGAGACGCGCCTGGTCGTTGAGGTCTACGTAGAAGGTGTACTCCCCGCTCGTTGGAGGCTCTATCTGGCCTGTCCAGCGGATGGAGAAATTGTCGTTCCCGACCTTCCCCGGCCCGCCGCCGCCCCATCCGAAGTCCACCTTGGGGTCCACCCGTTCGATGGCCACCTGGGTGGTGAACTCGCGGGGGGTTCCTCTGGGGTAGGCCCCGTAGTCGGCCACGTTCGCCCACTGGGCAAGATCCGTCGAATGCCAGACGGGCGTCTCCTTGATCGGCAGGTCGGGCACCCGCTCCGGCCCGGGGAAGAGCCGCAGGGGGTCGCGGGAGAAGTACTGGTCGACGCGGCCCCGTCCGCCATCGAGCCTGAGGGCCTCCCGCAGCTTCCCGCCCTCGTTGTCCACGAGCGTAGGATAGCCTTCGACCTGGACGTTCTTGAGGAACAGGTTGTCGGCATTGTAGATGGCCGTGGCGCCCGTTCCCTCGCCAGTATAGGTGAAGGAGCTGTCGAGGAACATGAACATCCCCCGGCCGCCCTCGACGGAGCGGAAGACGGGCACCGCGTTGCGGCTGACCACCCCGCGCAGGCTCATCGTGGGGCTGCCCCTGGCCTCGATGGCCAGCTTCCTCTGGCCGGTCAGGGTGATGTGCTCGAAGACCATCCCGCAGTCCATGTGGCGCTGTCGAATGCCGTAGTCGAAGCCGTCCACCGCGACGTTCTTCACCAGGGCCGGCCCGGGCCAGGCCCTGGTCATGTCGATGCCGCAGAAGCCGGCCTTCTCAGGGTCGCTGCTGCGGATGGTGATCCCGTCCATGGCCCCTCGGTTGCTGGCCAGGAAGTCCACGCCGATGGCTCCCGGGTTCCCGCTTCCGACGTCCACCGTGAAGTTCAGAAGGTAGTTCTGGAAGGCCTCGTTGCCCCAGCCGCCGATGCGGCTGTCGTGGCCCTTCCCGTGGCCCGTGGAGCCGGTGATGAGCACGGCCTTGGGCTTCGAGCGGTCGCCGAAGCCAGGACAGCTATCCTTGAGCCGGAGGATGGTGCGCTCCCGGCTCTGGCCGACCAGGGCCATGCCGCTGCGCCAGCCGTCGCTCCAGCCGCCCTGCCCCTCCGGCTTGTCCGTGATCCGCGCCTTGAGCGAGCCGCTGAGCAGATACGTGCCCTCGGGCAGGTAGATGAACGGCGGGTTGCGATAGTCGCCCTCGAGGGACGCCACGATGGCCTTCCAGATCGCTTCGGTGTCGTCGGTCTCCCCATCGCCCTTGGCGCCGAAGTCGCGCTTGACGTCGATGATCTTCGCATCCTCGGGGAACACATACTCCGCGGCAAGGACAGGGGCGCCAGCGCAGAGCACGGCCCAAAGGAGCGAGAAGGCGAGCGCCGCTCTACAGACCGTTTGCTGCTCGACGCCGTTCCGTCGCGCCGATACAGAAAGGCTGCCGCTTTTGTGCCAAGTGTGCACGAGCATCTCCGATTCGTGCCAGCGTGTTCTCGTCGGCCTGTCTGCCCGCGCCAGTGTAGCTTCCGGCGCCCGCCGGTTCAAGCGGCGCTCGATGGCTTGATTGCCCAAGTGGAGGCGAGGCGTCCGTGCTCGGGGGCATCCTGGGGCTAATCGGAGTAGGGGTCGGCGGCGTCGCGGAGGGCGTCGCCCAGGAAATTGAAGCAGATGACGGTGACCAGGACGGGCACGGCGGGGAAGAGCAACCAGGGATAGTGCAGCAGCACGGTGACCCGCTGGGCCTCCTCGAGCAGGACGCCCCAACTGGTCATCGGCGGGCGAATGCCCAGGCCGAGGAAGCTGAGGGCCGTCTCCCCCAGAATCATGCCCGGGATGGCCAGCGTGGAGATCACGATGATGTGGCTGTAGCAGCCGGGCAGCAGGTGGCGGGTGATGATGTGCCAGTGCCCGGCGTTGGCCGCACGGGCGGCCATCACGAACTCCTGCTCGCGGTAGGCCAGCACCTTGCCCCGCACCTGGCGGGCCAGCCCGCCCCAGCCCACCAGGGAGAGGATCACCGTGATCCCGAAGTAGACCTTGATGCTCGACCATCCCGGCGGCAGCGCCGCGGCCAGGGCCATCCAAAGCGGAATGGCCGGAAACGCGGCCAGAATCTCGATGAACCGCTGGACCCCCATGTCCACCCACCCCCCGAAGTAGCCCGACAGGGTGCCCAGGATGGAGCCCAGCACCAGGCTCAGGAACACCCCCACCAGCCCCACGGTCAGCGACACGCGGCCCCCGTAGATGATCCGCGAGAGCAGGTCGCGGCCCATCCGGTCGGTGCCCAGGAGGAACATCGGGCCGTCCGAGCTGAGCAGATGCACCCTCCCCTCCTCGTCGCGGTGCAGGAACCGCACGGGCCGGGGCTCGGAGGGGTCGGCGGCGTACTCGATCTCCAGGGTCTCAGGGTTTCGCACCGACTTGAGGGCGTAGACGTACAGCCCCCGGTCCCAGGAGAAGTGGAGCCGCTGAGGGGGCACGTGGCGGAGGCGAACGCTCATCTTGTTGTAGTGATAGGGGGCGAAGAAGCCGGCCCCGATGGCCACCACGTAGAAGACGGCCAGGATGGCTCCGCAGCCCAGGGCCAGCTTGCGGCGGCGGAAGCGTCGCCAGATGAGCTGGCGGTAGCTGAGGGTGCCGAGCGCGGCTTCGGGCGCGCCGGCGGGCATGGCCGCCCCGGGGAGCTGGGGCTGCTGGTCCGCGGCGGCCTGTTCGGCGGGCTCCGGCGGCTGGCCTTCCGGGCGCGGATCACTCATAGCGAATCCTCGGGTCGGCCCACGCGAGGGCGATGTCCGCGAGTAGGTTGCCCACCACGAGGAGGATACTGAGCATCATGATGAGGGTACCCGCGAGGTAGACGTCCTCGTGGGTCAGGCTGCGCAGGAGCAGCGGCCCCACGGTGGGGAGCCCAAGCACGATGGAGACGATAGCGGAGCCGGACAGGATGCGGGGCAGGCTCATCCCCAGGATGCTGATCAGGGGGTTGATGGCGATGCGCACGGCGTGCTTGACCACCACCACCCGCTCCTTGAGGCCCTTGGCCCGGGCGGTGAGGACGAAGGGCTGGCCGAGCACGTCGAGCAGGTTGCCCCGCATGATGCGCATCAGCCCCGCGGTGCCGTTGATCCCCACCACGATGACGGGGATCCACAGGTGCTTGAGCAGGTCGCCCAGCTTGCCCCAGGTCCAGGGGGCCCCCTCGTAGTAGGAGGAGAAAAGGCCGAAAAGGGGCACGCGAAAGACCTCGAAGGCGAACACCATAAGAGCCAGGGCCACCAGGAAGGCGGGCACCGACATCCCCACGAAGGCCAGGAACGTCAGGAAGTGGTCGGACCACTTGTACTGGTGAGTGGCCGAATAGATGCCCAGGGGGATGGCCACCGCGTAGCTGAACAGCAGCGAGGCCGCGGCGATGAGCACCGTGAGGCCCAGCCGCTCCCAGATGAGCTGGTTCACCTCCCATTCGTACTCGAACGACTCCCCGAAGTCGCCCCGCACGAAGCCCCCGATCCACATCAGGTAGCGCCGCCACATGGGCTCCCGCAGGCCGTAGCGCTGTCGCAGCTCCTCGGCCCGGGCGCGGGCGCTGGTGCTATCGCCGTAGCGCTCCTCGAGTTCCTGGATGCGGCGGTCCAGGTAGTCGCCCTCGGGGAGTTGGATGATCACGAAGGAGATGATGGAAATGGCCAGCAGGGTGGGAATGGCCAGGAGGATGCGGCGGATGATGTAAGCGGTCATTCCCCTCCCTCCCGGATGAACACCTGCTCGGGGTAGCTGGTGGCCGGCTGGGCGATGGCCCATGGGCCGAGGATGCCCGTCCTGGGCACGTTGTGCATCCGGTTCGAGACGATCACCAGGTGGGGCAGACGGGCCACGGTGCCCAGGCAGAAGGGCCCCTCGTCGATGTGGATGCGCACCGCCTGGTGGACGTACTGGTGGCGCCGCTGGAGGTTCTTCTCGCGCTTCATCTCGTCGTAGATGTCCAGGAGGTCTCGCAGCGGCCCGGTGGGCGGCTCGCCCTTCCTGCCGCCGGTCTGGTACCAGAGCCCCACCTTGGGGTGCCAGCGGAGGGGCCGGGTGGGGAACACCCAGTCGGGGTAGGTGAACAGGTCCATCTCGGCCAATCCGTGGATGCTCACCGTGTACTTCCCCAGGGTGCGGCGAAGGCCCATCTCGGCCCCCGGCGGAGTGTGGATGACGGCGTGGACGCCGATGGCCCGCCAACACTCCTGGACGATCAGCCCGATGTCGTTCTCCTGGATGCTGTCCCTGGAGCTGGGGAAGTCCATGACCAGGGTCAGGCGCTCGCCGTCGGGCCGCAGTCGGTGGCCCTCGTCGTCGCGCTCGGTGAGCCCCATGTCGTCGAGCAGTCGGTTGGCCTTCTCGGGGTCGTAGTCGGCGAAGGCATTCTTCCACTCCTCGAAGAGCTTCTGGCCCTCGGGGCTGGCGAAGTGCCAGGCCTCGCGGCTGATGGTGGCGTTCTGGGGCTGGAGGAGGCCGCGCCAGGCGATCTCGTTGCAGCGCTCGCGGTCGATGGCGTAGGACAGGGCTCGTCGGAAGCGCTTGTCGCGAATGAGCTTGCGCAGCACGGGGTCGGGGGCCGACCAGTTGAGCAGGATGGCGGGGTTAGCCCCGCTGGCGCTGGTCCACCGTCGGAACACCCGGTAGCCGCCTTGCCGCTCGTTCTTGAGGAACAAGGCGAGGTCGCGCAGCTCCGCCCCGCGGTACTGGAGGTCGATCTCGCCGGCCAGGATCTTGAGCACTCGCACCTGGGCGTCGGGCACCAGGTGGCTCTTCACGCGGTCGATGTAAGGGAGCTGACGGCCCAGGTCGTCCACCACGTAGTAGTAGGGATTCCGCTCGTAGACCACGCGGTATCCCCCCTCCTCGTAGCGGACCAGGCGCCAGGGCCAGAGGGTGGGGCGGTCGGGGTTTCGGTGGCGGAGGTCCTTGCGCTCAAACTCCCGGAAGTCTTCGTGCTCGTCGCTGTAGTCGGGGTGGAACTGGACCATGTAGTGCTTGGGGATGTTGTAGCGCTCCGGCTCCCAGAAGCCGGTGGCCAGCCACAGGGGCACCAGCCAGTTCGGCCCGGGGAACTTCATCACGATGGTGTAGTCGTCGGGGGTCTCCACGGTCATCGGCTCCCCTTCCACCAGGCTCCACACCGGGGGCTGGTAGGAGTGGCGGTCGTCCTGGCACAGCTCCCAGAAGAAGGCGAACGACTCGGAGGTGAAGGGATGGCCGTCCGACCACTTCATGCCCCGCCGCAGGTGGATGGTGAGCCGGGTGCCGTCGGCGTTGAACTCGTAGGAGCGAGCGGTACCCGGCTCGAGCCCCAGGCAGTCGTAGCGCCAGCGGATGAGCGGGGCGTAGCCGGCCACCATCTTCCACGCCCCCATCCCTGGGTTGGTGTGGAAGCGGTGCCAGGTGCCGCCGTAGACGCCCGGCCCCTCGTAGCCTTCGTAGTCGTGCTTGGCGACCAGCGGCTCCACGGGCAGCCGCTCCTCGAGGGGAGGCAGCGTGCCCGCCTCCACCTGGAGGGCAAGCAGGGGCGCCTCCTTGGCCTCGGTGCCAGCAGGATACGCGGCCAAGCGGGGGTCTTCCTCGCGGCTGCGCCCGCAGGAGGCGAGGCCGAAGGCGGCCAGGACGAGGAGCGCTCCCCACCGTCGCATCTCACACCCCCTTGAGCGTAAGCTCGTCGCTGAAGTGGCACGCCGCCTGCACCCCGTCCGCCACCTGGCGCAGGCGGGGCTCTTCTTCCCTGCATCGCTCCTGGGCGTAGCGGCAGCGGGGGTGGAAGTGGCACCCTGGCGGGGGGCAGGAGGGATCGGGCACGTCGCCCTCCAGGCGGATGTGCTCGCGGCTGCGTTGGGCCCGGGGATCCGCCATGGGGATGGCGGAGATCAGGGCCTCCGTGTAGGGATGCTGCGGGGAGCGATACAGCACCGCCGCGTCGCTGACCTCGACCACCCGCCCCAGGTACATCACCGCCACGCGGTCGCTGATGTGCTCCACCACGCTCAGGTCGTGGGCGATGAAGATGCAGGAGAAGCGCCGCCGCTCGCGCAGCGTCGCCAGGAGGTTCAGGATCTGGGCCTGTACCGAGACGTCGAGGGCGGAGACCGGCTCGTCCGCAATGATCAGCTCCGGCTCGAGGGCCAGGGCGCGGGCGATCCCGATGCGCTGGCGCTGTCCGCCGCTGAAGGCGTGCGGATAGCGGCGGGCGTCCGAGCCGCGCAGTCCCACCGACTCCAGCAGCGATGCCACGCGGTCGGACAGTGCCCGGCCCTTGGCCACGCGGTTGACCCGCAGCGGCTCGCCCACGATGTCGCCCACCGACATGCGCGGGTTGAGCGAGCTATTGGGGTCCTGGAAGATCATCTGCATCCGGGGACGGTAGGCCTTGATCCTGGCCGGCCCCACGGCGCACAGGTCCACGCCGTCGGAGCCGAAGCGCACCTCGCCCGCCGTAGGCTCCACGAGGCGCATCAGGCACCGGCCGGTGGTGGTCTTCCCGCAGCCGCTCTCCCCCACCAGCCCCAGGGTCTCGCCCCGGTGGAGCTGGAAGCTCACCCCGTCCACGGCCTTCACGTGGCCCACCGTGCGCTTGAACACCCCCTTGCGGATGGGGAAGTGCTTCTTCAGGCCGCGAACGTCCAGGATGGTATCCAACGGCTATCCCGACTTCGTATGCAGCCAGCAACGGACCCAGTGGCCGGGGGCGATCTCCTCCAGCCGGGGCATGTGGCCACAAGCTGCCATGCGGCGGTCGCAGCGGGGCTGGAAGGCGCACCCCCGGGGAAGCACCAGGGCGTGGGGCACGGTGCCCGGAATGGAGCGCAGACGCTGTCCCACCCGCTTGCCCAGGACGGGAATGGAGGTCAGGAGCCCCTGGGTGTAAGGGTGGAGCGGCTCGTAGAAGATCGCATCAGCGGGGCCCCTCTCCACCACCCGACCGGCGTACATGACCACGACGGTCTCGGCCATGTCGGCGATCACGCCCAGGTCGTGGGTGATGAGGAGGATGGCCATCCCCATCTGCTCCTGGAGGTCGCGCATAAGGTCCAGCACCTGGGCCTGGATGGTCACGTCGAGGGCCGTGGTGGGCTCGTCGGCGATGAGGAGAGCGGGGCTACACGAAAGGGCCATGGCGATCATCGCCCGCTGCCGCATCCCGCCGGAGAGCTGGTGAGGATACTCGCGGGCCCGCTGCCGCGGTCCGGGGATGCCCACCCGGACGAGCATCTCCTCGGCCCGCGCCCAGGCCCGTCGGCGGTCCAGCCGCTGGTGGAGCCTGACCGCCTCGGCGATCTGGTCGCCGACGGTGTACACAGGGTTCAGGGAGGTCATCGGCTCCTGGAAGATCATGGCGATGTCGTTGCCCCGCACCTGGCGAATGGCCCGGCTGTGGGGGTCCAGCTTGGTCAGCTCCACGGCCTCTCCGTCCCTATGCAGCATCACCCGGCCGCCCACCACGCGGCCCGGGGGGCGGACGAGCTGGAGGATGGACAGGGCGGTGACGCTCTTCCCGCATCCGCTCTCCCCCACCAGGCCGACGGTGGTGCGAGGAGGAATATCGAGGTCCACCCCGTCCACCGCGCGCACCGTGCCCTCGTCGAGGAAGAAGTGGGTGTGAAGGTCGCGGATGGTGAGCAGCCGGTCCATGGACGAGCGAGCGATTCCTCCATCGGGGGGTCGCGCCCCATTGTAGCGATACCGGCGGTCATGCGAAAGCGGGGTGGGGGTCACTTCCGCCGGATGCCGCCGTCGGCCTTGCGGGGGTCGCGCACGGGGTACTTCACTTGCCAGACGGTAGGCACCTGCTTCTGGAACTCGAGGGCCTTGCGCCGCAAGCGCTGGGCCACGTCGGGGTGCTGGTCGGCGAGGTCGCGCGATTCCCCGGGGTCGGCCTCCACGTCGTAGAGCTCCGGCGTCTTGAGGGGCCTGTTGCGCCGGCCCAGGTGGAGCTTCCAGCGTCCCTCCCGGATGGCGGTCACGTTGTCGTCGTAGACCCACACGAAGGGCTTCCGGCGGGTGAGCGAGCCCTTGCCGGTGAGCACCGGCCAGACGTCCTGGCCGTCGTACTCCCGGTCTTCGGGCACCTCACCGCCTGCCAGGTGCACGAGGGTGGGGAACACGTCGTAAGCGATCATCGGGACGTCCACCGTCCGCCCCTCGGGCAGCCGGCCGGGGAAGCGGGCGACGAAGGGCACCCGCACGCCGCCCTCGTAGGAGGAGCGGATGCGTCCCCGCAGGCCGCCAGTGTCGCCGCCGTTGGACATTGGGCCATTGTCGGAGGAGAAGACCACCAGGGTCCGCTCCGCCAGGCCCAGGCGGTCGAGGGCGTCGAGCAGCACGCCCATCTGCTCGTCCAGATGCTCGATGGCGTCCTCGTAGATACTGCGGCCCGGGGTGCGGCACCGCTCGGGGAGGTTCAGCGGCGGATGGGGGATGGTGTGGGACAAGTAGAGGAAGAAGGGGCGGTCCTTGTTGGCCGTCACGAAGCCGATGGCCTCCCGGGTGTAGCGCTCCGTGATGTCCGCCACCTCGCGGCCCGGCAGCTCCTCGATGATCTCCTCGTCGCGGATGAGAATCGTGGGCAGCATGTCCATCGAGTAGGGCAGCCCGAAGTAGCCGTCGAACCCGTGGCGGGTGGGCAGGTGCTGGGGCCGGTCGCCCAGGTGCCACTTGCCGATGGCCATGGTGGCGTAGCCCAGGCGGCCCAGGGCCTCGCCCAGGGTGATCTCCTCGTCGGGGATGCCCGTGGGGCTGTCGGGGCGAAGCACGTCGGTGATCCCCACGCGGAAGGGCTGCCGGCCGGTGAGCAGGCCGGCCCGGGACGGGGAGCACACCACGTGGGCGATGTAGTACTGGGTGAGCCGAACGCCCTGCTCCGCCAGGCGGTCGATCCGGGGGGTGCGGATGGACGGGCTGCCATAGCAGCCGAGGTCGCGGTAGGCCAGGTTGTCGGCCCATATCCACACGATATTCGGTCGCTCGGCGTCCATTCCGCGCTCTCCACTGCTCAGTCCACGGGCCACCAGGCCTGCCGCCGCGCCCGCGCCCAGGAGCTTGGCGAATCGGCGCCGCGTAAGCTTCCCCACCGTGACCTCCTTCCCGAGGGCCGCCATCCTATATCTCGGCGCCCGAACCGTCAAGCGTCGGCGGGCCACGGACGTTGACCCCGCGGCGGCCCGTGTGTTACTCTGGGCCGCACTGGAAGCTCCCCAGCCGAAAGAGACCCCCATGGCGAGACGCGCTGCCCCGCTGCTCCTTCCGCTGGTCGCCGCCACCACTCTCTGGGCCGCGGAGGCGGGGGACGGCGATGGCGACGGCATCCCCGACGAGGCCGAGCGCCTCCTGGGCACCGACCCCGCGCGTCGGGAGGACCTCCATCTCATCTTCCGCGACGGGCCGGAGCCGGCCGCGCGGCGCGAGCAGGAAGGCTACGACCCCACGAAGGACATCCTGGAGGTCCACTTCGCCCACGTTGGCGGCGACCGCTACCTGTGGCGCGCCACCTTCGCCGCCCCGCCCCGGCCCGCCGACACGGTGTTCCACCTCTACGTGGACGCGGATGCCGACGCCGACACGGGCCGCAAGGGCTCCCCCCGGGCGGCCTACTACGGCACCGACTATATGCTCAGCTTCTCCGCTGGCCGCAGCTGGTCGCGCCACTACCTGGCCGACGGGTCCACTGCCCCCGGCCCCACCGTGACCCACGTCGCCCAGGGGAAGTCGCTCCTGGTCTCCGCCGACCTTTCGCTGGGGCGTGACGGCGAAGGGGTCCACTATGCGCTCTACGTCCTGTGCCACACCGCTACCGAGGGCGGGCAGCGCCCGTCGATGACCGATTCCTGCCCCAAGACCCGCATCGACGGCATCCCTCTCTCCGACCAGCCCAAGATCCTGAGGCCCCGCGACTACACCGAGAACTTTGCCGTCGACGCGACCTTCGGCATCCACCGCCTCCGGCGCATCCGGCGCCGCGAGGGCGTCGTCGAGGTGCGCCACGACGAGCTCCAGCTCGACGGCTTCGCCATCGACCGCTTCACCTCGCGCCGCTGGCCCCACCTCAAGCTCGAACGCTCCAACGCCACCGCCTGGGCCGCAGCGCCTGTCGCGGGACGCTACCACGCGGGCTTCATGATGTACGACGACCATGGCCGCGTCGGCCGCGTGGCCCTCTACATCGACGGCGAGCTTCGCGGCGTGGCCGTCGCCAACCAGGACAACAACCGCACCTGGCTCTACTGGCTGCGCCAGCCGCACGATTTCCGAGGCGGCGAACGCGTCGAGCTCCGCGCCGCCGGCCCCGGTGGCTCCCATGGCATCATCAACCTCCTCTTCCTTCCCAGACCGCCCGAGGCCCGCACCATCCGGTACGCCGTCGAGCATATGACCGCCAGGGCGCACCCCGACGAGCCGGGCGCCGTGACCCTGTCCTGGACGACCACATGGCCCTGCCCCACCCTGCTCCACTACGGCGAGAGCACCCGCTACGGCCGGGAGTACGTCCGCGAGACCCCGTGCCTGGTGCATCGCGCCGTGCTGGGCGGCCTGGACCCCGAGACCGAGTATCACGCCCGAGCGGTGGGCACGAGTCGCGACGGCGAGCCCTTCCGCGGCGACGACTTCGCCTTCCGCGCCCGACCACCCGCGCCGCCCAAGTCGCCCTCCGCCACCGCGACGGTGCCGCTTACGGTCCGCAACTGCCATCCCTTCGCTGTCGAGAGCTGGCCCGTGACCACCGGCATCCCCTTCCCCCAGGGCGAGCTGGCCAGCCTCGACCACGTGCGACTCCTCGGCGACGATGGCGAACACCCCGCGCAGGTGCGCCTCGCCGCCCGCTGGCCGGATGGCAGCGTGAAGTGGATTCTCCTCGACTTCCTTGCCCGCGCGCCGGCCAGTGGCGCCAGCGTCTACCGGCTCGAATACGGTCGCCGTGTACACCGGGCCGGGAAGGCCAGAGGCCTGTCCGTCGAAGATCACCCGGCATCCCGGGCCGACCCCGCGCCCATCGATATGCGCACCGGGCCGCTGGTCCTCACGGTCCACCCTGACGGGAGCATCAGCCCTGTAGCTCGCGACGGCGAACCGCTCCTGCCGCCGCACGCAGCCTTCGAGACCGTGGCCAAGGACGCCGGTGGCGCGGTCTACCGCGACAGCCAGGGAGAAGCGATCCGCGTCTGCGAGGCCGGCCCCAATCGCGCGCAGCTCGCCACCGTGTCTCACTTGGTCGGTCCCGACGGCGGCCGCCTGCTGCGCCTCGAGCAGCGCGTCGAAGCCTTTCGTGGCCTGCCCATTGTGGTCGTCCGCCACACGTTGATCGTCGACCGGCCCGCGACCTTCACCGAGATCGAAGAGCTGGCCTACCGAGTGCCCATTCCCCTCAACGGCGGGCGCTGGCGCATCCCGTTGGCCGGAGGCGGGGCCGCGGCACTCGACACAGCGACCCTGGCGCTGGGCCAGCGGCTGGACAACGAGTACACGACCACCCGGAAAGGCCGGGAGACCGCGGCCAAGGGACGGGTCGTCGGCGCGGCCCTGCACCATGGCCGCGTGGGCGTCGCCGTCGCGGTCCGCGACTTCTGGCAGAACTACCCCAAGGGCTTCTCCCTGCAACCCGACGGCCTGCGCGTCGAGCTCTGCCCCGCCTTCGACACAGGGTTCTACGACGCGTTCCCCTTCGAGAAGGAAGGTCACCATCTCTACTACTACCTGCTCGATGGCCACTACAAGCTCAAGCGCGGCGTGGCGAAGACCCACGACATCCTCCTGTGCTTCGAGCCTGACCCCGAGAAGCGAGAGCAGTACTGCGCCCTCTTCCAGCGGCCCCTACTCGCCACGGCACCGCCCGAGTGGTATTGCAGCAGCGGCGCCTTCTACGACGTCCGTCCCCGCGACGCCGACCGCTTCCCGCTCTACGAGCAAGCCATCGACCGCAACCTCGAGGCCTACGCCCAGCGGCGGGAGCGCCAGGACGATTACGGCATGCTCAACTACGGCGACTGGTACGGCGAGCGAGGCGCCAATTGGGGCAACATCGAGTACGACACCCAGCACGCCCTCTTCCTCGAGTACATCCGCTCGGCCAACCCCGACGCCTTCTTCCTCGCCGAGGCCGCCGAGCTCCACAGCCGCGACGTCGACACCGTCCACTGGAGCCCCGAGGGCAAGCAGGTGGGGGCCGTCTACGTCCACCAGATGGGCCACGTGGGAGGCTACTATCAGAAGGCGCCCCCCGGCACCCTGGGCATCCCCCGGGCGGGCTTCACCGTGAGCCACGCGTGGGTGGAGGGCCACTTGGACCACTACTTCCTGACCGGCGACCGACGCTCCCGCGACGCCGCTCTGGCCATCGCCGACTTCTTCATCCGCAAACAGCTCGCCCGCCCCTACGACTTCCGCGTGTGCCGCACCCCCGGCTGGCACCTGATCATGCACATGGCCGCCTACTCGGCGACCTGCGACCCCTACTACCTGAACGCCGCGCGCGTGATCGTCGAGCGCGTGCTGGCCGCTCAGGACGTCGAGCCCCGCCCCCTGCCCGAGCACCAACGCGAGGGGCGAAAGCCCTTCCAGGTGGGCGGCTGGTCGCGAATGATGCGGCCCGGCCACTGCCGCTGCGAGCCCCGACACCGGGGCAACGCCGGCTTCATGGTCGCCATCCTGCTCTCCGGGCTGAAGTACTACCACGACGCCACGGGCGACCCGCGGGCCAAGGAGGCCCTCATCCGGGGCGCCCACTACCTGCTCGACGAATGCTACAGCGACGAGGTCAAGGGCTTCCGCTACACCTCCTGCCCGCAGACAAGGTATCGGCCTGGAGCCACGCCGCTCATGGTGGAGGGCATCGCCCGCGCCTACCTGTGGACGCGGGACGCGCGCTTTCGGCGGGTGCTGGTGGAGGCCCTGCCCCTGGCGGCCCACGGCAGCGCCTATGGCAAGGGCTTTTCGATGTACTACCGGTGCGGGCCGCGGGTGCTGGCCGACCTGGCCGCCGCGGGCCTCTCTCTCGAGAGGCCATGACGGCCGTCCCGCTCAGCGCAGGCCGAAGAGGCGAAGCGCCGCCGTGAGCAGGCTCTCCGAGCGCTGGCGGGCCGTTGGCTGGCGGAGGGTCTTGATGGGCTCGTGGAGGATCTTGTTGACCAGGCGGTTGGCCATCCGCTCGACCTCGGCCCGGGCCGCTTCGTCGAGCTGGGGGGCCCGATTGAGCAGATCGTCGAGTTCCCGCCGCTTCAGTTCGTGGAGGCGCTGGGAGAGCTCGGCGATGGTGGGGCCTACCTCCAGCCTCTCCAGCCACTGCATGAAGGCGTCCACGTCCTCGTCGATGATGTCGGCGCAGCGGCCCAGCTCGCGGCGGCGGCGAGCCAGGGTGGCGTCGACCACGGCCTGGAGGTCGTCAATGTTGTAGAGGTAGCAGCCCTCGAGGTCGGCCGCCTGGGGCTCGATGTCCCGGGGCACGGAGATGTCGATGAGGAACAGGGGGCGGCCTCGTCGCTGCTCGAGGGCCTGGGCCACCTGGGAACGGCGGAGGACGTAGTGCGGGGCGTCGGTCGACGCGATGACGATGTCGGCTTGCCCCAGGTGCGCAGCCAGCTCGTCGAAGCGCACCGCCCTGCCCCCGCACTCCCTGGCCAGGGCCTGTGCTCGCTCGTAGGTGCGGTTGGCCACCATGGTGGTCTGGGCGCCGGCGGCGCGGAGGCTGCGGAGCACTGTCTCGCCCATTTTTCCGGCGCCGACCACCAGCACGGTGCGTTCGGAGAGCGACTCGAAGATCCGTTCCGCGAGGTCCACCGCCACGGAGCCCACGGAAGCACGGCCCGCGGCCACATCGGTGCGGGTGCGCACCCGCTTCGCCGCGGCCAGGGCCTGCTGGAAGAGGCGGTGGAACACGCGTCCCGCCGCCCCGGCCTCCGAGGCCACGCGGTAGGCCTCGCGCACCTGGCCCGTCACCTGAGCCTCGCCCACCACCATGCTGTCCAGGCCGCTGGCCACGCGGAACAGGTGGGCGACAGCCTGGGCGCCCTCGTGCTCGTAGAGGTGGGACTCGAGGGTCTCCGGCCACACCCCGTGGAAGCTGGCCAGGAAGTCGCGCAGGGCCCCCTCGCCGGGGCCCTCCAGGCCGCAGGCGTAGACTTCCACGCGGTTGCAGGTGGACAGGACGACGGCCTCCTCGACGTCGTCCTCGGCCCTCAGGGCGCTCAGGGCCTCCGGCACGCGGTGGCGGGGGAAGGCCAGGGACTCCCGCACCTTGACCGGCGCCGTGCGATGGTTCAGGCCAGCCACGCGGATGTTCATGTCGCGTCCGACACGGTGCCCGAGGGAAAGGGACGGGCGGACTCGGGGGTCGCGGCGTAGGCGTGCGAGGCGACAAACGTCGCCAGCGTGAGCACGAAGCCGGCAATGGTGAGCCACGCCGCACGCCGCCCCCGCAGACGGGCCATGAGGCGCACGTGGAGCACCGCCGCGTAGAAGCCCCACACCACGAAGCCCCCCACCACCTTGGGGTCGGCGTACCAGCCCCGGCCCAGCAGCTCGGAGCTTTCCTCGGCCCACACGGCACCTGCCACGAGGCCAAGGGTCAAAGCGGGGAACCCCAGCGACAGCGCCGCCCAGTCCACGCGCTCGAGGGTCTCCAGCGCAGGAAGCTTCCGCCACAACGCCCGCCCCCCCTTGCCCCGCAGCAGGCGCTCCTGAACCAAGTAGGTAAGCCCGGCCCCCGCAGCGACCGCAAAACCCGCGTACCCGGCGTACACAGGCACCAGGTGGAGGACCAGCCAGAACTGCGCGAGGGAGACACGCTGCATCGGTTCGCGGCTGGCCAGCGCCCACATCCCCACCAGCCCCAGGGCATACAGCGGCCAGACCACCACTGCCGCCCCCTCCAGCCGATACGGGCGCCCCGCAGCCAGGTAGAGGACCGCCGTCACCCACAGGAACAGGGCCACGCTGCCCAGCCGACTGCTCACCGGCAGACCCCGGGCCGCCACGCTGCGGCTTACCAGGAATGCCGTGTGCAAGGCCATGGCGGCCACGACGGGCCCCCACCGCTCCAGCGGCCGGCCCTCGCCCAGCCGCAGGGCACGGCGGACGGTGAGCACCGCATGCAGGGCATACAAGCCCGTCGCGACGGCCATCAACCCCGTCTCGAGGGAGCTCATCGCCTCTATCTCCTGTGCCCTCGCGTGGTCACGGGCTTCGGCCAGGGCGGACTCCACAGCCGGCCCGCATGTTAAGAAAGGATTCTACCTTCCGCCGAGTCATCCCGTCAAATCCCCACGCGCTGCGGCCGCACTTGCGCCCGCCTTCGCCCAGCACTACTATCGTACAAGGCGCCTCGACGGGACCAGACTCGGCGCGAAAGCCGATCCACCACGCATCCAAGGAGAGTTTCGTGCCCGAGCTCCCCGATGTCGAATCCTTCGCCCGCTACGTCGAATTCACCTCACTGCACAAGCCCATCGAAAGCGTGCGCGTGCGGACGCGCGAGATCCTGGAGGGCGTCTCCCCCCAGCGCCTGGGAGGGGCTCTCCGCGGCCACAGGCTGTGCGGCACGCGGCGGCACGGCAAGTTCCTGTTCGTGCGCAGCGACGGGGGGGCCTCCCTGGTCCTCCACTTCGGGATGACGGGCAAGCCGGTGTCCTTCAAGGACCCCACGGGCGAGCCGTCGCATTCGAGGCTCCTGCTCCGCTTCGCCGACGGCTACCACCTGTCCTTCGACTGCCAGCGCAAGCTCGGCTTGGCCAGCCTGACGAAGGACGAAGAGGGTTACCTGCGAAGCAAAGAAGTGGGCCCCGACGCCCTGGAGGTGAGCTTCCAGACGTTCCGTGACATCCTCGCCGCGCGGCGGGGAATGGCCAAGTCCACGCTGATGAATCAGAAAGTCGTCGCCGGGCTGGGAAACCTGGTGACCGACGAACTGCTCTTCCAGGCCCGGCTCCATCCTCGCGAGACGCTTGACCGTGTCGGCTCGCGCAAGCTACGGACCCTCTACGAGAAGATGAAGGCGGTGCTGGAGGCGCTGATCGACTGCATCGTCCACTCCAGGGGCCTGCCCGGTGGCTACGTGCTCGCCCACCGGGAGCCCGGGGGCAAGTGCCCCCGCTGCGGCGCCGGGCTGCAGGACATCAAGTTCGGCGGACGCACCGCCTACTTCTGCCCGAGGTGCCAGCGACAGTCCTAGCCCCGGCTACTGCTTGCTGCCGATGGACATCAGGTGGGAGAAGGTGCGAAGGAACATCTTGCCATCCACGACCACGGGCGTGGCGAAGCTGCCCTCCCCCAGTGGGTTCTTGGCCAGCAGCTCGAACTTCTCGCTCGCCGCCAAGACGTACACAGAGCCCTTCCGCGACATAATGTAGAGCCGGTCCCCCACGCGGACGAACGAGCCGTAGAACTTCTCTCCCAGCGACTCCTGCCACACCACCTCGCCCGTGGGAGCGCGGAGACACGTCGCCGTGCCGCTATCCGTGCACAGAAAGAGCAGGTCGCCGCGGGTCACCGGCGTGGGCACGTAGGGGACGCGCCGCCTGAACTCGTAGACCAGCTCCGGCTTCGGCCCCGGGCGCACGGCCACGAACCGCCGCCCGCTGCCTCCCACCCCGCAAGTGCCCACGATCAGCCCCGAGGCCACCACCGGCGAGGCCACCACCCGCAGGGGGAAGGCGCTGGCGAACTGCCAGTTCACCTCCCCCGAACGGGGGTCTACGCTGGTGATCCCCTGCTCGGTGCTGAAGAAGATGAGCTCGGGCGGGCCGCCCTGGGGTCGGTAGACGCAGGGCGTGGCATAGGCGGCCTTGCCCCCCTTGCGCGGCACCTTCCATCGCGTGGCGCCGCTCTGGCAGTCGAGTGCGATGAGCGAGCTCTCGCCCTTCTGATCGTTGGGCACGATCACGAGACCGTCGTGGACAATGGGGGAGACGCCGCTTCCGTGCTGGCTATCGAACGGCCCCAGGTCGCGCCGCCAGGCTTCGCGACCGTCGTGGCGGAGGGCCAGGAGGGTCACCTCCCGGGGCGTCGCCCAGTAGACGTAGGCCCGCTGGGCGTCGAGAGCGGGGGTGGACGTGGCGTAGCTGTTGTCGCGGTTCAGGCGGTGCGGCTTGGAGTCGTAGCGTCGGGTCCAGAGGACGCTGCCGTCGGCCCCCCGGATGCACAGGACGTAGCGGGTGGCGTTCTTGCTGTCGCCGGCGGTCACGAAGATGCGGTCGCCCCAGACGACGGGCGAGGAATGCCCGATGGCGGGAAGCTCGACCCGCCAGTCGTAGTCGGCCTCCGTCCATCGAGTGGGCAGGCCCGGCGCCTCGGCGATCCCCTCGCCGTTGGGGCCTCGGAAGCGGGGCCAGATGCTGCCCGACTGCGCGGTGCGCGCCAGCGGGCCCAGGCATAGCAGGAGGATGGCGACAGCAGCGTGGGCTCTCACGGCAACTCCTCTACGTCGAGGACGGCCCCCGCCCTTGCCCCTGTGGAACGGCGCAAAGCACGCTCCGAGCAGTGTACCCGCCGGGGCTGGGGGGTGCAACTGTGTTTCCGGCGACGGGCGGCGCTTGCAAAGCAGTGGCGGATCGGGTATAGAGGAGGGTGCGTTCGGGACTGGCTGAAGGACGCACGTCGCGAAAGGAGTGGCCATGTCGGAGGTTACGCGCAGGAGGTTCCTGAGGCATTCGCTGGCACTGACGGGAGGCACGTTCGCCATCGGGGTGACGGGCCGGGAGGTCCTCGGGGCCAACGAAGCGGTCAACATCGGCGTCTCCGGCACCGGCGGGCGGGGCAGCGGCCACGTGCGCACCTACCTGGGGATGGGCAACGTGCGCGTCACCTGGTGCATCGACACCGACGTGCGCCGCTTCAAGGGCAACGCCGACCGCGCGGAGAAGAAGCAAGGAGCCCGGCCTAAGAGCACCCAGGACGTGCGCAAGGCCCTGGAGGACAAGGACCTCGACGCCATCTCCATCGCCACCCCTAACCACTGGCACACCCTCCAGACCCTCTGGGCGGTCCAAGCGGAGAAGGACGTCTACGTGGAAAAGCCCTGCACCCACGTGGTGCGCGAGGGCCGCGTGTGCGCCGAGATCATCGACAAGTCCAAGCAAATCGTCCAGACCGGCACGCAGCGGCGCAGCAGCGGGCATTGGGCCCGGATGGAGGCCATCACCCGCAGCGGCAAGCTGGGCAAGCTGCTCATCTCCCACGGCTTCTCCAGCAAACCCCGCGGCAGCATCGGCTTCGCCAAGCCGGAAAAGCCGCCGGAATGGCTGGACTGGAACCTGTGGGTCGGCCCCTCCCCCATGCAGCCCTACCACGACAACCTGGTGCACTACAACTGGCACTGGTTCTGGGACTTCGGCTGCGGCGAGATCGGCAACCAGGGGGTCCACCAGACCGACGTGGCTCGCTGGGCGATCCCCGGCGCCACCCACCCCCAGAGCGTCTTCAGCCTGGGCGGCCGCATCGGCTACAAGGACCAGGGCCAGACGCCCAACACCCAGCTCACCACCTACGACTACGGCGAGACCCTCATGGTCTTCGAGGTCTGCGGCCTGGTGAGCGGGAAGACCCGCCGCGTGAGCAACGACTTCATCTACGAGGCAGGCAAGGTCGTCGACGGCAAGAAGTTCTACCCCAAGGACGGCGGCGGGAAGACCGCGCCGCTGCCCAAGGTGGACGTGGAACTGGGCCCCGGCGGCGGGAACTTCGGGAACTTCATCGCCGCCGTGCGCAGCCGCAAGAAGGAGGACCTCAACGCCCCCTGGATCGAAGGCCATTACTCGGCTGCCATCTGCCACCTGGGCAACATCTCCTACCGTCTGGGCAAGGAGATGGTCTTCGGCAAGGTCGATAAGCCCTTCGAGAGCGACTACCCCAACGAGCAGTGGGAGCGGCTGATGAAGCACCTCGTCGAGAACCGCAAGCTCAAGCTCGACGAGTGGAAGGGCAAGCTCGGCCAGCACCTGACCTTCGATGCCGAGAAGGAGGAGTTCGTCCGCAACGCCGCGGCGAACAAGCTCCTCACCCGGCCGCCGCGGCCGCCCTTCGACGTGCCCCGAGAGGCCTGACCGCCCCTGCCGCAATCCGCGAACGCCAAGGCCAGGAGGGCCGGCCCTCCTGGCCTTTCTCTGGTCCCAACTCGCCAGCCATCCGGCTCAGGGCACGGCCTCGAGGCGGAAGGCGTGGTCGCTCTCCAGCCGGCCCACGACCAGCGTCGCCCGGCCGTCGTCGCCCACCCCCACCAGCCGCTCCTCGCCCCACTGGCCTGACCAGGGGTCGAAGGGACGCACGCGGTAGCGTCCCGGCACGAGCCCGGCGAGCCCCACGCGCACGTCGCCCAGGCGAATGAGCGGGGTCTCGTAGACCGGGCGGTGCCACACGTGGCTGCTGTTCCACACCCACACGAGCACTGTGCGGCGCCCCCGCAGCGCGAAGACTCGGACCGGGGGGCTCGGCCGCCCCGCGGCGAACCGATAGCTTCGTACCACCAGCCAGTCGTTCCCCCCGTTCTCCACCGTCACCCGGTGGCTACCGGCGGGGAGCGGCACCTCGTAGGTGCCGTCGTAGCGGGTCATCTTCTCCCGTTTCTGCGGCCAGCGGTCGGCGAATTCGCGTCGCAGGAGCGCCTTGCCGTCCACCCGGATCTCCAGGGCCGCCCCGCCGTGGCCCGACACCCCGTCCACCACCACGCCGAAGGCGGTGGGTCGGGGGAAGCGCACGTCGAAGGTCACCGGGTTGTGGAACTCGGGGTGGTTGCGCACCCCGTGGAGGAACCGCGGCAGCTTCTCCGAGGGATCGGGCCGGCCCGGCGCGTCGATGGCCACCTGGACGGGCTGGTTGGCCGGCCCGGGCTTGAACCCGCCAGCCCGGGGGCTGAAGGCGATGGGCCCGAAGCCGTGCCGGGGGTCCGGCGTCGCCTCCACCCGGGCGCCCTGCGAGGGCCGGAAGCCCTCCGCGGGCCACTCGATGCCCTCGACAAACGTCGCCACCGCGCGGAACTGCCCCCACAGGTCGTGCTCGTCCACCCACTGCCACCACCACGTCATGGCCGTCCCGCACCCGCCCGAGACCACCGCCGCCCACAGCCCATTGTGGAGGCTCACGCCCCGGCCGTCGAGAGCCGCGTAGCGGTTCCGACGCCGGCCGAATTCTCCCATCAACACCGGTTTGCCGTGCCGGCGCAACGCCTCGTGGGCGGAGACGACCTCGGGAACGACCGCTTCTCCCGCGTCGAAGTACTGATGCCGCTGCACGATCTCCATCCCCGCTTGCTCCCACAGGGCATCGTCCTCGATCCCCGCGAAGCTGCTGGTCACGGGATGGCGCTGGACGTCGATGCCCCACAGGTAGGCGGCCATTTCCCGGTGCCAGGCCCGCACCGCATCGGGGGCCTGCCGCCAGCCGTCGGTGATGTTCACCTCGTTGAAGAACTCCCACGAGTGGACGGCCGGCGAGTGGCCGTAGCGGGCCACCAGGTAGCGGAGCATGGCCCGGTATTGGGCCTGGGCCCGTTGGTCGGTGAAGAAGAGGACCGCCGCCTCGCAAGGCCCTCCGTTCGCCGTGTTGTAAGGGCTGTTGGCCCAGTCGCTGCTGTGGTGGAAGGAGCAGACCTCGCGGAAGTCCGTGATGCAGGTCATCACGGTGACCCCCTCCCGCTCGCACAGGCGGAACAGGGCATCGAGGCGTGCCGCGCGGTCCTGAGCGTAGCGCATGGGCCCCGCGTCCTTGGTCTCGAAGCCCATTTGCCGAGGGGCGAGCCAGATGCGAACGAAGTTACCCCCCGCATCGGCCAGTTTCTCCAGGTAGTAGGTGTAAGAATCGAGCCTGTTGCCCAGGAGGTTCGTGCCCACGGCGAAGAAGGGCTTACCCGAGCCGAAGGCCAGGTAGCGGGGGTCCTCCGCCACGGGGCGCAGCATCCCATCCGTGGTCCCGTCGGCTACGTCGAAGTCGGCCCAGGCGCTGCGGCGCTCGCCGTGGACGTCGCGCACGCGGCCCCTGCACCGGTGAGCGCCGAGCTCCTGGGGACGGAAGCGCACGCGCCACTGGGGCTGCCCCGTCGGCTGCCACTGGGCCGGGGGGCGGGTGGGCGGCAGCTGCCACACCAGCTCCGCCCAGTCCCCCGGCTTCGCGCCCTCCAGGCAGCGAAGCGGGCGCTGGAACTTCTGGCCGTCCCGGGTGTAGTACTCGATGGTGGGCTGGCTGGTCTCCAGCCCCCGCACGGGCCTGGCCCACAGGCGGAGTTGGTCGAACCGCGTCCAATTGGCCTCGCCGAGCCTTCGCATCATCCCCGGCCAGCGATGCTCGCCGATGGTCAGCGACAGGCGGGCGCTGTGCTCGCCCCCGTGCGCCTGTCGGCTCTCGCGGGACAGAGCGATGCCCTGCGCCCTCCAGCGCAGGGGGCCTTCGAAGTCGTCCACCACGGTCCGCTCCCCTGTCTCTTCGTCCACCAGGACGAGGTCGTCGACCAGGAATTCGATGCGGTCGCCCTTCCGCCACCTGCGGGCGCCCACAAAAAGGCGCATGTGGGTCACGATCCGTGGCGCGTCGGGCGGCCGGACCCTCTCGTAGGGCACCATGTAAAAAGCGGGGATGGTGAGCCGCTTCCCCGAGGGCGTCTCCACCTCGGCGTCCGCTCGCACGACCTGAGGATCGAAGGGATTCGAATAGCGGGGCAGGCCTTTGAGCCGCAGCTCGACGAGCTGGCCGCAGGCTGGCTGGCGGGTGAGCACCGAGAGGCCCATTGCCGCCGCCTCGGGGCGCGCCGACAACGAAACAGCAAGCCACAGAGAGAGCCCACGAGCGAGGGACACCGACGACTCCTATCCGGTGGGGCACACAGCGGCGACGGCGGGCGGTCCGAGGCCCGTCAGGACGAGCCCTGGAGCGCCTCGAAGCCAGACACGATGTCCAACAACTCCTCGGTGATGGAGGCCTGACGCTGCTGGTGGAACTGGCCGGTGAGCTGCTGGAGGCGGTCCTCGATGTTTCGCTCCGCTCCCTGCATGGAGGCCAGGCGGCTGGCGTTCTCGCTGGCCAGGGATTCGGCGAAGGCACGGTACAGCGACACGAACAGGTACTGGCGGATGAGCGCCGAGAACAAGGCGCCCCATTCCATGGTGAACGTGGGCAGCACGTGGGTAGGCCACTGCCGGTGCTCCAGCCTGGCCAGCCACTCGGCATCCACGGGCAGGAGACGGAGGCTCTGGGGGCGGTAGGAGGCGCCGGAGAGCTGCTCGCTGTAGTAGAGGACCACCTGCCGAATGTTCCGCTCGGCGTCCCACGCCTGGATGCGCAGGAGGAGGTCCTGCACCGCAGGGGTGACCCCGCCGATGGAGCCGGGCACGGGAAGAATGTCCTCCACCGGCTCGCCGTCGAAGCGGAGGCGGGAGCCCACGCGCTCGCCCACCACGAGGATGGTCCGGCGGTCGCGGCCCACGCCCAGCTCGTCCATGGAGCGGAGGGTGTGGCGGGCGATCTGCTCGTTGAGCTGGCCACACATGCCCTGGTCCGAGCCGAAGACGACGGCCCCGAGCTGCGCCCGTTCCTCGCCCCCGGTGCTCGCCGAGCCGCGTTCCACGCGATCCCTGAGCACCACCTGGAGAGCCAGGAGGGTGGTGCGATTGTAGTCCTCCAGCGATTCGACGGCCTTCTCGTACTGGCGGATGTTCACGGCGGCGAGGGCCTTCATGGTCCTGACCACCGAGTGGAGCTCGTTAGCGCTCCGAATCTTCCGCTTCAGCGTCTCCAGGGTCTGCATGGGCGGGCCCTTCGTCCTGGCTGGGCTGGTGGGGCTTCTGTGGCGGCGGCTGGCCGGTGGGCCGGGGTTGCTGCTCGGCCTCGTCGCTCTCCGTGCCCTCGGGCTGCTCCTCCCCCTGCTCGTCCTGGGAGCTCTGCGGGCCCTGGGCGCCCTGGGCTTCCTGGTCGGGCTCTCCGAACTCCGCGCGGATGGCGGCCTCGGCCGTTTCCAGGATGGCCTTGCGGTCCTCGTCGGAGAGCTTCTCGCCCTCCTGGATGCGTTGGCACACCTTGGGAAGCTGCTCGGCGACCGCCTGGCGGGCGAGGCGCTCGGCCTGGCGCGCCTTCTCCAGCGGCAGGTCGTCGAGCAGGCCGCCGTTGACGGCCACCAGGGCCGCGATCTGCTGGGGCACGGGGATGGGGTCGTACTGGGCTTGCTTGAACACCTCGCGAATGCGGCGCCCGCGCTCGATGGTCCTACGCGTGTCCTCGTCGAGCCTGGTGCCGAAGCGGGCGAAGGTCTCCAACTCCTCGAACTGGGAGTAGGCGAGGCGCAGGTCGCCGGCCACAGCGCGGTAGGCGGGCAGCTGGGTCTTGCCCCCCACACGGGAGACGGACTTGCCCACGTCCACGGCGGGCATATTGCCCTTCTGGAAGAGGTCGGGGGAGAGGTACACCTGGCCGTCGGTGATGGAGATGAGGTTGGTGGGGATATAGGCGGAGACGTTCTGGGCCTCGGTCTCCACGATGGGCAAGGCGCTGAGGGAGCCGCCGCCCAGCTCCTCCCGGAGATGGGTGGAGCGCTCGAGGAGCCGGGAATGGATGTAGAAGATGTCGCCGGGGAAGGCCTCGCGCCCCGGCGGCCGGCGGAGGAGGAGGGACAGCTCGCGGTAGGCGCGGGCGTGGCGGGTGAGGTCGTCGTAGACCACCAGCACGTCGGCGCCCTGCTCCATGAAGTACTCGCCCATGGTGGTCGCCGCGTAGGGGGCGATGAACTGCCAGCCCGGCGGGTCATCCTCCGTCGCCACGACCAGGGTGCAGTAGTCCAGGGCCTGGTGTTCGCGAAGGTCGGAGAGCACGCGGGCCACGGCGGAGGAGCGCTTGCCCACGGCGCAGTAGATGCACACCACGTCCTCGCCCTCTTGGTTGATGATGGTGTCCACGGTGATGGCCGTCTTGCCCGTCTGGCGGTCGCCCAGGATGAGCTCGCGCTGGCCGCGGCCGATGGGGATGAGGGCGTCGATCACCTTCTGGCCGGTCTGGAGGGGCACGGTGACCGGGGCGCGGTCCATGATGGGACGGGCCTCGCGCTCCACGGGCCGCCGCTCGGCGGCCCGGACGGGGCCGCGGCGGTCGATGGGGCGGCCCAGCGGGTCGACGATGCGGCTCAGCACAGCCTCGCCGACGGGCACCTCGAGCACTCGCCCCGTGCGGCGGGCCTCCTGGCCGGCGCCCAGGCCCTCGCTCTCGTCGAGGAGGATGACCCCCACCTCCCCGGGATCGACGTTGAAGGCCAGGCCGTAGCGGTCGCCGGGGAAGCGGAGCAGCTCCTCGGAGCGCACGGCGCCCAGGCCCTTCACCCGGGCGATGCCGTGCCCCAGGTAGGTGAGGGTGCCGACTTCGCGGGCTTCGAGCTTGGGCTGGTGTTGCTCCAGTGCCTGGTCGATGAGTCGAGAGGTTTCCTGGAGGATGCCGTCGAGCTCGCGCGGCTGTTCACCCATGGTTTGCCTCGGGCTCTGGCTGCTCGTCGTCTTGAGAAGCCCGCTGCTCGGGCTGCTGGGTGTGGCCCGTGTCGGCTTCGGCCTCTGGGGCTTCTGTCTCGGGCGGTTCCCCGCGTTGTGGCTCGGCTTCCCCGGCGGCTTCGTCTTCCTCCTGCTTCTTCTTTCGCTCCTCGGCTTGGCGCTCCTCCTCGCGCACGTCGCTCTCGACCTGTTCGCGTGTCTCGGGCTGCTGGCGGGCCTGCTGCTCGACGATCTGGCTGACGGCTTCCTGGAGGGCGTCGAGGTACTGGCCGACGCTCCAGGCGATCTTGCGTCCGTGGCCGGTGAGCTCGATGCCGCACAGCGGGTCGTCGGAGGTCTCGAAGCGCAGCTCGACGCCATCGCCCACGTGGCCCTGCACGGCCTCGCCGATGGCCTGCTGCTTGTCGTCGGGGAGTTGGAAGGAGCTGCGGAGGGTGAGCTGGCGGGGCCCCTCCTCGCCTCCCCCCAAGGCCTGGGCGAGAGCCTGCCATTCCTCCTCGTCCACGGAGTCGAGGCGTTGGAGGAAGGTCTCGGCGATCCGCTCCTCGAGGCTGGCCCCCGCGAGGTCCTGGAGGGCGCGGCGTGCGATGGCGAACGTGTGCTCGGCGGTACGGCGACGCAACTCGTCCAGGAAACCTTCCTTCTGTCGCTGGAGGGCCTGGCGCCAGCGGGCCTCGAGCTGCTCGACCTCCTGCTGGGCCTCCTTAAGGAGTTCCTGGCGTCGCTGGTCGGCCTCCTGCTGGGCCTTCTGGAGGAACTGCTCGCGCTGGGCTTCCACTTCGCGTTTCTTCTCGCGATAGTTCTCGGCCTCGGCCTGGGCTTCTTTTTTCTTCTCCTCGGCGTCGTCGAGCCGAGATGCGATCTTCTCCTCCCGCTTGTCCATGGCCTCGATGATGCGGCCGTAGAGGAACCGCTTGAGGAGGTAGACGAGAACCAGGAAGTTGATGATCTGGAAGATGACGGTCGGCCAGTCGACCACGGCGCATGCTCCCGCCTACTGGGCGGCCGCTTGGGCGGCATCCCTGAAGTAGATCCAGAAGGGATTGGCGAAGATCAGGATCATGGAGACCACGAAGCAGTAGATGGCCGTCGACTCGACCATGGCCAGGCCGACGAACAGCGTGCGGGTGATGGTGCCCGCCTCGTCGGGCTGCTGGGCGATGGACTGGAGGGCCTGGGCCAGCGCCCGGCCCTCGCCCAGGGCGGGACCCACGGCGCCGATGGCGATGCACACCGCCGCCGAGGCGATCGACGCGATGGCCACTATGGTCATGCTATCCACTGGAGACGTCTCCTTCTTGGGATGGGCGCGGTGGGGCCTCGCCCCCGGGCTCCCGGTCGCCGGAGGATGGGTGCTGGGGTGCCCCTTCTTCCCGCTCCTCGTCCTTCTCCTGGCCTTCCTTCTCCTCCTGGGCGCGCCGCCGCTGGGCGGAGGCGCGGGTGGCGGAGGCGATGTAGACCATGGCCAGGAGGGCGAAGATGTAGGCGTGGATCATGCCCACCAGGAGGCCCAGCATCTGCATCAGGTCGGGCACCAGGAGGGGAGCGATCATGAGCAGTACGCCCACGATCACGGTACCGCTCATCACGTTGCCGAAGAGCCGCACGGCGAGGGCCAGGGTGCGGGAGAGCTCGCCGATCACGTTGAACGGCAGCATGAACACCGAGGGGCGGGCATACGTCTTCAGGTAGCCCACCACGCCCTTCTCGGAGATGCCGTAGAAGGGCACGGCCACGAACACGCAGAGGGCCAGCGCCGCAGTGGTGGACAGCGAGCCGGTGGGCGGCTGGTAGCCGGGCACGATGGTCAGCAGGTTGCAGGTGGCGATGAACAGGAACAGGGTACCCACGAACGGCAGGTACTGGTCGGGGGCTTGCTGGCTCACCTCGCGGATCTGGTTTCGCATGCCGTTCACCACCACCTCCAGGCCGTTGTGCCAGCGCGACATCTCGGTGCCGGTGGACAGCGTGCGGGTGATGAGCCAGGAGCCCACGGCGAGGATGGCCATCACGCCCCAGGTGAAGAAGATGGTGGCGTTGAGGGTCACCGGCCCCACGGGCACCTGCATCATCTTGTCGGGCGTTATCTCCATGGGGCGCGCCTCACCGCGCGGTCAGTTCGGGGGCCTTGGTATCGGGCCTGAGCTTTCGCACCAGGAGGATGCGGGCCACCATGGCGCCCCCTACGCACACCACGGCCCGCTCCCAGCGCTCGCCCATCACCACGTAGATGCCGGCCAGGAGGAGCGCCATCCGCGCCGCGAAGCTCCCCAGCGCCAGCAGCGCCGGCCGCCGGGAGCCAGGGAGCATCCGCAGGGTGAGCCACAGGCCGCCGAAGTAGACGAAGCCCAGGCCCAGGCCGGCCACCGCTGCGGCGAGGAGGCCCACCGCGTCACTCACCCTCGCCCTCCTCTCCCTCCCCTGTCTCGATCTGCCGCCGCTCCCGCGAGACCCACAACCAGGCGTTCAGGCACCCCAGGGCCACCCCCAGGATGAGCAGCATCAGGGTCCAGGAGTACGGCCCCGGCCAGGTGGCGTCGAGCCAGATGCCCAGGGCTACGCCGATGATGGTGGGAATGGCCACCGACCAGCCCACCAAGCCGAACATCCCCAGGCCGAACCAGATGGTGCGGTGAGTCTCCCTGCGGGCCCGCATCTTGCGCGTCTCCTTCTTGCCCACCTGGCGGCTGAGCTGGTCGTGGAACCGGCGGCGGGTGTCCCCCGGTTTCTCGCTTTCGCCGCTCACTGGCCCAGCTCCATGAAGCGTCGCACCAGGTCGGCCTCGAGCTTGGCCGCGGCGCCGCGCACCGCTCGCTCGCGCTCGTCCACGGCACGGAACTGCTCGTCGACGGTCCGCTGGAGGGAGCCCAAGTCCTCGCCGCGCGCCGCTCGGCGGGTGGAGACCAGCACTTCGTCGCCGGCCTTCACCAGCGTGCCCTCGTCGACGGCCAGGAACACCTCGCCCCCGCCGGGCGTCTCGAAGGACAAGAGGCCAGGCACCAGGGCGGCCACGAAGTCGATGTGCCGGGGCAGGAGGCAGAAGGAGCCGTCCTCGGCCTCGGCGGTCACCTTGCCCACCTCCTGGTCGACGAGCACCTGGGTGGGCAGCAGCACTCTGAGCTTCACGTCGAGTCTTTCTTGGCCTCCTCGATGTTGCCGATCATGTAAAGGGCCCGCTCGGGCACGTCCGAGAACTCGTCGTCGAGGATGCGCTGGCAGCCGTCGATCACGTCCGCCAGCTCCACCATCTTGCCTTCCATCCCCGTGAACTGCTCGGTGACGAAGAAGGGCTGGGTGAGGAAGCGCTCCAGGCGCCGCGCCCGGTAGACGGTCTGGCGGTCCTCCTGCGACAGCTCCTCCAGCCCCAGCATGGCGATGATGTCCTTCAACTCCTCGTAGGTGGCCAGGGTGCTGCGCACGCTCTGGGCCACCTGGTAGTGGCGCTCGCCCACGGCGTGGGGCACGAGCATATTGGAGTTGGACTGCAAGGGGTCGATGGCGGGATAGAGGCCCTCGCTGGCCCGCTTGCGGGAGAGGACGATGGAGGCGGACAGGTGGCCGAAGGTGTGCACCGCGGAGGGGTCGGTGAAGTCGTCGGCGGGCACGTAGACGGCTTGCACGGAGGTGATCGCCGCGGTGGCCGTGTTGCAGATCCGCTCCTCCAGCTCGGCCAGCTCCGTGCCCAGGGTGGGCTGGTAGCCCAGGCGGGAGGGGAGCTGGCCCATCAGGCCGCTGACCTCGGAGCCGGCCTGGATGAAGCGGAAGATGTTGTCGATCAGCAGCAGCACGTCCTGCTTGGCGTCGTCGCGGAAGTACTCGGCCATGGTCAGGCCCGCGTGCCCCACGCGGAATCGGGCCCCCGGCGGCTCGTTCATCTGGCCGTAGACCAGCACGGTGTTTTCGATGACCCCGGCCTCGTTGAGCTCGCGATAGAGTTCCTCGCCCTCGCGGCAGCGCTCCCCGATACCGCAGAAGAGGCTCACCCCCTCGTAGGCCCCTACCACGTTGTGAATCATCTCGGTGATGAGCACCGTCTTGCCCACCCCCGCTCCGCCGAACAGGCCCGCCTTGCCGCCCCGCTCCAGGGGCGCCAGCAGGTCGATGGCCTTGACCCCCGTGGCGAACACCTCCGAGCGGGGCGTCTGGTCGGCCAGGTCCACGGGCTCGCGGTGGATCGACCGCCGCTCCGCGCCCTCGACCGCCTCGCCCTTGTCGATGGCCTCGCCGAAGACGTTGAACATCCGTCCCAGCAGCTCCTTGCCCACCGGCACCCGCAGCGGATGCCCGGTGTCCGCCACCTCTGCGGTGCGGGCCAGCCCCCGGGTGGGCGTGAGCGCGATGCAGCGCACGTGCTGGGAGTCGAGGTGGGAGACCACCTCCATCACGACCCGCCCTTCCTCCCCCGCCCGAAGCTCCTGGTAGAGGGGGGGCAGGTCGCGCACGAAGCGGGCGTCCACCACGCTCCCTCGCACGGAGACGATGGTACCCCGCCCGTCTTCCGGGGCTTCGCTCTGCTGTTGGCTGGCCATGGGCAAATCCCTTCTGGGCCACTATAGACGGGCGGCGCGGTCCCGTCAAGTTGCCCGCGGCGTTGCTGCGGCTGGCCGCCCCGCGGGTCTCGCTTGATCGCCACGGCGGCGCGCCCTATGATCAGAACACGCAGGCCGCCCCACGGCGGGCGCGCGCCTTCAGGGCAGACACGAAGGAGGCACGGCGATGACAGCACCCACGTCCTTGACGCGACGAGGATTCCTGCGGGCCGCGACGGGCCTGGGGCTTGCGGCTCCCGCCTTCGTCCGCTCCACGGCCTTCGGGGCCAACGACCGCATCACCACCGGGATCATCGGGCGCGGCGGCCCCGCCGGCGGCGGCGCGGGGGGCACTCAGCTCCTCGCCGTCTGCGACGTGCGCGACGACAAGCTGAGGCCCTTCTTCGGGCGCAAGGACGTCGCGGTCTATCGCGACTTCCGCGAGCTGCTGGCCCGCGACGACATCGACGCCGTGCTCGTCGGCACCCCCGACCACTGGCATGCCATCCCGTCCATCCAGGCCGCCCAGGCGGGCAAGGACATCTACTGCGAGAAGCCCCTCACCCTCACCATCCGCGAGGCCCGGGCCGTGGCCGACACGGTGAGCCGCTACGGCCGGGTGTTCCAGACCGGCAGCCAGCAGCGCTCGGCCTACGGCGGCAAGTTCCGCTTCGCCTGCGAGATGGTCCGCAGCGGCCGCATCGGCCAGATCCAGACCATCCGCGTGAACGTGGGCGGCCCCTCCGGCCCGTGCTACCTGCCCGCGGAGCCCACGCCCGAAGGGGTAGACTGGAATATGTGGCTCGGCCCCGCGCCCTGGCGGCCCTTCAACCGCCGCATCCTCCACGGATGGCGCCGCTACCGCGACTACTCCGGGGGCGGCATGACCGACTGGGGGCACCACCACTTCGACATCGTCCAGTGGGCTCTGGACATGGACCACTCCGGGCCTCGCGAGGTGATCCCGCCCGACGGCAAGGACGTCCGCTACCTGACCTACATCTACGAAAACGGCGTGGAGGTGACCCACGGCGGGGCACGCGGCGCCCAGATCGAGTTCATCGGCACCGAGGGCCGCGTGATGGTCGACCGCGGTACCCTCAAGACCGACCCGCCCCACATCATGGAAAAGCCCACCGCGCCCGACGAAGTGCACCTCTACCGCAGCCCGGGCCACAAGGCCAACTGGGTGGAGTGCATCCGCACCCGCCGAAAGCCCATCTGCCACGCGGAGATCGGCTGCCGCTCCGTCACCGTGTGCCACATCGGAAACCTGGCCTACTGGCTCAAGAGGCCGCTGAAGTGGGACCCGGTCCACGAGCGCTTCGTCGGCGACCCCGCGGCCAACCGCTGGCTCGACCGGCCCAAGCGGGCCCCCTGGCACATCTGAGCCGCCTTCCGCCGCGCAGCCTACCACAGCCCCGACAAGGCGCGCCCGGCGCCCCCCGGCACGCGACTGGGAGCAGAGTCTCTCCCTACCCCGTGCCGATGCGGAGCAGGGAGCCGAGCTGGTAGACCACGAGGGTAACGAGATAGGCGAGCGCGGTGAGCCCCGCGAGCTGGAGGAGGGCCCAGGCCCATCGCCCGCTCTCCCGGCGGGTGGCCGCGATGGTGGCCACGCAGGGCATGGAGATGAGGCAGAAGAGCATGATGGCGAAGGCCTGGAGAGGCGAGTAGTCGGCCCGCAGCCGCTCGCGCAGGGCTTCGTGGCCCTCCTCCTCGGAGCCCACCGCGTAGACGATGCCCATCTGGGCCACGAACACCTCCTTGGCTCCGAAAGCCCCCAGGAGGGCGGTGCCGATCTTCCAGTCGAACCCCAGGGGACGGGTGGCCGGCTCGATGGCCCGGCCGAGGCTGCCGATGGCCGAGTGGGCGAGCTGCTCCGCGGCTCGCTCGTTGCGGATGGCCCGGATGGCCCGCCGGTAGGGCGGGCGCACCCCGTCCAGGAAGGCCACGGCGGCTCCGTAGGCGGCAGGGTCGCGCTCCTGGAGCTGGGCGAGGCGGGCATCGCGGTCGTGCTCGAGGAGGAGCCTTTCGGTGGCCGAGGGCTCGGGGCCGAGGTCCTCGAGAGCCGTCTGGTGGGCCTCGAGCACTTCGGCCACCGCTTGGCGGAAGTCGAGGAACGCGTCGATGCGCTCGCCCCCCGGCCCTTCCCGCAGTTGAGCCAGGGCGGCCCGGTAGCGCTGGGCGGCCTCCTGGTGCTCCTGCTCCCAGTCGTAGTGGCTACGGTCGGCGGCGGCGAGGTCCATTTCGGCGCGGGCGAGCCGGGCCAGTTGGTCGCCGTGTCGCGGGATGCCAAGAGGCTCGGCCAGGGCTCGCACGCCCTCGACGTAGCGGTGCCGGGCCGCGACCTCGCGGGCCGCGTAGTCCTGGGCGAAGTCGGTCTTCCGAGGGTAGCTGGTGAGGGCCCACAGGACGATGGAGAAAGCGAGAATGATGGTGCCCGCCTTCTTCACGTAGAGCCAGGCCCGCTCCCACATGTGGATGATCAGGCCCTTGAGGGTGGGCATGCGGTAGGGCGGGAGCTCCATGACGAGGGGCGTGGTCTCGCCCCGCAGGATGGTGGTCCGCAGGAGCTTGGCTCCGCCGATGCCCAGAAGAATGCCGATCAGGTAGATGACGAAGAACATCAGGGGCTGGACCCGCAGCTGGAGCACCCCGGCGTCCACCAGCACGCGGTTGCGGAAGAAAGCCCCGATGATCACCGAGTAGATGACCAGCCGGGCGCTACAGCTCATCAGGGGGATCACCAGCATGGTGGTCAGGCGGTCGCGGCGGGTGTCCAACGTGCGGGTGGCCATGATGGCGGGCACGGAGCAGCCGAAGCCCAGCAGCATGGGGATGAAGCTCTTGCCGTGCAGCCCGATCTTGTGCATCACCCGGTCCATGATGAACGCCGCGCGGGCCATGTACCCGGTGTCCTCGAGCACGGAGATGGCCAGGAACAGGAGCATGATGTAGGGGACGAAGGTGAGGACCCCCCCGACCCCCGCGATGACTCCGTCGACGAGCAGCGAGCGGATGGGGCTGGCCGACGACTTAGGCCACAGCCGCGCCACCGAATCCCCCAGCCATCCGAAGAGCGATTCCACCCAGCTCGTCGGCGCGTCGCCCACCGTGAAGGTGAACTGGAACATCAGGTAGGTGAACAGGAGGAAGATAGGGATGCCCAGCCCCCGGTGCATGACCACCGCGTCGATGCGGTCGGAGAGCGAGTGGCGGGCCTCCACGGTGCGCACCACCGCCTCCTGGCAGGCGCCGGAGATGAAGCCGTAGCGGCGGTCGGCGATCACCAGCTCGGGCGACTCGCCGAACACGGTGCGAATGTGGTGCCGCGACGCCTCCGCGTGGCCCAGCAGCCGAGCCGCGTCGCCGGCGCGGCGCTCCACGCACTCGCGGACGATGGGGTCGTCCTCCAGGAGCTTCACCGCCAGCCACCGCGGGGGATAGTGGTCGACCAGTTGGGGCTCCTCGGCCACGACCGCGGCCAGCTTGGTCACCTCCTCGTCGATCTCGCGGCCGTAGGTCACCGCCACCGAAGCCCGAGCCGCGGTGCCCAGGCCCACCCCCACGATGGCGTCCAGCAGCTCCGGAGTGCCCTTGCCGCGATGGCCCACCGTGGGCACCACGCGAGCGCCCAGTAGCTCGCCCAGGCGACGGCCGTCGATGGCCAGGCCTCGCCGCTCGGCGATGTCGCTCATGTTCAGGGCCAGCACCAGGGGGGCACCCAGCTCGATGAGCTGGGTGGTCAGGTACAAGTTGCGCTCGAGGTTGGAGGCGTCGACCACGTGGACCACGACGTCGGGCCGCTGCTCGATGATGAAGTCGCGGGCCACCACCTCCTCCACGCTGTAGGCGGTGAGGCTGTAGGTGCCGGGGAGGTCGACCACCTGGATGCGGTGGCCGCGGTGGTAGCACACCCCCTCCTTCTTCTCCACGGTCACGCCGGGGTAGTTGCCGACGTGCTGGTGGGCGCCGGTGAGGTTGTTGAAGATGGTGGTCTTGCCGGAGTTGGGATTGCCGGCCAGAGCGATGGTGATGGGACGGTTCACAGGTCGGTCGCCTGGGGGGCAGCGGCGGCTAGCGGACCAGGATCTTGAGGGCCATGCCCCGGCCGAGCGCCAGGCGCGTGCCCTTCACCTCCACCACCACGGGCCCCGCTCCCCGGTTGTTGACCACGAGTAACTCTACGCCGGGCACCACGCCCATGGCCGCGAGGCGGGCCGCCATCCCCCGGCCCGCGTCCAGGGCTACCACCCGCACACGGCGCCCTTCGGGGACGCTGCTCAGCACCCCGGCGCCGTCGGCCGCCTTCTCCGCGTGAGCGCTCACGGCGACGCCTCGCCCTCCTCCCTCCGCGACCGTAGGGCCTCCAGGCACCGAGCCACGCACGCCTCGCAAGACCGCGGCTCGTCCCCCTCGCCGCAGAAGCACGCCGAGCCGTGCATCCACTTCACCTCCGCACGGGGGCAGCGCTCCGCGAAGTCGATGAAGCCCACCAGCCGCTCCAGTACCACGGGCTCGATGGCGTGTTCCAGATGGCAGGCGTTGCGGTCCGCTACCGACCGTTCCACGCCCAGGAAATCGGCCAGGAAGTGGGTGAGGACCTCGTGGCGACGTACCACCTCGCGGGCCACCTCCTCGCCCTCCTGGGTGAGCGTCACGTAGCTGTAGGGGTCGTGGTGGACCAGGTCACGAGCTGCCAGGGCGCGGAGGGCCGTGGTCACCGAGGGCATCTGGACGTCCAGCCGCGCCGCGATGTCCTTCACGCGGGCCACGCGGTGGGCTTGCACCAGATGGTAGATGGCCTCGAGATAATCTTCGAGACTGGCCGACAGCGCTTCCACGGTGGCCATGACACTATCCTTCCGCAAAAGTTTCCTCCACCTAATAATATACGGCTGGACAAATGATTGTCAAGCCCCAGTTCCGCGCCCTCCCCGGGCGCATGCGCCCTCCGAGGCCGCAACACGTTGCCAGCTCTGCCCTTGCGTCGTGCGGGGGCCGCTCGCAGGCGAGTGCTTGCCTCCCGTCGCTCCGGCCCGGCCGGGGGCGTTTGACACGCGCTGCGGGCGGGCTAGAATGCACCCTCGGACGGAATGGTGGCCCCCTGGCCCAGTGGAGTGGAGGAGCGTGCAATGGGCAGGATGCTTACGACCGTGGCTGCCCTCGCCGTGGCGGCGGGCGGCGGGGTGGGGGCACGCGGCGGCGGGCTGACCGCCTGGGCAGTGGACCCTCACACCAAGGTCTTCCGCGACGCCCCGCCGCCCGCGGCTGCGGGCTCCGTGGTCCTGCGCGCGGCGCGCAACGAGTTCGAGCCCGGCCAGATCGCCTTCCGCTGCCCGGAGCCCCTGGAGGGCGTCAGCGTCGAGGTAACGCCCCTTCGACACGCCGAGGGCGGAGGCGAGATCGGAGGAGGCGGCCTGGCCTGGAACTTCGTGGGCTTCATCCCCCTGGAGAAGAATACCCGCGACTCCGACCGCCTCCAGGTGCGCGCCGCTCCCTGCCACGTCCCCGACCCTCTGCTGGAGCAACGCACCCTCGACGTGCCCGCTGGCGTCACCCAGCCGGTGTGGCTCACCGTCCGCGTGCCTGAGGGTGCGGCGCCGGGGACTTACGAGGGCGAGGTGGCCGTGGTCGCGGGCGGCCAGCGCGCGGCGGTGCCTGTTCGCCTGTCGGTCGACCCCTTCGTCCTGCCTCGCGAGCGGCATTTGCTGGTGACCAATTGGTTCAGCACGGCCCGGATCGCGAAGGCCCACGGCGTGGAAGCCTGGTCGGAGGCCTTCTGGGAGCTTCTCGAGCGCTACGCGCGCCACATGGCGGCTCATCGCCAGAACGTGGTCTACACGCCCTGGACGCTCATCGAGGTGACCCGCGAGGCGGAGGGGAAGCTGAGCTTCGACTACGGCCGCTTCGACCGCTACATCGAGCTTTTCGAGCGGGCGGAGGCGGCCGATCGCATCGAGATCCGCCACGTGGCCCACCACGGCCCGGGCCGGTGGGCCAGCACCGAGTTCGTCTTCTCGAAGGTGCCCGCCACCGACCAGGCGACGGGCAAGCGCGTGGGGCTGGCCCCCGAGGAGGGCCTGGCCTGGCTGCTGGCCGACCTCGAGCGCCACCTGGCCCGCCGAGGCTGGCTGGAGAAAGCGATGATCCACGTGGGCGACGAGCCCGCCCTCCACAACATCGCCTCCTGGCGCCAGGCCTCGGCGTTCGTTCGCCGCGCGGCGCCTGGCCTGCGGCGCATCGATGCCATCGAGACCCTGGATTTCGCCGGCGCCCTGGAGGTCTGGGTGCCCAAGCTCTCCCACTACCACCGCTGGCGCCAGGCCTACGAAGCGCGGCGAGCGGACAACGAGATGTGGTACTACATCTGCTGCCACCCCTTCGGCAACCACTATCCCAACCGCTTCCTCGACTATCCGCTCGCCTCCGTGCGCGTGCTCCACTGGATCAACTTCGCCTACCAACTCGACGGCTACCTCCACTGGGGCCTGAACTTCTGGCCCGACGAGCCCTTCGGAACTCCACCCGACCGATTGCCTCCCGGCGACACCCACGTCATCTACCCGGGCAGCGACGGCCCCATCGCATCGCTCCGCTGGGAAATCCAGCGGGAGAGCATCGAGGACTACGAGTACCTCCACCTGCTGGCCGCGAGGACCGACGACGTCAAGCGACGTTTGGGCCGGCCCGCCGCGTGGGTGGACCCCCGCCGCCGGGCCCTCCAGTTCGCCCGCAGGGTGGTGCCCGACATCGCTAGCCCCGAGCGCGAGCCGGCCCGCATCCAGGCCGTGCGAGCACAGATCGCCGACGAGATCGTGGCCATGGGCAGGGAGCCGTTGCTGCTCTTCCAGCTCGAGCCCCCGGCGGGCTCCACGCTGGTCCACGGCCCCATCGTGGTCGAGCTTCGGGGCGTCGTCCGTCCGGGCACGGCCGTGCGGGCCAACGGGAGGGCCCTCGAGGCCGGCGCGGATGGTCGCTTCGCCGCCCGCGTGCGGCCCCGCGGGGAGGCCCAGGAGGTGCGGATCGAGGCCGAGAGGGCGGGCCAGAAGAAGGTCGCCGTGCGCCGCTTCGCCATCCTGAAGTAAACGCGCCGCTCACAGAGCGGCAACGAGAAAAAAACCGAATTCATCTTGCCCCCCACGCCGCAGGCGGTTAAAATACGCGGCACAGGGAAGGCCCGACGCGAGCTGCTTGTCCCCTCCCCCAAGCCTTCCCTCGACGGGGTTTCCACGCATATCCATCAGGCGCTCCTCCCAGCAGCGGGAGGAAGGAGACGTAGACATGGAAGTCGACATCGGGACCGCCGCAGGCGAAGTGTACCGCTACCTCGAGGCCAACGGCGCCGCCTCCGCTTCGCAGATCAAGAAGGCCACGGGACTGAAGGACAGCACCATCAACCAGGCCATCGGATGGCTGGCTCGCGAGGATAAGCTCGTCCCTCTGCTCAAGGGCAGGGGCATGCACTGGAGCCTGGCCAAGGCCTGAGGGGCAGGCCCCCCACCCCTGCGTTCGCACCAGGCGGCGCGTGCCTTGTGTTCGGCGCCCACTGTCTAGGTGCGCCGTCAGGCGGCTTCGACGCCGTTGCTCCCCGTGTGCCCGGGCGCTATAATGCGGCCCAGGCAGGAGCGAGAACGTGAGCGCAACGGGGCTGCTCTTCCGGAGCCAAAGCCTGCGCCGGCGAGGCGAAGCCGCCGCGGCGCTGGAGGCGGCTGAGCGCGCCGCCGCGGCGGCGCCTGCATCGCCGCATGTCGCCCTGCACCACGCGCTTGCGTTGGCCGACGCGGGGCGGCTCGAGCCCGCGCTCGAGGAGCTGGCCCAGGCGGCCCGCCGCTGGCCGGCCAATCCCGTCTTCCCCCTCTTCCGGGGAGCTCTCCTGGCCGAGGGCGGCGAGCTCGACCAGGCGGAGGCGGCTCTCGCCGCGGCCCAGCAGCACTCGCCCGACAATCGTCTGGTGATCGCCTATCAGGCCCTGATCGCGATCCGGCGAGGGGACGCCGAAGAGGGCCTGCGCCGCCTGGCCGCCGCAGGCTATACGGACAACACCCGGGCCCTCGCCGCCCTGCTCACCGAGGTCGAGGCCGTGCTCCTGGGGCGCTTCGGCGTGGACACCGACCCCTGCCTCCCGCGGAGCGACGAGGCGCAGGCGGCGCCCAGGGGCAGCCCCTCGCGGCTGCTGGCCGCGGGAATCGACCGCCTGGAGAAGGGCGATCCGGCTGCCGCCCGTCCCCTTCTCCGCGCCGCCGCCGAGCAGAATCCCTCGCTGCGCGACGTCTTCGCCTACCTGGGCTTCGCCTGCTTCGACCTGGGCGACTATCCCCAGGCCCTCGAGGCCCTCTCCCGCGTGGGCCCCTGGTCGCCCCTCCGCGAGGCGGTGCACCTCCACCGCGGCGCCACGCTCTACAAGCTGGGCCGATTCGAGGAAGCCGTCGAGGAGCTGGAGAAGGCCGACGAAGCGGACGAGCTGGACGAGTACGCCACCTACATCCACTTCTACCTCGGCCGCGCCCTGATCGCCCTCGGCCGCCGCGAGGAGGCGCGAACCCACTTGCGAGCCTTCTTCGAGCTCGAGGGAGACCTGGCCATGGGACGTTTACGCCAGGCCCGCGAGCTGCTCGGACTCGCCGTGCCCGACACGGCGCCCAAGGGCTTCGACGTCCTGCGCGAGAGCAAGACCACCCTCGTGGTCAAGAGCGGCTACGCCGAGGCCATCCGCCAGCGCGCGCCGGCTGGCGATGGCCAAGAGGCGCACCGCGGCCGCGGCCCAGTGCAGCGCATCCAGGTGCCGGGAGGGGTAGCGCTCGTCCGCCACTGCCGCCGCGGCGGGTCCCTGGGCCGCATCCTCGGCGACCTCTACCTGGACGGCTCGCGATTCCTCCACGAGGTGGGCGTGGCCGACGCGCTATGGCGGCGCGGGGTGCCCACCCCCGAGATGCTCGCCGGCATTCGCCGCGAGCCATTCCCCGGGCTCTACCGGGCCGATATCGTCACTCGCGAGGTGCCCGGCGCCCGCGACCTGGCCCAGGCGCTGCGGGAGGCAGGGACTGGAGACCCTGCGAGCGTGCAGCAGGCCCTGTCGGCTGTCGCCGGGCTGCTCCGCCAGATGCACGACGCGGGGCTGGACCATCCCGATCTGAACGCCCGTAACCTCCTCCTGGCACCCGACGGCAAGGCCTTCGTCGTGGACCTTGACCGCGCCGAGCTGGTCGACCTCCTGCCGCTGCGCGACCGCCTGGCCGCCGTCGCCCGCCTCTACCGTTCGCTGCATAAGCTCCGCCTCGCGCCCCGGCCCGTCGACGACGAAGCGTGGCGTGCCTTCTATCAGGCCTACGCGCAGGGCAAGGCGGAGCTGGAGGACCACGCGGAGACAGCGATGAGGCGGTGCCGCGCCGAGCTGCGCCGCCACCGCCTGTGGTGGCGCCTCACCTGTAGCCAGGCCCGTGACCGCCGAGCCTCGAGGCCCCATGACTGATGCCCCGCGACTGCCCAGCCGCCCGCCGGACGCCCCGTCGCCGGAGGGGCCCCTCGCCTCGGCGCAGCGCATCGGCATCGTGCGCCTCAGCGCCATCGGCGACGTGGTGAACACCCTTCCCGCGCTCGCCGCCCTGCGACGGCAGCGGCCCGACGCCCACGTCGCGTGGGTGTGCGAGCGAGCCGCGGCGGGCCTCCTGGAAGGCCATCCTCAGCTCGACAATCTGGTGGTCGTGGACCGCAAGGCGTGGACCGCCTCGCTGGCCGGGCTGGCGAGGATGCCCCGCGCGCTGTGGGCATTCGCTCGGACACTCCGGAGCCTGCGGCTCGACGCGACGGTGGACTTCCAGGGCAACCTGCGCAGCGGCATTGCGACCTTTCTCACCCGCGCTCCGCTACGCGCCGGCTTCGCCGTGCCCGACGCCAGGGAGTTCAGCCACCTGCTGACCAATCGCCACGTGGGGCTCCCGCCGGGGCCGCTGCACCGCGTCGAGCGCGGCCTCCACCTGCTGACCGCCCTGGGCGTGGAGACCGGGGGCGCGGCTCCCCTGGTGCCCGCCACCGACGCCGACCGCGGGGGGGTCGGCGAATTCCTGGCTCGGGAGGGCCTGGCCGACGCCTCCTTCGCCGCCATCCACGCGGGCACCAGCGAGTTCGGCCGCTACAAGCAGTGGCCGCAGGAGCGGTGGGGCGAGGTGGCCCGCCGCCTGGCCGACGATCTCGGCCTGCCGGTGGTCTGCACGCGGGGGCCGGACCCCGGCGAGGCGCGCGGCGCCCAGGCGATCGCGCGGGGGGCGGGTCCGGCGGCGCGGGCCGCCCCTCTGCTCTCGCTGCGGGAGCTGGGCGAGCTCTATCGCCGCTGCCGCCTGTTCCTTGGCGTGGATACGGGGCCTATGCACCTGGCCTCGGCCGTGGGGGCGCCCGTGGTGGCGCTCTTCGGGCCGAAGGACTCGCGCGTCTACGGCCCCTACTTCGGCCCCCGGGCCATCGTGGAGAAGCCGCTGGCCTGCCGGCCCTGCCGACGCCGCTCGTGCGACGACCCGCAGTGCATGCTGTCCATCACGCCCGAGGACGTGCTGGCGGCGGCCCGAGAGCTCGTCGAGAGCACTTGAGGGAGGCATCTACAGCTCGATCATCGCCTTCACCGCCCCCTCCCGCCGCTCGTCCACCAGCCGGAAGGCCTCCTCGATGCGCTCGAACGCGAAGCGGTGGGTGATGAGCCTGCGCAGGCGGGGCGCCTGGCGCTGGAGCAGGGCGATGGCCGTGGGGAAGTCGTCGACGAAGCGCAGCATGGTGATGATGCGAAGCTCCTTGCGCACCGCCCGCGCCATGTCCACGGGCACCGCCTGACCCCGCGGGAAGCCCACGATCTGGACCGTGCCCCCGGGCCGGACCAGGTCGACCCCCTGCTCAGGGGTCTCCACGGCGCCGGCGCAGTCGATGGCCACGTCGACCTGCTCCCCCTCCATGGCCGCCACGGGGTCTGCCTGGGCGGCATTGAGCGTCCGCTGGGCTCCCATCTCCTTGGCCATCTCCAGGCGGGCGTCCACCAGGTCGGTGGCCAGCACGACGTCGGCGCCCGCGGCCTGACAGGCCACGGAGGTGACGAGGCCGATGGGGCCGGAGCCGAGGATGGCCACCCGGTCGCCGAGGCCCACCCCGGCGCGCTCCACCGCGTGGACGCCGCAGGCGAGGGGCTCGCACAGGGCGCCGTCCTCCGTCGTCAGCCCCTCGGGGAGCGGATGGACGAACGCGGCGGGGGTCACGAACCGGTCGGTGAATGCCCCATCGACTGGCGGGGTGCCGGCGAAGGACACCTGGGGGCACAAGTTGAAGCGTCCGCAGCGGCACAGCCGACAGCTCCCGCAGGGCACGCCGGGCTGCACGGCCACGGGCTGCCCCATGTCGAGGCCTTCCACCCCCTCACCCAGCTCGGCCACGGTGCCCGCGAACTCGTGGCCCAGCACCAGGGGGGCCTCGACCACCATGTCGCCGATGCGCCCGTCGAGGTAGTAGTGCACGTCCGAGCCGCACACCCCGCAGCGCTCGACGGCCACGCTCACCTCGCCGGGGCCAGGGCGCGGCGCCGGGCGCTCCTCGTAGACCAGTACCCCAGCCTCCCTGAGGACCGCCGCTCGCACCGTGTCGGCCATGGCCGCGCTCCAGATGCCGTCCCCCTCGCTCTGCGGGTCGGAGGCACTCTAGCAGAGCGGCAGGACCGTGTCAACGCGGCACGCGGCGGCAAGAAGCATCGAATAATCCGCCGCCGAGATCGTCCCTCCTGTACCGCTTGCAGGGGGACCGGCTGGCGCCTCTCGGCGCCGAGCGGGCCGCGCGCCTACTTGCGCCCGCGGCCCGCGAGCTTCTATAATAGCTGCGTATGGAGCGTTTTCCCCGGGCGTCGCTCTGGGCACGGAGGCGAAGCCGATGAAGAAGACCCTGCCCCTCGCACTCGGTCTTGTGGTGTGCTGCGCGGGATGCCCCTGGCGACAACGGGTGCATCCCGACGTGGAGGCCCTGCGCCGCCAACGCGGGAAGGCCGTGATCGCCCTCCCCGTGTGGACCGTGGACGCCGCGGAGGAGGTCGCCAGCAACCCGGGGACCTACGTCCGCAAGACCCTGGACATCGGGCGGGTCTACCTCGACCCCCGCAGTGAGGTCCGGGTGGGCGAACGGAGGGTAACCTTCGAGCTTCGCGGCGGCGGCGTCGTGGTGATGCCCAGGGACGGCGTGCCGGGGCGTTTGCAGGAGTGGACGGGCGCCCCGCTGAAGCTGCGAGCCCTGGTCCATCCGCCCCGCAGCGGCGAGGAGGACGGTCCGGCCGCGGCGCCGCTGCTGCGCGGCCTGAGCATCGACTTCGCGCACCCTCTCGAGCTGGCCTACGTGGAGGTCGAGCGCCGCGGGGGCGAGGCGTGGCTGGTGGCCTCGGTGGAGAACTACCGGGCGGAACCCGCCGGTGCGACACTTGACCTCCGGTTCGGCGCCCTGCACGCCAGGCGGCGGATCGGCCCGGTGCCGCCCGGCGGCGTGGTGGAGGCCCGCGTAAGGCTCTTCGGCGAGCCCGAGCCGCGGTGGGCGGACTTCGGTGCGCAGATGCGCCGCCTGCGCCTGTGCTTCCAGGACGGCTCGGAAGTGGCCGTGGACATCGGGAAGTGGCTGGAGGCGCCGGCCGACGCCCTGCTGGGCCTGGGCTATACGTTCATCCCGCCCGGCGACGCGGTGCTGGCCCTCTCCGCGGATTGTCCGGAGGCCGAACTGGAGCGCTTCGCGGCCCTGGAACTGCGTTCCTACCTCGCCCAGCTCACCAACGCGAACATTGAGCCCCGCGAGCCCGAGGCCCAGGAGCCGCTGGGCCACCAGCCCGTCCTGGTGGTGGGGACCGCGGCGCATAACCCCCTGGCCGGGGCGCTGGTGCGCCAGGCCGGCCTTGCCGGGCAAGTGGCCCGGGCCGGCCCCGAGGGCTACGTCCTCAAGAGCCTGGAGCACGAGGGCCGGCCGACGCTGCTGGTGGCCTCGCAGACCGGCCGGGGCCTGGTCCACGGCGTCTATGGGCTGCTCAGGCACTACGGCGTGCGGTTCACCATGCGGGGCGCTCGGCTGCCCAGCCTACAGCCGTTTCGCATTCTGGATGTCGAGGAGACGGAGAGCCCGGTGTTCGCCGTACGTCGGCTGGTGGCCTCCGGGCCGGAGCCCACGTGGAGTGCGAGATGGTCGCAGTGGCGGTGGATCTCGATGATCGACCAGGCGGCGAAGAACCGCTTCAACCAGGTGGTGATGCCCCTGGACGGCCTGGAGGCCACGTTCACCTACAGCCCCAGGCTCTCCCATCGCGCCCTGTTCCCCTACACCGTGGGGCCCTACGCCTGCGTGGCCGAGGCCTACCTGGCCCACCAGCGGGGCCTGGCCGTCCTGGCCGACTACGCGGGGCGGCGGGGGGTAGAGCTGGTCTTCGCCCATCGCGGGTCAGCCAGGAAGCTGGCGGTGGCGGCGCCCCCCCAGTGCCTGGGAGCCGAGCGCCCCGCCGACCTGGGCTCCCCGCTCCACGTGCTGGCCGACCCCGGCGACTTCCTGGGCATGATCCGCGTTCACAAGACGGCCCGGGAGGCCCGGGCGCTGCTGGACCAGAAGACCGCGTCCATCGCCGTGCCCTATCGGCGGGGAGCCGGTGCCAGGGCCTCGTTCGTGGGCCGCTACGCGTGGGACCCCGAGCTTACGCCGGAGGCGTTCTTCCATGCCTGGGCGTCCACGCTCTGCGAGGGGGAGAAGGCGGCCCAGCTCGCCGCAGCCGTCGCGGCGCTCGACCGTCTGAGCGACGAGGTGCTGGAGGCCGCCCCGCATCCCTTCGGCACCGGCCCGCCCCTCGTCTTCCCCGTGAAGGAGGAGGACCTGGCCTGCAACTGGCAGGAGCTGAAGGCCCGGGCCACCAGCGAGCGGACGAGCCGGCAGGTGGCCGCGCTCAAGGACCAGATCGGGAAGCTCGAGGCCGTCCAGCAGAAGCTGGCTCCCATTCAGAGCGACATCCGGGCGGTCCTCAGCGGGGTGGCGCCGCCCTGGGAAGGCCCGCTGTTCGAGGCCGTGCCCGCCAGCCAGCGGGCCGAGCGGATTACCCGCGCCCTCGGCCTCCGCAGGACGCTCTTCGACTCCCTGGCAGCGGTGCAGGAGGGCGCCGTGGCTTACCTCTCGGGCCTCGCCCAGCCCGCCGACGCCCTGCCCCGTCTGCGGGTGGCCTATACCAAGTATCGGGAGGCCCGCCGCGAACTCGAGCGCCTGCTCGCCCGGGCAGAAGGCTCCGACCTGGAGCCCACGCTGGATGGCCTGGTGAGAGACCTGGAGGAGCAGGCCAGCCGCCTCGCCCGGTGGCTCGGCCCGGCCAGCGACGCTGAGCCTTCCGCGCGCCTCGGCGTCACCGGCTCCCAGGCCGTCGTCTACCGCTTCACCAAGGGCAACCAGGACATCTACGCGGCGTACATGCTCGCCGGCCACGAAGTGGTGCACCTGCGGCTGCGCACCGAGGAGGCCCGCCTCTTCCGCCGTGGCCAGCCACCCCGCACCGTTCGCGCCGAGGGGGGAGTCTTCCTCGTCGACCTCGATACCGTGCCCGTCTACATCGTGGCCCGCAGGGCCCCCTGGCCAGGCAGGGAGAGTCCCTGACGGAGGCCAGGCCCGGGGCACAGGCCACCCGCCGAGCGCGTCATCGGAAGCCACCATGCACGACCCCAACCTGTGCGAGAAGTGCGGCCGCTGCTGCTACGCCAAGCTCATCATCGACGGGCAGATCGTCTACACCCCCTTCCCCTGCCCCTACCTGGACGAACAGACGCGGCTGTGCACCGTCTACGAGCGGCGCCACGAGCTCAATCCCCAGTGCATGCCCGTGGAGATGGGGATCCAGATGGGCGTCTTCCCCGCCGACTGCCCCTACGTGCGCGAAATCCCCGGCTACACCCCGCCCCGCATGGAGCTGACCGGCCACGAGCTGGAGGCCTATGCCGACGCCGTCCGGGCCATCCAGAGCAGCATCCTGCCACAGGAAGCCGAGCCGGGCGGCGACTAGCCCCGCGTGCCAGCCCCTCCCTGGAGCCGGGAAGCCGCGGTCTTGCGTCAGGGCGCCTGCCAGGACGAGGAGAGACCCTACTTCGTGGCGGGGCGGAGGGTCACCTTCGGAGGGTGGGCGAAGTCGGCGGCGAACCGCTCCGCACGGGCCGCGTCGGGCTTGCCTTCGTGGACCACGAAGCGGTAGCGCCGCACCAGGGGTTCGCCCTTCTCGATGGCGTAGTCGCCGGTCTGCACGAGGCAGAAGCTGGCGAAGCACATATGGGGATGGATGCGCACGCGGTTGGGGTAACGTGCGTTCTGGGGATGGTCGAGAGCGATGACGCCGCCCCAGCCGCCCCCGGGGAGGGCTCCCGTGTAGTCGAACCATCGAGCATGAGTGGCGTTGGCGTTCTTGCGGCTCTTGCCCTCGCTGGTGAGCACTTCCACCTTGCCCTTCCGCCCGTCCCATTCGTCGCGGCCGCGGAAGCCGAGGCCGCCGTAGTGGATCTTGGCCAGCACCACCTCGCGCTCGACCGCTGCCTGACTGATGGTGACGTCGAAGACGTGAGGGGCAGCGGGCGCGGCGTAGAGGCGACAGCTCACGGTCTCCCTGAGCACCGTCTTGTCGCCGCTGGTGCATACGTTGCGGGCCGTGAAGCCGGCGAAGACAGGGCCGACGACGGGCAGGAGGCTCTGGTTGCGGGTCTTGCCCCGTCCCCGCTGGATCTCCCAGAAGTTGGCCAGGCGGTCGCCGACCTTGACCTTGACCCAGGAGAACCACAGGCCGCGGTGGTGGAGGTGGTTGGGGTGGAAGTCGCCGGTGATGATCTCGCCCGAGGGGGTCCACAGGGGGTGGAAGTAGCAGGCGCGGTCGAACTTGCTGGGCTTGTCGGGGAACTGGCTCATGAGGCCGTGGTTGTAGCGGAGGACGGGCTTGCCGGCCTTCTGGATGTGGATGTGCTCGTCTTTCTCGAGGGCGAAGGTCAGCGACCTCATCGGCTCGGCGCCCCGGCGCACGACGAGGTGGAAGGTGCGGGCGGTGCCCTTGGGGGTCTTGCCGGGCAGGGTCCAGACGATGTGGCCCTGCTGGGCATCGGGGTCGCCGCCGTGGTCCCACTGTGCGGGCACGATGTCCTCGGCGCCCTCTTCCCTGAGGACGAGCTGGGCATCGGCGACGTCCTTGGGCGTGAGGCCGAGCTGGCTGAGCCGGCAGGGCACGCGGATGGGGGTGTCGATGCGTTCGTAGTCGCCGGCCGAGACCACCAGGACGAGGGCCACGAGGACTTTCACGCTGGCTTCTCCTTGGTCGTGGGGGTCACTTCTCCGTGGGTCCTTGGTTGAGGAAGAGATAGAGGCCGCCCTTGCCGGGAGCCACTACGTCGAGGGCGCCGTCGCGGTCGAGGTCCACCACCTGAAGCCCCATGCCGCAGCCGGCCCCGCCGTTGAAGTCGATGGTGTGACGGGTCCAGTTGCGCCCGTGCCCGTCGTGCTCGAACCAGAAGAGGCCGGTGGGCTCGTAGCCGCCGGGGTCGTTGCCGTTGTGGGCTCGCCAGCGCTTTCCGGCCACGATGTCGGTGCGGCCGTCGCCGTTGATGTCGCCCAGGGCGATGTAGTGGGCCTGGGAGAAGCTCTCGTCGATGGTGTGGTGGGTCCAGGTACGCTCTTGGCGGTCGTCGACGTGCTGCTGGAGCCACCACAGGCCGTATCCGTGACCGTCGCCGTAGACGATGTCGGCCCTGCGGTCGCCGTCGATGTGGGCGGTGCGGATGGGGACGCCCGGGCGTCCCTTGAGCTCGAATTCGCCGCGCCAGGTCCAGCGGCGGGTGCGGTCCGGCGGGGCCTTGTACCAGCCCTGGGGGGTGAGGATGTCGATGCGACCGTCGCCGTCGACGTCGCCGTAGCCGATGCCGTGAGCGCGGCCCCGCTTGCCCACTTCGTGGGCCTCGAAGCGGGGGCGAGGCCCTGCGTCGACGTGAATCCAGTTGACCCGCTCGCCGTTGCCGTTGGGCAGGAGGTCGTTGAGGAAGCCGTCGCCATCGAGGTCCAGGATCACCATGTCCTCGATGAACCCGCGGCGGGTGAGGTAGTCGTGGGCGGGCCAGGTCTGGGTCTTGCTTCGCGGGTTCTCGTACCAGTACTCCTTCTTGGCGAAGGCTCCCCCGGCGATGATGTCGGTGTAGCCGTCGCGGTCGACGTCGCAGGGCAGTTCCCAGAAGGATTCCGCGTATCCATTGGTCTTGACATCCCGCACGGGGTGAGGCTTCCAGTAGGGACCTTCGTACCAGCGGGGGCCGCAGAGGACGTCGAGGTAGTCGTCCTGGTCGACGTCGAAGACCGCGGCGCCCTCGTTGATGCCGCTGTCGAGCTTGACCTTCTTCCACTCGATGACGTCGTCCACCAGCGGGGGATGCTCCCGGATGGGCGCCAGCCAGAGATCTTTGAACCGCACCTCCATGTCCTGGTATTTCACGCCCCCGTGGACCTGGAAGCCGATTCGGCCCCGTGCCCTGCGCCGGTTGTGGATGCCCAGGGCGCACTGGCCGTTCACCGCGGTGAACAGCGACTTGCCGACGCACACCGCCTGGACCTCGTTCCAGCCCTCCTTCTGGAGGCCGGGGGTGCCCTTGGCCACGGCGTAGAAGCTGCCCGTGGGATAGTCGGGGTCGTCCGCCCAGATCTGGAGCTCGTAGCCCAGGTGGGCCGGGTGGCCGGCCACGCGGGGGATGCGGAGGAAGATGCCGCTGTTGTGCCCCTTCGTGATGCGGAACTTGACCAGGAGCACGAAGTCGGAGAACTGCTCCTCGGTGAACAGCCAGCTCTCGCTGTGGGCCGTCTTGTCCTGCCGGCCCACGATGCACCCCTCCTCGGCGCTCCAGTGGCCCTTGCCCTCGACGCTCCAGCCCTCGAGGTCGCGGCCGTTGAAGAGCTTCCGCCACTGGAGGCGGCCCTTGGGAAGGCCCTCCTCGGCGCTCCCCCCCGCCGCGGCGGCCAGGCGGACGCAGGCGGTGAGGCCGAGAAGCAACACGATGCGTGAGGCCATGACGGGTCCTCGCTGCCCTCAGGACGGGGAGACCTGCTGAAGCACGGAGCGGCAGTGGGCCACGGACTGGGTGAGGCCGGGCACGGGGTCGTCGGCGTGGATCTCGTATTCCAGGGAAACGAAGCCCTGGAAGCCCACCTCGGCCATGGCCCGGAAGAGGGCCAGGAAGTCGAGGCGCCCGGTGCCCATCACCACGTCGTGGTTCTGCTCGTTCACGTCCTTGAGGTGGAAGCCGTGGAGGCGTTGGCCGAGCTTGCCCACGGCGGCCACGGGGTCGTCGCCGGCCCGCATCAGGTGGCCGGTGTCCAGGCACACCCCGATGTGGGGGTGGTGGTCCTGGATGGCCTGGAGCATTTGGTCCGCGGTCCGCCAGGTGGCTCGCGGCCCGTGGTTATGGATGGCGATGCGGACGTCGTACTCTTCCACCAGCTTGTCGAGGAGGTCGAGGGAGTTGGGCTTGGGGTTTGCCGAGATGGCGCTGATGTCCAGCTTCTTGCAGAAGTCGAAGACGGCGCGGTTGCGCCCCTCGTCGGTGCCCATCCCGCACACGCCGTAGGCGTTCATGGTCACGTTGCTGGCCGCCAGGGCCTTCTGGACCTCGGCCAGGCGCTCGGGCGGGCTGTTCATCCGGAAATGGCCGGGGAAGGGCTCGATGTGAGGGAGCCCCAGGTCGCTGGTCATGCGCACGGCTTCGAGGAACTTGAACTTGCGGAAGGAGTAGCTCTGCACGCCCAGCTGGACCGCCAGGCGAGGCTTCGGCGGCGCTGGGGGGACGGGGGCAGGGACTTCGCTGGTCCTGCCAGTCCCGGGGGGTTCCGCGGCCTTGCGGCAGCCGGCGGCTCCCAGGGCCGTTGCGGCCCCGAGGCGGATGAAGTCCCGTCGAGAAACCCCCTCCAGAATGCGTGGCTCCATATAGGGCCTCCTTTGTAGGTTGAGCATGCCAATGATACCCGAGGCCCCCGCGAGATCCAGGCGGGGCGGCTCTCCTCCCCTGGGCACTAGCATACCGCAGGCGGCCGGGAGTCGCAAGCCCCCAGTGATTTGGCAATTGGCGGGAGTCGGTGGCCTTTCGTCCCATCCAGCCACGAACGCCTTGAGCCTTTTCCAGCTCTCGTCGCCGAGGCATGGCAACCTGCGCAGAGGGGGGGCGAGGCAGGGCCGGCGCAGGTGCAACTCCAGTCAGGCTACGCCTTCCTTGCGTTTCACCCGCCAACCTTTCATCGCAGTGCGAGCACTTCCTCGATAATCCGCTTCCTCAGCGCGCCATAGGTCCCGAACGCCTTGCGGACCCGGTGGATGCTCGCGTACGAGCCGTCGACGGGGGCCAGCAACTTCTCCACCGCCCCGACGGCCTGGGTGCGCGAGAGGCCGCGCTTCGCCTCTAGCGCCTCGACCAGGGTCTGGAGGTAGCGGGCGTCGTCGATGCCCTCGCGGCACGCCTCCCAGCCGAGGGTGCGGTACCAGACGCCGTCGTTCTCGAACCGGTGCCCATTCTTCGGATACACCACGTACAGGTGGGTGGCGTTCCAGTCGTAGCAGAACGTGGTGACGTTCTTCAGCGCCCCGTGCGCGGCGTACCACCAGCTCATGATCCCGGTCTTGAACCGGCTGTTGCGCGGCGGGGCGGAGCGCACCTGCACGTAGTTCCAGCGGATGTTCCGGCGGTGCCAGCGGCGCAGCGCGGCGTCGTGGCAGAACGCCCGGACCTTCCCCGCCGCCGGGTCGAACGAGACGGTCAGGTGGCACCAGAACCGCTCGCTCTCGTGGCCGCCGAAGCGGAACCATGTGTGCTCCCGATCCGTCTTGTAGCGCACCCGCCCGCGCTCGTGGTAGAAGCCATAACCTCGCCCGAAGAGACAGCCTCGGCCCTTGTACCACAGGGAGATAGCCCATCCGCGGCTCAGGTCGATGGGCCTGTCCGGAGCGGCCGGCTCGACGTGCTGGTCGGCGCCGTTGAGCCGCACCGCCCTGCCGATGCGCCCTGGGACGAAGGTCGGGCGCCCGACCAGCCTGGCGCGGCCGTCAGGCGCGTCGCAGGGCAGGTGGACGATGGGCTCGGGCGCCGGGCGTTCGTGCTGGGGGCGCATCTGCTCGCCAGGCAGGGCGCGGTCGTAGATACGCACGTCGTCGATCATCCCGCGGAAGTGGTACTTGGCGCCGTCGCGGAAGGCACCGACCCACGGCAGGGGCGAGACGGCGAGCTCACCCTGGTACGACGCCTCGACGACCGACGGCTCGCGGTACATTCCGTTGATCATCGCCCCGGCGGCGCCTTCGTCGAGCCCGGCGTCCCAATCCCAGTTGTTGCGCGTGGACCACGTGCGCAGGCCGGCGGCGTGAGCCAGCCCGCACACGTACGCCGTCCACCGACGCTGCCACGGCGTGCCGCACGGCTCGTCCACCGGGAAGACCCGCAGGTCCACGCCCAGCTCGTCGGCGAGCGCCTTGACCTGGCGAAACGCCTCGACCGCCATCGGGCGGACCTTCGCCTGAAGCGCCGCCGCCCGTGCCGCGGCCCGGCGGCGCAGCTCCTCGTCCGCGACTTCGGCCACCGTGGCGCTCTTCCGCAGCTGCCGATAGACGGCTTCCTCCAGGTCCGGCAGCTCCTCGGATACCTTCTCGACCGGCAGGTCGAGGTGCTTTGCGACGGCTCGGAGGATGCGGCCGGCCACGGCGTCGTCGGCGAAGCGCGGGGCCAGGCCGCTGTGCCGCAGGGCGCGGGCGAAGGCCGGCATCGTCCCCGGCCGCACGCGAATGGCCCCGTTGGGGTCGAAGGCGACCTCGAACCGGGCGCCGCACTTGCGGGCCAGGCCCGTGTATCCGTGCTCGGCGATGTCCCGCAGGCAGGCGAGGTTCTCCGGGCGATCGATGGGGCTCCACGTAAGCCGCCACATCCAGTACGTCGAGGGCGCCGCGGCCAGCCGGAAGGGCAGGACGCGAACGACCAGCGGGAGCTCGACGACCACCTGGCGCCGGCTTCGCAGCGTCGCCGTCGCCCGGTACCTCCCCGGCTCCTGGCCGTCCGGGATGCGGCAGTCCACGTAGAATCGATGCCCCAGCCCCCCTTGCAGCGTGGGCGCCTCCCTCGCCAGGGGCACGAGGAGCTCCGGCGAGACGTTCTTCCAGGCCTCGGGGAGGCCCGGCAAGTCGTTGATGAAGGCCGCCTCCCCCAGCGTCTTCCGGCGCAGCGGACGGACATGGAAGCACTCCACGCGCCAGCCGTCCAGCCCCTCGACCGCTAGGGAGACGTCCTCGAGCTTCGCTTGGGGATGGACGGTGAAGGTGACCGGCTCGAACTCGCCGGCGCAGCCGACGATCGTCAACGGCCCGTCCACCCGGTGCTCTGCCGCGGGCGGCCGCCATGGGAAGACCATCTCGTTGTAGTCCCGGCTTGTCACCACGGGCTCACCGGCCGCGCACGCGGCCGCGTGCACGACCGAAGCACAAAGCACCATTCGAACGCAGGACATGGTGATGCTCCTTCTCCCGGGCTCGAAACGAAGCACGGCCAGCGAAGTTACTAACCCGCGCCGTGCCATGCAACAACGGTTCGGCCTTCGCCGGGGTCAGCTCCTAGGCCCGCTGGAAAAGCGAAGAGGCCTCGAAAAAGCTGATAGTGGCCTCCCCCAGCTCTCTAGGCCGCCAGCAGGGCCTCAAAGCCCGACACCGGAATGGTCTCGGCGAGAAAGTCCCGGGGGAAGCGCCCCGCAAGGTCTCACCCCATTTCGCGTGCATGCCTGGGCGAATCCGCTAGAATGGTGGGGTCGCACAATCGAGAGGAGAGGGCGACATGGAGCGTGGGTTCCTGGCAGCGATTCTGTTCGTGGCCGCGGCGGCCAACGGCGGCGAGCCGCCGCTCCCGGCCTTCCCAGGCGCCGAGGGCTATGGCGCGGCGTCGGTCGGCGGGCGCGGGGGCAAGGTGATCAAGGTCACGAACCTGAACGCCTCCGGTCCGGGGAGTCTCCAGGCCGCCTGCGAGGCCGAGGGGCCGCGCATCGTGGTCTTCGAGGTCGGCGGGGTGATCCGGGGCACGGTCTACATCAAGGCCGCGAACATCACCATCGCAGGCCAGACGGCTCCGCCGCCCGGGATCACCATCGAGGGTATGCTCAAGAATCCCTATCGCATCAAGCCCAGCCTGCACGACGTGACCATTCGCTTCATCCGGGTGCGACCCCGTCCCACCAGGCGGAAGACGGCCACGGCCGACTGCTTCCAGCTCACCGACATCGATCGCCTGATCCTCGACCACTGCTCCTGCTCCTGGGGCAGCGACGAAAACGTGGACCTGTGCAACTCTCGCGACCTGACGGTCCAGTGGTGCGCCATCGAGGAGTCCGACACCCGCGGCCACGTCAAGGGCCGGCACAACTTCGCCATGATCATGGGCTACGACGGGCGAAACGCCACCGTCCACCACAACCTCTTCGCCCATCACAGCAAACGCGCTCCCCTGTGCGGCCTCGAGACCCTCGACCATCGCAACAACGTCATCTACAACATGCTGCTGCCCTTCCTGTGGCACCCCGTGCGCATGAACCGCCAACGCCCCAACCAGCCCTTCAAGGCCAATCTCGTGGGCAACTACCTCAAGCTCGGGCCGAACACCGAGGGCCGCTCCAGCATCACCACGCTCGACCGCCTGATGTGGAAGCCGCCGTGGGTCCACCTCTACGCCCAGGGCAACTACCTCGCCTGGCGCCGCCTGATGGTGGAGACGAGGGGACTCGAACCCCCAACCTCTAGAGTGCGATTCTGCGGTCGCTGTCCGTACGGTGTTGGGGTCCCTTATCTTGCGGCGCCAGCCGGCTCTGCTGTGACTCAGTTGTGACTCCAGGCTGCGGATGGGCTTTTCCGTTGCCAAAGGGGAGGGCCGCGACGGCGTCGCTGCGGTCGGTCTCGAAGACATGCTGATACACGTCCATCGTGATCTGGACGCTGGCATGGCCGAGCAACTCGGAGACGACCTTGACGTCGACGCCTCGGCGCAAGAGGGCGGTGGCGTAGCTGTGCCGGCAGGTGTGGAGGGTGACGCCTTCGGCCAGGTGGCCGCGACGCTCCAGGAGCTTGGCCTTCGCTTCCTTCCACCCGCTGACGGCGGGCAACGGTGCGCTTACCTCGGCGCCGCTCTCGTCGCGGTAGAGCATCCGCCAACCTGAGTCGGTCCTGTCGACGCGTCCCACGAGGGCCAGCTCGACGCACCGGGTGAAGCGCTTGTCGAGGTTGTTCCGCCAGGGGCGTCCCGCTTGGTTGACGAAAACGTAGCCGTCGGGGTCCGAGGCCCGCTGTTCGAGGCGGAGGAGGCAACTCCGCAGGTCTGGCGTCATTGCGATCACTCGGTCACGCTTGGACTTGCTGGTGTGGGCAAGGACGGTGATGGTGCCCCTGAGGCAGTCGACCTGCGGCCACTTGAGCTTGACGAGCTCGCCCTTGCGCATGCCCGTGGTGAGAAGAGCGAGCCAGATGGTGTGGTACGGTTCTGGGCTGACATCGAGGAGCGCCTCGACCTCGTGGACATCCAGGGCGCGTGTGCTCTTGGCCGGCTTGCCTACGCGGGACATCTCGGCGAGTGGGTTGGTGGCGATTCTCCCGCTCTTTCGCGCCCATTCCAGGAAGCTCTTGAGCGCATTGACTCGGATGTTGAGGGTGCGGGTGCTGAGTCGTTCCCGGTGCTCGTCGGTGTACAGCTCGACCTTCTCCCGCGTGATTCCCTCGACGGTCTCGGCGCCGAGCGGGCCGATCTTGAAGGCCCGGCGGAGCGCCTTGACCTGGTCGAAGGGGGTTTCCTGGTTGGGCGGCCACGGCGACCCGCTCTGTGTCTCGAAGTGCCCCACCGTGGCCCCAAGGGATGTGCGGTAGTAGGTCACCGTACTGTATCGCCGGCTGCGGAGCTTGTGGAGCAGGAAGTCGGCCAGCAACCGCGCGACCTCGGAGGAGTTGTCGAGCGCGCTGTCGAGGCCGGCCCTGACGCGTGTGGCCTTTGCCTCGTGGGCGTTGGCAATCTTCTGGGCTTCGCGCTTGGTGGTCACACCGGGAAGTGACTTGCGGACCCGCTTGCCGTCCGGCCCTGTCCAGGACCCCCACCAGCGCTTGTCGCGCTTGTAGACGTGTGCCATTCTCTCAGCCTCCCTTCTGGCGCTTGGCCCCGCGCTGCTGGCGCTCCAGGCGGTCTTCACACGCTTCTTTGATCCAGGCGGCGCGAGACATGGCGACGGCGCGTGCGGCCTCGTCGATGCGGTCGAGCGCCTCAGCGTCGAAGTCGAGGGTGATTCGCTTGACGGCTTTTGGCATTGCAGTCTCCTTTGCCTGCCGTTCGTGGCCGGCAGTAGGGGTGAAGGGCGGGGCCACGACCCCGATTGTACTAGCCAATCAGTTAATGTCAATGCCTTTCGTGTCCGCCCGTGGCGATTGCGGGAGGCTCGGCCCGCTCCCGCTCGGGCGTCGGGGAGGATCAGCCCCGACGGCTGGCCGGGCGTCCCCGGCGCCGTTCCAACTCTCCTTTCGCCCCCCCGCCCCGTGGCCAGGACAGTTCCAACGGCCATACCTGTGACGACCACGGCGGCCCTCCCCCGATGGGCGCCGAGCGCGGGTATTCGCCACGCCCGGCGCGGGGCGCTCAAGCGCCAGGCTGGGCGAGGCGCCCAAGGATGTAATCGGCGGCTTTGTGGGCGCGGGCCGCGGCCACGACGACGGCTTTGCGGTCGCGCCGTATGAGGCGCCGCCAACCGTCAATGTAGGCGGCTTGGTTGTCGATCACGGCCGGGCTGATACCGGCCTCGCCGGCGAGGAAGGCGGCGCCCATTTCGGCCACAAGTTCCTCAGTGCCATAGCTGCCGGAGCCGAAGAGGGACGCGCCGATTTCCTTGCGGGCCAGCCGGCTACGGTGGCCCGTGCTGTGGGCCAGCTCGTGAAACGCGACGGAGTAGTATGCCTCGCCCGACTCAAAGCGCTCCGGGACCGGCAGCAAGACGCTATCAGTAATAGCGTCGTAACACGGTCGCCCACCGCCGTGCTCGATTCTGGGCGGATTGGGCATCCCGGTGATGATGCGCTGCGCCGCCTTGATGGGCTGATGGTCCCGCGGGGTCGTGGGCTCGAGTGGCGCATCAACTCCGTCAGTCTGCTCCAGGTTGAAAACGGTATAGTAGCGCAGGATGGGAATGACCTTGACGACGGGCTCGCCAGTATCGGGGTCGACCTCGCCAGTGTCTTTGTGCCAGCGCCTCCAGAAGACGCAAGGCCAGCCCTTGACGCCGCGCTTGACATGGCCGCCGAGGCGCTTGGCCTGGCGGAAGGTGAGCCAATAGCGAGACGCGAACGGGGCGCATCCTAGCAGCAGGTAGTTCAGGCCCCTGTACTGGCGGCCGGTGGTCAACGACACCGGGCCGCCGCCGGTCCAGGGCTGGCGCCAGGGGATGACTCCGGCGTCCAGAAGCTCCAGAATCTTGTTCGTGATACGGTCGTACGCGCGATTAGCCATGGTGTGCACCCTCCATTATTCGTTGGCGACGGCGCGCCGCTCGCCTTCCAAGATAGCCTCGCCCAGGTTGCCTTTGGAGTCGTTGACGAGCTTGATGTAGTAGCTATCCGGTTTGCCATCTTCCCAGCCCGCGGAACCCAGAACGCGCTTGACCAATATGGCGCCAGGGCCTGCCTGGCCGCCACGCGTTGCCAAGCCCTGGGTCGTGAAACTCACCCAGTGGGCACGGCGTACCAGCGCCGCGGCGTGAAGGCCAATGGCCTTGAAGCCGTCGCGCTTGCGATTCGTGGTCATCACTATGATGCGGCGCTCCGGGAGGCGCTCGCAGAATGTCAACAAGTACGCCAGCGCGTCGGCGCTCGCAGTATCGACCTCTTCAATGACGAGCGCTTTGCCGCCGAAGAGGCTGGAGTACTGCCAATCGTCGGCGATGTCCCGCAGGCGGTCAA
>JBKHIY010000170.1:0-6688 GCA_046538415.1 Candidatus Brocadiia bacterium | reverse complement strand
TTTCTGGGCGTCGCCCCCAGGCCCCGGAGCCCGCCCATGGCCCTGGCGCCGCCTCACGGCGAGGGCTGCTTCCCCGGCCCCGGGGCCGGCGTGCCCAGCTCGCCTTCGCCCCGCGCCGGCTGCTCCTCCGCCTCCTTCTGTGGCCGCGGGGGCGCGAGGACGCTGACGATGCGACGCGCCCGGCGGACCTCGATGCGGAACCGCGGGTCGTTGGGGTCGGCCCGCACGCGGGGCACGCCCAGAGCGGCTCGGAGGGCGCGCTGCTTGTCCCAGTGGAGGCAGGCGTTGGCGTACTCGTTCAGCAGCATGGCCACTTTGAGGGGGGCGTGGGGTTCGGCGAGGGCCGCGTGGATGGTCTGGGCCGCGTCCTGCAAGTCGCCCCGTGCCTGGGCCCACAGCTCGTCGGCCCGCACCGCGTAGTGCTCGGCCCGGTCGAGTCCCTCGTAGGTCCGGCGGTGGAAGAGCAGCAGCAGGTCGCGGTCGGGCACTGCGGGCAGCCCGTGGGAGAGGCGGAGGGCCAGGGTGCCCAGGGACAGGAGGCCGGCGTCCAGGGGCTTGCGCAGCTCGATGGCCCGGTCGAGGTCGTCTCGGGACAGGCGGTAGCGCATGTCGCCGCGGAACATCCGCAGCATATAGCGCTGGGGGTCGATGCCCAGGGCTCGGGAGGCCGCGTCGATGAGCCCATGGCCCCACTGCCGCCACAGCTGCCCGTCCGCCGAGCGCTGGGCGAGGATGGCCATCAGCCAGGGCTCGTAGACGTTGACGCTGGCGTGGTGGAGCGCGGAGGGGCAGGCGAACGGGTTCTTGGTGGCATAGCGCCGGCAGTGCTCGTGGGCTCGGTCCCAGCTTCCCAGCTCGAGGCAGGCCTCGGCCTGGAGCACGTCGAAGTTCAGGAAGCCGGCTCCGCACAGGGCTTCCAGCTCGCCGTAGCGCTGGAGGGCCTGGCGGGGCTCGCCGAACTCGCCGTCGCAGCGGGCCAGGTTCACCCGCGCGTTCAGCCACACCCTTGCGCCAAGGCTCAGGGCGGCGGCCCGTCGCAGCGACCGGCGGGTGGCCTGGACGGCTTCCTGGTGGGTGGTTCCGCGCTTCTTGGCCTCTGCGGGCAGGCGGCGCTCGAGGCGGCGGAGGAACTGCGCGGTGTCCAGCTCGCCCTCCGCCTCGCGCAGGTGGTACTCGGCCAGGAAGGGCCGCACCCCCAGCACCACCCACGCGGCCACGGCCACGACGCCCAGGACCGCCGCGGGAGCGGCCCGGCCCAGCCGGGGCGCCGCCTCGGCCTGCGACGCCGCTTCCTCCGCCGAGAGCCCCAGGGCCGCGGCCCGCCCGTAGAGCACGCTCAACGCGCCCAGCAGCCCGAGGGCCACCCAGAAGGCCATCGAGGCCCCGAAGCCTATGGCACCGTTGGAGAAGCACGCGAACACGCCCAGGGCCACCACCCCCGCCGCCAGGCCACCGCCCAGCGACGCGTCGCCGCCATCCCCCGCCCGACGAAGGGCCAGGACGCCCGCCCACACGCAGGCCAGCCCCGCCGCCACCGCCAGCCCCAGGCCCACCACCCCCCGCTCGAAGAGCACCTCCGTGAGCTCCCGCCGGGGGTGGGTCTTGAGCACGTCGTCGGAGCGGGAGGCCGAGCGCATGGCATACGTGGCGACGCCGCGATGGTGGTCGAAGGGCACGAAGAAGGAGCCTACCCCCCGGCCCACGGCCAGCCGCCACCACGGCTGGCTGCCCACCAGAGCCCACTCCGCGCGGTCGAAGACGGCGTAGCGGGCCAGCGGGGCTTCGGACAGGATGTTGGCCGTCTCCCGCCGCCGCTCCGCCTCCCGGTAGGCCACGGCCGCCACCAGCACCACGGCCAGGCACACGGCGGCCAGCCGCCACCGGGGGGCCAGCAGCCACAGGGCCACCGCCACCCCCGCGCCCACGCCGTAGACCCACGCCGTGGAGCGGGTGCGAAGGCCCGCGGCCAGCAGGGCCAGGAGCACGGCCGCGGTCCACAGCACGCGCTTGTAGCCCTGGGCGTCGTCCTCGCCGGCCCGGCCGTAGAGCACGGCGGCGGCCACCAGGGTGGGGATGAGCAGGAAGGCGGCTCCCGCCTCCCGGGCCGGAATGTCCAGGTCCCCGAAAAACGTGGTGCCCGACTGGCCGTAGACCACCAGCATGAACAGGGCGACGACGAACACCACCGCGCTGGCCGCGGCCACGAATACCTCGCGCACTGCCCGGTGGCGCAGGAGCACCGCCAGCCCCAGAGCCCCTGCGGCGCCGTAGAAGCCCTGCACCAGCCACGTGCCCGCCAGCCACCCGTGCGGCGACCACAGGGCGGTGAGCACGCCCCAGGCCACCCACAGCCCGAGGGGCAGGAACAGCCAGTAGGCCGGCCACTGCCCGGCCCCCAGCCGCCCCACGGCCCACTGCCACAGCAGGTAGCCCCACAGCACCGTGGCCGTCGTCTGGAAGACGAAGAGCTTGAGGGCCATGGGGTAGAAGGTGAACTCGAAGTTCAGCAGGGGCACGAGCAGCAGGAGGGCGAAGACCACCAGGTGCATCCTGCCCATGGCCGTGCTTTGGGCTGCGGGGGGCTGGCTCATCCGTGGATCACCTCGCTCGTGGACGGGAGGGTGGCGGCATTGCCCGCTCCTCCCGATTATAGGCAGTGCGGGGCCGGTGTCAACGCGTTTCGCCCAGGGCTTGACACCTGCCATGCGGTGGCCTATATTCGGTGGCGGGCGCGGGCGGCCCTTCTGTGCAAGCGGAGCGAGACGATGATACGGGGCAAGCCGGGCCGCGCCGTATGCATCCTCCTGGCCCTGGGCGCCGCGGCCGTGGTGGTGGCCGTGGTGCTCCTGCTGCGCATCCAGCGCCAGGTGATCGCACAGCACCGAGCCCGGGAGCAGCACACCCTGGTCGAGCACGCCAAGCAGCGCTGCGACCTGCTCAAGGGGGTCCTCGTCGCCCGCCTCGAGGAGCTGGCCAAGGAGGGCCCGCAGGCCGCGTCGTTGCACCAGATAGCCCCCCAGGTGGAGGCCGTGCTGGACGAGTTCCGGATGCTCAAGCAGACCGGTCAGCCGCTCCACATCCTGGTGGTAGGTCCCCAGCTCGAGCCGGTGGCCGCCCTCGATCCCCAGGACGCCCAAGAGCTGAGCCGCTGCGCCCGCCACGTGCTGGAAGGCGAGGAGCGCTTCTACACCCTCCCCCGCAGGGACGAGCCCGAGGGCGCCATGCCCCGCTGGCTGTGCTACACCTATCCCATCCGCCGGGGCGACACCCTGCTCGGGGGCGCGGTGGTGCACAAGGAGCTGGACCCCGTGGGCGACGTGTTCGCGGGCATCCGCCGCAAGATGACCTGGACCGTGCTCATCACCCAGTTCGTCCTCCTCGCTGCCCTGGCGGCCATCGCCTACTGTGCCCACCGGGCGGTCGCCCAGGCGGAGCGGCGGCGCGCCGCCGACGAGCGGCTCGCCGCCATCGGCAACCTGGCCGCGGGCATCGCCCACGAGGTCCGCAATCCCCTGAATACCGTGGCCCTCACCTGCCGCTACCTCCAGCGCATCGTGAGCCGCGGCGACCAGGCCGCCCACCTGCGCAGCGAGGTGCACCGCAACTTCGAGATCGTGGCCAGCGAGCTGGGCCGCCTCACCCGCACCCTCGACGACTTCCTCCTCCTGGCCAAGCCCGCCGACCTGGATTGCGTGGAGGTGGACGTCGACGACGTGGTGGACGACGCCCTGGCTCTCTTCGGCCGCGAGTTCGAGGCCGCACACGTCCGCCTCGTGCGCCGCCGCAACGGGCCGCCCGCCGTGCGAGCCGACCCCGACCGCCTCCGCCAGGTGTTCGCCAACATCGTCCAGAACGGCATCCAGGCCATGCCCGAAGGGGGCACGCTGTCGGTGACCACGGAGAGCGCCGACGGCGAGGCGAGGGTGGTGTTCGCCGACACCGGGCCGGGCATCCGCCACGGGGACCGGGGGCGGATCTTCGAGCCCTACTTCTCCACCAAGCGCTCGGGGATCGGCCTGGGCCTCAGCCTCTCGCTCAAGATCGTCCGCGCCCACGGCGGCGCCATCGACGTGGGCACGGGGCCCGACGGCGGCGCCGTGTTCACCGTGAGCCTGCCCGCCAGCGAGGCCCCCCATGCCTGACCGCAGAGCGCTCATCGTGGACGACGATCGGCTCACCGCCGAAGCCCTGCGCAACAACCTCCAGCTCGACGGCCACCGCGCCGACATCGCCACCTCCGCCGCCCAGGCCCTCAAGGCCCTCGCCGCTCGAAACTACGACGTCGTGATCACCGACCTGCGGATGCCCGAGGTCTCGGGCATCGAGCTGTGCGACGAAGTCCGAAACCTCTACCCCGACACCCAGGTGGTGATCCTCACCGCATACGGCACCATCGAGAACGCCGTGGAGGCGGTCAAGCGCGGAGCCTACGACTACCTGACCAAGCCCGTGGACCCCGAGAAGCTCTCCACCCTCATCGACCGCATCGTCGAAGTCCACCGCCTGCGCGACGAGAACCGCACGCTCCGCGACCAGATCCGCGCCCAGCGCCAGTCCTCCCGCCTCATCGGCTCCTCTCCCAAAATGGTCGAGGTGCTGGAGACCATCCGCACCGTGGCCCCCACCGACGCCACGGTGCTCGTCCGCGGCGAAAGCGGCACGGGCAAGGAGCTGGTGGCCACGGCCATCCACCAGCTCAGCCCCCGTTCCGAACAGCCCCTGGTCAAGGTCAACTGCGCCGCCATCCCCGAGACCCTGCTCGAGGACGAGCTGTTCGGCCACGAGCGCGGGGCCTTCACCGGGGCCCACGCCCAGCGCAAGGGGCGCTTCGAAACCGCACACCGGGGCACCATCTTCCTCGACGAAATCGCCGAAATGAGCCCCGCCGTCCAGGCCAAGCTCCTCCGCGTCACCCAGGAGCGCGAGTTCGAGCGAGTCGGCGGCTCCGACACCATCCCCGTAGACGTGCGGATCATCTGCTCCACCAACCAGAACCTCGAGGAAGCCGTGCGCGAGGGACGATTCCGCGAGGACCTCTACTACCGCGTCAACGTCGTCCCCATCGTCCTGCCCCCCCTCCGCGAACGGCGCGACGACATCCTCCTGCTCGCGAACCACTTCCTGGAGCGCTTCGCGGAACGAAACAACAAGTCCTTCCAGGGCATCTCCCAGCAAGCCCAGCAGAAGCTCCTTCGATACCACTGGCCAGGAAACGTGCGCGAGCTGGAAAACTGCATCGAGCGCGCCGTGGTCATGGCCCGCGGCGACGCCATCGAGCCCGGCGACATCGCCCTCAACCCCGACATCTCCGGGCTCGCCGAGGACGACATCGCGTCCCAGCTGGTCGCCGAGGGCTTCTCCGTCGAGGACTTCGAGCGAAAGCTCATCCACGCCAGCCTCCAGAAGACCGGCGGCAACCAGTCCCGCGCCGCGGAACTCCTCGGCCTCACCCGACGAACCCTCCAATACCGCATCGAAAAGTACGACATCCAGGTGCCCAAGGACTGAGCTCCGTGGCCCGACGCCGCCGCAAGGACGAGACCACCTTCCAGGACCTCCTGGCCCACCTCCGCGCCGAGGCCCCCCTGCCCCTCTACACCATCGTCGGCGACGAGCCCTTCGCACAAGCACAGTCCCTCCAGGCCCTCCGCACCCACGTCCTGGGCGACGCCGACCCCGAGCTGGCCCTCAGCCGCTACACCGCCGACGACATCGCCGAGCCCGCGGCCCTCTTCGACGAGCTCCGCACCCCGCCCTTCCTGGCGCCCCGGCGGCTGGTGATCGTAGAGGATGCCGCGGCCCCCCTCGCCCGCTGGGCCGACGCCTTCGTCGCCTACCTGGCCAAGCCCTCCTCCACCGCCACCCTGGCCCTCACCGTGGCCAAGATGCCCAAGAGCACCAAGCTGGCCAAGGCCCTCCGCAAGACCGGCATGGTGGTGGTGTGCCGCGCCCCGCGCGACTACCAGCTCCCCCGCTGGATCGCCGGACGGGCCGGCGCCCACGACAAGCGCATCGACCGCGACGCCGCCCAGCGACTCGCCGACTACATCGGCGTGAACCTCCCCGTCATCGACCAGACCCTCCGCAAGCTCGCCCTCTACACCGCCGACCGGCCGACCATCACCGCCGACGACGTGGAAGCCCTCGTCGAAGACCTCCCCGTCACCACCATCTTCCGCCTCACCGACGCCGTCGGCTCCAAGCGACCCGCCGAAGCCATCCGACTGCTCGACAACCTCCTCGCCCTCAACAACCAGCCGGGCTACATCCTGAGCATGATCCGCTGGGCCATGGAGCGACTCATCGTGGCCCGCACCCTCCTCGACCGCGGCGCCACGCCCCAGGCCATCGCCAAGGCCCTCCGCGTGCGGCCCGGCTACATCCTCGACCGCACCCTCGAGCAGGCCCGCCGCCGGCCCACCGCCGAGCTCCACCGGGGCTTCGCCCTCCTCCTCGAGGCCGACCTGGAGACCAAGACCAGCGCCAAAGCCCCCCGCGACACCCTCGAGCACCTCCTCCTGCGCCTGTGCGCCTAGCCCCGCGGCGGGAGCGGTCCGCGATGCCTTTCGCCCGCGGGGGATCCCTGTGTCCCCTGCCGCGGCGGCGGGTACCGCCCGGTCAGACTAAGCCGGCCGTAACCCTTCAGCGGAGTGAGGACCTGGGGGAGGAACCCCTTTTTGAAAAAAGC
>JBKHIY010000056.1:0-28448 GCA_046538415.1 Candidatus Brocadiia bacterium | reverse complement strand
AATTCGGCCTGGCCTGGAGGCCAGGACGGCGTGGGCGGCTACGAGCAGGAGGCCGAGGAGGGCCAGTGGCGGGCCCAGGCGGCGGCTTGCGGCGACGCCCCGGCCCGAGGGCGGTGGCCCGAGGAGCTGGCGGGGCGAGGCGAGGGCCGCGACCTCGTCGCTGCCCGGCGTGCGGGCCACGAGGCGGCCTTCCTGGATTCCCGCGCCCGCGGCCTCCGTTTCCCGGGCGCTGAGCAGGCTCACGGCGATGAGCCGCTCGCCCTCCTCGGCGAGCCAGCGGTAGAGGCCCACCCGCCAGGGCTGGAAGACCCCTCGCGGCAGCTCGCGCCGGGTGTCCCGGGGGCCGACCACGGTGAGCGGCTGTCCCGGCGGGCCGAGCTGGCGGACGGTTCCCGGCTCCACAGCAGCGAAGCCGCCCGGCACCTGGCCGGGGGCCCAGGCCACGACGTTGGTCCAGAAGACGGGGAAGGAGGGGTGGAGCGCCCAGTCTCCTTCCCCGGGGTCCATGCCCACGTAGAGCGCCTCGGTAGCGCCCTCGCGCCACAGGCCGATGAGGGGCACATCGCCGGCGCGGGCCAGGGTGTGGAAGCCCTGCGGCGGGGCGACGCGGGGCACCCGCCCCAGGGCCACGCCCGCCAGCTCGACGTTGGCGGTGAGCGGATGGTCGGCCACCGTGACGGCCTCGCCAGCCGGGGTCACGGGCTCGCCGAGCCCCAGCCCGCCCACCGGCCGCCGCGGGGCCACGAGCACGATCCGCCCGCCGTCGAGCACCGGCGGCACCTGGTGGACCCAGACCGCCAGGTCGCACCCCGGGGGCAGGGCGCCGTCGGGCGGGGTCACGCAATCGACGACCCCGACGCGGTCCTGGACGGCGAGGGCGCGGCGAAGGTAGTAGGCCTGCCGGGCCACCAGGGCCACCCTCAGGGGGCCGGGGCGGCGGGCGAGCCAGGCGCGGTCGTCGGCGGCCAGTGCGTCGCGGCCCTCGAGTCGTGCCTCGAGGGCCGTGGCATCGCCGAGGTCGGGCGCGAAGACGACCGCGCGGCGGGCGCCCGGCGGGACGGGTGCGGTGCGCCGCCACTCGCTCTCCCCGGCTCGCAGGGCCACCTCGACGGAGGCGGGGCGCCGGGAGGCGTTGAGCACGCCGACCAGGACGCGCGGCCCGCCGTCGCCGGAGCTTCGCCGCACGGCGAAGGCGACGATCCCGCGATTGCCCTCCGAGCCCTGCGAGGCGAGGAGGCTGGCCTCCGGCGGGAGCCGCTCCGGCCGCTCGTCGGTGACCGCCAGGACGCGCCCGTGGGGATAGCGGCGCGCGGCGCCGAGAGCGGCCTCGGCCAGCGCCTCGGCCCCTCGGGGCGCGTCGGCGGGCCCGAGCTGGCGCAGGAGCCTGGCCGCCTCGGCGGGGCTCACCGGCTCGGTCGGAACGGGCCGATGAGCGGGCGCCAGGACGATGGCCACCCGGTCGGCGGAGTCCATGGCATCGAGTGCCTCCAGGAGCGGGCCTCGTGCCGCCTCCCAGCGGCTCCGGCCGTCGGGCCGGCGTGCGGCCATGCTGGCCGAGCCATCGACGACCAGGACGAGCCGGCGCCGGGGCCGCCGCGGCGCGACCCACACCGGCCCGCAGAGGGCGGCGGTGAGGGCCAGGGCCACGGCCAGGCGCAGCACCAGCAGGGGGTCGAGCCGCCTGCGACGGCGGGCCTGGGGGCTCTGTCGCTCTTCCTCGGCCACGTCGCGCCACAGGAGCAGGCTGGGCACGGCGACCTCTCGGCGTCGCCACCGCCACAGACTGAGGGCGAGGAGGGCGGGCAGGCTGGCGAGGCCGAGCAGTCCCCACGGCTGCCAGGTCATCGCACCAGCCCTCCGCGCCGCAGGAGGCCCAGCACGCCCTGCTCGAAGGGGGTGGCGGTGGAGACCTGGAGGTAGCGGGCGTCGTGGCGCTGGCAGAAGGCCCGCCACTGCTCACAGAAGGCGTTCAGGCGGTCCAGGTAGCGCCGCCGGGCCGCGGCGTCGACCACCAGGTCGGTGGCCTGGCCCGTCTCCGCGTCGACCAGGCGGGCGGCTCCCACCGCTGGGGGATGCAGCTCCTGGGGCGAGAGGACGTGGAGGACGGCGAGGTCGTAGCGCTGCGAGGCGAGCAGGCGCAGGCCGCGGCGGGCCTCCCCCTCGTCCCACAGGTCGGAGACGAGCACCAGGAGGGCCCGCTCGCCGACCCGCTCGCGGAAGGCCCGGAGGGCTCCCAGGAGGTCGGTGCCGCCCCGGGCGCGCAGGGGCAGGAGGAAGGAGGCCATGGCCCCGAGGTCGGGCTTGCCCGCGTAGCGGGGGGACCATCGGACCTCTCCATCGGCGAAGGCGGCGAGCTGGGCCTCGTTCCTGGCCACCAGGGCGAGGTAGGCGAAGGCGGCGGCCAGGCGGCGGGCGTAGGCCAGCTTGGGCGGCGTGCCCAGGCCCATGGAGGAGCTGGCGTCGACCAGGGGACAGACGAGGACCGACTCGTCCTTGGTGAACTCCTTGATGAACAGGCGGTCGGTGCGGCCGTAGACGTTCCAGTCGAGGTAGCGGAGGTCGTCGCCGGGGGTGTATTCGCGGTAGTCGGCGAACTCGATGCGCCCGCCGCGCTGGCGTCCTGGGCGGTCGCCTTCCCGGCGGCCCATCACGCTCCGGCGGAAGATGATCTGGAGGAGGTCGAGCTTGCGCAGGAAGTCCTCGCCCAGCAGGGCGCCATCGGCGGAGCGGGCGGCAGGGTCGGTGGACGGAGCCATGGTCGGGAATGGAAGGCGGGAGGTCGAGCCTCCGGGGCGCGGTGCGTCAGGCCCCCTGCTCGCCGCCCGGTGCTTCCGCCTGGGCCTTGCTCATGGCCTCGAGCTGTTCCTCGGCCTCCTCGGCGTAGCGGCAGCCGGGGTAGTGCTCGAGGACCTTGCGGTAGGCGGACTTGGCCTGGGCGGCGCGGTCGTTTTCCAGGTGGATGTTGCCCACCAGGAGCCACAGGCGAGCGTCTTCCAGCTCCTCGGGGGTGTAGACGGTCTGGCTGAGGAGGTCTTCCTCTCGAATTTGCTGGATGCGTGCCCTGGCTTCGGCGGCCTGGTCGGATTCGGGGAATCGCTCGAGGACTTCGGCGTACTTGGTCAGGGCCCGGTGGTATCGGCTCTCGTCGAAGAAGGCGTGGCCCTCGCCCAGGAGGATGGCCGGCCCGAGGGATTCGAGGGCCATGAGCTGGTCGAGCCTGGCCTGGGCGGCCCGTGCGGCGGCGGTGGTCCCGTAGTCGGCGAGCACTTCTCGGAGGGTCTGGACTCCAGGGACCAGCTGGTTTTCGGCGAACTGTTTTTCGGCCTCTTCGAGGAGCTGTGCGGCTTCCTTCTCGGCGGCCTCGTCGTCTTTGGCTGCATCGCCGCCCTTGCGTGCGGGTTTCCTGGCGGCGGGCCGCTGGGAGCGTGCGGCCTGGGCCTTCTGGGCGGCGAGGGCCCGGGCCTGGGCTTCGGCCTTTCGCTTCTCGGCCTTGGCCCGGCGCTCCTCCTCTCGCTTCTCCCTCAGCTCCTCGGCCTTGCGTCGTTGCTCCTCGCGCTGGCGCTCCCGCTCCTCGCGCTGGCGCTCCTGGGTGGTTTTCCCGGAGATGAGTCCCCTCCGCTCGCCCCTCTCGTAGCGGCCTCTGCCGCGTGCCTGGGCGTGGGCCGCGAGGGAGGAGAGGGCCAGGACGCCGGCGAGGGCAGCGACGAGCAGCCGTGGGAGCTTCATGAGCTCGGCCTCCGAAGGGGGGACGTGTCGGGGCATGGTGAGTGTAGCGCCCCGGCGTCGGGAAGTCAACGCTCGCGGCAGTTTTCGGGCCGGTTGACCGGCGCGGGGGGCGGGCGCTATACTCGCGGCCACAGGAGACGGCCTATGGGCAGCGACCTCCAGCCCCGGGATCCCCGCCAGGAGCTATCGGCGCTGGCCCGCGCGGTGGCCGCGCGGCTGGAGCTGGAGCGGGGGTTCGGGATCGAGAGCTGGGCCTTGCCTCGCCCCCAGCCGCCCACGCCGCCCGCGAAGGCCTCGCGCAAAGGGGCCCGGCCGGGGAAGCCGCGCGGCCCGGCTCGGCCCTCGCGCCCCAAGACCCGGCCGACGCCCCCCGCCAAACCGCAGGTCTCGATGACGGTGCGCACGGAGAGCGCGGTGGACATGTTCCGGGCCAGGGACTACGAGGTGGAGATCCCCGAGGGGCTGACGCCGCGGGAGCAGCTCGACCATTTCGCGGGCTGCATCGCCGAGTGCGCCCTGTGCCCCCTGCACGCGGGCCGCAAGCAGGTGGTCTTCGGCGCGGGGAACGCGGAGGCCGACCTGATGTTCATCGGCGAGGCCCCGGGCCGGGACGAGGATCGCCAGGGGATTCCCTTCGTGGGACGTGCGGGCCAGCTCCTCACAAGAATCATCGAAGCCATCGAGTTCACCCGCGAGGAGGTTTACATCGCCAACATCGCGAAGTGCCGTCCGCCGGGCAACCGGGCGCCCACGCCGGAGGAGATGGCCGCCTGCCTGCCCTTCCTGCTTCGCCAGGTGGCGATCATCCAGCCCAAGGTGATCTGCCTGCTGGGGGCCACGGCCCTGCGCGGCCTCCTCCAGGTCAAGGACAGCATCTCCAAGGTCCGGGGACAGTTCATCGACTGGAACGGCACGCTGGTGATGCCCACCTACCACCCGGCCTACCTGCTGCGCAATCCGCACGACAAGCGGAAGGTGTGGGAGGACGTGCAGAAGGTTCGCGACGCGGTGCGCGCCGCGCGGTAGCGCCCGCCTACTCCTCCTGGAAGGACACGCCGCTGGCCTCGAGGAGGGTGCCCGCCACGCGCTCGACGTCGACCAGGGACTGGTTGAGGTCGATGAGGGCCCGCAGGCTGCGTCGCTCGGCCTCGGCGAGGTCGGCCTGGGCGTCGAGCACGTCCTGGCTGGTGCCCACCTGTGCCTCGGTGAAGCGGATTTCCTCGGCCCGCACGCGCTCGCGCTCGGCGGCGACGGTGGCCTGTGCGGCGCGGAGGCGCTCGACGTCGGTGCCCACCTGTCGAATGGCGTTGCGGACCTGGAGATGGATCTGGCGTTCCAGGCCCTTGAGGCTGATGAAGGCCTGCCGGCGCTGGAGCCTGGCCCTTCGGTATCGAGCTCGAGCGGCGCGGTTGCCCAGGGGGTATTCGAGGCGGATGCCGAGGACCCAGTGGTAGTAGTCGAAGGTGCCGAGGTCTCTGCGTGCCTGGTGGGAGGCGGCGCTCAGGCCGGTGTTGTTGATCCCGAAGGAGGCGTCGAGCCGGGGGAGCAGCTCGTTTCGGCCGACCATCACGTCGATATCGCGGTTCTCGATGCTCAGCTTGGCCTGCTGGTAGTCGGGGCGGTGTGCGAGGGCGGTATCCACCGCGCGCTGGGGCTCGAGCGGGGGCACGTCGGTAGGCGGCTCGGTGGTGGGGACGAGCGCCTGGTCCCAGACCTGGGGGTCGGCGGCGAGGTCGGTGATCACCTTGAGGGCCTCCTCGGCGTCGCGGATGAGGTCGCCGGCCACCACGATGTCCTCCTCCCGGAGGGCCACCTCGGCCTGGGCCTGGGCCACGGAGGGGTCGCGCTCGCCGAGCACGCCGGCCTCGACGCGGGCCAGGATGTCGCGCTGGAGGCTCACCGCCCGCTCCAGCGACCGCTGGAGGAGGGCCTTGTTGCGAATGGCGTAGACCAGCTCCCAGTAGGTCTTCTGGGCCTCGGCCACCACGTCGAGGGCCACGGAGCGGAGCTGCTGGGTGGCGATGCGCCGCTCGTTCTGGGCGGTGGCGATCCCCGCGGTGTTCACCCGCGTGCCGAAGCCCCGCAGGATGGGCTGGGTGATGCTCCATCCGAACTCGTTCTCGTAGGCGGGATTGACGGCGGCAAAGGGGAAATCGCTCCACTCCCGCCTCGTGGCCAGGTGGAGGTCGGCCACGGTGCCCGGGGGGAAGAGCTTCTGAAGCCCCACCGTGGCGTCCGAAAGCTGCTGACGGTTCCCGAACAGCCCGGTGGACGACTGCTGGCGGCTCTTCTCCCGCGTGTAATCGCCGTAGACGAAGGGGTCGAAGAGCGCGATCCGCTCGATCACCACGGTGTCGGCCTGCTGGGGGCTCAGCCGCTCGGCCGCCAGCCGCAGGTTGTGCTCGACGGCCAGGGCCACCACCTCCTCGAGCGATATCCTCCGCTCCGGCCGGGCGGGCGACTCCCCGCCCCGCGCCGCCAAGGGCATCCCGCACCACGCCGCTGCAAGCCACGCCAGAAGTCTCATCTGCCAGACCTCGCTCGTCAGGGGATCCGAGAGCACCTCGCCCGCAGGCCTCCGCCGGCCGCGAGCGGCGATTCAGTGTAGGCTGTTGCCCCCAGGGAGTCAACGAGCCCCCTGCCAGCGGCGCCGACCCGGCGCCAGGAGAGGGGGCTCAGGGGCGCGATTTCGGGCTTGACAGCGCGCCGGCCCCCCGCTATAATGAATGACGGTTCAATATCTGAGGAATTACTCGAAGAATGAGCACCGGCTCACAACAGCGAGGGAACCGGGCATGAGCGACGCCGGACCGGCCTTGAGCCGCAGGGAGCGGGAGCGTCGCCGCCACCGGCGCGAGATCCTGGCCGCGGCCGAGCGGGTGTTCGCGGCCAAGGGCTTCCACGGAGCGACGGTGGAGGAGATCGCCCAGGACGCGGAGTTCGCGGTGGGCACGCTCTACAACTTCTTCGGGAGCAAGGAGCAGCTCTACGAGGAGGTGGCGGCGGGCCTGGCCGAGCAGTTCATCGCCCGCTTCCGTCGGCAGGTGGCGGGGGCGGACGACCCGGTGGAGGCCATCGGGGCGTTGATCGAGCTGCGCCTGACCTTTTTCGACGAGCACCAGGCCTTCGCGCGGGTGTTCTTCGAGTCCGTCCTGGGCGGCCACATCGACCTGGTGGAGGCCCTTCCCGAGCGCTGTGCCCCGCTCTTCGAGGAGGGCATGGCCACGATCCGCGCCATCTTCGCGCGGGGCGTGCGGGAGGGCCGGTTCGTGGACCTCGATCCGCTCTACCTCACGCTGTGCCTCCACGGCGTGGTCAACGCCTTCCTGGCCTACTGGAGCCGCCAGGGGGCCGAGGAGCCGCTGGAGGAGCGGGTGGCGAAGCTGCGGGGCATTTTCCTCGACCGTTTCTGCCGCGGAGGCGCGTGATGGCTGCCCCCCTGCCCTGTCGCTGCGCTACGACGAGCTGGGCGCTCGCCGCCCTGGCCCTGCTCCTGGGCGGCTGCCTGACCCGCCAGCGGGTCCGCCACGACCTGCGGCGGGAGCGCGAGGCCGCCTTCCAGGCCTGGCGGCGGGCCCGGGCCGGCCAGCCGTCGACGCGGGAGACCCTGCGCGGCGAGCTGTCGCCGACCGACGCCCAGCTGGTGGCCCTGGGCAGCAACAAGCAGCTCCAGGCCATGCTCGAGGAGAAGCGGGTGGCCGACGGGCGCATCGCCGAGGCCTGGTCGGGCGCCCTGCCCAAGGTCGAGCTCACGGCCTCCTACCGCCGCCAGGACGAGGTGCCCAGCTTCGGGCTCTCGGACTTCGCGGACCGAGGCGGCGGCCAGGCGGAAGGCGCGGAGAGCCCGGGCGCCGCGCCGACCGAGGGGGCGCCCACCGGCGCCGAGGGGGCCGCCCCCGCGGCCGCGCCCTCGGGCGAGGACGGCGCGGGGCGCATCTCCATCGGCGACGTCCACAGCTACTCCCTCAACGCCACCCTCCGCCAGCCCATCTACCGCGGGGGGGCCGTGGCCGCGGGCATCCGCGCCGCCGTGGTCTACGACCTGCTGGCCGACGAGAAGGTCAGGGGCGTCGTCCAGGACGTCCTGTTCCAGACCCGCGACCGCTACATCCACGTCCTGCTCGCCCGCGAGCTGGTCGAGGTCAGCGAGGCCGACCTGGCGCGGGTCCGCCGCCACCTGGCCGACGTCCAGAAAAAGCGCGACCACGGGGTGGCCACCCCCTTCGACGTGCTCCGGGCACGGGTGGAGGTGAGCAACGTGGAGGCCGAGCTCATCGAGCGCCAGAACGCCCTCAACCTGGCCCGGACCTCGCTGCTCAAGACCCTCGGGGTGTCCCAGGACAGCACGGTGGAGCTGACCGGCCAGCTCGTCCACCAGCCCGTGGAGCCGGGGCTCGAGGAGGCGGTGGCCGCGGCGTTCGGCGACCGCCCGGCGCTGCTCCAGGCGGAGCTGGGCATCCGCCTCCAGCGGGAGGCGGTGCGGGCCGCCCGGGCCGGCTGGTGGCCGGCCGTGGACGCCTATTTCAGCCAGGTCTACGCCAAGCCCGACCCCCATTCCGCGAGCACCATCGCGTGGAACGACGCGTGGAACGCGGGGGTGATGCTGGTGTGGCCGCTCTTCGACGGCTTCCGCACCGCGGCGCGGGTGGAACAGGAGGAGGCGAAGCTCCGCCGCCGGCAGATCGAGCTATTGGAGGCGGAGGAGACGGTGCTGCTCGAGATCCGCCAGGCCCTCCTGAGCATCGAGGACGCCGAGAAGTTCGTCCGCTCGCAGTCGGCCAACCTCGAGCGGGCGCGGGAAGGCCTGCGGCTGGCCGAGGCCGGCTACCGCGAAGGGGTGACCACCGAGGTGGAAGTGCTCGACGCGCGGCAGGCCCTGTCCAGGACCCAGGCGCTCTACTACCGGGCCATCCACCAGCACATGCGGGCCAGGCTGTTGCTGGAGCGGGCCACGGCCTCGCTACGACCCCCGGGGAAAGGGGCAGAAGAGTGAAGACCGTGCTCAAGGCCATCGTCGCACTGGCCGTGCTGGGCGGGCTGGCCGCCCTGGTCGGCCGCCGCGCCTACCTCCGCTACGCGGAGGAGCAGGCGGCGGAGGGACAGGAGGCCCCTTCGGAGGCCGTGCCCGTCGTGGTCCAGACCATCGAGGCGGGGCAGGTGCGGCGCACGGCCACCCTCACCGGCACCCTGCGGGCCATGGCCGAGGTGCGCGTGATGTCCAAGGTCAGCGGGCGGCTCGAGCAGCTGCGCCTGGCCGACGGCACGCCCGTGGAGCAGGGCCTGGTGGTGGACAAGGGGGCGCGCCTCGCGCTCATCGACCACGAGGCCTTCCAGGCCCAGGTCGAGCAGGCCCGGGCGGCCCTCAAGGCCCTCCAGGCGGAACAGGCCAAGATCCAGGCCGGGGCACGGCCCGAGGAGCTGGAGATCGCCCAGGCCGAGGTGCGGGCCGCCGAGGCCGGGGTGCTCGCCGCCCAGGCCTCCGCGGCGGAGGCCGAGGCCGCCCTCGCCAACGCCGAGACCGAGGTCCAGCGCGCACGAAGCCTCTACAAGGACCAGGTGGTCACCAAGCAGAAGCTGGACAACGCCGAGGCGGCCTACGCCATGGCCGTCCAGCGCTACAAGGCGGCCAAGGAGCAGGTGCGCCACGCCCAGGAGAAGCTCCAGACCGCACGCAACAGCCTGGCCCTGGTGCGCAAGGGGGCCCGCCAGGAGGAGCGCGACGCCATCGCGGCCAAGGTCGACCAGGCCAGGGCCGCCCTCCACCAGGCCCAGATCCACCTCGACGAATCCTCCATCGAAGCCCCCATCGGGGGCGTGGTGGCCAGGAAAAACCTCGACGAGGGCAACATGGTCGCCCCCGGCGTGTCCATCGTGACCCTCGTCGAGGTCCGCACCGTCAAGGTGCTCGTGGGGGTGAACGAACGCGACGTGGCCCTGGTCGAGAAGGGGCAGACCCGGGCCACCGTGCGCACCGACGCCTATCCCCAGGAGGTCTTCCGCGGCACGGTCCACAAGGTGAGCCCCGTGGCCGACGAGCGGACCCGCACCGTGGAGGTGGAAATCCACGTGCCCAACCCTCAGCGGCGCCTCAAGCCCGGGATGTTCGCCCGCGTCGAGCTGGTCCTCGAGCAGCGCCAGGGCGTGCCCGTGGTGCCCCGCGACGCGGTGCTCCGCCACGAGGGCGAGCTCTACGCCTTCGTCGTCGAGGGGGGCAAGGCCCGCCGCCGGCCGGTCGAGCTGGGCATCGACGCGGGCGAGGAGGCGGAGGTGACCAGCGGCCTGGAGGCGGGCGAGAAGCTGGTGGTGCGCGGCCAGCGCCGCCTGGAGGACGGCACCGAGGTGCGGGTCGTGGAGGAGGGGCCATGAAGCTGCCCGAATTCGCCGTCGCCCGCCCCACCACGGTGCTCATGATCTTCTTCGCCATCCTCCTCATCGGGGGCTTCTGCCTCACCCAGCTGCCCGTGGACCTGCTTCCGGAGATGGACCTGCCGGCCATCAGCGTGGTCACCACCTACCCCGGGGCGGGCGCCGAGGACGTGGAGACCAAGGTCACCGAGCTGCTGGAGGACCGCCTGGCCACGGTGCCCGAGCTCAAGCACATCACCTCGACCTCCAAGGAAGGCATCTCGGTCATCACCCTCCAGTTCGAATGGGGGACCGACCTGGATACCCGGGCCAACGAGGTGCGCGACACCATCGGCTTCGCCGAAATCCTCCTGCCCGACGACGCCGACGACCCCCTGGTGCTCAAGTTCGACGTCTCCCGCTTCCCCATCATGGTATTCGGGGTGCGGGCCGAGGAGAGCTATCCGCGCCTCAAGGAGATCGCGGAGGACGAGATCGCCGACCCCCTCAAGCGCCTCCCGGGGGTGGGCGGGGTGATCATCCGCGGGGCCCTCGAGCGCCAGATCAACATCCGCTTCGACCGACAGCGCCTGGCCAGCTACGGCCTCACCCCCCAGGACATCGTCCGCAAGGTGACCAACGAGAACGAGACCCTGCCCGGGGGCAACATCAAGCAGGGCCTCACCGACTACCTGGTGCGCGTGCCCGGGGAGTTCAAGGACGTGGCGCCCATGCGGCGCATCGTGCTCGCCTCCCAGGACGGCTCGGTGGTGCGCCTGGGCGACGTGGCCACCGTGGAGGACGCCTACCAGGAGCCCACCGAGTACGTGCGGGTGAACCGCCAGCGGGGCATCATCCTCATGCTCCAGAAGCAGTCGGGGGCCAACACCGTGCAGGTGGCCCGCCGCGTGCACCGCCGCCTGGAGCAGGTGCGCAAGCGCCTCCCGCCCGACGTGTCCATCACCGTGGCCATGGACAGCTCGGAGGACATCCTGCGCACCATCCGCGACCTGACGCGCACGCTGCTCATCGGCGGGGGCCTCAGCGTGCTGGTGGTGCTGGTCTTCCTCCGCCGCGTGCGGGCCACCTTCGTCATCGCCCTCACCCTGCCCTTCTCGCTCATTCTCACCTTCATCGGGGTGTTCTTCCTGGGCTACACCATCAACATGATGACGCTTTTCGGGATGACCATCGGGGTGGGGATGGTGGTGGACAACGCGATCGTGATCCTGGAGAACATCACGCGTCACCGCGAGGAGGGAGAGCGGCCTCGCGAGGCCGCGGTCTACGGGGCCTCGGAGGTGGCCATGGCCATCACCGCCTCCACGCTGACCACGGTGTGCATCTTCTTCCCCATCATCTTCGTCAAGGGGATCACGCGGATCATCTTCGCCGAGTTCGCCGTGATGGTGAGCATCGTGCTCCTGGGCTCGCTCTTCTCCGCCCTCACCCTCACCCCCATGCTCTCCTCGAAGTTCCTGCTCAAGGAGGGCCGGGAGGCCCGGGGCGGCCCCCTGTTCCGCGCCCTGGGGCGGGCCTTCGACGCCCTGTCCCGCTTCTACGGCTCCCTGCTGGGCTGGACTCTGCGCCACCGGCTGGTGGTGGTAGGCGGGGCGGTGGCCCTCTTCGTCGGCTCCCTGGGCCTGGTGCCGCTGATCGGCTCGGAGTTCATGCCCGAGGAGGACGTGGCCACCCTGCGGGGCACCCTCCACCTGCCCGTGGGCACCCGGGTGGAGGAGACGGCCCGGGTGATGGCCCGGGTGGACGCCCTGGTGCGGGAGGAGATCGACGATTCGGAGCGGGTGATGTGCTGGTGGCGCTGCGGGCAGAGCCAGGAGGGCATCGCCAGCGTGTTCGGCGAGGAGGGCTCGCACATCGGCGAGTTCGGGGTCAAGCTGGTGCCCAAGGTCGAGCGCGGCCGGGTGGTCAAGGAGATCGCCGCCGCGGTGCGCCGCCGCCTGGAGGCCATCCGCTCCGTCGAGCGCATCGAGAAGCTCCGCCTGGAGACCGGCGACCCCATGGCCGGCTTCATCCTCGGCGGCCAGCAGGCGGTGACGGTGAACATCATCGGCGACGACCTGGAGGTCACCGACCGCCTGGCCGAGCGCATCAAGGGCATCACCCAGAGCATCCCCGGAGCCGTCGACGTCACCGTCTCCCGCGTCAAGGGCAAGCCCGAGCTGTGGGTGGAGGTGGACCGCGACCGGGCCTCCGCCCTGGGCCTCAACGTCCACGACATCGCCGACACCGTGCGAGCCTCCTTCTACGGCCGCGAGGCCAGCAAGTACCGCGTCCACGGCGAGGAGTACGACATCTTCGTCCGCCTCCAGGAGGAGGACCGCGACCAGTTCGCCGACCTCGCCGAGACCCCCGTCCGCCTCCCCGCCGGGGGCGTGGTCCAGGTGGGCAACCTCGCCGACGTGGGGGTGCGCCTGGGCCCCGTGGAGATCGAACGCAAGGACCAGAGCCGCATCGTGAACGTGGGGGCCGCGGTCCAGAAGCGCTCCCTGGGCGAAGTGGTCGCCGACCTGGAGGAGAAGCTCGAGGGAATCGACGTGCCCCGGGGGGTGGAGATCAAGATGGCCGGGCGCACCGAGGAGCAGCGGGAGAGCTTCTTCTGGCTCCGCCTCGCCCTGGGCGTGGGCCTGGTGCTGGTCTACATGGTCATGGCCTCCCAGTTCGAGTCGCTGCGCGACCCCTTCGTCATCATGTTCTCTGTGCCCTTCGCCTTCGTGGGGGTCATCTGGGCGGTGTTCCTGGGCGATCACAACCTCAGCGTCATCGTGTTCATCGGCCTCCTCATGCTGGTGGGCATCGTGGTCAACAACGCCATCGTGCTGGTGGACTACACGAACATCCTTCGTGCCCGCGGCGTGGGGCTCTTCGAGGCCGTGCGCCAGGCGGGCCAGACGCGCTTGCGGCCCGTGCTCATGACGGCCCTGACCACCATCGTGGCCCTCCTGCCCATGGCCTTCACCTCGGGCCAGAGCTCCGAGGTGTGGAATCCCCTGGGCCTCACCGTCCTGGGCGGCCTCCTGGTCTCCACCCTCATCACCCTGTTCCTCGTGCCCACCCTCTACACGGTCTTCGAGCGGCGGAGGGCCCTGCGATGAAGCTGGTGCTCATCGCCTACTACGAGGGCATCGACCGCGACGTGATGGACCTGCTGGACCATGCGGGGGTGGACAGCTACACCCAGTGGACCCGCGTGCTGGGCAAGGGCTCCCACAGCGGGCCCCACCTGGGCTCCCACGTGTGGCCCAAGCTCAACGACGTGCTGGCCGTCGCCACCGACGACGAGACCGCCGCCGAGCTGATGGAGGGGGTCCGCCGGCTGCGCCAGCGGCTCGGCCAGGAGGGGGTGAAGGCCTTCCGCATCCCCCTCGACGAAGTGACCTGAGAGCCCGGTCCCGTGCCGCTCAGCCCTCCTGGCCGGCCTCCGCCTGGTCGAGCTTGCGCACCACGTCGAGGATGGTCTCGAAGGCCCGCACGAGGCGCCGCTGCTCGCCCCGGGGCAGGTGGGCGAGGAGGGTGCGGAAGCGCTCCCGGCGCTGCTGGTGGAGCTTGGCCAACACCTCCCGCCCCCGCTCGCTGAGGCTCACCAGGACCACCCGGCGGTCGTGCTCGGCCCGGCGGCGCTCCACGTAGCGCCCCCGCACCAGGGCCTGGACCGAGGCGGTGGCCGTGGAGGTGGTGACGGAGGCGAGGCGGGCCAGCTCCCCCATGGCCACCTCGCCCTCCAGCTCCAGGAGGGCCAGCATCCGAAGCTGGGGCAGGGGCAGCGAGGGGGTGCCGTGCGCCTCGGTGGGGATGCGCTGAAGCCGCCGCATGATCCGCGGCATCAGGAAGTCGAGCCGTGCCACCGATTCGGCCAGGTCGGCGTCGCCCATGCCCGGTCCCCTGGAGAGTGGTGCGCCCGGATGCTTCGAGGGCCGAAGCATCATAGGAGACCGGCGGGCCGCGGTCAAGTCCCCGCCCGGGCCGCTCAGCCCTCCTCCCGCAGCAGGGCCATGGCCTCGGCCCGGGTGGCGGGATTCTCGCGGAAGATGCCCCGCACCACGGAGGTGACGGTGACCGAGCCGGGGGCCTTGACCCCCCGCATGGTCATGCACAGGTGCTCGGCCTCCACCACCACCAGGGTGCCCTTGGGCCGCAGGGCGGCCATCAGGGCGTCGGCCACCTCGGTGGTCAGCCGCTCCTGCATCTGGGGGCGCTTGGCGTAGAGCTCGACCAGGCGGGCCAGCTTGCTCAGGCCGCTGATCCGCCGCCCGGAGGGCAGGTAGGCCACGTGGGCCCGGCCGATGAAGGGCATCAGGTGGTGCTCGCACACCGAGTAGAAGGGGATGTTCTTGACCAGCACGATCTCGTCGTAGGGCTCGTAGAACTCCCGGGTGAACAGCTCCAGGGGGTCGGCCCCGATGCCCGCGTAGATCTCCTCGTACATGGCCGCCACGCGGGCGGGGGTCTCGCGGATGCCGTCGCGGTCGGGGTCCTCGCCGATGCCCTCGAGCAGCATCCGCACGCCTTGCTTGATCTTCTCCACGTCCATCGCTGCTCCGCCAAAGGAGGGGCTCAGGCCAGGAGGGCCTTCATCTCCCGCACCGCGCGCTCCATGCCCACCAGCACGGCGCGGCCCACGATGCTGTGGCCGATGTAGAGGGCCTCCATGCCCTCGATCTCCGCCACCGGCCGCACGTTGCGGTAGTTCAGCCCGTGGCCCGCGTGGACTCCCAGGCCCAGGGAGCGGGCCAGCTGGGCGGCGTCGCACAGCCGCCCGTACGCCTCCCCGCTCTCCGCCCAGGTGCGGTAGTGGGCGTAGTCGCCGGTGTGCAGCTCCACGAAGTCGGCGCCCAGCTTGCGGGCCCCCCGCACCTGGGCTTCGTCGGGGTCGATGAAGAAGCTCACGCGGATGCCCGCCTGGCGCAGCCGCTGGAGGGGGCCGGGGAGGTCGGGGCCGCAGCGCACGAGGTCCAGCCCCCCCTCGGTGGTCAGCTCCTCCCGCCGCTCGGGCACCAGGGTGGCCAGGTGGGGCCGCACCTGGCAGGCGATGCCCACCATCTCCTCGGTGCACGCCATCTCCAGGTTGAACTCGCCGTGGACCGTCTGGCGGAGGACTCGCACGTCGCGGTCCTGGGCGTGGCGGCGGTCTTCGCGGAGGTGGACGGTGATGCCGTCGGCCCCGCCCATCTCGGCCAGCACGGCGGCGGCCACGGGGTCGGGCTCGTCGATGCCCCGCGCCTGGCGCACGGTGGCCACGTGGTCCACGTTCACGCTCAGCTCGACCATCTTCTTGCCCTCCAAGGACCCGTCCGTCAGGGGCCGGGCCGCCGCGCCGGGGCTCGCACCGTGATCCGCACGGTGGGCGGGGGGCCGTCGGCCCGGCGCACCATGGGCTCGGCGATGCGGAATTGCACCTCCAGGGGCTCCTCGGCCCCCGCCTCCTCCAGCGTCACGGTCACGTAGGCGGTCACGTCGTCCGGCCCGAACTCCTCCATGGCCGAGGCAGGGCCCACGAAGGCCACCGGCCCCACCTCGGCGGGCTGGCAGCGGATGGCCTTGCCCTCGGCGGCCCGGGGGTCCACCAGCACGTGCACGGGCAGGGCCTCGAGGGTCTTGGTGAGCCGCTGCTCCCGGACGGGCAGGACGATCTCGACCTGGCTGGGCATGACCTCCACCTCGACCGTGCCCAGCTCGCCGAGGCTCACATCGGTGGGCAACGTCCTGGTGCGGCTCACCGTGTGGTCCTCGCCGGCCACGGGCACGATGACGGGCAGGGCATCGAGCTTCTCGATGGCGCTCCTGGCCCCCCGCACGGTGACCCTGGGAGGGACGAGGGTGGGCTCGCCCAGCTCGTAGCCCTCGGCGGGCGCCCCGTCGGGGATCACGCGGACGGCCACCTCGCGGCTCTCCACGCGGTCGATGGTGTACTTGACCACCGGCTCCTCGTCGAACTCGCACTCGATCCGGGGGTTGAGGGCCACCGAGGCGCCCACCTGGCGCAGATCGGAGGGCAGGATGTAGTCCTGCCGCTCCTGCGGCGGCCCCGGCGGGGGCCGCTCGCCCGAGAGGTCGAGCACGGCCTGGAGGCTCTGGCTGTCGAGCTGGCGCAGCAGCCGCTCGGGCCCTTTGAGGGTCACGGGCACCGACTCCACGCTCTGCTTGAGCACGGCCAGGCCGGGGGACACGCCGGCCCACCGCACGGGGACCGTGAGCTGGCGCTCCTGGGGCTCCTCGACCACGTCCAGGGCCACGTTCACCGTGGGCGGCTCGGAGCGGATGGACACCGGCCCGCGCCCCCGCAGCACCACTTCCTGCTGGAGCCGGGCGCGCAGGCGGAACGACTCGCGGAGGCCGTCGATGGGGATGGGCTCGGTGGGGATCTCCCGCAGGCTCTCCATCAGCCTCGCCGGGCCGCGCACGCGCACCTTCTCGGGCACCACGGAGGGGCGCACCTGGAAGCCCGCCGCGGGGTCGCCGGTGAGCCGGACCTTCACGGGCAGGTCCTTGGCGGTCACGCTATTGAGGGTGAGAGTCACGGCATCGGGCTCGGCGGCCAGCAGGCGGATGTTGCCCGACAGCCGGGCGGCGCGTCCCCCGGCCGCGGCGATGCGGGTGTTCGGCCCCCCCACGCGCACGCTCACGTCCAGCGCCGCGCTGCGGTCCACGCTGGCCTCGCCCAGCTCGATGGCCACCACCAGGTCGCGGCCCTCCAGGAGATCGAGCTGGGCCCGGGGGCCTTTGAGGGTGATGCTGACCTCGGGCACGTCGATTCGGAGCACGGCCACGTCGGGCGGCAGCTCCACCACGCGCACGGGCACGGCCTCGAAGCGCCGCTCCACCAGGCCCCCCGTGGCCACGTAGTACCAGGCGACCGCGGCGAGCAGGAGGGCGGCGATCTTGAGATCCAGGTTGTGCAGCACCAGGCCCAGCAGTTTGCGCACGGTGGCCGCTCTCCCTCACGACGAGGCGGGGGTGGCCAGGCTGCGGAGGATCATCCGCAGGCCCTCGGGATCCAGGTCGCGCGTGATCTGCCCCTTGAGGCAGATGGAGATCCGGCCCGTCTCCTCGCTGACCACGATGGCGATGGCGTCGCTGTCCTCGGTGACCCCGATGGCCGCCCGGTGGCGCGTGCCCAGCCCGCTGCCCACGTCCACGTTCTCGGTCAGCGGGAACAGGCAGCCCGCGGCCACCACCCGGTCCTCCTGGATGATCACCGCGCCGTCGTGCAGCGGGGTGTTGGGGTGGAAGATGCTCACCAGCAGCGAGGAGCTGACCTCGGCGTCCAGCCCCACCCCGCCTTCCGCGTAGCTGCGCAGGCCCACTTCCCGCTCGATGGCCAGCAGGGCCCCGATCTTCTCCCTGCTCATGGTGGCCACCGCGTCGATGATCTGGTTGGTGACCTCTTTCTCCGAGTGGGCGAACAGGCCGAAGATCGAGCTCTGGCCCAGCCGCACCAGAGCACGGCGCAGCTCCGGCTGGAAAATCACCAGCAGGGCGAAGCTGAACAGCGCCACCGCCCCCGAGGCCAGCGAGCCGATCACGTCCAGACTCAGCAAGCGGGCCAGCAGCAGGACGGCGAAGAAGCCGCCCACCACCACCACGCCCAGGCCCTTGAGAACGCCCGCGCCCCGACTGCCCCGCAGGAAGCGCAGTATGGCGTAGAACATCAGCGCCAGGATCAGAATCTCGACGCCTGCGCGCCAGTCGAGGTAGCGTAGCGGGTTCATCGCGCCAGCTTCGTCCCTCCGCCTGCCTTGGGATGACCGATTATAGCAGATTCCTCGGCCCTCCCACAAGTTGCGGCCCGTGGCCCGCCGGCGGTAGAATCGGGGCGGAGGTCCCCATGCCGCTCAAGGCCGTCGCACTGCTCTCGGGGGGGCTGGATAGCTCCCTGGCCATCCGTCTCGTCCAGGACCAGGGGGTCGAGGTCACCGGGCTCCACTTCGTCTCCGTGTTCAACGGCACGGCGCCCGAGCGGGCCGGGTGCCTGGTCGCCTTGCGGGCCGCCCGCCAGCTCGGCGTGCCCTTCCAGGCGGTGAGCATCACCCACGAACACCTGGAGCTGGTGCGTGCCCCGCGGCACGGCTACGGGGCGAACCTGAATCCCTGCATCGACTGCCACATCCTGATGCTGCGGCGGGCCGCCGAGCGGATGGCGGCCCTGGGCGCCCGGTTCCTCCTCACCGGCGAGGTGCTGGGCCAGCGCCCCATGTCCCAGCGCCGCTCCGTGCTCCAGCGCATCGACCGCGAGGCGGGCCTCCGCGGCCTCGTCCTACGCCCCCTGTCGGCCCGGCTCCTGTCCCCCACGGTGCCCGAGAGCGAGGGCTGGGTGGACCGCCAGCGCCTGCTCGACCTCAGCGGGCGCTCCCGCAAGCCCCAGCTCCAGCTCGCCCGCCGCTACGGGATCACCGAGCACGCCACCCCCGCCGGGGGATGCCTGCTCACCGAGCCCGGCTTCGCCGCACGCCTCCGCGACCTCCTGGCCGTCCTCCCCGGCGGCGAGCCCCTCGACCTCTACGCCGTCCACCTGCTCAAGGTCGGACGCCACTTCCGCCTCGACCCCGCCACCAAGGCCATCGTGGGCCGCTGCGAACGCGAGAACGGCGTCATCACCACCTTCTCCCGCCCCGCCGACCTGCTGCTCACCACCCGCGATGCCCCCGGGCCCACCACACTCCTCAGCGGCGACCTCGCCCACGAGCACGTCCGCGCCGCCGCCGCCCTCACCGCCCGCTACTCGAAGCTCCGCGACCAGCCCGCCGTCGCCGTCACCATCCGACCCGGCCGCGCCCCCGAGCAGGCCACCCAGCGCGTCGTCGAGACCCCGCCCATCGACGACGTCGCCGCCGCATCGCTCCGCATCGCATGAGCCACCCCGGCGCCCCGCTGACCTCTGGCCTGCGACCTGGGTGTACGCGGATCGGGAGCTCTCGCCCCCGCACGCCCGGCCCCGCCACGCGCCGCGCTCTCCTCCACCCCTACAAACCGAAGCCCCCCCCAAAAGCGGACACGAAAAATTTTAAAAGCACGCAAAAAATTCGCGCGAACGCCCGAACCATCGAGTCGATAAGCACTTACGGCTCGAGCTTTTCTCGTCGGGGGCCGCCACGCCCCCGCGTCGCCCTAAGTGACCGAAAGCGCGATGCTTCGGTGAATCCGCACTCGCCGGGGACGTGCCCGGGGGCTCCGAGCGCGGCGACAGGTCGCGCGGGTCCCGTAGCCCCGCGAGGAGGAGCCGCGGCTGGCCTCGCCCCCGCGCCGCCCCGCACGCCCGCCCCCCGCAACCCGCACCCCGGAACCTGAAACCCGGAACCCCTGCCCACGGCCTGCGTCTTTTGGCCCTCATTTGAACGCCCACGGGCGATCTGGTATGCTTGAGAAAGACCCGATGATCGCCTCCCCCCGCGGACGAGCGTCTATGGCCCGCCTGCGTTATCCCTTGCTGTTGCTGGTTTTGAGCCTTCTGCCTGCCTGGGGCGGGGAGTTCCCGCTGCTGGTAGTCGAGGGGGAGCACGCCCGGCGCCTGCGCGGTCCGGCGCGGTTGCGCCGCGACAACGGGGCCTCGCGCACCCAGTGCGTGGAACTGCTGGGCGAGCGAGCGAAGGTGTTCGTGGCCCTTCGCGTGGCCCGCGGCGGCCCCTACACGGCGTGGGCCAGGGTGCGCTCGGCCTCGCCGCGTGCCGCGGCGCTGTCGCTTCGTCAGGACGGCGGGGAGCGCCTCAGCGCGGCCGTCTACGGCCAGAAGTGGCAATGGGTTGAGCTAGGGACAGTGGAGCTGGAGCGGGGCACCAGCCCGCTTCGCCTGGGGGCCACGGGCATGCTGCGGGTGGACCAGATGGCGCTGGCGGGGGACCCGGACTACGAGCCCTCGGGGCAGGAGGATTCGGGCCCGAGCTTCCGTCGGATGCGGCCCGAGGTCTACTTCGCCGACGAGTTCATGCGCACCAAGCGCGAGGCGGGGGCCTGGCAGCCGGTCTCGGGCGAGTGGAAGATTCGCGAGCTGGAGGTGCGCGAGCGGTTCGACCCCACCCGCAGCGCCAACGCCTTTTCCTACATGGGCACGGCCAAGGAGGGCGAGCCGGCCCTGGCGGTGACCGGCTATCCCTTCTGGAGGAACTACAGCGTCGAGGCCTCCGTGCGCTCCCTGCGCGGCGAGCCCTTCGGACTCGTGATCCTGAGGCAGGACGCCGAGAACTACTACCTGTTCCGCTGCCACCCCCGCGGCGGCACCCTGGAGCTGGTGCGCTGCCTCGACGGGGTCACCGACCACCTGGCCACGGCCCAGGGCCGCCTCCGCGCCAACCAGTGGTACCGCGTGCGCCTGGACGCCTGCGACGGCGAGCTCAGTGCCCGCATGGACGGCCACGAGATTCTGCGGGCCGTGGACCACACCTTCCTGACCGGTCAGCCGGGCATCTGGTCGGCCGCCGAGGACGGGGTGTTCTTCGACGATGTGCTGGCCCGCGGCTACCAGCGGCGGGTGGACCGCTTCCGCGACGAGGCCCTGGAGGGCTGGCAGGTGACCGGCCGCTGGGCGCCGAAGGGACACGGCCTGGCCGGCAGCGGCCGCCTGCTGTCCCTGGACCCCTACGGCGACTTCGACGCCGAGACCCGCATCGCCCCCGGGGCTCGCGCCGGCATCGCCTTCGACTGGCGCGACGCGGACAACCACGCCCTCCTAGTGCTCGAGGCCGATGCGGCCCGCATCGAGCTGCGCGAGGTGCGCGAGGGCGAGAGCACGGTGCTCGTCTCCGCCCCCCTGGCCCAGCCGGCGGAGCCCCACCGCGTGCGCCTGCGCCAGCGGGAGGGCAGGGTGTGGGTGTTCCTCGGCGGTCGCTACGCCCTGGGCGCCTTCCGTCCCCATGCCGGCGAGGGGCGGGTGGGGCTGCTGGCGTCGGGCGAGGAGGCCCGGTTCGGCGCCATCGAGCTGGTCCGCGCCCAGAGCCCCCCGCCGACGCCTCCGCACAACCGCATCTTCGCGGGCGAGGACACCATGGCCGCCTGGGCCAGCGCGGGCAGCGACTGGCAGGTGAGCGCGGCCGACGGCCGCACCGTGGCCTGGCACGAGATGGAGCACTGGGGCGACTGCGCGGCGCGCTACGAGCTGGCCGAGGCGGGGGCCCTGGGGGGCACGCTGGGCTTCGCCGTGCGCGGCGACGGCAGCGACCCCCGCTCCGGCTGCCGCCTGGTGGTCGAGCCCCAGAAGAAGGGGCCTCCCAAGCTCGCCCTCTACGAGGGGGCCGAGCAGGTCGGCTCGGCGCCCGCGCCCGATGGCCTGGAGACCATCGAGCTGCGCTGGCGCGCTCGCTCGGCCGTGGCCGTGGCCGACGGCCAGGTGGTGCTGTGGCACCGCTGCGCCCAGCCGCCGGCGGGGCGCCGCGTGGCCCTGTGGGCCGAGGGCTGGGAGCCCCAGCTGGCCCAGGCCTCGGTAAGCTCGGCTCACCTGGTGGACGACTATTTCGAGGCGGCGCCCGTGGACTGGCGGGCGGATAGCGGGACGTGGAACATGCGCAACCGCTGGACCTGCTCGCCCCAGTGGTCGTGGATGGGGGGCAGCTCGCCCCACGTGGCCGCGCTGTGGCACAAGCTGCGCTTCCGCGGCGACGTCTCGTTCCACGTCTTCGCCGCCTTCCAGATGAAGAAGATCGACGGCCGCATCTACCGCCCCCGCGACCTCAATCTCACCCTCTGCGGCGACGGCCACGACCTGGCCTCGGGCTACACCCTCCTCTACGGCGGCTGGAACAACACGGCCACCGCCCTCCTCCGCCGCGAGGAGGTCGTCGCGTCCACCACCGCCCTGGCCAAGAGGCCCCCCACGCTGCTGGATACCACCCCCGACACCAACCAGCTGCACCGCAAGTGGTGGCACCTGGCGGTCCACAAGCGCGGCTCCCGCGTGGCCTGCTACGTCGACGACCAGCTGGTGCTCGACTACACCGACCCCCAGCCCCTCGACGGCGGCAGCCTGTGCCTGTGGACCCACGCCAACGCCATCATGGTGGCCCGCGTGTACGTGACCTACGAGGAGCTAGGGGACACGGACAATCCCCTGGAGCCGCCGCGCCCGCCGGTCGAGCCGCCCGCGCCGCCGCCCGCCGTCGCCTCCTCGCACAGCGTGCAGCTCCAGGACTTCGAGCGGGGGCCAGGCCCCTGGGAGCAGGAGGGGCTCAGCTCGCGGGTGGGCCTGAGCCCCCGGGGCGAGGGATTCGCCCTCGAGGTCACCAATCCCCGGGCCGGCGGCACCTTCGACCTGCGGATGCCCTTCCAGCCCTTCGACGCCATGGCCCTGCCCCGCCTGTCCTTCGACTATCGCATCCCGCCACAGGTGAAGGTGAACCTCCACGTGGAACTGGGCGAGCGTACCCACGCCGTCGTCCTCACCAACCCGGAGGCCCGCATCGCCGGGATTCCCATCCTCGGCCGCGTGCCCGTGAAGGCCGACGCCCAGTGGCATACCGCGGACATCGACCTGCGAGCCCTGCTCCTGCGGTGCTATCCCGAGGCCGAGGAGCTGCCCGTCGAGGGCCTCAGCCTGGGCACCCGCGACAAGGCGCACTACCTGACCGCGGGCTTCGGCGGCAACTACGCGGGCGCCACCTACCAGCTCGACAACGTGCGCCTCTGGAGCCCCGGCCCGCCCAAGGCCCAGTTCTCGTGGGACCCCGAGCTGACGGTGAGCTACGCCCTGGACCGCGAGCCCCACACGGAGCCCGACGAGGTGCCCGAGGAGGGCGAGGCATCGAGCCACGAGGGCCTGGCCGACGGCACGTGGTTCTTCCACGCCAAGGCCCGGGGGGCCGACGGCGAATGGTCGCGGACGGCCCACGTGCCGGTGGTGGTGGACGCGGCTCCGCCGCGGGTGACGGCCACCGCGCCCGCCGCGGGCGCCCAGTCGGCCGCCCACACGGTGCGGGTCGACTTCGCGGATGAGAGCGGGGTGGACCCCCGCAGCCTGGCCGTGGCCCTGGGGGGCCAGGAGCTGGCGGTCCAGGTGGTGCCCTCGGACCCCGCGGCGGGCTACAGCCCCGAGGCGGCCACCTTCGACCCCGTGGCCCAGCGCCTGGCCGTCGACCTCACGCGCCTGCCCCTGACGTTCAAGGACGGGCAGGCGGTCGAGCTCTCGGTCGGGGCCAGGGACTTCCGAGGCCAGGCCATGGAGGCCCGGGAGGTGGGGTGGACCTTCGCGGCGAGCCAGGACGACCAGCCGCCGCGCCTGCTCAAGCTCGAAGGCTCCCATCCCTACCTGTGCCACGACGACTTCGAGACCGGGTTCGGCCAGTGGGCGGCCTCCAGCGAGTACGCGATCATCGAGCGCGACGGGTCGACCAGCGGCTCGGGCCGCTACTCGCTGCGGATCCACAACGCCTACGGCGGAGGCCCCTTCCCGGTCACGGTCCGCTCCGAGCCCTTCGACGCGGGGCGCTACCCCATCGTGGCCTTCGACTACAAGATTCCGAACAACCTGCGGGCCGACCTGGTGCTCACCATCGACGGCTCCAAGCACACCGTCCGCTTCACCGACCCCCACGGGAGCAACTGCCTGGGGGCCATCCCCGGGGTGAAGACCGACGGGCAGTGGCACCACACGGAGTTCAACCTCCACGAGATCCTCACCACCTCGCTGCCCAAGGCCCCTTCCTACGTGGTGGAGCAGCTACAGTTCGCCGATACCGGCTTCGACGGCAACGCCCGGGGCGTAGAGTACCACATCGACAACTTCTGCATCGCGCCCGCGGCCAGCACGCGCAACGCCCCCCTGGAGTGGAAGCTGGTGGCCCACGACCCCAGCGGGGTGCCCGCCTACCAGTACAGCCTGACCACCCTCCCCGCGGCCATCGAGTGGCAGGACAGCTCCCGCCCCTCCTGGAAGTTCCGCGAGCTAGGCGCCGGCATCTACCACTTCCTGGTCCGGGCCCGCGACGGCGCGGGCAACTGGTCGGAGCCCCTGCGGCGCAAGATCCTCATCGACGACCTCCCTCCCGACGTGCGAGCCGTCCACCCCAAGCCCGACAGCGCCGACGCCGAGGGACGCATCCGCGTGACCCTCGCCGACAGCCCCGCAGGCATCGACCGCGAGCAGACCACCCTCACCGTCGCGGGCAAGACCTACAAGCCCACCGAGGACGGCGTGGCCTACGACGCCCGCTCCCGAACCCTCACCTGGTCGGCCACCGAGCTCGACGAGCCCGTGGTCCTCCCCAACGGCAAGCCGGTCCAGACGGTGCTCAAGACCACGGACAACGTGGGAAACGCGGCCAGCCACACGTGGACGTGGAAGATGGACTACTCGCTGGACAAGGCGCCGCCCGCGGCGCCCTTCGTGGCCCGCATCCCCTCCGACCCCCTGCTGCGCGACACCTTCGAGGAGGACGACGGGCAGTGGAAGCCCTACGGCAGCTACGCCCGCCTGCGGCGCACGGGGGCCACGGCGGCCACCGGACGTCGCTGCCTGCGCATCATCGCCCGCCGCAGCCGCCGCTACTTCGGGGCCTACGCCTACCGCAAGCGCTTCGACGCCATGGAATACCCGGTCATCAGCTTCGACTACCGCATGCCCCCCGGCCTGGCCATGAACCTCCACGTCCACACCGGCTCGTGGCGCACCATCAAGCTCACCAGCCCCACCTCCAACTACACCGTGGTCGGCTCCGTGGAGCTGGCCGCCGACGGAAAGTGGCACCACGCGGACATCGACTTGCTGAAGTTCCTCAAGCCCAAGGGCTCGGAGAAGAGCCTGACCATCCGCTACGTCCTGTTCTCCGACTTCGCCACCCGCTCGGTGCGGGCGGGCACGGCCTTCGAGATCGACAACTTCGCCATCACCGCCCGCGAGGACGGCGAGACCCTGCGTTTCGAGTGGACCACCGTCACCGACCCCACGGGCATCGCCGGCTACGCCACCGCCCTCGACCAGAAGGCCGACACCCTGCCCACCGAGCTGCGCGGCACCGAGACCTCCGCCAAGTTCTCCGACCTCAAGCCCGGCACCTGGTACCTCCACGTGAGGGCCCGCGACGGGGCCGGGAACTGGGGCCCCGCCACCCACTTCCCCACCCGGGTGCCCGAGCCGAAGAAGAAGTAGCCCCCCTCCAGCCCGGCAAATGGCCACGGGCGGCCCCGGTCACGTCCCGGGACCGCCCGCAGCAGGTGGAAAGGAGCTGCCGAGATGCCGGCGTACACGGCTCCCGCCGGCCTGGAGCTATGCCTCTCTCGGTTCGCCACTCCTCCTGCGCTTCCTGGCTCGAAGGGCGAAGACGGCCAGCAGCCCGCTGCCCAGGAGGGTGCAGGTCGCGGGCTCGGGAATGATCGAGGGCGGGGTGTTGGGCGTCACGGGGAACTGGGCATCGAGGTCCACCGCGTCGTTCCCGCAGGTCATGGTCCAGTGAGCCCGGAAGTCCGTGGGCTGGTCGGGCGAGAGGGGGAGCTGGGAGAGGGGCACCCCGGTCTCGAGGAAGTAGTGGTCGTCGCCGAGGTAGTTGTAGTAGAGGGTGCCGCCGGGCGGCGTCCAGGCCGCGGTGGCGGACAGCATCTCGGTGGGGTCGGAGGAGGGCCACAGGCCGCTGGCCCACGCGATGTCCCGGTAGAGGGCGCCGGGGAGGTGGTCGCGGTCGCCGGTGGTCTCGATGCCGAGGTCCCAGGAGCCGTCACGGCCGATATCCAGCGCCAGGTCGCCCGCCCAGTCGTCGTCCACGCCGTCGGGGGGGAAGCCGGTGACGAGGCCGAAGTAGGCCCAGGCGTCGTCGTGGGTGAAGTAGAGGCCCTCGGCGTCGTAGCGCTGGCCGCCCCAGCCGGGGCCGAGGTAGCCGCTCCAGGTCCACGCGTCGTCCTCCCACACTCCGTCGATGCCCGGGTCGGGCTCCCAGTCGGAGTCGAAGGGCCCCGCCGGGGCGATGCCCCAGTCTGCGGGCAGGCCATCGATGCTGATGGGGTCGCCGCCGGCGTGCCGGGCCATGAGGGCCAGGACCACCAGGGCGAGGATGAGGGTCCACAGTCGCGGCAGGATGATGCGCATGGTCTCGCCCCCTGTGCTTCGCCGTGCGGCGAAGCGGCCTGCGGACACGCGGCCCCGATAGCGCCCCGAGGCTCCCGCGTGCCCCGTCGCTCCGACGGCGCCGAGCAAGCCGCATGCCAAGCCCCGAGCGGGGCCTGGGCGAGGAACCTAATGCCACGTGCTGGCAGGACTTAGGATGGGTAAGGGGGGATCAGCGAGGGAGCCGCCGCGCCGTACATCATTTGAACACGCGCCCGCGTCCGCAAGCCTGCGGCGCTCCAAGTGCCTATGAGGGAAGCGCTTGTGGTGTCTAAACCGTGAACGCCCCGCGAGCCGCCGCCGGCGCGCGTGTAGGGGCCTCAGAGCCGCTCGAGGAAGCGCTTGGCCGCCGCCACGTCGGCCACCGGGTCGCCGCCGCCCTCGCGCTCGATGGTGTAGTAGCCCTCGTAGCCGACCTCGGCCAGCGCGGCCATATACCGCTCCCAGGACACCTGGCCCTCGCCCAGCGGCACCTCCTCCTTCGAGCCGTCGTCGTGGCGCACCGCGTCCTTGGCGTGGGTGTGGACGATGAGGTCGGCCAGCTCATGGACCCCCCGGACGGGGTCGAAGCCGTTCATCACCAGATTGGCGGGGTCGTAGTTGATCTTCAGGGCGGGGCAATCGAGCTGGACGAGGAATTGGCCAAGGACGGAGGGCTCCTCGGGGCCTGTCTCGCAGGCGAACTGCCGCCCCCTGTCGGCGGCGTAGGAGCCGATGGCGGCCAGTGCCTCGGCGATCGCCGGGCGCCCTTCGGCCGCCTCGTCGGAGGGAATCCGCCCGATGTGGGCGGAGTGGACCACCACCCCCAGGTCCACGCCGAGGTCGAGCATGCGCTGGGTGCGGACGATCCGCTCGTCGAGCGCCCCGGGGGCGGCGTAGCCGCCCAACTCCACGCACAACGCCGCCAGCTCGAGGCCGCGGTCGGCCACGAACCGGCGGAACTCCCGCCGCGCGCTCGAGGTCATCCGCTCGGGGGCCATCTCCCCCCCGGTCACGTAGACCTGGATGCCCTGGAAACCCGTCTCCGCCGCCTTCTCGATCCCGCGGCGGACACCCAGCCGCAACGAATCGACCAGCACGCCGAGCCGACGCTTGGCCATGGAACGCCTCCAATGCAGAGCGCGCACACGAGACCCTGCGCCGGGAGCATGGCAGACAGGCGGCGAGGAGTCAACCCCCGCCGAGCGCCGGCGCGCCGCCGGCCATGGAAAACCCGCCGCGAGGCGGATGGCCCCGCGGCGGGGTCCGTGGGGGCGAGGGGAGAGTCAGCGCTTGGAGAACTGGTAGCCAGCGCGAGCGCCGCGACGGCCGTACTTCTTCCGCTCCTTCTCCCGCGAGTCGCGGGTGAGGAAGCCCTCGTCCTTGAGGCTCTGGTGGAACCCCTGGTCGATCTTCACCAGGGCGCGGGCGATGCCCAGCACGACGGCATCGGCCTGTGCGGCGGGCCCGCCGCCGGTGACGTTGGCAGCGACGTCGTACTTGTTGAGCACTTTGACGCACTTCAGCGGGGCGCGCACGTTGGAACGGCTTCGCTCCGTGAGGAAGTAGTCGTCGGCATCGCGGCCGTTGACCAGGATGCGGCCGGCGCCGCGGCGGAGGCGGACGCGGGCGACGGCGGTCTTGCGCCGCCCGGTCCCCCACACGTAGTCGGTCGTGGTGGCAGCCACCTGAGGGCTCCTACGGCGCCGCTCACAGATCGAGCGGCTTCGGGTTCTGGGCCTGATGCGGGTGGTCGCGGCCGGCGTAGATCTTGAGCTTGCGCAGCATCTTGGCTCCCAGCCTGGAGCGAGGCAGCATGCGGCGCACGGCCTCGTGGACCAGGCGCTCGGGATGCTTCTCCAGCATTTCCCGCATGGGGATCGACTTGAGGTTCCCCACGTGCTTGCTCTGGCGGTGGTAGAGCCGCTGGTCGAGCTTCCTGCCCGTAATCTTGACCTTCTCGGCGTTGACGACGATCACGAAGTCGCCGGTATCGAGGTGCGGGGTATAGGTGGGGCGGTGCTTGCCCTGAAGGATGGTGGCCACGCGGCTGGCCAGGCGGCCGAGCACCTTGCCGCTGGCGTCCACCACGTGCCACTGGGCCGCCACCTCGTGGGGCTTGGCCATATAGGTTTTCGACATCAGGATACTCCGGACCGGTGGCCTGCTAAGTGTCGGAATCTCTAATCTTACGAATCCGGGCTCCGCAAGTCAAACAATTTTTGTGACACTTCAGCCGAATGGAGAGCTGGGGGGAACCTTTCTTGAAAGAAAGGCTTCTCCCCAGACCCCTCTCTGAAGAACTTCACGTCGGCGGCAGCGGCCACGGCTGGCAGCCGTGGCCGCTGCCGCCGAGCGTAAGTTT
>JBKHIY010000055.1:0-28787 GCA_046538415.1 Candidatus Brocadiia bacterium | reverse complement strand
CTAGTTGGGGACTGGGTCCTCACGTACACCCACCCAGGAAAGCCATCAGGGGAAGAACGTGCGCGCGTTGACCCTGCGGGCAAGTACTTTGTGGACCAGGCTGACCATGGCTACACAATCGAGGGACCACCCAAGTATGAACTGATTGGCCGCAGGTACGACCCCACGAGGGGAACCATAGAATTCGTTAAGGCCAAACCCGATCGCACCGAGATGCTAGCAGAAAGGCTCCACGTTCTCGGACGAGACTTGCTTCGGGGTCACGGACAGAGAGGCCCCAAGCACACTCTTGAGTACCGCCGCGGCACAGGTCCAGGGCCGCGCCTCCTCTCCTAGGGTCTCAGGCCATGGCGAGGCTCTCCGCGAGAGGTAGCTTTGTGTATGGCCCGTTGCAGTCATGCTGATCAAGAGTAGCTCCAGTGCCCGAGGCCGGGACCTGAGAGGGTCAGTCGCTAGGCCTTGATGTTCTCCGGCGCCGGTACACCCCGCTGTTGCGGAGCCCCCTACGAAGCCTACGGCCCGCACGGCCGCCGTTGGAGTTCGGCGGCGACTGGCGCCGCCCTAGTGAACGAGCTCGGCGCGAGCGGCAAGTACCAGGTCTGAGGCGGCTGTCTGACTCAGAAAGCCCTAGCGACGTGCGTCGCTCCTCGGCACCTTTGGCGCCGGCCGGAGGACATTCACCATGCGTATCCTGCGTAGACGGTTGCCGCCTAAAGAGGTGAGACAGCACATAGAGCGTAAAGTTTCGCAATGGCGCCATCAGCGGGCCGCCAGCAAAGGTGCGGAGTTGCAGCAGCAGCTTCGGAAGGTCCAGCGCGCCGCGCGAGTTCGGCTACATTTGAGCCACCTGGAGACCTTGTGCAAGGAACAGGTCGATAGGTTCGTCGAGGTGGCCGCCGACGCAATGTGGCACAACTACGGTCGCGTGTCCGAGTCAGAGAAAGAGTGGATCCTGAAGCGGTGCTCCGAGATCGTCAACAACTACCAAGCGGCGATCAAACAGAAGGGCAAAGAGCTGGCCGTTCACGACGGGCGACTAGCGCGAGTGTGCGCGAACCGCTGCACTGATCGCCTGCGTCCCGACCTGGCTGGAAAACGCAAGCTGGAGAGCATGATCCGCGACCGGGAGCTCGAACGCAGGTCGAAGCGCCGGGAGGCGCCACTCCGTGCCCGATGGTGGTGGGCGCTTGCTATCCTCGTCGTCGCCCTTGTTGGAGCCCTGGTTCCCATACTACTGGCGCTCCTACGCAGATAAGCGCAGATAGGCGCCACCGAAATCATCCAGACGCCTCACGGTCGGTCATGCAGAATGCGGAGGGGTATCCGTGAACACCATGGTCCTCATCATCCTCCTAGGCGTGCTCTTCATCGACGTAGCCATGCTCTCTATCGAGGGCAAGCTGTGGAAGGCTGTCTTGGAACAGCGTCGACACAACAACGCCGTCGAGCAGCTGCTCGCTGAGCTGCGAGACAGGATGAAGCCGCCGCGCTAAGCTCCCCCACTTCCCGCCTGGAGCCGTGGGTACGACAGGAGATCGGAGAGGCCGCGACGCGGGCTCGGCGGGGGGCTAGGGCCTGCGTCGGCGACGGGCGGCCAGGCCAGTCAGGCCAAGGGCCAGGAGGACGGCGCTGGCGGGCTCGGGGATGGGGTTGTAGGGCATCCCCGGGCTGCCGTAGCCGACGATGGGGGGGTCGCCGATCTGACGATAGGCGTCGGCCCAGATGGCCGCATACGGGCCGTCGACGGGCGCCAGGCCGCTCTTGAAGCTGAAGTAGGGGTTCGCCGCAGACGTGGGGAAGTGCTCGAGGTCGGGCATCAGGCCGTCGGGCCAGCCCCACTCGTCCCACGAGGTCTCCGGCCCGATGGGCAGCTGGGGCAGCTGGCCCGGCGGCGGCTCCGTGTCGTACCAGTCGAGCACCACGTGGGGGCCGGGGAAGGGGGTGGGGACGCCGTACTTGTCGTAGTACTCGCCGGGCGTCAGGATCTCGTGGTCCCACAGGTAGCAGTCGTCGGGCAGCGGCTCCGTAATGTCCCACACCGAGCCCTCGTCGGGCAGGGGGATCTGGTAGGCGACGATGGCCGGCCAGACGTCGGTCCCAGGGGGCACGGCCGAGGCGCCGAACCCGTCGGCAGGGGGCGGGGAGCCGCTCTGGGCCGGCGGCGAATCGTTGAACACGGTGTAGCGATAGAGGTAGACGCCGGGCTCGACCTCGATGATGGGCTCCGCCTCGACGTGGGAGAGGCGGATGATCAGCGGCTGGGCGAGGCCAGGGGCCGCCGCGGCCAGCACGAGCCCCAGGCAGACGGCTGCGAGAAGGAAGCGTCGAGTCATCGTCGGACCCCCCGTGTTGTGGCCCCCGAGGCGAAAGACACCGCTTTGCTCGTCGGTGCTGCAATTTCCGCGCCAGGCCGGGAGCCCGGGCCTCGCGGCGCGCCGCCGCTCGCGGGCGATGCGTATCTTCTTGCGATGGAAAGGCATGCGTCGCGGACCGGGACCGGTGCCCCAGCGCCGGGCGCCGGCGCCGGCGGGAGCCGCGGCCCCGGATGTTGCCAAGTGGCAACACGCCGGGCGGCCCTCATCGGCGGAAATGCACCTAAGCGCCGTGCGGGCAACGACTCCGGGCATGTTGACGTTCGTCAACATCCCGGCGCCCCTCGTCAACATTTCTCAGGCCGTGCAGCGGGAGCGTCTGCGCCGCGGGGCCGGTGGCTCGGGCCGGCGTTGCTCGAATCCGCTGGAATTCACAGCCTGCGGCGGTATACTTAAGGCCGTCGCCGATACCCCGTGCTGGCTCCCCACCCAAGGCCCTGACGAGGAGCGACGAATGGCCGTCTGGCTCACCTGTGCGTGCGGGAACGTGGCGGAGGCGGCGGCGCAGCGGCGGCCGGCGACGAGGCACCGGGTGCTGGCCTGGGCGAACGTGGTCGTGGGCCTGGCGGTCGCGGCGCTATACGTCGCGGCCTATCACGGCGGAGGCCTGCGCTGGGCGGCCCTGACCTCCTCGCGAGCCTATCGCGAGCCCCTGTGGGGATACCCGGGGCTGCTCATCCCGCTGGCCCTCGTGGCAGCCGTGCTGGTGTGCGCCGCCGGTCGCTTCCGGCCTGGGCTCTTGCGCCTCGCTCCCGCGCTGGCGGGGTTGTGGGCGTGCTTGCTTTTCGCCATGGGGGGCGAGCTTCTGGGGGGGGCGCTACCTGGATGGCGCCCACCTCGGGCGTCCGGGCAGGGAAGAGGCCGCCCTCGATGCCCTGGTGCCCCTCGGGCTCGTCATCTCCGCCGGCGTGTTGGTGCACCTGCTGGTGCCTCGCTTCTCGCGTCGGCTGGACCGCGGTTGGCAGGTTGCCGCGGTGGTGGTGCTGGCGGCGGGGCTGCTGGCCAGCGCGGGGTCTCGCGCGCATAGCGAGGCGTCGGCGAAGGACGTGCGGGTGGAGCGCCGCGGGGACTACATCCAGCTCTCGGCGAGCTTCGGGGAGGCCCGTGGCTGGCCCATCGGCTTCGTGAGGGAGGGCTTCCACGGTCGGCGGTTCCTGCTCAACAGCCTGGTCTGGGCCATGGGGCTGGAGGCGGCGTTGGCGGTGGCGATGGGCGTAGCCGCGGTGTTCCGGCTGAGCGCCCACGTGCAAGCGGGCCGCTACCGCGCCGTCGCGCGCCCCGGCGTGCTATGGAGCGACGCAGGCCTGGTGCTGGGAGGGCTCGCCCTGGGGCTCGCGGTCGTTTTCGTATTCGTGGCGACGCGGGATCCCGACGGCTGGCCGGCGGTGGGCGTCCTCGGCCCGCTGGGCGCGGCGCTCACCGTCGGCTCGTTCACGCTGCGCCGCCGCTTCCGCCGCGGCCTGACTCGCTGGCAGGCGAGGACCGAGGAACCGACGGCCGAGAAATGACGGGGCGAGGGCGCAGCAGACCGGCTGCCACGACCGGCGCTGAATACCGACCTCTGCGAGGCGCGGCCACATCGGTCCGGCGCAGTCGGGCTAGGGGACGCGGAACTCGTCCTGGAGACGATCCTTGTCCACGCGCTTCTGGATTACCTGAGTGGAGACCTCGAACTCCTTCCCCACCGTGTCGAGCACCATGTCCCATACCCGGTCGTACACTGCCGCCAGGCGGATTCCCTCCTGCGCGACCCGGTCGCTCACTTCGCGAAAATGCCGCCCGAGGGACTCGCGCAAAGGCTCACTGGGCACGAGAACCAGCCCGGCGAACGCATAGGCCTGCCATTCGTACCACCCGTGCTCTTCGGGCGGGATGCTGTTGATGAACGCCTTCCATTCCTGAACGGACCGGAATGACCGCCTCTCGTAGAGCCTCCTGTGCAGGACGCGGTGGCCGATCTCGTGCGCGATGGTGAAGCGGTAGCGGCTGTGGCGGTGGCGCCAAATGTACTCGTCTACGTGGATTTCTCTCAGATCGCCGGTGATGAACTCGACGATCCCACGGTCGTGGATGCGCTGAGCCTGTGCAAGCCCCGGGACAGGCACGATGTGGAGATCGAGCTCCTGCTCCGCAATGTGCTCGATAGGGACGGGGATGGTGCCTGAGAGATGGTACTGAGCGAAGAAGCTGGCGGCGGTCCGGCGGAGGTCCTCATACGAGAGAATCTTGCGAGGAAGCTGCCCCACCCCTCAGCTCCTCTTCAGCGTCTTCACCAGCTCGTCAAGCTGCTCGTCGGGCACCGGCTCCCCACGGAGAGTGCGGAAGAGCAGCGGCAGCTTCTCGACCACTTGCTCGTCGCTCAGGATGTCCTGGGGCACCCGCCCCGCTTCTGCCGCGGCGAGGTCGAAGAAGCGGTACCAGTCGTCGCTGCCCTGGGGGATGCCCAGGAGCCGGGCGTACTCCTCCAGCTTCTCGTGCTGCGGCGGCGCCAGCCGTCCCCGCTCGAGCTTGCTGATGTTGCCAGGGTCGAGGCCGTGCTGAAGACAGAACTGCCTCAGCGAGAGGCCCAACGCCATCCGTTTGTGCCTGAAGAATTCGCCGAAGCGTCCCATGAGCTCGCCCTCCTTTCTCCTGTTGTAGTAAGTTTACAACAGCGGAGGCGGCCTGTCAAGCGCTTTCCGGCCTCCCCGTCGCAAGCGACCACTGGCACGCGGGGCGCCTGAGCGCTCCGGCCCCAGCCGGAGAGGCGACCAAGTAGGCTGGGCAGCCCGGCGAGCGAGCAAACTCACGACCGCGTTGAGCATCGCCCCATCGGGGCTCGGCGCGGCGTTGGCGGTGGCGATGGGCGTAGCCGCGGTGTTCCGGCTGAGCGCCCACGTGCAAGCGGGCCGCTACCGCGCCGTCGCGCGCCCCGGCGTGCTATGGAGCGACGCAGGCCTGGTGCTGGGAGGGCTCGCCCTGGGGCTCGCGGTCGTTTTCGTATTCGTGGCGACGCGGGATCCCGACGGCTGGCCGGCGGTGGGCGTCCTCGGCCCGCTGGGCGCGGCGCTCACCGTCGGCTCGTTCACGCTGCGCCGCCGCTTCCGCCGCGGCCTGACTCGCTGGCAGGCGAGGACCGAGGAACCGACGGCCGAGAAATGACGGGGCGAGGGCGCAGGGGGTAGCCGGGGAAGTTACCGAGGCCGGTGGCGCCTGCGTAGCTCTCCGCGGGGCTGCGGCGGCCGCGAAGTCAGTGCTGAGGGCTTTCGCCGCCGTGCGTTCGAGTGCGCCGAACGAGCCGGAAGCGGGAGACGCAGCGAATCCGAATCTCGTCCGGCTCGACCTCGTCGCTGAACTCGACCATTCCGATAGTCTCGTCAGCGAGCGCCTTGACCGCGATGATGCGTCGCGAAAGCGCGGGGAAGTTCTGCCGCGCGAGCTGGCTCATATGGCCAATCTGCACCCTCCCCAACATGTCGGCGGGACTCTTGCTCTTGGCCTCGAGAGGGAGAATGTGTATGGTGCCCGAGGCGTCGAGGCCGACGTACAGATCGTCGAGTTCGAACTGGCCCAGGTGGGCGATGAAGCCGCGGTAATGGTTCTGCACGTGGAAGCACGTCAGCCCGGTGAAGATGTCCGCCAAGCGGTTGTAGAGGACAGAGATGAGAAGCGACTGCTCGTCGCCGGACAGGAAGTTTTCGACGACGTCGGGAATCGCATTAGGGATGTCCACGGGGGCGTAGTCGCCGAACGGGATATCAAAATGCGGCTCGTTGGCCAGGAGGACGAACGCGTATCGCCCCTTGCCGTGAGCGACGATCGCCCAGTTTCCGGTCGCCAGGATGGGCTGGGGCAGGCGGCGCCGAGCGCGATAGGTGTAGATCAGGTCGGGCATGTTGCGGATAGTCACGCCTCTGGCCGTTGCGGCGCCCGACAGCTCATCCTTACTGAACTCGATCCTCTCCGCTCCCTGTTCGTAATGCTGGAAGAAAACGTCGAGGATCAGCCGATCGTACTGGGTCAGCCTCTCATCGCCTTGCTCGTGCTCCTTGGGGTCCAGGCGGTTCGGGCGCGTCCGGCATCTCCAGGTCATCCTTCCTCTGGCCGCCGGAGGATCAGCACGTTCTCCTCGAGGTCCGCACCGGTCGCAGTAGCGGCGCGAGTCCGCCATAGCTCGATGCCCTCGACTTGATAGCCTGCCTTGAGGGCAACATCGGCGAGCACATGCGCGGTCTTGATATGGACTCGGAAGAAGGACATCTGGTCGCCTACGACGTAGGCACACTGCGCCCCCGGGCGAATGCGGGGATAGAGGGACCTCAAGTGGCGAAACATCCCGCCGAAATAGAGCGCGGTGACACGATGGTACTGGCGCTCGAAACCGGAAGTCTTACCGAGCTGTATCCGCTTGTCCTCGATGGTCTGTGCCAGGCGTGTGACCGACGGGAGATCGGCCACGTAGCGGTCGTCATCGTCGGCCTTGAAGACGTTTCTCGTATTGCTGCGCAACAGGCCCTCCTTCAAGCCGCGCAGCCCGGGCTTCGTTCGCAGCAGGCCCAGCAGGACGCTCTCAAGGCGCGTGCTGCGGGTGTAGTCCTTCTCGTTGGGGTATGGGGGCGAGGTGATCACGGCTCCCACAGGGCCTTTGCCCTCCAGGCTGGATAGCTGACGGGCGTCGTCGCGGAAGACGCAAGCCTGTGGGAAGGGCCCCTGGCGGCCCGACTTCAGGTCTGCCAGGTCGGCAATCATCTGCGCCACCATCGCCCCGAAGGCTCGCAGCACGTCCGCGTCTTCCTTGGGCTTGCGTCGGTACACCTCGGGGCCGAAGCCGACATTACCCGCCGTTGCAACGATGACGGTGGCCAGGGCCAGAAGCAGGAACTCCCTCAAGGCGCGCTCGCCGACGAGGGTTTCGATGGCGAACCGCACGGCCAGCACGCGAAGCAGCGGCTTGGGGCTGATAAAGCCCTTGGGGATCAGGCCCGCGCTCTGCGGCGACACCAGCGCGTCAGGACAGAAGCCCCTGGCACGACGCCAGTCGCGGTCGGACGGGTCGACCACCTCGGCCCCGAAGAACTCCAATTGCGTCTGGGCCCTCGGCCCAGGGTCCAGCCCGTGGACGAGCAGGCAGGCCGAACTGAGACCGAGGATTTCGCCGAGAAGCCGTTCAGCTTTCTCCAGCTCGATGCCCCAGGCGAGCTTCACCCGGGTGGCGAGCACGCAAATCGGGTTCCCGTCGGTGCTGAATGTCCGATAGCCGTTGAGCCGGGCTTCCACGGGGGTAGTGCCCGTGCCGCAGAAAGGATCGAGAATCCACCCATCGTCAGGACCGACCCCCAGCTTGTCCAGATACTGCCTCACCAGGTGCGGAGGATAGCCCAGCACGAATCGGTACCAGGCGTGAACCGCCTGGTCCTTGACCTTGAGCTTGTTGATCGTGGTGTTACCTTCGGGTGTCGTCAGGCTCATGGGCCGCTCAGCCGCTCTCTGCCGCTTCCCGTACCGTGTATGCTGTCCGTCGAACGGACGCACCCCCATGGCGCGTGCGACGCGCTCTCGTCCGCGATCTTCGCTCGCAGTCTACTTCGGCCTGTCCGGCAAGTCAAGAGCCCAGGCCACGGGCCGAAAGGGCCCGCCAGGCGCCCCCTGCGCTCAGGATTCGTCGTGGGCCTCGGGGCTCTGGTCGGGGAGGGGCAGGCCGATGCGGAAGACGGTGCCCTCGCCCGGGGCGCTGTCGACGACCAGGGTGCCGCGGTGCTCGTCGACGATGCGGGAGACGATGTTGAGACCCAGGCCGGTGCCGCCCTCGCGGGTGGTGAAGAAGACGTCGAAGATTTTCTCCTGGGTCTCCTCGGGGATGCCCGGGCCGTCGTCGGCGACGGTGAGCTGGACGCAGCCGTCGCCGCGGGCGGTGGCCACGGTGACCGTGCCGCCGCGGTCGAGGGCCTGGATGGCGTTGAGAACGAGGTTCTGGACCACGTGGCCGAACTGGTTGGGGTCGACGTCCACGCGCGGCAGGTCGCGGGCGTAGCGGCGGACGAGCTGGACGCCCTTGCTCTGGGCCTGGGGCTGGAGGAGCTCGAGGCTGTCGTCCACCACGTCGCTCAGGCGCAGGCGCTCGGTGCGGAGGGGCGCGGGACGGGCGAAGGCCAGGAAGTGGCTCACCGAGTCCTCCAGGCGGTCGACCTCGCCCTGGATGCGGCGAATCTTGTTGTGGAAGTACTGGGCCTGCTGGTCGTCGGGCAGCTGGCGGAGGCGGTTTTCCATCATCTGGACGTTCATCTTGACGGAGCTGAGGGGGTTTCGCACCTCGTGGGCGATGCTGGCCGCCAGGGTGCCCACGTAGGCCAGCCGGCTCTCCTCCTGGAGCTGGGCGTGGAGGCCGCGGGTGCGCTCGCTGAGGTAGACGATGTAGGCGGAGAAGCCGGCGAGGATGGCCACGCAGATGATGGCGATCTGGAGGGCCGAGAGGCGCACCGGCTCCTGGAACTGGCGGAGCTGCTCGTCGAGGGCCTGGGCGGACATGCCCACCAGCATGTGCCCCCGGGTCTGGGCCGAGAGGCTGAGGTCGACGACGTAGGCGGGGCTGACGTCGCCGCCCGCGGTCTCCAGGCGGCGGACCAGCTCGGGGGCCGCGATGTCGGGCGCCGCGGGCGGCAGGTCGGGGCGGATGGCCACCCGCTCCCACTGGGGGGCGGCGGAGGTGGAGCGGAGGACGTTGCCCTCGCGGTCGGTGAGCTGGATGTAGGCCACGGCGTCGTCGGCCACGGCCACGCGCTCCATCTGGCGGGCCGCGGCGTCCAGCCCCGCCTGGGGGTCGCGGAGGATGGCCTCGATGTCGTTCTTGACCTGGAGCGTGCGGTTCACGCTCTGGGCCACGTGCTCGACCAGGCGCTCGGCGGCCAGGCTCTTGCCCCGCTCCACGGCGTAGAAGTAGACCACCAGGGGCACCAGGGTCATCAGCACCAGGACGGCGATGAACAGGTCGCGGCGCAGCGACGAGGCCTTGGCGGGCATGGGCCCACCTCCTCACTCCCCCATGGCCTCTCGGATGCGGCCCCCCAGGGCCACCATCTCGCCTTCGCCGTAGGAGCCCTGCTTCCAGGCGAAGCTCACCCCGTCGCCCGGCCGGCGGGGGATGATGTGGAAATGCAGGTGGAAGACCTCCTGGCCGGCGCACGAGCCGTTGAACTGGATGAGGTTGAAGCCCTCGGCCTCCGTGGCCTTCATCACCGCCCGGGCCACGCGCGGAGCCCGCTCGATCACCGCGTGGAGCACGTCGGCGGGCGCATCGAGCAGGCCCTCGCAGTGCTTGCGCGGCACCAGGAGGGTGTGCCCCGGGGCGATGGGATTGATGTCCAGGAAGGCCACGGCGTGGTCGTCCTGGAACACGCATTCGCTGGGCACGTCGCCCGCGATGATCTTGCAGAAGATGCACTCGGGGTCTTCGCTCACGGCGATTCCTCCATGCTAGAGCGTTGCGGCGGACCCTCGCCGGCGGCCAGCGGCCCGGCTCGCAGGCGGGCCACGCGGCGGGTCGCGGGGGTCACCCTGGCCCGCTCGTCCAGCCGCCGGCCCACCACCCAGGCGATGCCGCACCGCCCGACCACCACGAGCTGGCGGGCCCGCTCCCGGCGGGGCACCCGCTGGTCGGTCAAGAGATCCTTCACGGCCTTGCTCCCGCCCAGGCCCAGGGGCTGGAAGCGCTCGCCGGGCCGGCGGGTGCGCACGGCCAGCGGCCGCCCCGTGCGCCCCAGGTCCACCAGCTCCTCCCAGCGGTCGGGGCTGTAGCCGGGGGCGGGGCCCTCGAGCAGCTCGGCCTCCACCCACAGCCCCGCCTGGGGCAGCTCGAGGCGGCCGGGCACGGGCAGCACGGCGTGGACCGGGCGCGGCGAGGCCGCGGGCCGCCCCACCCGCACCGCGTCGTACTCCCGCCAGGCCACCAGCCCCCCGGCCAGCTCCGCGCGGCGGCCGCTCTGCGCCCCCAGCAGGTGTTCGACGGCGTCGATGGCCCGACGGCGCAGCTCGCCCGAGCCGCCGGCCCGCACGTAGGCGCGCCGCACGGCCAGGCGGCGCACGAGCCGGGGCTGGGCCGCCAGGCGTCGGGCCTCGAGGCGCACCCCCTCGGCATCCTCGCCCACCAGGGCGTCGGCCAGGGCCAGTGCCGCGGCGGCGAAGTCGCTGGCACGCCCCGCGAGGTCGAGCAGGCGGCTCCGCAGCCCCGGCCCCGCGCGGCCCTCCAGCAGCGGCAAGAGGCGGTGGCGCACCAGGTTGCGCTCGAAGTCCAGGTCGGCGTTCGACTCGTCCACGCGGTAGCCCACGCCCCGTCGGGCGAGAAAGGCCAGGCCCTCCTCGCGGCGGACCTCGAGCAGGGGCCGCACCACGCGCACCGCCGAGCCCTCGGCGATGGGGCGGCTGGCCGGCATCCCGCACAGGGCGCCCAGCTCCCCGCCCCGCAACAGCCCCTCGAGGATCGTCTCCACCTGGTCGTCCGCGGTGTGGCCCAGGGCCACCCGGCCCGCCCCCAGACGGCCCGCAAGCCGCTCGAGGAAGGCGTAGCGGGCACGGCGCGCCGCGTGCTCGACCGAGCCGCCGCGACCCACCTCGGCCCTGCCCACCTCGACCGGCAGGCCCAGCTCCCGCGCCCGCGCGGCCACGAACGCCGCGTCCGCCGCCCCCGCCGCCCCGCGCAGACCGTGGTCCAGGTGGCCCACCCACAGCTCCAGGCCCAGCCGCTCGCGCAGCGCGACCAGCGCCTCGAGCAGGGCCATCGAGTCCGGGCCGCCGGACACGGCGACCACCACACGATCGCCATGGGCCAGCAGCCCGCCGCGCCGAATCGTGGCTAACACCTTGTCGGTAAACACCCTAGCTCACCCGGGCGCCATTATATCCCCCGCCCCCCGGCTGTCAAGCACTCCCCGGGCTCCGCCCGAGCGCCACGGCCCCGCAGTGGCCCCCCGTCCGGGCGGGAAGCGCCGCCCGCCCCCCGCACCCCCGCCGGCCCGAAGACCTGCGGCGCGGGCCTCTCCCCCGACCCCCCGGCGCGCTCCTCTCTACCCCTACAAACCGAAGCCCCCCCTCCATGCGGACACGAAAAATTGTAAAAGTGGCAGCGAAAAAGCCGATCGAACCCCCTAAGCATCGAAGTGGCACCGCCTTACGCCGACCACAAATTTTCGCTCGGCCCGACCCGCTCCCGCCACGAGCCGCGCTCCCCTCTACCCCTACAAACCGAAGCCCCCCCTCCATGCGGACACGAAAAATTTTAAAAATGCGAAACAAATCTGGCCGAACGCCCCAACCGTCGACACGACAAGCCCTTACGACCATGAGAAAGTTTTCGAGCCCCGCCCCACGCCCTAAGTGACGGGGAATGCGATGGTTGGGGGGAATCTGTGGGGGAGGCACCCCCTTTCTGGGCAGAAAGCGGTGCCTCCCCCACACCCCCTCCTCCCCAAAGACCGGGGGTGCGGGCTCGGGCTCCGCCCTCGGCCATCGCCGCCGCGGGGATGGCCGAGGGCCCACCCGAGAGTCTTTGGAAGGTGGGGGTGCGGGGGAGGGAACCTTTGTGCACAAAGGTTCCCTCCCCCGCAAACGCCCGCGGCTGGCCCTGCATTCTTCGCCACGGCCCTGCATTTCTCGCCACGGCCGGAGGCAGGCGTCTGCCCCAGCCGTCCCCCTCGGCGGTCCCGCTCTCGGCGGCCAGGGCCGGGCGGCTCCTTGACCGCGCGCGGCGGGGGCGCTAGGATTCCAGTGGCCCGTCGCCCGGCGCCCACCGGCCCCTCTGACGGCGAAAGGACTGCTGTGATGCGCGAAGTCGTCCGCGTCCTGCAAACGGGGATCATCCTGGCCACGCCGGTCTTCTTCCTGGCCACGCTGGTGGTCTTGTGGCGCATCGTGCGCACCACGCACAATACGATGGCCGTGGTGGTGCACGTGAAGCGCCAGCTCGACGTGCTCGGCCGCGGGGGTCTCGCGGGCGGGGTGCGCAGCACGCCCCAGGTGCAGGAGGCCGAGGGCCGCTTCCACCCGCCCGAGGCGGCCGAGGAGGCGGAGGCCGATGAGGATCATCGCGGGTAGCGCCGGGGGCCTGGTGCTCCGGACCCCGCGCGGGAGGGGCGTGCGCCCCACCAGCGGGCGGGTGCGCACGTCGCTATTCAGCATCCTCGGCCCCACGGTGGCCGGGGCTCGGGCGGCGGACCTGTTCGCGGGCTGCGGGGCGCTGGGCATCGAGGCGCTCAGCCGCGGCGCCGCCTGGTGCTGCTTCGTGGAGACCGGCCGGGGCGCCCTGGCCGCCCTGGCGGAGAACCTCCGCCGCGCCCGCCTGGCCGACCGCGCGGAGGTGCTGCGCTGCGACGCCTTCCGCGCCGCCGCCCACCTGGTCGCCCGCGGGCCGCTCGACCTGGTCTTCCTCGACCCCCCTTACGCCCTCGTGCGCCGCGACCTGGGCCGCCTGCTGGCCCTCCTGGAGGCCCTGGCCCCGGGGCTGGCCGCCGAGCCGCCGGGGCTGCTGGTGGTCCAGCACCCGGCCCGGGCGCCGCTGCCCGACGCGGCGGGCCCGCTGGCGGCGGCCGACCGGCGGGCCTGGGGCGGGACCGCGGTGACCTTCTTCGAGCGCGCCGCAAGCCCTTGATGGCGAACGACTTCCATCCTTCAGTTTGACATCGCACGGGGGCCCCTCTACACTTCGGTGGGAGGGCTTCGGTGGCCAATCGCCCGACGAGGCATCCGCGGATGGAATTCCCCGACGCCGCATCCCGTACGGTCCTGGTGGTCGACGACATCGACACCAACCGCCTGGCCCTCCGCCAGTTTCTCAAGCCCCACGGGTTCCGCGTGGTGGAGGCCCGCGACGGGGTGGAGGCCCTGGAGAAGGTGGCCCAGGAGCCGCCCGACCTGGTGCTGCTGGACATCATGATGCCGCGGCTGAACGGCCTGGAGGTCTGCCGCAGGCTCAAGAGCGACCCTGCGACCCGGCTCATCCCCGTGGTCTTCATGACCGCGCTGGACGCCAACGAGGACCACGTGCGGGCCCTGGAGGCGGGTGCGGACGACTTTCTGAACAAGCCGTTCAACCGCGCCCTGCTGGGCGCCCGGGTGGGCTCGCTGCTGCGGATGAAGGCCCTCAACGACCAGCTCGAGCAGGCGGAGACGGTGCTCTTCTCGCTGGCCCGGGCCACCGAGGCCCGCGACCGCTTCACCGAGCGCCACGTGGAGCGGGTGGCCGATCACGCGGTGCGCCTGGCCCGCTGCACCGGCTTCCCCGAGGAGCGGCTGGACGACGTGCGCCACGGGGGCATCCTGCACGACATCGGCAAGATCGGGGTGCCCGACGCAATTCTGAACAAGCCCGGGCCGCTGACCGACGAGGAGTTCGCGACCATGCGCCGCCATCCCCTCATCGGCTACCAGATCTGCGAGCCGCTGAAGAGCCTGGCCGGCGCCCTGCCCCTCATCCGCCACCACCACGAGAAGCTCGACGGCTCCGGCTATCCCGACGGCCTGGCCGGCGAGGACATCCCCCTCTCCGCACGCATCATGGCCATCGCCGACATTTACGACGCCCTGACCAGCGACCGCTCCTACCGCAAGGCCATGAGCCACGAGCGAGCGGTCGAGATCCTCCGCGCCGACGCCGCCGGGGGCCAGCTCGACCCCGAGCTCGTCGAGCTCTACGTGGCCGAGGTCCTGGCCCCTCAGCCGCAGGCCGAGCCCCAGCCCGCCGCGGCCTCCTGACCCCTCGCAGCCCTGGCGCACGCGGGGCGGCTCCCTGCCCGGGAAGCCGCCCCGTCGAGTCGTCTCCTCGCGCCCTCGCCGCTACGTGGCCGGCGGGTAGCAGCAGACCACCTCGAGGGCCTCCTCGCCCTCCGAGACGAGGCGGTAGCCGGGGAGGCAGGCGGGGATGAAGTAGAAGGTGCCGCGGGAGACGGGCACCTCGCCGAACGGCCCCGCCAGCTTGCCCTCGCCGGAGATGCCGCACACGCAGTAGAAGCCCTGGTCGCCGGGCATGGAGAGCTGGCCGTTGACGATCATCCGCTTGACGTCGAAGTACTGGCGTGCCTCGTCGGGCACCAGCTTCTCCTCGACCGAGCCGTCCTCCTGGCGGGCGATCTGGGGGCTGCGTCGCACGTAGTTCTCGAGGTAGTCGCGGGGCATGGCCTCGAAGGTCACCGCCTCCACGGCGGTCTCCCAGTCGAGTCCCAGCGCGGCATCGGACTTCTCGTAGGGGAACTCCTCCCACTCGGCGAGGATATTCCAGTCGGTGGGCTCCTGGGGCTCGAGGATGCAGCAGCCGGAGCCCAGGGAGTGGGGGTAGCTGTCGCGCAGGAAGATCACGTCGCGCGGCCTGGGCTCGAAGACGTGCATGTGGTCGACCATGGCCTGGCGGTCCTGGTTGCGCAGCCACTCCATGAACCGCTCGCGGGGCACGTCCTCCTTCCATCCCACCCACACCTTGGCCCCCGGCCGGGTGTCGATCACCACCCACGCCTCGTTCTTGCCGTTGGGGTCGTCGAGGTACTTCTGGGCGAACCCGGGGGAGGGATGCCAGTGGACGGGGATGTGGGCCCCCTCGCCCACGTCGAAGATCTTGGCCAGGATGCCCAGCTTGGGGCCGAAGCGCTCGACGTGCTTGCGGCCCAGGCACGGCTCGGGCAGGGCCTCGAGCAGCTGCTGGAGGAGCACCACCTCGCCGCTGGGCAGGCGGATGCGGCTGAAGCCCTTGTCCGGCGGGTTCTCCCGGCCCGGGGTGATGGCCCGGTTGGTGGAGAAGAACCACTCCTCCGAGCGATAGTCGTCCTTGGGATCGGGCTCGCCCATGAACTTGGCGCGCAGCTTGCCCCCGTTGTAGAAGTGCTTGTAGGTGTGGGGCGCGATGGGCACCGGCGCCTCGATGGCCCGCCTGAAATCCTCCTGCTCTGCCATCCGTCGACTCCTTTCGCGGCTGGGATGTGCATGGCGCGCCGGACCGCGCCGCGGTATAGCCACCCTGGTCATGTAATCGGCCCGCCGCCTGCTTGTCAAGAGCGGAGTCGGCGGCGAGGGGCTGTCTATTTGCTATACACCGGGGCAAGAAGGTTGCCGAAATCGGACACATTTGCCCGCTCGCGCGGGGCCGTGGCGCTCGCGGGGGCTTCGCGGCCTGGGCCCAAGGAGCCGTGGCTTCTGCGGTTAGGGCGAATGCTCGGAGAGGGCGTGCCGCGCCACGGCCCGGCACGCCGCTTGCGGTCCCAGGGCCGCAGAAAGTGAATGCGGCGTCGCGCCAGACGTCTAAGATCGTGGAGGGACGCGAGGCGAAGGAGACGTGATGAACCGCACCTGTGCCAGCACCCGCTCCCCTCGTGCCCCAGCCGGCACGGTGGAGGTGGCCTGCAAGGCGGGCCGCCGCCCTCCCACGTGGCGGCTGGAGGTCGAGGTGCAGGCGCCCTCCGCCCAGCGCGAGCGGGAGCTCCGCCACGAGGCCTGCCGCCAGCGCCAGGAGGGCCTTCGGAGCCGCGCCAGGACCCTGCGGCGGGTCTGCGAGCGAGCCATGCAGGCGGCCCAGGCGCCGCGCTGCTAGCCCGCTTAGCACACCCGCAGGTCGTGCAGGCGTAGCTCCAGCTCGTCGAGGCCCCGGTAGGCGTTGACCTGGGGCGTGAAGGCGATGTCGCAAGTCACGTTCCCCCCCGCGATCTCCTCGAACAGCTCTCCCATCCCGAAGCCCACGGCCCGGAAGCTGGCCTCGCCCTGGCGGGCGTAGAAGGACAGGTGCTGGCCCTGGCGGCCCATGAGCCGCGGGACGCCGGCCACCAGCACGTCGGAGGCCACGAGCACGGGCGGGGGATTGCCCTCGCCGTAGGGGGCCAGGCGCTCGAGCTCCCGCACCAGGCCGCGGCCCACGGCGCCGAGAGCCACCTCGGCGTCGATCTCGACCATCCCGCAGGGCTCCCATCCCGCCAGCTTGGCCTGGGCCTGCTCCTCGAAGCGCCGCCGGAAGGCCTCCAGGCGGGCCAGCTCGAGGCTCAGGCCCGCGGCCTGGGCGTGTCCGCCGTAGGCCAGCAGCTCGTCCTCGCAGGCCTCGATGGCCTCGAAGAGGTTGAAGGGCGGCACGGAGCGCCCCGAGCCCCGGGCCACGTCGCCGTCGACGCACAGGAGCACGGTGGGGCGGTGGAACTCCTCGGCGAGCTTGGCCGCCACGATGCCCACCACGCCGGGGTGCCACTGGGGGTCGGCGAGGACGATGGCCCGGCGGCCCTGCCAGCCCTCGCCCTCGGCGAGGCGGCCCCGGGCGGCGGCGAGGATGGCGGCCTGGACCCGCCGGCGTTCCCGGTTCTTGGCCTCCAGGGTGCGGGCGATGTCCGCGGCTCGGCGGGGGCAGTCGCAGGTGAGCAGCTCGACGCACAGGTCCGCCTCGGCGAGCCGCCCCGCGGCGTTCAGCCGCGGCCCGAGCTTGAAGGACACGTCGCTGGGGGCCAGGGGCCTGCCGGCCACGCCGGCCTGCTCGACCAGGGCGGCGATGCCCGGGCTGCGGCTGTGGCCCAGGGCGTGGAGGCCGTAGTGGGCGAGCACGCGGTTCTCGCCCCTCAGGGGCACCACGTCGGCCACGGTGCCCAGGGCGACGAGGCCCATGGCATCGAGGAGGAAGGAGCGGAAATCGGCGGTGACGCGCTTGCCCGGGGAGAAGGTCTGGGCCACGGCCCAGGCGAGCTTGAAGGCCACGCCCACGCCGGAGAGGTCGCGGAAGGGGTAGAGGCTGCCGGTGAGCTTGGGGTTGACCACGGCGCAGGCCCCGGCCACGGCCCGGCCCGGCTCGTGATGGTCGGTGACCACCACGTCGATGCCCAGCTCGCGTGCCCGCCGCACCTCGTCCACGGCCCCCGTCCCGCAGTCCACGGTCACGATGAGGTCCACCCCCTGCTGCCCCGCGGCCTCCACCGCGTCGGCGTGCACCCCGTAGCCCTCGTCGAGGCGGCTGGGGATGTAGTGGACGGGCTGGAGGCCGAGCAGGCGGAGGAGCTGGAGGAGGAGGGCCGTGGCGGTGACCCCGTCGGCGTCGTAGTCGCCGTAGACCAGCACCCGCTCGCCCTGGGCCACGGCCTGGCGGATGCGCTCTGCGGCCTTGGCCACGTCGGGCAGCAGGTCGGGCTCGTGCAGGTGGGCCAGCTCGGGGGCCAGGAACCTGCGGGCGGCGCGCTCGGCGCCCAGGCCGCGGGTGACCAGGAGGTGGGCGAGCACGGGGGAGATGCCCAGGGCCTCCGCCAGGGCGTCGCGGCGGGCGCGGTCGCCGTCGCGGAACACCCAGCGCTTGCCCGTGGCGCTGCGGCGTCGGGATGCGGCGTCGGTGGCCATCGCTGGTCCTGCGGCTCGCTGCGGGGGCCTAGTCCCCGGCGAGGATCTTGTCCATGGCCCGGCTGATGCCTCGGACGGTCTTCTCGTCGCCGCCCCGGACCTCGGCGGTGAGCCAGCCGGTGTAGCGGATGTCGTCGAGGGCCTTGCGCACCTCGGGCCACTGGACGTCGCCCTCGCGGAGGGGGACGAACTGGCGGGCCTTGAGATCGAAGTCCTTGATGTGGATGCGGGCGATGCGGCGGCGGAGGATGCGAATCCAGTCCTGCGGCACCCCCAGCATCAGGATGTTGCCCACGTCGAAGTAGGCCCGCACCCACTTGCTATCGAAGCTGTCGACGTAGTCCTTGAACTCCAGGGGGCTGAGCAGGAAGCGGTTCCAGACGTTTTCCACGGCGATGCGCACGCCGAGCTTTCGCGCGGTGGGGATGAGGCGTCGGATGGCGGCCCGCGAGCGCGACCAGGCCTCGCGGTAGCCCACCTCGTCGTTGACCACGGCGGGGACCAGGAGGACGGTGTCGGAGCCCAGGTCGTGGGCGTTCTGGAGCGAGGTGCGCATGCCCTTGATGCTTCGCTCGCGGTCGCGCTTTCGGGGGCTGGAGAGGGGATATTTCCAGTGAGCGGAGTTCATGACGTCGATGATCTGGACGCCCGTGTTCTGCGCGGCCTTGCGGAGCTTCTGGACGTCGGCCTTTCGGGTGAGGGTATTGGGCTCGACGCCGTCGAATCCGAGCTTCCTGGCCAGCTCGAGCCGGGCCTCCAGCTCGAGGTCGGCGGGCAGCACTCCGAGGCAGCAGCCTTTCTTCATCGCGCGCTTCCTCTCCTGTCCACAGGTCGGTTGAAGGAGCCGATGGGCACGCCGGACAGCTTTCGCCGCAGCCTGGCCAGGAGGCGTCGGACGCCGCGTCCGGGGCCGGCGGGCCGCAGTGCGGCGAGGGCCTCGTCGGGGTCCAGGCTCAGGTTTCGCAGTTGCACCATGTCCACGCGGTGACGCTGGAGGCATTCGACCAGGCAGCGGGTCTCCTCGTGGGTATCGGTGGCTCCTGGGAGCACGAGGATGTTGGCGGCCACCCGCAGGCCGCGTTCCCTGGCCAGGCGGAAGCTCTGGCCCACCTGGCATATGTTGTAGCCGTCGGGCCGGTGGTATGCATCATAACGTGTAGGGTCGGCAGATGCAAGGGTGATCCGGACGGAATCGAGGCCCGCGTCGGCGAGCAGGGCGAGGGCGTCGGGCCGGCTGGCGTTGGTATTGACGTTCACCGTGCCATGGCCGGTCCGGGCGCCGGCCTGGCGGAGGGCCTGGGCGATGGCCTCGGCGCGGAGCAGCGGCTCGCCCTCGCAGCCCTGGCCGAAGCTGACCATGGGCTCGTCGGCCTCGGCCAGGTGGTGGCCTACGACCGCGGCGATCTCGTCGCCCGAGGGCTCGAAGTCCAGCCGTTCCTGGGGCGAGGGGCAGGGGCCGTCCTGGAGGGAGATGCAGCCCGCGCAGCGGGCGTTGCAGCGCGGGGTGGTGGGCACCCCGGCCTCCCAGCGCTGGTAGAAGAAGTTCTGGGCCGTGTAGCAGTGGTAGTCGAGGGCGCAGTGGGCGAGCTGGTCGACGATGCGATTGCCCGCCAGGGTGGCCTGGCGTGCCTCGATGCGCCGGGGCAGGTCCCCGGTATCGAAGTGGCGGGGATCCCAGCGGTCGCTGGGGTCGAGCCGCAGCGCCGCGGCCCGGAAGCCGTCCCGCGCCCAGCCCACGGCGGTATAGCCGAGCAGGGGCAGGGGCGGGGCGTCGGCCGGCCGCTCCTGGGCGGGGAGCAGGGTGCGCAGATACGCAGGGGGCAGGACCGCGGCGGCGGGAGCCACGGGGCCGCTGCCCTCCACCTCGCCCAGGCACACGAAGCTCTCGCGGCGGGGCTCGTAGCCCACGGCCAGCCGCCCGGGCATGGCCACGATGGCGCTGCCCTGGGGCAAGGGGATGGTCTCCTTCCAGGGCACGGGGAGCCATCGGGGGCCGCTGGCCCCGGCCATGGCCAGCTCGGGATGGTCGTAGACCCGCCCCTCGTCGTCGCAGAAGACCATGCGCAGGCGGCTCTCGTCGCGTCGCTGGGCGCTCACGGGGGCCTCCCAGGGGCTCGTGCGCCGGGACGGGCGGGCCGGCCCGTGGCCCCGCGGGGAGCCGGGCGGGCGGGGCGTTCAGCCCGCGGCGGCGGCCAGGCGCTTGGCCACCACGCGGGCCAGGACCCACAGGGCGTCGACGGGCAGCTGGCGGTCGGCCGTGCGGTCGAAGAGGAACTGCGCCCGGGCGGGGAACTCGTCGTCGGCGGCCCAGTAGACCACGGTGACCGGGAGCCGGGGCAGGGCGCGAAACTCGAAGGCCGCGTCGCCCATCTCCCGCGCGTCGCCGCCCACGGCCGCCCCCGCGGCCTGGAAGGCCTCGGCCCGGGCGCCGAAGGCGCGGGTCAGACGGTCGGTGGGCAGCTCGTGCTGGCCTCGGAAAAAGAAGTCGCCGTAGGTCAGGCTCTTGGGGTCCACCAGCTCGCCCACCAGCGGCTCGTCGCGGGCGCAGAGCAGGTACTGGACGCACACCAGGGTGGGCTCGAAGCCGGCGGGGCCGCCAGGGCCGTCGACCCGCTCCTCGTCGGGGGTGACGCGGAGGGTCTGGTCGAGCAGGGGCACGAGGTAGGCGCCGCCCTCCCGCTCGACGGCGGCTCGCCGGGCCACGTCCTCGGGCTGCTGGTCGCGGAGGCGCTGCCAGAGGACTTCGATGGGGTGCTGGGGCTCAGGAGGCTTCGGGATCGGCATCTTCGGGAGGGAAGACCAGTTCGGTGGTGCCGCCCCCGATGGCCTGCCGCACCGCCTGGGAGAGCTTATCCAGGTCGATGGGCTTGTCGATGAAGGCGGCGACGTTGCTGCTCACGATATCGAAGTCGTTGCGGTAGCTGGAGAGTGCGGAGCAGACGATGACCGGGAGCTCCGGCCGGTCGCGACGGATGGCCTGGAGGACCTCGATGCCGTTCATATCGGGCATCCGCAGGTCCAGGATCACCAGGTCGGGAGCGGCATCCTCCAGCACGTCGAGGGCCTCCGCGCCGGAGACGGCGGCGGTCACGCGGTAGCCCTCGGCGGAGAGGGCCTCGTGGAGGCAGGTGAGGATATCGCGCTCGTCGTCGATCACCATCACGTGTTTCATGCCCGCACCTCGCAGGTTGGCCGGGGCTATGATTACCGGTGTGATTATACCATTCCGCCCCATGGGCGTCAAAGCCGCGGGGCGCGGTCTTCGGTCGGCAGCGGGCGGTCCGGGACAGGGCCGGGAGGCCCTGGCGAGGCGCTTGCCGGCCGCACTCGGATGTGCTACCGTTGCGCCCGCTGGGCCGCCAGGAGCCATCTGCACAGAGGAGAGGACGCGAGCGGGTGGAGCCGTCGAGCCGCATCGCCGACGCCTGGGCCGACTTCAAGGAGGTGCTGGGCATCTCCTTCCCCGTGATCGTGGCCATGGCCTCTCACACGGCCATGCGCTTCGTGGACACGTGGATGCTGGCGGCCTATGGTGCGGACGAGCTGGCGTCGGTGGGGCCCGCCGCCTCCATGGCGTTCACCCTCATCGCCTTCGTGATGGGCACCGCCGGCTGCACGAGCACGTTCGTGGCCCAGAGCGTGGGCATGGGCCGCCATGAGGAGTGTGCCCGCTACACGTGGCAGGGGGTCTACTTCGGGCTCGTCGCCCAGGTGGTGGCGGTCCCGGTGCTGTTGGCCGGCCCGGTGATCTTCGAGCTATTCGGCCACGAGCCGCGGCTCCAGGAGCTGGAGACGTTGTATTTCCGCGTGCGCCTGGGCCACGTGGCGGCCACGGCGGCCTATGCCTCCATATCGTCGTTCTTCCAGGGCATCGGACGGCCCAGCGTGCCCATGTGGGCGGCGCTGATCGCCAACCTGTTCAACGCCCTGGCGGACTACGTGCTGATCTTCGGCAAGCTGGGCCTCCCCGCGATGGGCATCGGGGGCGCGGCGATCGGCACCTCGCTGGCCATGTACGTGCAGGCGGCCCTCCTGCTGGGCTGGTTCCTCTGCGAGCGGAACCATCGGCGGTTCCGCACCCGCTCCCACTACGCCTTCGATGCGGGACGGCTGTGGCGCCTGCTGGCCATCGGGGCCCCGGCGGGGGCCAGCTTCATGCTGGGGGTGGCCACCTGGGCGCTGTTCACCAACCTGCTGATCGGCCCGCTGGGCCGCAACGCCCTGGCGGCGAACAACGTGACGCACGCCATCCTCGGCCTCTCGTTCATGCCCGCGGTGGGGATCAACAAGGGGGTCACGGTGCTCGTGGGGCAGTACATCGGGCGGCGCGACATCCCCGCGGCCAAGCGGCGGGCCTACCTGGGGGTGGGCATGGCCATGGGCTACATGGTGTGCATGGGCTTGTTGTTCGTGATCTTCCGGACGAGCATCGTCCGCCTGTTCCGCGACGAACCGGCCATCGTGGAGGCGGGGAGCACGATGCTCGTCCTGGCGGCCGTCTTCCAGGCCTTCGACGCCCTGGGCATCGTGTGCAACGGGGCTCTGAAGGGCGCCGGCGACACGCGGTTCCCCGTCGTCGTGGGCATCGCCTCCGGCTGGGGCGTGCTGCTGCCCCTGGGCTACCTGCTCACCTATCCGCTGGGCCTGGGCTACGTGGGAGCGTGGAGTGCGGCGGCCATCCACATCGCCCTGGTGGGCTCGCTGTTCTTCTGGCGATTCGCCAGCGAGGCGTGGCGCAAGATCGACATCTTCAAGGGGCACGGCGTCCAGGCGCCCTAGCCGCGTCCCAACGCGCTTGCCGGGGCGGCCGCCCAGCGTGTATACTGCCTGCGCATCCGTCCCAAGGCTGAAGGAGCTAGTGAATGCGCAAGTACCTTGTGCCAGCATTCGTCCTGGCCCTGCTTTTCGCGCCCGGCGCGGCAGCGGACCCCAAGCTGCCGGGGATCTTCGGCGACCATATGGTGCTCCAGCGCGGACGGCCTGTGCCCGTGTGGGGCACGGCGGACCCCGGCGAGGCCATCACCGTGTCCGTCGCCGACCAGAAGGGCACCGTCGAGGCGGACAAGCAAGGCACCTGGAAGGTGCAGCTCAAGCCTCTCCAGGCGGGCGGCCCGCTCCAGCTCACCGTGGCCGGGAAGACCACCGTGACGCTCACCGACGTGCTCGTGGGCGAGGTATGGGTGTGCTCCGGCCAGTCCAACATGGCCTGGCCGCTGCGGGCCGCGAGCCACGCCAAGGCGGAGACCGCCGAGGCCGCCTACCCCAAGATCCGCCTCTTCTCCGTCCCCCACCAGGTGGCGCAGGTGGTCCAGGACGACTGCGGGGGCAGCTGGGCGCTCTGCGGGCCGGAGACGGTGCCCGGCTTCTCCGCCGTGGGCTACTTCTTCGGCCGCGAGCTGCACAAGGAACTCGACGTGCCCGTCGGCCTCATCCACTCCTCCTGGGGCGGCACCCCCGCGGAGGCCTGGACCGAGCGGTCCTTCCTGGAGAAGCACAACGCCACCCTTCCCATCCTCGCCCGCTGGCTGCGCACCGTGGAGCAGCACCCCGAGGCCATGGAGCGTTACCAGGAGAAGCTCACCGAGTACAAGGAGGTCACGCTCGCAAAGTGGGAGGACGCGGTCAAGAAGGCCAAGGCCGAGGGCAAGCAGCCGCCCCGAAAGCCCAGGCCCCCCCGCCGACCCACGGGCCCGAACCACCCCCACTACCCCAGCGGCCTCTACAACGCCATGGTCGCGCCTCTCGCCCCCTTCGCCATCCGCGGCGCCATCTGGTACCAGGGCGAGTCCAACGCCGGCCGCGCCTACCAGTACCGCACCCTGTTCCCCGCTATGATCCGAAGCTGGCGCCAGGCCTGGGGCCAGGGCGACTTTCCCTTCCTCTACGTCCAGCTCGCCAACTTCCTCAAGGTCGACCGCGAGCCCACCATGGACCCGTGGCCCGAGCTGCGCGAAGCCCAGGCCATGACCCTCGAGCTGCCCAACACCGCCATGGCCTGCATCATCGACGTGGGCGAGCACAACGACATCCACCCCCGAAACAAGCAGACCGTGGGCCAGCGCCTCGCACGGGCCGGCCTGGCCGTGGCCTACGACAGGGACATCGTTTACTCCGGACCCACGTTCGACTCCATGGTGATCGACGGAGGCAAGGCGATCATCACCTTCGCCCACGTCGGCAGCGGCCTCGTGGCCAAGCCCTTCGAGGACCCCGTGACCCCCTACGGCCCCACGCTCCAGAAGCGCTTCGGCGTGGACAACCCCAAGGAGCTACGCCCCGACAGCGAGGTCCTGGGCTTCGCCATCGCGGGCAAGGACAACACCTTCGTGTGGGCCAAGGCCAAGCTCCAGGACCACCAGACCGTCGTGGTGTGGAGCGAGGAGGTGGCCAAGCCCGTCGCCGTCCGATACGCCTGGGCCAACAACCCCATCTGCAATCTCTACAACAAGGAAGGACTCCCCGCCGTCCCCTTCCGCACCGACGACGTCCCCGGCGTCACCGTCGACAACCGCTGAGGCGGAGCGCCCCACATGCCCACGCGCACGCGCGGAAGCCCCGTCGCCACCGTGCTCACCCTCGCTGCCCTTCTTCCCATGGCCGCGCTGGCCGCCACCTTCCACGTCACGCCCGACGGCCGGGATCGCCATCCAGGAACCGCCGACCGGCCCTTCGCCACCCTCGCCCGCGCCCGCGACGCCGTGCGCCGGCTCGTGGACGCCGGCCTGGAGCAGGACGTGACGGTCGTCGTGCACGCCGGCACCTACGAGCTGGCCGAGCCGCTGACCTTCGGGCCGCAGGACTCCGGCACGGAGCGCCACGCCATCACCTACGCGGCGGCGCCGGGGGACCGCCCACTCGTCAGCGGCGGGCGCGCTATCGCCGGCTGGGAGGCCGACGGCAAGCTGTGGCGAACCACCGTGCCCGGGGTCAAGGAGGGGCGGTGGCACTTCCGCCAATTGTGGGTGAACGGCCGCCGGGCGGTCCGCGCCCGCTCGCCCAACGCCGAGGCCCAGCCGCCCTGCTTCCAGCTCCTGGGCGCCACCCTCAGCGACGACCTCGACACGCACACCTATCGCTTCCCCCCGAAACGCCTCCAGCAATGGACCAACCTGGGCGGCGTCGAGGCCGTGGTCTTCGGCAACTGGGCGACCACCCGCAAGCGCTTCCAGCACGCCGACCCCGCCTCGGGCGTAGCCCAGATGGCCGGCCCCCACGCCCGGCCCCATCGCGCCATGGCCCCTCGGCAGGGACGGTGGTGCTACCTGGAGAACGCCGCCGAGTTCCTCGACCAGCCCGGCGAGTGGTACCTCGACCGCGCCAGCGGGGTCCTGAGCTACTGGCCCCGCCCCGGCGAAGCCATGGCGGAGGCCCGCGTGGTGGCCCCCCGGCTGACCCGCCTGCTGCTCGTCCAGGGCACGGCCGAGCAGCCGGTGCACAACCTCCACTTCCTTGGCATCCGCTTCGCCCACACAGGCTGGTCGCCCCCGCCGGGCGGCTACCTGGGCATCCAGGCCTGCCATTTCACCCGGGGCACGGGCTGGAACAAGGCGGCGTGGGCCCGCATCCCCGCCGCCATCCGCTTCGACTACGCCTCCCACTGCTCCCTGCGAGAAGGCGCCGTCACCCGCCTGGGCGGCTGCGGCATCGAGCTCGTCGACCACTGCCGCGACCTGGTCGTGGAGGGCAACCACGTGGCCGACGCCAGCGCCAACGGCATCCTGCTGGGAGGCCCCAAGGACGAGGCCAGCGTGCCAAAGGACTGCCGCATCGCCAACAACTGGGTCCACGCCTGCGGACTCGACTACCACGGCGCCGTGGGCATCTGGGTGGGCTTCGCACAAGGGGCCGTCGTCGCCCACAACCGCGTCCACCACCTCCCCTACTCCGGCATCTCCCTGGGCTGGCAGTGGAACCCCAGGCCCACGCCGTGCAAGGAAAACACGGTGGCCTTCAACCACATATTCGACGTGATGCGGCGCCTGGGCGACGGCGGCGGCATCTACACCCTCGGCTTCCAGCCGGGCACCGTGATCCGGGGCAACCACATCCACCACGTGCGGCGCAGCGCCCTCGCCCAGGCGGCCCCCAACAACGGGATGTTCATCGACCAGGGCTCCAAGGGCTTCCTCTTCGAGCGCAATCTCATCTACCACACCGCACACCAGCCGGTGCGCTTCAACCAGTGCCGCCGCGAGTGGCACACCTGGCGGCACAACCACTTCGCCCAAGGCCCCCGCCCCGGCGACGCACCCCCGAACATCGTCGAGACCGCCGGGCTCGAGGCCCCGCATCAGGGGCGTCTGCTGGGGGAGGACTGAGCGCCGTGGGCGAGGGGTGCGACGTGGCGGTCATCGGCGGCGGCGCCGTGGGCGTGTGCGTGGCCCACTTCCTAGCCCTCCAGGGGCGCCCTCCCGTCCTGCTCGAGCGCGGGGAGGTCGCCTCCGGCTGCTCCGGCCAGAACGCGGGGCTCATCGCCGCCAGCCACAGCATCCCGCTCGCGGCGCCCGGCGTGGTGGCCAAGGCCCTCCGCTGGATGCTCGACCCCGCCAGCCCTTTCCACATCCGCCCGCGGCCCGATCCCGCCCTGCTCCTCTGGCTGTGGCGCTTCTGGCGGGCCTGCGGTCCCGCTCGGATGCGCCGCTCCATCCCCCTGCTCCGCGAGCTGAACCGCGCGGGGGCCGAAGTGCACGCCGAGCTGGCCGCCGCCGAGGCCCTGGATTGCCACTACGCCCGCCGTGGCCTCATGGAGCTCTTCGCCACCCGGCGCGGCATCGAGGAGGGAATCGCCGCCGCGAGGCTGCTCGGGGACTTCGGCATCGCCTCCACCGTGCTCGACGCCCAGGAAGTGAGGGACGCGGCGCCCGGCGCCCTCGACCGCGTGGTGGGCGGCATCCGGTATCCCGGCGACGCCCATGTCGACCCGGGAGCCTTCGTCCGCCAGCTCGCCCGCGTCGCGGAGCGACGGGGAACACGGCTAGAGACGGGGGCCGAGGTGACCGGCTTCGAGACGCGCCGGGGCCGCATCGAGGCGGTGGCGACGAGCCGGGGCACCTTCCGCCCCCGCGAGGTAGTGCTCGCCGCGGGAGCCTGGTCGGCGCCGCTGGCCAGGAAGCTGGGGCTCAAGCTGCCGCTCCAGGCCGCCAAGGGCTACGCCGTCACCTGCCCCTCGCCGCCCGCGGCGCCCGCCCTGCCTCTCCTGCTCGCCGAGGCCAAGGTGGCCGTCACGCCGCTGGGCGACCGCCTGCGCTTCGCGGGCACCCTGGAGCTGGCGGGCCTCGACCTCTCGGTGAGCCCGCGGCGGGTGGCGGCCATCCGCCAGGCCGCGGCCCGCTACCACCGCTGCGGCGGCCTTGACGAACCCGGCCACGAGTGGGCCGGCCTGCGCCCCTGTACGCCCGACGGCTTGCCCCTGCTCGGACGGCCCCGGGAGCTAGCGAACCTGGTGGTGGCTACCGGCCACGCGATGAAGGGGATGTGCCAGGCGCCCGTCGCTGGCCAGCTCGTGGCCCGGCTGCTGTGCCGCGAGGACCCGGGCATCGACCTGGCGCCGCTGAGCCCCGACCGCTTCCGCTAGGCCCCGGTGACGATGTAGAGGACTGGGATGACGACGGCGACGGCCAAGGTGGTGAGCACCCACGCGGAGTTGGCCAGGTCGCGGTCCAGGTCGAAGAGGTTGGAGATCACGGTGGCGAAGACGCCCACGGGCATGGCCCCCTCGATGACCGCCACCCGCCACAGCCGCCCGTCGAAGGCCTCCCACTGGCCCAGGGCGAACACCACGCCGGCGCCTAGCAGCGGCCCGATGCCGAACTTCGTGGCGGCCAGGGCCCCCACCTCGCGCACGTAGCCCCCAATACGGCCCACCCGCAGCGTGAGGCCGATGGAGTAGGCGTAGATGCACACCGCCGCCGAAAGGGCCACCGCGTTCACCGCGCCCAGCGCCCGCGGCGGCCGCAGCCCCGCGATGTTGCACGCCAAGCCCGCCACCAGCCCGCCCGTGGGGGCGAGGATGATGGGGTTGCGAGCCATCCCCGCCAGCGTGGCGCCCAGCGGGGCGTGGGCCCCCGTGGCGTAGTGGCCGGCGATCACGCAGCCCAGGACGAACACCACGGGGAAGAAATGCGCCACGTAGAGCACCACCAGGGCCTGGGCGGGCACGCCGTGGAGCATGTAGCAGATGAAGCCGCCCATCCCCATCCCGATGTTGGAAATCATGGCCGACACCACGTAGGCGCCCCGGCGGCGAGGCGGGCCGTCGACCAGGGGCAGGGTGGCGAACCCGATGCCCAGCAGGCTCAGGGAGACTGCGGCACCGATCAGGGGCACCAGCAGCGCTCGGCCCGGGGAGGAGAGGTCGATGTGCCAGGCCGCGAAGCACGCGATCACCGGCTCCAGGGTGACCACCGCTCGGCGGGAGACGACCTTGCTGGCCGCAGGGCCGACGACTCCCAGGCGGCGGCTGGCGTAGCCCAGCCCGAGGGGCAGGTAGATGCACGCCGCCATGAGGGCAAAGCGGGCTTCGGGCGCCATAGGTCCCTCGGTCTGAGGACGGGGCCTCGCGGGGGACGGGGGCTCTCCGTGGTGTCCGCGACGGCGCCCTGTGGCCCGACATGGTCGAGCCGGGGCAGGACCCCGGCTCGACGCGGAGGGAGGGGCAGAGCCGATCGTAAGCCGAGTTCTGTTGGACCGTCCGCCGAGTGGCAAACGGCCCCGCGGCCATCCATCTGGGGCCGACGTTGCCGCCGGCCTCGAGCTGCCTACCCGGGAGTCGGTAGCGAGGCGGGCCGCCTCGTGCTCCCTTATTTGGCATTGCTCCGAGCGGGGTTTGCCGAGCCGACGCGTCGCCGCGCCGCTGGTGGGCTCTTACCCCACCTTTTCACCCTTGCCCTCACTCGCCGGGCGGCGAGCAGCGGGCGGTGTGTTTTCTGTGGCACTTTCCCGGTCCTTGCGGACGGTGGGGGTTACCCATCGCTCTGCCCTGTGGAGCTCGGACTTTCCTCGGCCGGTGCCGAAGCGCCGACCGCGGCCGCGTCCTCGGCTCTGCCCTTTCGATCTCATGGTAACGCCCCGCGCCGGGCATGTCAACTGCTCATCTCCGTCCACTTG
>JBKHIY010000169.1:0-6800 GCA_046538415.1 Candidatus Brocadiia bacterium | reverse complement strand
CCGGCCCAAGTTTTCTCGCGACTTTTACAATTTTTCGTGTCCGCTTTTGGGGGGGAAAACGGGTTGTAGTAGTAGAGGGGAGCGCGGGTCGTGGCCGCGGCGCGGCCCCGGGCGGCGGATGGATGGCGGGCGCTCAGTCGGGGGTGTCGTCGGGCGGGTGGTAGGGCTCGAAGACCTGGGCGTAGAAGTCGCGGGGGTCGGTGATGGCGACCTGGTCGAAACGAGGGTCGTTGGGCACGAGGAGGAAGGGCCAGAACTGGGGGCCTCCGAGGCAGCCGTGGCTGCCCACCTGGTCGTCGAAGCACACGATGTTGGCCCCGTCGTAGGCTCCGAAGAGCATGAGGTCGCCGGCGTTGGTGAAGCCGGCGAGGCGTTCGAGGGCGCGGAGGGCGATGGGGCCGGGCTTGTAGACGGCGAGGGGGTCGTGGCCGTCGAGCAGGTCGAGCTGGCCGTCGCGGAGCCGGGCGGTGCCCTGTTCGGAGCGGAGGATGGCGCCGCCCTCGTCGTCCTGGGTGACCACGAGCCCGATGCCGGGATGGTGGACGAGGAAGTGGAGCACCTCGGGGAAGGCCTGGCGGAGCTGGCCGTCGGAGAGGCGATGGGGGAAGCGCGAGAAGTAGACCAGGGCGAGGGTGCCGGAGTAGGTGACGACCACGTCGTTTTCCTGGTCGACGTAGTATTTTTCGGGGGTGTAGGTCTCGATGCTGGTCATTCTCTGGAGCCATCGTGCGAGGGCGTGGCGGAGGGCCCGGGTGACGAAGGAGCGGTGGGCGGCCTGGCGGCGGACGTGGTCGGCGTAGATGCCCCGGGTGCCCGCCAGTGGGACGTCCATGTGGCCGGCCTCGACGCGCACGCGGCGGCCCTCGAGGTGCTGGTGGAGGGCCTCGCCGAGGGTGGCCTCGAAGAGCCCGAGGAAGGAGTGGCCGGGGGTCTGTCCGTGGTCGGAGAGGACGATGAGGTCGTAGTGGCGTCCTGGCAGTCGGCGGATGATTTTCTCTATCTCCAGGATTCGCCCGAAGATGGGCCGCAGGTTTTTCAGGGCCGGTCGGGAGGCGGGGCCGTAGTGGTGTCCGAGCTCGTCGTAGGAGGCGAAGGTGGTGAAGATATAGGGCACGCCGGCGTAGACGTCGGCCATCACGGCGACGGTCTGGACCTCCCGGAGGACGACGCTGCTGAGGGCGCGGACGAGGGGAAACCATCCCTCGGCCACGGCGTGGCGTTTCTCGCCCGCCAGGTAGCGGTCGTAGAGCTCGAGGAACACCTCGCGGACGGTGGCCACGAGGGTCATCAGCACGCGCACGGGGTGGAGGAGGATGAGGAGCAGGATGCGGAAGCCGCCGAGTTCCTCGAAGAAGGGCCGGGGTACGGAGGAGTTGGCGGTGAGGGCCACGCGGTCGGCGTCGCCGTCGATGAGGTTCACGTAGCTGGAGCCGCCTCTCAGGACGCCCTTTCGCTCGCCGATGCGGCGGCGCAGGTACTCGGCGCTGTGGGGCCGGTTGCAGTTGACCACCTTGCGGTCCTCCCGCTCGTACCAGCGGAAGGCAGGGATATTGTCGTTCACCCCGTAGAAGAAGCCGGCCTGGGCGTAGGAGGTGGCGCTGGGCAGGCCGGCGGGGAAGGCGTGGAGCTTGTACTCGTGGCGGTCGAGCCGCCGGCGCAGGCGGGGCAGGAGCCCGCGCTGGAGGGCCTCCTCGAGGTGGGCATGGGCGAGGCCGTCGATCTGGATGCCCACGAAGCCCTTGCGCTCCATCGGCCCCCGCAGGTGCCACAGCCGCAGGGGCAGGTACTTGATGGCGTAGTAGAGCTGGAAGAGGCGGGCGAGCATCAGGGGGCCTTTCGCGGGCCGGGCTCGTCGGCGAGGAGCGCGGCCAGGCCGAGGAGGGCGGAGAGGTTGTGCTGGACGCAGTCGATGCGCACCGTGGGCTGGGCGTAGCTGGAGAAGAAGCCGCCGCGGGCGCGGGCCGGCTGGGGCACCAGGTAGCCGTTGACCGGCCCGTACTGGTGGGCGAGCTGGAAGCGGGCGGAGCGGAGTGCGAAGCGGCGGTAGGGCGCGGTATCGCCGCCCAGGCGGCGGGCCAGGCGCCAGGCGGCCAGCACGCCCTCGCAGCGCGAGGCGGCGGGGCCGACGCGCGGGGCGCGGGCCCGCTCGCGGGGCGCGCCCACGTGGTCGAGCCACCGGGCCTCGGCAGGGCCGAGCTGCTCCTCGAGGGCGATGTGGGCGAGGAACAGGCCGTAGTCGGCGTGGCGGCGGGTGCCCAGGCCCAGGGCGTGCAGCTCGTCGAGGCCCATCATGGTCCAGGCATCGGGCAGTACGGCGGGCAGGTCGTGTGCGGCGTACCACTCGTCGCGGCGCTCGACCAGGAAGTCGGCCGCGGCCAGCGCCGCCCGCCGCCAGGCGGGCTCGGGCATGGCCCGCTGGAGGCGCACCAGGGCGAGGAACGCCTCGCCGGGGGCGTAGAGCGGCACGTGGCCGGTGGGCAGGGTGCCCTGGCCGGCCTGGGGGTCGTAGTGCGACCAGAAGAAGCCGTCGTCGCGCTGCATGGCCACCAGGAAGCGGCCCAGGCGGCGGATGACGCGGTCGAAGCGGCGGGTGCCCGCCGCCTCGCGGTACTCGAGCAGGGCCACCACGGCCAGCGCCGCGGCCCCCAGCTCGCGCTCCCCGGCCCAGGCCACCCAGGCCATCTCGCCGTCGCCCTCGGCGCAGGAGAGCAGCCAGGCCAATGCCCTGCGGGCCCCCTCGCCGAAGCGCCGCTCGCCCGTGGCCGCGAAGGCCTGGGCCAGGCTCCACGCCGTGCCCGCGTGGCGGGTGGCGTTGTAGGGCTCGTCGACCGCGGCGTCGCGGGCCGCGTGGTAGACGTAGCGGAACCGCCCGTCGGGACGCTGGAAGCGCACCAGCCAGTCGGCCCCCGCCTCCGCCGCGGCCAGCAGCCGCCCCGCGGTGACACGCTCGACCAGGGGCCTGGCCCGGTAGAGGCGGACCGGCGGCCCCCCGCCGCCCGGCTCCCGCTCGATGAAGCTCACGACGGCGAACCGCTCGGCCTCCACCTCGGCCAGCCGCCCCCCGGGCACGGCCAGCCGCTCGAGGGCGTGGCGCACGAACGCCTCGCCCTCGGCCAGGCCGAGGCGCAGGGCATCGCTGGGCGGGAGCACCAGCTCCGCCTCGCCCGAGCGCAGCCGCAGGCCGTGGATGCCCAGCACCGGCTCGTCGCGCGGGCCGAGGCGGGCCAGGGAGATCGGCTGGGGCGAGCGGACGATGTCGACCTTCAGGCGCAGCTCCGCCACCGGCCCCAGGCCTTCCCCTCGCCGCAGGACCGCGCCTGCGGCGGCGAGCTGCTCGAAGAGCGTGCCGCGGCGGGCCACGGCACGCCGGGGCTCGGTCCCCGGCCGGTGGGCGGAGAGGATCAGCGGCTGCCCCGTGCTGCGCAGCAGCTTGGCGGGCATCGCCTGGGGGTCGAAACGGGGGCTCTCGCCGGCCAGGGCCTGGCGAGCGAGGCGCACCATGGCCAGCTCGTCGGCGGGGGTGAAGTGCCCCGGGTCGTCGGCCCGGGGCAGCTCGGCCCCGAGCGCGGCGCCGGCGGCCAGGAGGAGGGCGACGACCGTGCGATGGCTCATAGGCCGATGATAGCCCGCCGGCGGCGGGAGTGTCAACGGCCCCCGGTCTTGATCGCGCGGCTGGCGATGGGCTATACTCCGCGTCGCACCGCGACGGACGCGTGGACTTCCGGGGATGCGAGCCATGAGCCTTCGAGGGTGGTTGCGGCGGACGATGCCCGTGGCGGGGGCGTGCGCCGCGAGCGCGGTGCTCCTGCGCCTGAGCTTCCCCGTGCCCGGCTGGTTCCCGCTGGCCTGGGTGGCGCTGGTGCCCTGGCTGGTGGTGCTCCGGAAGGGCAGCGGGCGTGCGGCGCTGTGGGGCAGCGCGGTGATGGGCCTGCTGGCGGCGGGCCTGGGGCTATCGTGGCAGTTCCTGGTCACCGTGCTGGGGGGGAGCCTGCTGGTGGTCTACGTGGGCGCCTACTTCGTGCTCTTCGGCTGGCTGGCGTGGGTGGCGGCCCGGCGGCTCCGGGTGCCGCTGGTGGTGGCCTGCCCGGTGCTGTGGGTGGGGGTCGAGTATCTGCGGGGCTTTCTGTTCACGGGCTTTCCGTGGCTCTTCGTGGGTCACACGCAGCGGCCGTTCCTGGCGCTCATCCAGGTATCGGATCTTTTCGGTGCCTACGCGGTGAGCTTCGTGGTGGTGGCGGCCAACGCGTGGGTGGCCGAGGCGGCGGTGGCGCTGCGGCATCGGCCCGTGCCGTGGCGGCGGCTGGCCGCGGGCGGGGCGTTCGTGCTCGCGCTCGTGGGGGCCACGCTGGGCTATGGGCTCTGGCGGCTGGGCCGCGTGCGCTGCCGCCAGGGGCCGCGAGTGGGCATCGTGCAGGGCAATATCCCCCAGGAGATCAAGAACTTGATGACCTGGGAGACCATCGCCGACATCTTTCAGGCCCACGTGCGGATCACCCACGAGCTGCCCCCCGACGCCCTCGACCTCATCGTGTGGCCGGAGACCATGGTCCAGGTGGAGCTCAACCGCACGGACTATCCCGCCGTCCAGATGTTCCGCCAGGAGCTGAGCCGCCTGGCCGCCAGGATGGGGGCTCCCATTCTGGTGGGGGCCCACGCCGAGGTGGGCCGCGACCTGGCCGTCCGGGCCGCCGCCGAGGGGCCGGCGACCGCGGTGGGCGAGGAGGAGATCATGGTCGGCGACCTGCCCCATCCCCTGGCCCCCGTCCGCGAGCTGCGGGGCCGCCGGCGGCCCCCCATCCAGGCCTTCGTCCAGGAGGGCGACCGGGTGAGCCGCGGCCAGCCGCTCGCCCAGGCGGGCCAGGAGCCGCTGCTGCGGGCACGGATCGCCGGCCAGGTGAGCGAGGTGGGCCGCGCGGCCATCGTGGTCGAGGGCCTCGCCCACCCCTTCCCACAATTCGTCGACCCCGCCGCGGGGGAACGGCCCATCCGCCGAATCCACGTGCGAGAGGGCGACACCGTGGGCCGCGGCGACCTCCTGGCCGACTACCAGAGCGTGGTCCACAACAGCGCTTACCTCTTCCCCCCGGGCAGGCCCCCCGAGCCCGAGGACCGCTACGACAAAAATCACCTGGTGCCCTTCGGCGAGTACCTGCCCCTGCGCTGGCTGCCCGCCTTCGTGCGCACCGTGGTGCCCTACACCAAGAGCGCCTCGCCGGGCAAGCGGCTGAACCTCATTCCCCTGGGCGAGAGCCGCTTCGGGGTGCTCATCTGCTACGAGGACGCCTTCCCCTACCTGTGCCGCGACTACATCGTGCGGCCCGGCGGGGGCGCCGACTTCCTGGTGAACATCTCGAACGACGGCTGGTTCCGGGGCAGCCACGAGCTGGACCAGCACGTGGCCATCTGCGCCTTCCGGGCCGTGGAGTTCCGCACCGGCATCGTGCGCAGCGTCAATTCCGGCATCTCCGCCATCCTCCATCCCACGGGGCGGGTCCAGGAGATGGTCCGCGACCGCCGGGGCAGGGCCAAGATGATCGAGGGCACGGCCATCGGGACGGTGTTCCTCCGCGAGGAGGTCACCTTCTACGCCCGCCACGGCGACCTTTTCGCCATGGGCTGCCTGGGCGGGGCCATGGTGGTCGCCCTGGGCGGCCTGGCTCCGCTCGTCGCGGCCCTGCGCCGACGGGCCGGCGCGGCAGGCCCGCCCCATGCGTCACCTTCGGAAAGGAGCCCGCGATGAAGCTCACTGCCCTGTCGGCCACGGCGCTCGCCCTGCTCCTCCACTGCGGCTGCTCCGCCGGCGAGGAGCCGCCGGACTGGGCACGGCGCGACCTGAAGGCGGGCATCATCGGCTGCGACACCTCGCACTGCGTGGCCTTCACCGGCCTGCTCGCGCGCCACCCCGAGTGGCGGGTGCGGGTGGTCGCCGCCTATCCCGGCGGCAGCCCCGACATCCCCGCCAGCGCCAACCGCCTGGAGCGCTTCACCACCACCCTCCGCGAGAAGCACGGCGTGGAGATCGTAGACAGTATTCCCGCCCTCCTCGAGCGGGTGGACGTGGTGCTGCTGGAGAGCGTGGACGGGCGGCCCCACCTGGCCCAGGCCCGGCCGGTCTTCGCCGCGGGCAAGCGCCTGTTCATCGACAAGCCGTTCACCGCCAGCCTGGCCGACGCCAGGGAGATCGTGCGCATCTCGAAGGACACGGGGGTGCCCTTCTTCAGCTCCTCGTGCGTGCGCTTCCAGCCCGAGGTCGCGAAGTTCCGCACCGAATCGCCGGTGGGCAAGATCCTCAAGGCCCAGGGCAGCTCCCCCCTGCACATCGAGCCCCACCACCCGGACCTCTTCTGGTACGGCATCCACGGCGTGGAGGCCCTCTACACCGTGATGGGCCGGGGGTGCGTGGCCGTGAAGCGGCACATCGAGGGCAACCTGGACATCACGACCGGCCGGTGGGCGGACGGGCGGACCGGCATCTTCCGGGGCGTGAAGAAGGGCGACTACAAGCCCCTGGTCAAGGTGTGGGGCACCGAGGGCGAGGCCCAGAGCAAGGGCGGCTACAACTACAACGGCCTGGTGGAGGCCATGGCCCGATTCTTCCACACCGGCGAGCCGCCCGTGGACCCCCGCGAGACCCTCGAGATCATCGAGTTCATGACCGCCGCCCAGCTCAGCAAGGAACGCGGCGGGGCCGAGGTCAGGCTCGAGGAGCTGCGGAAGTGAACCCCCCGACTCGATGCTAGATGCGGGATGCTGGATGCTGGATGCTGGATGCTCGATGCTGGATGCTGGATGCTGGATGC
>JBKHIY010000054.1:0-28985 GCA_046538415.1 Candidatus Brocadiia bacterium | reverse complement strand
CAAACGAAAGGGGCCGTGCGTTTGGAGTGCGGCCTTCAGGCCGTGCCCCGGCCCCTCGGCTCGCCTGAAGGCGAGAACTCCAAACGAAAGGGGCCGTGCGTTTGGAGTGCGGCCTTCAGGCCGTGCCCCGGCCCCCCGGCTCGCCTGAAGGCGAGAACTCCAAACGAAAGCGCCGTGCGTCGGCCTCTTGCCCTTTCACCTCTCCCTGGTCAGTTGTCTCTTCTTGCCGCGGCCAGCCAGGCGCCGACGCCTTGCTCCACGCTTTTCATCTCGCCGAGGAACTCCCCGGTGATCTCCTCGGCGGGCAGGTAGATAGTCTGGGAGCCTTCGATTCGCGTGTCCGGCGCCCACACGAGACCCTTGAGCGGCTTGTAGGTGAGGGCCAGCTCGGGGGTCTCGTCGGTCAGGGGATAGTGCATGGGCGGCCAGCCTCCGCTGGCGAGCTGGCTGTCCAGGAAGGTGAAGGCGGTGGCCCGCTCGGCCACGCGGTAGGCCTTCTCGATGGCCTCGGCGGCGTCGGGGGCGTGGCGGACGAGCACGCGGAGCACTTCGCCGGCTCCCCACGCCACCTTGCACTTCGAGGGCCACAGGTAGGTGTCGAGGGGCATGGTGGATTCGAAGTCGAGCAGGGCGAGCGCGGCGTCGAGGTAGGGGCGGGCCTTCTCCTCCGCGGTGTCCCAGCGGGTGCGGAGGGTATCGGCGAGGACGGCCAGGTAGGCCATGGCCGTGCCCGTATTCCAGAACTCCTGCCTGGGGCGCTGGGTGTCGACGAGGCTGGAGATCCGCTGGCCGAGCGGGATGTCGGTGAGGAGCTGGCCCTGGGGGCTCATCTGGGTGTAGAGGCGTCCCTCGGCCATGTGCGGGTGGTTGGCCTCCACCCATCGTCGGAGCCACTCGCCGGCGGCGAGGGCCTGCTCCCGCATGTCGAGGGCGACCATGAGGTGGCCGAAGAAGCTGGTGTTGAGGGTGCCGATGGCCTCCTGCTCCTCGACCTGGGCCGGGTCGTCGCCGATGGTGTGGAAGGTCCCCCCCGAGGGCTTGTGCTGGTACTGGAGGATGCGGTCGAGCACCTTGGGCTCGCGGATCAGGGGATGGCCGATCCAGGCGGCCACCTTCCCGAAGGTCAGGGGGCGGTAGACGCGCTGGAAGTCCTTGTACTCGGGCGGCTCGCCGGGGCAGTAGAAGTCGCCGCTGTCCCGCAGCGCGTGCTCCCCGGCCCAGTCGAGCAGGCGGGCGATGGTGTCGTGGTCCACGCCTGCGGCGTACATGCCCCAGGCAGCCTTGTGGATGTAGCTGAGGTTGGGCTCGCGGAGGATGGGGCCGTTGGGGGCGATGCGGCTGAGCAGGAAGCGGCCGCCCTGGGCCAGCGACACGCGCGTGGCGCCCAGCAGGTGGGCGGGCTCGAAGATTCGCCACTGCATGTGGGGCCTCCTGTGCTCGGGGCCGTCAGTAGATGAGGGTCATGCGCACGGCCTCGCCGCCCTCCGCGGCCACGTCGTAGGTGAGCCGGGAGCCGGGCTCCGCCGGCTCAGGGGGCGTGATCTGGATGGTGTCGGCGCGGTAGCCTCCGTGGCGCTTCTCCTCAGAGGTCTTCACCCACCGGATGGCGACGTTCGCCGGCTTGCCGTCCTTGTCGCGCAGGACGATGCGCTGGTGCGCGGTCGGGCCGCTCTGGGCTGCGAAGAACGCCGGATGGTCGTACTCGAGGTGCACGCGGCCGGGCCTGGCGTCGCGGCCGAAGCGGGCCACCACCACCAGGGTGCCCTCGCCGTCGGTGCTCAGGCGGTAACGCCGGGTGGTGCCCGCCGCGGCGCGGGCCTCCGCCTGGGGGAAGCGGAAGGTGGTCCAGCGGGGCCTCGCCTGCGCCTCCGCGTCGACCCGCCGCCAGGAGCGGATGTAGTCGATGCTGAAGGTGGAGGGCAGGGAGTCGGGGCTGGGCAGGCCGAACCAGCGGGGCATCGTCTCGCTATCGAAGTTCAGCGTCAGCGGCTGGTGCCAGTGGGTGTTTTCCATGGAGCGCACGACCTTCCCGTCCACCAGGTAGCGCAGCTCCTGGGGCGTCCAGTGGAGGGCGTAGACGTGGAACTCGTCGGCGAGTCGCCATGGCGCCTTCCACTTGCCCCCCTTGCTCCAGTGGCGGTCGGGGTTGACCAGGGTGTGGAACACGTGGGCGTTCATGTGCACGGTGTGCTCGTGCTCGGGGTGGCCGGCGCCCATCTCGAAGACGTCGATCTCCGTCCACGTCTCGGGCCTGCCGTCGTAGAACCAGAAAGCGCTCGAGCCCCGGGAATCCATGGCCCGGCATCGTGCCTCGAAGTAGCCGTAGCGTACGGTGGTCTTGCTCTTCACGGCCCCGCAGGTGTAGGTGTGGTAGCCCTCGGGCAGGCCCTCCAGGTCCTGGTGCCGCATGGTGATATGGAGCATGCCGTCGCGGACCGTCACGTTGTCGGGGTGGAAGAGGCCTGGCTGGCGCCCCTTCCACTGGGGATTTCGGGGGTGCCAGCGGGCGGGGTCGAGCTGGCGGCCTTCGAACTCGTCGCACAGGTCGGGGATGGGCTCCCACCGGCCCTCCTCGGGCAGGTGGGCGGGCGGGGGGAAGTTCCCGGCGGCGTCGCGCGCATCCACGGCACAGGCTCCCAGCAGCAGGCAGGCGGCGAAGAGGCAGGAGTTGCGTCGGCTCATGGAATCCCCCGGATGGCACAGGACCGGCCCGCTATCGGGCGCGAGCCGCGGCGGGCCTGAACAGGGCGCCGTACTGCTTGAGGAGAGCGGGCAGCTCGGGCATCCCCTCGGGGAAGCGGCAGCCCAGGGCGCTCTTCCCGTCGGAGGCGCGCTCCCGCAGCGGGCTGTCCTGGGCCAGGCGGTAGTTGCCCCCGCCGGCGCTGGCGAAGGGTGCTCGGCGGAGCGCTTCCGCGGCCCTGCTCTCCACCACGCCCTTTGGGAACTGGCTGCCCTGGCGGTAGAGCACCACGTGGTCCAGCGTCACGGCCACCTTCGGCTTCTCGTCCTCCTCCAGCTCGGGGGCCTCCACGTGGAGCGACTCGAGGATGCTGTCGGTGATCCGCACGCGGCCCACGCCGGCGGGGACTCGCAGGGGGCCGACGACCGTCACGTGGGACAGTTTCGTATTGTCGTAGAGGGTGGCCGAGCCCAGGAGCAGGCAGTCTGCGAGGGTGGTGGCGCGCAGAGAGAGGTCGCTGCCCGCCAGAATGCAGCCCTGGAAGGTGTTGGACTCGATGACCGCTTCCTCGGCGCAAGCGAAGGCGCTCGCCCGCGCCTGCGTCTTGCTCAGCCCATGGATCTTGAAGAGGGAGGCGGCGACGTCGATGTCCGCGGTGGGCTCCTTGCGCAGGCCGTCCCGGAGGCCCACCAGGGCCACGCAGTCGCGGATCGTGGCGCTGCTGCGCACGCCCACGAAGATGCCCGTGTCGGCTCGCCTTAGCTCCAATCCCTCGATCCATACGTTCTTGCAGTCGGCCACGAAGTTCAGCAGCACGCGGGTATCGCGTGCGGAGCCGCCGTCGAGCACGGGGCGGCCCTGGCCCGCGGCGCGGAGGGTGAGGCCGAGGGCGGTGCGGCCCGCGATGTCCACGCCCCCGCGGTAGACCCCGGGGCCGAGCTCGATGATGGCGTGGGGCTTCTCCAGGGCTGCGAAAGCGGCCGCGACGGAGCGGGCGTCGCCCCCGCCCCCGCGGGATACGCGGATCACCTGGTCGTGGGCGGCCACGGCGTGCCGCATCTGGGGCACGGAGGGCTTCCGCTCCTTGTCCCCAAGCAGGGGGGATTCGGGGAACTTCTTCTCCAGCTCGTCGAGGTGCTGGGCGCACTCCTCGAAGCGTCGGCGCGCGAAGGCCTCCGCCGCCTGCCGGTAACGCGCCAGGGCCTCGGGGTCGGGGGGCTGCTTCGGGGGCTTCTTCTTCTTGGGTTTTTCCTCCTTGGGCTTCTTCGGCTGGGGCTTCTCCTCCCGCTCCTTCGGCCCGGCCGGAACCGTCAGGGGCTCGAAAGCCATGGCGGTCTGCACGAGCTCCTGGTGGGCGGCGACGTGGTCTGTGCCCTCGAAGTCCTCCCTGTAAGCCGCCAGGGCGTCCTTGCCCTTTTCCACCTGGCCCGCGGCCAGGAGCTGGAGGGCGTCGGCGAAGGCTTGTGCCGCCTTGGCCTCCCGCTGGGCCTTGCTCAGCGCCTCGGCCACCTGGGGGTCTTCGGTCGGCTCGTCCTTCGCGGTCCGCGGGGCGAGGGCGACCTCGAGGGCCTGGGCGTCGGTGTCGGCCTTCCTGGGCAGGCGGTCGACCATCTCCTTGAGGGAGCGGTCGGAGAGCTGCTTCCAGGGCACGGTTTCGGTCGCGATGGGGGTCTTGATGGTGATGGCGTTCTCGTCGGCGTCCACCAGCTCGCCGTTGTGGCCGGTGATGCGGAGCTGGCGCTTGGTGAGGGGGGGCTTAGCGGTTTTCACGAACTCGACGAGGCGGGCGCGGAGGTCGCGGAGGGCCTCGACTTGGGCCTGTCGCTCGGCCAAGATTCTGGCGGCCACCTCGTGGTCCGTCTCGATCTTGCCCAGTGCGGCGGCGGCCTGGTCGAGTTTCCATTCGGCCAGCAGGCGCTCCGCGGGCTGGAGGGCCTGGGCGAAGTCCTGGAGCGCCTGGACCCTCCGGCCCGCGGCCTGGGCCTCGTGGGCGGCCCTCTGGGTGGCCTGGCGGAGCTTCTGGAGCGACTTCTCGTGGTCGGCGAAGGTCTGGAGGAGCTGCTCGGCGGCCTCGGCCTCGTGCGGAGTGGCGTAGCGGCGGACGGCGTCGCGCAGCTTCTGGCGGGCCTCGTCCGGCTTGCCCTCCTGGGCGAGGGCCGTGGCCTGGCGGCGGGCCTGGTCGAACGCTGCCGCGGCCTTCTGGCGGTAGGGCTGGGCGGCCTGTCGGGCCGCCTCCTTGAGCGCGGCGTTGTCGGGGTGGTCCTGGACGAGGGAGTCGAAGACTTCTGCGGCGCCGCGGAGCTTGTCCTGCTCGGCCAGGAGCTTGGCCTGCTGCCTGGCCTCGTCGAGGGCGGCCTGCCACTCGGGCGGCTCCTGGGGCTGCTCGGGCTGTTCTTTGGGTTCCTCGGGCTCTTCGGTCTTCTCCTGCGGCGGCTCCGTATGCCCGGGCTCGGGGATTTCGGGGATGGGAGGCGGCTGATCCTGGGGTTCCTTCGCCGGTTCCGCGCGGGGTGTCTCGGGTCGCTGCTTTTCCTGCTCGTCCTGGTCTTCCTGGGCTTCGCCGTCCTGGTCCTCGGCGCGGGCGGCTTTCTCCTGGGGCTCCGAGTCGAGGAGGGGCGGGACGAGGAGGAGGCCGGCGATGGCCATGGCGGCAGCGCCTGCGGCGAGGGCCGCCCAGAGAATCCACCGCCTGCCCCGTTTGCGTGTGAACGCGGGCTGGGGCTGGATGACCTTGGGCATGCGGATGGTGGTGCGCTTGAGGAGCAGCTCGAGCTGTTCGAGCAGCTCGCCGTGGGTCTGGAAGCGGTCCTCGGGGTCCTTGGCGCACATTTTCTGAAGGAGGGCGTCGACGGCCTGGGGTACCTGGGGCACGAGCTCCCTGGCAGAGGGAAAGGGGGCGGCGGCGTGCTGGCGGACCAGGTCGTCGATGGACGGGCCGGGAAAGGGAGGGCGGCCGGTGAGCATGTGGAAGAGCACGGCGCCGAGGGCGTAGATGTCGGAGCGGCAATCGGCGAGCTGGGGGTTCTGGGCCAGCTCGGGAGCCATGTATACGGGGCCGCCGTGGGTGCTTCGGGCGATGCCCACGGAGGTCTCTTCGAGGCTCTTGGAGAGGCCCAGGTCGGCGATCTTCACGTCGCCCCGCTGGGTGAGAAGGATGTTGGAGGGCTTGATGTCGCGGTGGGTGAGCATGTGCTCGTAGGCGTAGTCGAGCGCTGCGGCCACCTGGGCGACGATGCCCAGGGCGTCGGGCACGGGCAGGGGGCCCTCCCGCTCCAGGCGATGGGCCAGGCTGTCGCCGTCGACCAGCTCCATGGAGAAGAAGTGCCGGCCCTGGTCCTCGACGATGTCGAAGATTTGCACGATGTTGGGGTGGTTGAGCCTGGCGGCGGCCTGGGCCTCGCGCTTGAAGCTGGCCAGGAAGTCGGGGTCGGTCGCCACCTGGGGGGGAAGCACCTTGAGGGCCACGCGCCGCTTGAGCCCCGCCTGGATGGCCTCGTAGACGGTGCCCATCCCCCCGCGGCCGACGCGGCGCGTGATTTCGTAGCCGCCCAGCTCCGTGCCCACCAGGGGATCGGGGGCCTCGGTGAGCTTCTCGGCGGCGGGGGGCTGTGCCGCCTGCGCCGGGGCCGCCGCCTGGGCGGGGGGAACGGGCTCGGCGGAGGGCTCCGCCGGGCGCGCGGTGGGGGTGGGGTGCGAGGGCCTGGAGGCGGGCGCCGCCAGCACGGCCTTGCAGTGGGGACAGCGGAACCGGGCCGCTCCCTCGGGCGCGGACAGCTTCTTCTTGCACTTGGGACAGGCGAAGGCCCGCGGGCTCATGACGCGTCCTGCCGTGGGAGTGCTGGATGCCGCCTCACGGGAGGATTATAGCGCCTGGCTCGCGCGGTTTGCAATAGTTCGGCGGCGGGGGCTCACTGCCTGGCCCGCACGTCGAAGCAGTAGAGATGGGAGTCGTAGCGCAGGTAGAGCCTGCCCCCGATGACCACGGGATGGGCCCAGCTGGGGCCTCGGCCCTGGACTCTGAACTCGCCGCGCATCTCCATCCCCCGGGGAGAGCAGGTGGCGAGGCCGGCGCGGCCCCCGCTCTCGCCGAAGAGGTAGAGCATGTCGTCGGCCCAGCACATCGAGCCCTTGCCCACGCCACGGTGGTGCCACATCTTGCGGCCGGTCTTGAGCTCCAGACAGGTCCAGCCGCCGCCGTCGTTGCCGTGGATGTAGCCCTGGTGGATGATGTAGCCGCCGTGGTGGCAGTTCATGCTGCGGGTGGTCCACGCCTCCTTGCCCAGGAGCCTGCCGTCATCGAGCTCCATGCGGATGCAGATGCCCCCCTTGCCGTAGCCGTTGGCCCAGAAGACGTGGTCGTCGGCGTAGGCGGGGGTGGGGCAGTTGGCGGTGTTGTGGGCGCACCAGTCGTTGGACCACAGGAGGCGTCCGTTGCGGGCGTTGACGCACACGATGCCCTCGCGGGTGCCGGTGATCACCAGATGGCCGCCGCGATAGGGCAGGGCGATGCAGGAGCTGTACTCCGGCCCCGCGGAGAATCCGGAGCTGGTCCACTTGGTCTTGCCGGTGCTCTTCTCGAGGGCGACGATGCAGTTGTCGCCGCCGGGCTTGACGATGGCCAGGTTGTGGTAGATGAGCACGCTTTCGGCGTATCCCCAGCCGCCGGGCTTGCCGCCGAACTCGCGGGTGTGCCGGGCCCACTGCTTCTTCCCGCTGCGGGCGTCGTAGCAGGCGACCACGCCGTTGCCCGAGAGCAGGTAGAGGTCCCCGTCGTCGATGGTGGGGGTGGAGCGGGAGCCGGGGTGGCTACGCGTGTAGGCCTTGTCCACGGTCGTCTTCCAGCGGGGCTGGCCGTCGAGGTCGAAGGCGAAGAGCACCAGGTCGTCGCCCACGTCGCCGGTGATGTAGATCAGGCCTCCCGCCACCGCCACGCTGGAGAAGCCGCTGCCGATGCCGTCCACCTGCCACACCTTCTCCGGTCCCTCCGCGGGCCATTGCTTGAGCAGGCCGGTGTCGGGCGACTTCCCGTCGCGGTTCGGTCCCCGCCATCCCGGCCACTCGGCGCTGCCGGCCAGCCCCGTGGCGGCGGCCGCGGCGAGCGCGATGCCCAAGAGGTGCGAAGCTCTGCCCATGCTCGTCTCCTCGCCAGGTGGTGCCCGTCGCCGCGTTGTCGCAACATTGTGCCAGGACGGGCGCGGCCTTGCAAGGCTCCTTCGCGCGGGGGCGGAAGCTGTCCCCCGGCGCCTCGGCTCCTTGACATCGGCCGGATCCGGGCGTACGCTGACCCGTGGCAAGCAACGCGGCCCCGCGGGGCCGCCAGCTCTGTGGGCCTGCGTCGAATCCGCGTAGGGAAGCTTCATCTCCCACGACCGCGGTTATAGGCGCAGGCCTCCCCTTTCCTTCCCGTGCGGGAGCGTTCTGGGCGGCGGGCAGCTTACGCTGCCGCGGCCCGCGCGCGGCCCAGGCCGGCCCACGAGACGCCGTAGATGGCGATGGCGATGAGCAGCAGGGCCTGAAAGCCCACCACCAGGGAGAGGTATTCCAACGCCCCGCCCAGCATGGCCCCCGCCACGTTGGCCCCGAATGCCGCGTCGGGCTCGCGGCTGGCGGCGAACGACGTGGCGAAGATCACCCCCGCGAAGAAGATGGGCACGAAGGTCAGCAGCGCCGAGGTGGCCAGCCGCAGGGGCATCCCCAGCGACAGTAGCGCGTCCAGCGGCACCGCGTAGGCCACCGCCAGGGCGCCGAAGAGCAGCACGTAGTAGACCCGATGGCGCCGTGGTCGCACCAGGGCCACGTAGGCGTTGGCCAGCAGGGCCATCACCAGAATGGCGAAGAAGGTCACCGAGTTCACCAGCCACGTGGAGCCGAAGAGCAGGGAGAGGCGGGTGATGCTCCGCGTCTCCACCAGCATGAAGCCGGCGCCCAGGAAGAAGAAGTGGGGCGAGAGGCGTAGCCTGTGCCCGGGCACCAGGGCCACCAGCAGGGCCACGCTGATGGCCAGGGCGATGCTCAGGCCCACCCACGCGTGGCGGGGCAGCACGGGGCGGCGCAGGTAGAGGAACGGCCAGTCGTCCGTGGCGGTCCCGATGGGCGCCTCGGGCGAGACGCGGGTGAGCCGGATTTCCTCCGCCTCCTCCGCCTCCCGGTCGGCGAAGCCGTTGCGCCGCGGCCCCGTGCCGCCGTCGAGGGGCACGCGATAGGCGCCGGCCCGCTCGAAGCCCTCTCGCATTCCCTCGATGGCGCCCGCGGCGAAGAAGACCACGCGGGCCGGCTCGTCCAGCTCCAGCTCCTCCTCGTGAGGCCAGGTGATCACCAGCGGCGGCCGGCCGAAGGCCGCCTCCAGGGCGCGGTAGATGCGGATGGACAGCCAGTGGCGGCGAAGGGTGTTGTAGAGGAAGAACTGGCCGCCGGGCCTCAGGTGGCGGCGCACCTCGCGAAACGCCTCCTCGGTGAACAGATAGTTCTCCAGACGGATGCTGGAATAGGCCGAGAGGAGCGTGAGGGAGTCGACGCAGCCGTAGACGATGACGTCGTACTGGCGGCGCGTGCGGCGGAGGAAGCCGCGGGCGTCCGTGGTGTGTACCTCCACCCGGGGGTCGTCGTAAGGGTCGTCGGGATGTCGGCGGCGACCGAGCTGCACGATCACCGGGTCGATCTCCACGGCGTCGATGACCGCCTCCGTGCGGCCCAGAGCCCTGGAGACGTCGTTGCCGCAGCCCGCCCCCACCACCAGGACCCGCTGGGCCGGGGAGCCGCCGGAATCCCGACGCAGCAGGTAGGGCAGGGCGTACATCAGCCCTTCCTCCCCGTGGCGCGAAGAGATCACCTGGTGCCCCAGGTCGTTCACGTGGATGCCCCCCTTGCGGTAGTGCACCTTGTAGTACGGCGACCAGTAGACGTGGTAGTCCGGACCGATCACCGCCCGCTCGATAACCCCCTCGCTGGTGACCCCCAGGAGAACCAGGAGCGCGGCAACCGCTGCCGCGTTCACCCATCGCAGCCGCCGGCCTCGATGCAGGAAGGGCGCCAGGGGAGCCAGCCCCACCGCGAACCAGGCCAGCGGCGGCAGGCACGCCAGGGAGCTGAGAGCGAAGGCCGCGATCCCCGCCAGGCTCGCCCCCAGGTTCACCGCGTAGGCCTGGACCCGAGAGGGCACCGCGTCCAGAGCCCGGCCCAGCTCCTGGCCCGGCCCCACGAACACCAGGGCGATCAGGGCGAAGAAGACCGCCACCACGGCCTCCATGGGAATCCGCACCCGCTGGAAGTCGAGCGGCGTGGTCGAGCCCCCGAAGTAGAGCCGCTGCTGCGCCGTCGCCGCCTCCCCCAGGCTCAGCCACGTGAGGTGCAAATAGTACAGCGCGTAGATGCCCAGGGCCAGCACCATCGAGCCCAGCAAGACCAGCGGCAACGCCGACACCCAGTGGCGGCGCGAGCGGGCCGCCAGGCAGCCCGACGACATCCCCAGGAAGCACGCCAGCAGCACGAAATTCGAGAAATAGGCCAGGAAGTGGACGTAGGACGGGAACCAGCGGATGCACGCCAGCTCCAGGTAGAGGATGGCGAAGCTCACCCCCGCCAGACGGAGCCTGGGATGGCCGCCCCGTGCTGATTCCTCTGGCATCCGCCTCGTCCTCTACGCGGAGCGCGAGGCACCCGCCCATCAGGCGCGCCCCCGGCTACTTCTCGATGCCCCGACGGGCGGGCACGCCGCGGTCGAAATAGTGCTTGACCTTGCGCATCTCGGTCACCAGGTCGGCCCGCTCGAGCACGCTGGGGTGGGCGCCCCGACCGGTGAGTACCAGCTCCACGCCTTGGGGCCTGGCGTCGAGGAGCTCGAGGAGGGCCTCGACGGGGAACAGGCCGAGCTGGACGGCCACGTTGGCCTCGTCGAGAATCACGACCTGGTAGTCGCCCGAGAGCAGGGCCTGCCGGGCCTCCGCGAGGCCCCGACGGGCCGCCGCACGGTCCTCCTCGCTGGGCTGCCCGACGATCAGGCACCCTCGTCCGTACTGCTGCACGGCGATGCGGTCGGCCAGGCGCTCCAGCGCCGCGTGCTCGCCCGAGCGCACGCCCTTGGCGAACTGGGCGATGAATACCCGCAGGCCGGCCCCGGCGGCCCGGAGGGCCAGGCCCAGGGCCGCCGTCGTCTTGCCCTTGCCGTCGCCGGTGTAGACCTGTACGAAGCCTCTCACGGGCTCCCTCTCAGCATGGGCCGCCCGGCCTATGCTAGCCGCGAGGCGGGCCCCCGTCAACCAGGCGGCGAGACCGGCGCTGTTGACAGGCCGGGCGCCGCGAGCTACCATCGACGCCCACGGCAGCCCGGGCACGGCGTTTCCCCGTGGAGCGGGAGAGATATGGACGAGCTTCGCTTTCGGCAGGTGCACCTGGACTTCCACACCTCGGAGCACATCCCGGGCGTGGGCTCGGCCTTCGACCCCGAGCAGTTCGTCGCCGCCTTGCAGGCGGGGCACGTCGACTCGGTGACCTGTTTCGCCCGGTGCCACCACGGCTGGTGCACCTACCGCACCTCGGTGGGGAAGATGCACCCCTCGCTGGACTTCGATCTCCTGGGCGCCCAGATCGAGGCCTGCCATCGGGCGGGCATCAACGTGCCCGTCTACATCACCGTCGGCTGGGACGAGCTGGCGGCCCGCGACCACCCCGAGTGGCTCGAGGTCACCCCCGACGGCGGGCCCCGCGGCGCGCCGCCGCTGAAGCCCGGCTGGCGCAAGCTGTGCTTCAACACCCCCTACCTCGACTACGCGATCGCCATCACCGAGGAGGTGCTGCGGAACTACGACGGCGATGGCGTGTTCCTCGACATCATCCACCAGGGAGAGTGCTGCTGCCCCGCCTGCCTGGCGGGCATGGAGAAGCAAGGGCTCGACGCCCAGCAGCCGCAGGACCGCCAGGCGTTCGCCCGGGAGGTGCTCCTCCGCTACTTCCAGCGGATGACCGAGGCGGTTCACGCCATCAAGCCGGAACACCCTATCTTCCACAACAGCGGCCACATCCCCCGCGGCCAGCGGGAGCTTCACCGCTACTTCACCCACTTCGAGCTGGAGAGCCTGCCCACCGGGGGCTGGGGCTACGACCATTTCCCCATCTCGGCGAAATACTGCTCCACCACGGGCAAGGACTTCCTGGGGATGACCGGGAAGTTCCACACCACCTGGGGCGAATTCGGAGGCTACAAGAACCCGGCCGCGCTCCAGTACGAGTGCGCGGCCATGGTCGCCTTCGGAGCCAAGTGCTCCGTCGGCGACCAGCTCCACCCCAACGGCAGGATGGACGAGGACACCACTCGCATCCTCGGCCAGGCCTACGCCCACGTGGAGGCCCGCGAGGCATGGTGCACAGGGGCGAGGCCAAGCGCCGAGGCGGCGATCCTCTCCGTCGAGGCCGTCGGCCAGCGACCCAGGGGCCACGACGCCCCCGACGTGGGCGCCGCCCGCATCCTGCTCGAGAAGCACGTCAACTTCGTCGTCGTCGACACCGAGGCCGACCTCTCAGCCTATCGCCTGCTCATCCTCCCCGACGAGGTGCCCCTGGACGACGAGGCGCTGCGGGAGAAGCTCCGGACCTTCGTCGAGAGCGGCGGCACGCTCGTGCTCAGCGCCCGCAGCGGGATGAACGCCGAGGGCACGGAGTTCCTGCTCGACGTGGGCGCCGTGCCGCTCGGCCCCTCCCCGTGGTGCCCCGACTACGTGGTCGCTGGCGAGGCGATCCGAGAGGGCCTCGTCGGGCAGCCATTTGTCATCTACGAGCGGGCGCAGCGCGTGCGGCCCGAGGGCGCCGAGGTATTGGCCGAGGCCTGGCAGCCCTACTTCAACCGCGAGTTCCGCCACTTCTGCTCCCACCAGCACGCCCCGCGCGAGGGACCGGCCGGCTATCCCGCGGCGATCCGCAAAGGCCAGGTGCTCTACTTCGCCCATCCCGTGTTCACCAACTACCGCAACCGCGGCGCCCAGCTCGCCCGCGACACCGTGTGGAACGCCATCGCCCACGTCCACGGCCGGCTCGACCTGGAGGTGGGACTGCCCAGCGGCGGCCGGGTGAGCCTGATGCGCCAGGAGGCCGAGCGGCGGCACGTCCTGCACCTGCTCTACGCTCAGCCGGTCGCTCGCGGGCGGGGCATCGAGGTCATCGAGGACGTGGTGCCGCTGTTCGACATTCGCGTCTCCGTGAGGCTGGCGCCCAGCCGCGTCGTGCTGGCGCCCGAGGGCGAGGAGCTGGCCTTCGAGCAAAGGGGCGAGCGAGCCGAGTTCACCGTCCCCCGCCTCCGCCTGCACCAGGTGGTCGTGCTGGAGGACTAGCGCGGGAAGTGCACACTGTGCGGGCCTGGATATTGACTTTTGGCGTGAAAGTGCCTAGTATACTAGTGGCTTTTAGCCTTGATGTCGCGCGAGGGCGCCATGGAAAACTTCTTCGAGCCGGAACAGACTTTCGAGGTGCTCGATGGCTTCAACCCATGGTGGACGGGTCGGCGAACGGAGGTGCCGTCGTTTCGCAGACTGGCCTACTACACCTGCCGGGACCTTTATGACCAGCCGGGGCTCAAGCGGGCCATTCTCCTTTCCGGCGCGCGCCGCGTGGGCAAGACCACCGTTCTCCTCCAGCTTGCACAGGCCCTGGTCCGCGAGGGCCATGACCCGCGAGCGGTCTTCTACGTGAGCCTGGACCATCCCGTGGTCAAGCTGGTGACCCTTCGAGAGCTGTTGCGGCTCTACCACGAACGGGTGTGCCCCGAGGGCACGGCGGTGGCTCTGCTGCTCGACGAAGTGCAGTATTCCCGCGACTGGGACCTGGAGATCAAGCAGCTCGTGGACCACAAACCGTCTTACCGCATCGTGGCCACCGGCTCGGCCAGCGCGGTGCAACGCGAGGGGCTGGCCGAGAGCGGGGTTGGACGGTGGGTGCGCGTTCCCATGCCCACGCTATCGTTCTACGAGTTCGCTCGCATCCGGGGGGAAGCGGCCGCCGAAGTCCCCTCGACTCTGCGCACGGCCGATCTCTTCTCGCTCTCCTCTGCGGGGGATTTCGCCGACCTTTCGCGAAAGTTTCGCACCCTAATGCCGTTGTTTCAGCGCTACCTGCTCGTAGGCGGCTTTCCGGAGACCGCCACGATTGACGACGTCGCCCTCTCGCAACGTCTTCTGCGCGAAGATGTGGTTGAGCGAGTGCTCAAGCGTGACATGGCGGCCATTTTCCGCGTGCGCAACGTGGACGATCTGGAGCGGCTCTTCCTCTATATCTGCCTGAACACGGGCGGAGTCCTGGCGGTGCAGACCTGCGCCAACGCGCTGCAGACTTCGACGGCGACGGTCAGGAACCACCTGCAGGTGCTCGAACAGGCCCACCTTATCTACCGGCTTCCGCCTCTGGCGGTTGGCGGGAAGAAGGTCTTGAAGGCCCGCAATAAGGTCTATCTCGCCGACGCAGCGCTCCGCAACGCCGTGCTATTGCGGAGCGAGGACATCCTTTCGGACGCCGACGAAATGGGCGTCATCGTGGAAACAACCATGCTCCGCCACGTGCTGGCCTTCCATTACTGGGAGGCCCCCCAAGTAGGTTACTGGCGCGAGAGCGCCACGGGAAAAGAAGTGGACGCCATTGTGCGCAGCCCGAGCTATGTGTTGCCCATTGAAGTGAAGTACAGGGCGAATGCGCCACTCTCCCCGGCCTCCGGCCTGGTCTATTACTGTCGGCAGGAGCGCCCTGGGTTCGCCTACTGGGTCACCCAGCGGGAAGAGGATTTCGGCCTGACTCAGTTCCCAGGTCTCAACACGAAGTTTCTCCGAATTCCGGCGCACATCTTCACGTACGTCCTGGGCCAGGCAGAACAGCCGGGAGACGTGGCCGGGTAGCCAGATCGACCGTTCTGGAGTTTTCCTATGGCGACCCGTGCGGTGCAAGGATTACTGCTGGCGATGGTCGCGGCTGGCGGCCCCCATGCCGCGCCCGCCCTCGGGGGGCAGGGGCGGATGGTGTGGCTCGAGGCCGACCGGTTCGACGACCTCGGCGGCTGGACCCGCGACGCGCAGTTCATCGACCAGATGGGCTCGCCCTATCTGCTCGCCGTGGGCCTGGGCACGCCGGTCGCGGATGCCGTCACGACCCTCAAGGTGCCCCAGCCGGGCCGCTACCGCCTGTGGGCGCGGGCCAGGGACTGGGCGCCCGAGCACAGCCCCGGGCGGTTCCGCATCGTGCTCGACGGCCGGCCGGCCGAGCACGTCTTCGGCGCCGCGGGTAAGCCTGGCTGGCGCTGGGAGGATGGCGGCGTGCACGAGCTGGCGGGCGAGACGGAGCTGCGGCTGCGCGACCTGACGGGCTTCTACGCCCGGTGCGACGCCATCCTCCTCACCGACGATCTGGGCTGGACGCCGCCCCAGGACCTCCAGGCCATCGCCGAGCTTCGCCGCCGCCTCGGCGGCCTCAGCCCCACGGTGGAGGACGCGGGGCCGTACGACGTGGTGGTCGTGGGCGGGGGCCTCGCCGGGTGCATGAGCGCCGTCTCCGCGGCCCGGATGGGGGCCAGGACCGCGCTCATCCAGAACCGGCCCATGCTCGGTGGCAACGCCAGCACGGAGATCGTCGTCCCGCCCGTCGGCGTATGGCCCCACGGCAAGCACCGCCCGGGGCCGCTGGACCCGCGAGAGACGGGCCTCATCGAAGAGGTTCGCACCGCGGGCGACCAGCGGACCCGCGAGGCACTCCACTATCCGCCCCGCCTGCTGCGCCTGGTCCAGGCGGAGCCCGGCCTCGACCTCTACCTGAACACCCACGCGACGGGCGTGGAGATGACCGACGAGGACACCATCGGAGCCGTCCTGGCCCTAGGCGTTCGCGATGGCCAGCGTCGGCGCTTCCGCTCCCGCCTGTTCGTCGACTGCACGGGCGATGGCGTCATCGGCGTGGCCGCGGGGGCCGACTACCGCCATGGCCGCGAGCCCCGCTCCATGTACGGCGAGCCCCACGCGCCCGAGGTCGGCGACCACAAGACCATGGGCAACTCCATCAAGTACGTCTCCAAGCCCACCGCCAAGCCGCAGCCCTTCGAGGCCCCGCCGTGGGCCATGACCTTCCCCCACTGCTCGGACTTCACGCCTCGCCGCCATCCCCGCCTCGGCGGCGACATCGGCTGGCAGTGGATGCTCGAGCTGGGCGGCAACCGGGACACCTACGCCGACGCCGAGGCCATCCGCGACGACCTCCTGCGCCTGGTGTTCGGCATCTGGGACCACGTGAAGAACCGCTGCCCCAAGCTCAAGGAGAAAGCCGCCGACCACCAGCTCGTCTGGGTCGGCCACGTGGCGGGCAAGCGCGAGAGCCGACGCCTCCTCGGCGACTACGTGCTCACCGAGCACGATATCGCCGACCAGGCCCTCCAGCCCGACCGCGTGGCCTACGGCGGATGGTCATTGGACGACCACCATCCCGACGGCTTCTTCCACCGCGGCCGACCCGTGCGCATCCCCGGCGGCGGCCAGTACCACGGCCAGACTTTCTCCATCCCCTATCGCTGCCTCTACTCGCGGAACATCGAGAACCTCCTGATGGCCGGCCGCGACATCTCCGCCAGCCACGTGGCCCTCTCCGACACCCGCGTGATGCTCACCTGCGCCGTCATGGGCCAGGCCGCGGGCACGGCCGCGGGGCTGTGCGTCCAGCGCGGCACCACGCCGCGCGGCGTCTACCAGCGCTATCTAACCGACCTCCAGCAGCAGCTCCTCAAGGACGGCGCCCATATCATCGGCCTGCCCAACCGCGACCCCCGCGACCTCGCCCGCCAGGCCGCCCTTTCCGCCTCCAGCGAGCGGCTCCAGGAGGAAGGCCGCCTGAGCGCGGAGAACGTCATCGACGGCTACGCCCGCGCCGCAAACGGCGAGACCCACGCCTGGCAGCCCGAGGAGGGCGACAAGACCTCGTGGCTCCAGCTCGCCTGGGCCGAGCCGCAGGCCTTCAATGTCGTCCACGTCACCTTCCTCACCCCCCGGCACCTGCCCGACCGCTTCGCCGTCCTGGTGGAGCAGGGCGGGGGCTGGGAGGCCGTCGCCGAGGTCGGCTCCACCGACCAGCGCCGCCACACCCTGGCCCTCGAGCGGGCGAGGGCGTCGAAGCTCCGCGTGGCGTTCGCCGGCGGGGGCGTGGCCGTGAACGAGGTGCGCGTCTACGACGGGCCGCCGCGCGTCGTCGAGGTCGCCCGCCGCTCCGAGCGGCTCAAGCTCGCCCCCGACCCCGCCGTGATGGTGCCCTGGAGCCTGGGGCTCGACCCGCGGGCTCTGCCAGGCATCGTCGTGGACGGCTCGCAGGCGGCGGCCGAGGGCCGCTGGTCCCATTCCACCTGGACGCGGCCCTACGTGGGCGATGGCTATCTCCACGACGGCAACGAGGCCAAGGCCCAGAAGTCGCTCACCTTCCGCCCTCGCATTTCGAAGGCCGGCCGCTACGAGGTCCGCCTGGCCTACACCGCCTACGACAACCGCGCCACCAACACCCCCGTTACCATCGCCACCGCCGACGGCTCGAAGACGCTCCGCATCAACCAACAAGAGGAGCCGCCCATCGATCGCCTGTGGCTCTCCCTGGGCATCTTCCGGCTCGGGCCCGACCCTGCCATCGTGGTCTCCAACGGGGGCACAGATGGCTACGTGGTGGTGGACGCCGTGCAGCTTATCCCCAGGTGACAGGAACCAGGAGACCGCCCGTGAGCCCGCTCCAGGTGCAAGGAGGCCTGCTCGTCCTGGGCCTCGCTGTCGTCGGAGCCGCACGCGCCGCTGAGCCGCCCATCAATCCCTACCCGCGCCCCCTCGTGGGCAGCCAGACGTTGCACACGTGGGGCTTCGAGACAGGCGCCGAGGGCTGGCGGCCCGCCCACGACTGCGAGCTCGAGGCCCGCGAGGGCCTACTCCGCATCCAGTGCACGGGCAACGACCCCTACCTGGTGGCCCCCCCCTGCGAGCTGGGAGCCCCCCTGGCGGTGAAGCTCCGCCTGCGGGCCGCCGCGGCGGGAGGCGGGCAGATCTTCTACGCCACCGCCAGCGCCGGCGGCTTCGCCGAGCAGCGGAGCGCCCGCTTCCCCATCCAGCACGACGGCCGGTGGCACACCTACGAGGTGCCCCTGGGCGCCCGGGACACGGTGACCCGCTTGCGCCTGGACCCCGGCTCGGGGCCGGGACGGGCGGAGGTGGACCTCATCGAGGCGGTCCGCGCGCTCCGCCATCCCCTGGAGATCACGAAAGTCGAGAGCTCGCCCGCGGAGATCGTCGCCAAGCTCAAGAGCCACGCGAAGGAGCCCATCCGGTTCGCCGTGCGGGGCGAGTGGGCCGTGGTGCCCGGCGGGGGGACTCGCGAGATCGTCGTTCGGCCCGGCGGCTCGGCGCCCTTCGTGGCGGAGACGATCGTTGTGGAAGCGGAGGGGCTGCCGCCCCTCGAGCGGACCGTGTTCGTCCATCGGCCCGAGGGCGAGACCCGGTGGCTGACCCTCCGCTCGAGCACGCTGGCCGTGCGAGTGGCCGCCGACGGCTCGGGAGCGCGGATCGAGCGAGGGGGGAAGGCCGTCGCCGTCCTCTGTCCCATCCTCCGCGGTGGTGGCGCCACGAAGGCGACGGGCAGCTCGCTCGAGGGGCAGGAAGCGGCCCTGGCCTACGGCGACACGAAGGCGGCTCTGTCCCTCGAGGGCGACGAGCTGTCGGTGCGTATCGAGAGCCCGTCCGCGTGCGAAGGCCCCGTCGTCCGCGCCCTCGGCGGCCTCGAGCAGGGGCTGTTCGCGGGCATCGAGTACCTGGGCAAGGGCGAGCGATCGTCCTCGAAGAAGGACATCGAGACGCCCGAGCACGTCCGCTTCGCCCCCGAGCCGCTGAAGGTCACCATGCCCCTGATGGCCGCGGCGACCGACCGCGGCACCGTCGCCGTGACCTGGCGCGACATGGGCCTCCAGCCGGTCTACGCCGTGCCGAACTTCTTCGATGGCACGCCCGACCACCGCATGGCCCTGCGGGGCAGGCGCATCGCTGCCACGATCCTGGTCCGCGAGCCCCAGCCCATCACGGAGGCCATTGCCTGGGCGGTGGGCGAGATGGGCGGCCTGCCGGAGCTGCCCCAGCCCCCCCGCACGGTGGACGAGCAGTGGGACCTGTGCATGAGGGCCTTGGAAGGCCCCGTCAAGTGCGAGAGCGGATGGCGCCACTGCGCCGGCGAGCGCTGGCCCTGCCAGCCCTATGCCGCGTTCGCCTCCACCATCTGGCGGATCACCGGCCGTGCCCCGAAGCTGGAGAAGCTCCGCGGCGGCGGCTCCCACGTGCGCAACGACGCCATCTACTTCCGCCAGGGCCGCGTGCAGGAGTGGCTGGCCCTGCGCCGCGGGCAGGCCCGGGCGGCCATCCGAAGGCAGGAGCCCGACGGCTCGTGGCGCTACCGGGGGAAGTTCGCCCGCACCCACTTCGAGGACACGGCCAGCGGCCACTGCGCCCGGCCCGCCGCCACCCTCCTGGAGTTCGCATGGGCCACCGGCGACAGGGAGGCGCTCGAGGCGGGGGTCACGGCGCTCGAATACATCAAGCGTTTCCGCACCCCCCGGGGCGCCCAGACCTGGGAGGTGCCCCTCCATACCCCCGACATCCTGGCTTCGGCCTACCTGGTATGGGCCTACACCCGGGGTTACGAGCTCACCGGCGAGGAAAGCTACCTGGCCGAGGCCCGCCGCTGGGCCCTCAGCGGCGTGCCCTTCACCTACCTGTGGACCTGCAAGCCGGTGATGCTCTACGCCACGGTGCCCGTGCTGGGCGCCACCAACTGGCAGGCGCCCAACTGGATCGGCCTGCCCGTGCAGTGGTGCGGGGGCGTATACGCATACGCCCTGGGCCTTCTGGCTCGCCACGAGCAGAGCCTGGAGTGGGCGAAGCTGGCTCGCGGCATCCTCATCTGTGCCGAGCAGCAGCAGTACCCCGGCGGGAAGTTCGTCGGCTGCCTGCCCGACTCCTTCGACCTGGCCAGCCAGAGCCGCCGTCCCTGGAACATCAATCCCTGCGCCCTGGTGAGCCTGCGCCTCCTGCTCGACGGGCGGGTCGATTCCCTGGCCGTCGCGGCCGACGGCGGCCACCGCGTCGCCGCGCCCTTTCCCGTGCGCATCAGGGACGGGCAGGCCCACATCCAGGCTGAGGCCGGCCTGCGGTACCAGATTCTCATCGACGGCGAGCGCATCGTGGGCGTGGAGTCCAAGGGCGGTGACGTCGTGCCCCTGGACTAAGCGGGCGGCGGGCGGCCTACTCCACGAGCACCAGCCCGTAGGTGTTCTGCTCGCAGTCGTAGTCCGTGACAACTTCGATGGGAAAGCCCGCAGCGCGGGCGGTGGCGAAGACGTCGATGCCGCAGGCCTCCATGGCGGGGCGGGACCGGTGGGGGTGTCGGCAGGGTCCCTCGAGGTCGCACTCCTCGCACAGACGGCACGGACCGCAGGCGTAGCCGAAGGCCTTGTAGTAGCCGGCCAGAAACACCTCCCGCTCGAGCGTCGAGACAATCTCGCGGATGTCGCTGGTGCGGTCGCCGTGGACGAGGATCGCGGTCTGGTACTCGTCGAGCACGCGCTGCGTGCGCTCGGGGGTGGGCGAGTAGGGCGGGCAGTTGCGGCTGGAGGCGTAGCCGCCGCAGCCGTAGGTGCACTTCATCCGCACCCACGTCGCGGTGAACACCTGGGCGGTGGGGACGGGCTTCGCCTCCTTGGCCCCGAGCTCGATGGCCCGCTGTACGAAGGCATCGAGGTTCCTGCGCGCCTGCTGTGCCATCGCCCTGGTCTCCGCGTGGACGGCCCGGCCCGCGCTGGCGCCCAGTCTAGGGATGCCCTCCCGTCGCGTCAACCCCTCGGCCCGGCCGCGGGCTCCACGGCGAACGCCGAGTTGGGGCGGCGCCGGACGGGCTTCCCGCGGAGGCGGAGAGGCGGCCTTGCGCCGTCGGGGGCCGCCAGTAGAATGGTGGCAGACGCCATGCGGAAAGGAGAGCCACCTGTGAGTCGCATCTGGATCGGGATCGCGCTGATGAGCACCCTGGCCTGTGCCGTGGGCGCCGCGGGGGACTACGCGGTGAGGGCGAGCACGGAGCTGGGGAAGGTGTGGGCGGGCCATCCCGTCGGCTTCGCCTTCGCCGAGCACGGCGGGGCGCTGTGGGTCGGCTTCTACGACCACCAACGATTCATGGTCGTGGGCCGGCGGGCCTTGGACGAGGAGGAGTGGACGCTCCATCGCACAAGCGAGCGGGTGGGCTGGGACAGCCACAACTACATCGCCTTCGGCTTCGACGGCGAGGGCCAGCTCCACGTCGCCGCCAACATGCACTGCGTGCCCCTGCGCTACTGGCGCACGGAGCGGGCCGGGGAGGTGACCTCGCTGGCGGGCGTGCACAAGATGACCGGGCGCAACGAGCGGCGGTGCACCTACCCGCGCTTTCTCCACGCCGCCGACGGGCGGCTGCTGTTCATGTACCGCGACGGCGGCAGCGGGAACGGCAAGCGGCTGATCAACGTCTACGACGAGAAGTCCCAGGCCTGGCGGCGCTTCGTGGACCAGCCGCTGCTCTCGGGAGAGGGCAAGATGAACGCCTACCCCACGCCGATCCGCCGCGACGACGACGGCGTGTTCCACATGGCCTGGGTCTGGCGCGACACCCCCGACTGCGCTACCAATCACCACCTGTCCTACGCCCGCAGCCGCGACCTCAAGACGTGGACCACGAGCAGCGGCCGCCACGTCCCTCTGCCCATGACCATCGACGCGGCCGAAGTCGTGGACCCCGTGCCGCCGGGCGGTGGGCTGCTCAACTCGCTGGTCCGCCTGAGCTTCGACGCCCAGGACCGCCCGCTCATCGCCTACACCCGCTACGACGAGAAGGGCTACAACCAGCTCTGGGTCGCCCGTCTCGAGGAGGGCGGCTGGAAGCGCTATCAGACGACGACGTGGGAGCACCGCTGGGAGTTCAAGGGCCGCGGGGCCATCGGGGCCAAGATCCGATTCTCCAGCCTGCGGCCCTACGGCGACGGCTCGCGCCTGATCCAGAGCGTGAGCCACCCGACCGCCCGCTCGGGACACCGCCTGCTCGATGCCCAGAGCCTCCAGCCCGTGGACGGGACGCCGCGCCTGCCACGGTGGCCCCGCAAGGTGCGGGCCGTCGAGGGCGACTTCCCGGGCCTCCGCGTGCGCACCCGCACGGTCGAGCACGCCGGCGCGACCTACGTGCTGCGCTGGGAGACCCTCGGCGCCCACCGCGACCGCCCCAGGCCGAAGGACCAGACCCCGCCCCCCAGCCGCCTCGTGCTCTACGAGCTCGTCGCACAGGACTAGCGGCCAGGCCTCGCAGGCCCGACAGGAGAATATCCTTGAAGACGTTGCTTCTCCTTGCCTCGGTCGGCCTCCTGATGGCCTTGGCCGGCTGCCTGCCGGCCCGCCGGCCGCCGTCCCCTGGCTGCGCCCGCATCCGCACCATGGGGCGCTGGGACCAAAGGGACGCCCCGGACCGCCTGGTGGCGGTGAACCCCGGCTCGTCGTTCGCCTTTCGCTATCGGGGCACCTCGTGCGTGCTCCACTTCGACGTCTCGGAGAACAAGCCCCCCTGGCCCCAGCTCTGGGTGCGCCTGGACGGGGCGTGGAGCCAGCACACGGTGGACCGCAGCGAGGTGGTGGTAGGCGAGGAAGCCGAGGAGGGGGTCCACGAGGCGTGGGTGGTGCTCAAGTCGGCCGACGAGCACCAGCGGCGGTGGGCGCCGCCCCTGGTCGCCGCCCTTCGGCTCACCGGCGTGCGCGCCCCCGGGGGGCGGCTGCTCCCACCGCCTGGCCCCCGCAAGCGGGTGCTGGAGGCGGTAGGCGATTCCATCACCGAAGGGGTGCTGGCCCATCGCCGGGGCAAGCTCTCGGAGTGGACGGAGATCGCCGACAGCCGGGCCACCTACGCCTTCCGCACCGCGGTGGCCCTCGACGCGGAGCCGCGCATCATCGGCTTCGGAGCCCAGGGGATCACCAAGGGCGGCAACGGCGGCGTGCCCCCCGCGCCGCTCGCCTACCCCTACGTTTACCAGGGTGTGCCCGCCCAGGACCGGCCCGCCGACATCGTGGTCGTGAACCACGGCAGCAACGACCGCCGCGCCCCGAGCATCGAAAACGGCACCGGCAATCTCCTCAAGCTCATCCGCCAGCACAATCCCGGGGCGGCGATCTTCTGCATGGTGCCCTTCGCACCGGTCCATCGCAAGTCCATCACCGCGGCCGTCGCCCACGCTCGGGCCGCCGGCGACCTCCGCGTGTACCTCGTCGAGACCCGCGGCTGGCTCGACCCCAAGACCGATACCACCGACGGCGCGCACCCCAACGTCCAGGGCCACGCCAAGGCGGCCCGCAAGCTCGTCGAAGTCATCCGCGGCGTGCTCGACCTGTGACCGGGCCGCCGCGCGCCCGGCACCCCGTCACCCCTTGGAGCGAGGGCCAATGGCCAACCTGCTGTCCTACCGGATCGGGAATCCCAAGGCGCCCGCTCTCCCCCTGGAGCGCGTCCGGGCGGTGGGCATCCCGTGCGTGGAGATCAACCTCGGCCCCGATGAGGAGCCCGAGAAGGCCCGGGGGCTCCTCGACCGGCACGGTCTCCGCGCCGCCACCCTCACCGCCCCGTGCCCGCTGGCCGACGACGAGGGGTTCGCCACCTTCGAGGCCTACGCGGCCAAGGCCGCTTCCCTGGGCTGTACGGCGCTGTTCACCAGCGTGAAGGCCGGCGACATGCCGCTGGAGCAGGCCTATGACCGTCTCCGCCGGCTCGGCGACATCGCCGCCCGCCACGGCCTCCAGATCGCCATGGAGACCCACCCCGACCTGTGCGAGAACGGCGCGAAGGCCGCCGCAACCCTCGACGCCATCGCCCACCCCAACGTGGGCCTCAACTACGATACCGCCAACGTCTACTACTACAACCACGGGGTGGACACCGTCGAGGAGGCGAAGCAGGCGGCCCGTCACGTGGCCAGCGTGCACCTCAAGGACACCCTGGGCGGCTACCACGACGCCAGCTTTCCCCGCTTCGGCCAGGGGGTGGTCGACTTCAGGGGCGTTTTCGAGGTGCTCAACGGCGTCGGCTTCACCGGCCCCTTCACCATCGAGCTCGAGGGCAAGCTCACGCGCGGGGATACCCCCGAGGACCAGGAGGCCCACGTCCAGGCCTGCGTCGATCACCTACGGGGCCTGGGGCTCGTGCCGTAGGCGGGGCGTCTCTGCCCCGCGTCCTACGCGTGGCCGGCCCCGCTGGCCCGCTTAAGCCCGGTGTCCGTCTCTCCTTATCTGACAGGATGTCGCCATGGTGATCCGCTGGAGAAAGTTGGCAACCGCACCCGTCTGTCTCGCCCTCGCCTTCTGCCTCGCCTCCTGCGGCGAAGACGACGAGGAGACGCGGCGCCGACAGAGCGAGGACGATCGGGAGGCGGCCCGCCGCCAGGACGCCGAGGACCGGACGGACCGCGAATCCCGCGACGTCCCGGTGCGGGCCCTGGCCGGCGGCAAGGCCCTGCTCGTGGAGGTGGGGGACGACGGACGGCCCACGGGAAAGGCATTCTCCTTGCGCGAGGAGCCGCTGGAGCTGCCCTCGGGCGGCAAGGGCTTCCGGGTGGAAGTCGAGAGCGAGGACCGCGGCTCCGCGGTCCGCTATCGGCTCCGCCGTGTGGACACGGTCCGCGGTGTGGATACGGAGGAGGCCTACGACTTCTTCCTGGTGCCCGTGTGCAAGAGGCGAGGGCGTTGGGCCCTGGGGGAGGAAGGCTGGGAGTGGCTTCGGCGACGTCTGGAGGCCAAACTCGGCCGGTCCCTGAGGTTCGACGATATGCCCGGGCCGCCTCCTGCGCCGGCCATCGGGATCGTCCTGCGCCCGCCGGTGCATCGCTACTGGGAAGCCGTTGAGCAGGGGGCGACGGAGACGGCGCGGGAGCTGGGCGTGGAGGTGATCGTGCGAAGCCCCCTGGAGTACGACCCGGCCCGGCAGATCGCGGTGGTCGCGGACATGGTAGCTCGCAAGGTCACGGGCATCGTCCTGGCGCCGATGGACGCGGAGGCTCTGGCGCCCGCCGTGGAGGAGGCCCGGGACGCAGGGATCCCGACCGTGGTGATAGACGCGCCGCTGGAAAGCGACGCGCCGATCTCGTTCGTGGCTCCCGACAACGTCGCCGCCGGGAGGATGGCCGGCGAGCGCCTGGCGCAGCGTCTGGGCGGGAAGGGCAAGGTGGCGGCTCTCGGCGCCGAGCCCGTGGATGCCACGAGGGCGCGCCTGAAGGGCTTCGAGGCGGCGATGGAGGGGCATCCGGAAATCGCGGTCGTTGCGGCGCACCCGACGGGGTTCAACGTGAGCCAGGCCTACAAGACGGCCCGGGAGCTTCTGGTGGCTCACGGCCGGCTCGACGGCGTCTTCGCCCTCCACGAACCGGCGGCTATCGGGACGACGCGCGCGCTGGAAAGCAAAGCGCTCGGGGGCAAGGTCGCGGTGGTGGCCTTCGGGGCCTCGCCCGGGCTCGTGGAGGCCCTCCGCGTCGGGGCGGTCGACGCCCTGGTGGCCCACGACCCTCGCCGGATGGGCGCCCTCGGGGTGGAGGCCCTCGCCGACCATCTGGCCGGGAAAGCGGTGCCCCAGCGCGTCGACCCGGGCTCGCAGGTGATCACCAAGGCGAACGTGGGCGAGGAGCGCGTCCGGGCCCTGCTCTCGGGCTACGGCGTGCGATAGCCGAGGCCCGCAGCACGGGACGTGGAGGAGGGCGGACCGCCGAGGCCAAGGAACGAGGCGGGAGCCTCGAGGCGCAGGCGGTAGGCGGCGTCCCACACGATGTCGGGCAGCTCGATCTCCAGGCGGCCGTCCAGACCCACCGTCGCCCGCTCCGTGGCGAATACCCCTGCGCGCTGCGTGTCCCACTGCTCCACCGTCCAACTCCCGGGAGCCAGGCCCTCCACCTGGAGCCGGGCATCCCTTACGGGCCTCGGCTGGAAGCCCTTGGCCGTGGCCTGCGGCCACGTATAGAGCTTGTTCTGGACCCACAGGAGGGCCTCGGTGCGGCCTGTGAGGCCGTAGACCCGCAGCGGCTCGGCTACGACCCGCACGCTGCTCAGCCAGGGGATGCGATAGGAGGCCACGGAGATCCAGTCCTTCCCCGTGTTCTTGACCTCCACGGTGTGCTCGCCCTCGGGCAGGGGCACGGTGGTGAGGCCGTCGTAGTCGTGGACCACGGAGCGTTCCTCGTCGTCGGCGACGGGGCAGGGCACCTCGAGGGCCAGGCGGCCGTCGACGCGGACCTCGAGGTGGCCGCTGCCGTACCCGGAGACGCCCCGGACCTCCACCCCGAAGGTGCACGGCCGGGGCACCTGGAGGCGGAAGGTGACGGGGTTGTGCTTGTCCTTGTGGTGGCCGAGGCCGTGGAGGAGCTCGGAGATGGGCGCGGGGGCGATGAGATTGCCCTGACGGTCGACCTCGGCGGTGATGGGGCGATTGAAGTCGGCCTTCTCCCAGGAGCCCTTGACGGGCACGAGGACGGTGGGCTCGCGGAGCCGCAGGTCGCTGGCCAGGACCCGGACCTCGGCGGGCCGGGCCTCTTGTGCGGCGAAGTCGAAGCCCTCGACCCAGGCGGCGAAGGCGGCGAACACGGGGTAGAGGTTTTGGGGATGGATGTAGTTGTCCCACCACCAGGTCATGGGCGTGCCCGCCTGCTGCTGGCCGACGGAGGCGAAGAGGGCGTTGTGCAGGTGGACGCCGGTGGGGTCGGTCTCGGTGGTCTTCCTGGCGTCGGCGATGCCGAACTCGCCGTGGAAGTGGGGGCGGGTGCGGGCCGCCTCCTTCTCCCTGCGGTGCTTGCCCAGCTCCTCGGCCATGTCCTTGGCCCCGTAGGAGTGGGTCTGGACGAAGTCGAGCTGGGGGAGGGCGTCCACGACGGGGTCGCCCTGGGTATGGGCGAAGCTGGTGGTGCGGAGGTGGTTCCAGGGGTCCATGCGGCGCAGGGTGGCGGCCATCTCCGCGTGCCAGGCGGCCACCGTGGAGGAGTCGTAGCCGTCGATGATGTCCACCTCGTTCCACAGTTCCCAGGCGAAGAGGGCGGAGCTGTAGCCGTAGCGGGCCACCAGGTAGCGAAGCCGGTTGCGGATGGCCTGGCGGGTGTAGGGGTTTGTGAAGTAGTCGGCGGGCACGTCCAGAGGGCCGCCGTTCTCGCGGGCGTAGGGGGCTTGTTCGTAGACGCCGGGGGGGCGTTCCTGGGAGCGGAGGATGTTGAAGCTGTCGATGCAGGGCATCACGCGGAGGCCCAGCCGCTCGGCCGTCTCCAGCACGTGGTCGAAGCGCCAGGCGTTGGCCAGATCGATGGCGTCGAAGCCGGAGTACTCGGTGTTCATGGCGCACGTGGCCCAGAAGGGAGAGAGCCACACGCGGAAGTAGTTGCAGCCGCTGTGTGCGTAGCGTGGCAGCCACAGGTCGTAGTTGTATGTGCCCGGGCCAAGGCCCCAGCACACGTTGGCCCCGATGGGGAAGAATGTCTCGCCCCGGTCGGTGGCGAAGTACCGGGTGTCGGTGGGATGGCAGCGCACCATGCCCGCCACGTTCGCACCCTCGACGCCGATAGTCAGCGGCTCGGCGGAGGCCGAGCCCGTGCGGTCGGCGGCCGTGAGCCTCACCGTGTAGGTTCCCGGCTCGGCGAAGGCCAGGCGCACCTGCCACCGGGGCTCGCCGTCGGCCACCAGCACCTCCCGCTGCTCGTCCGCGTCGTCGCGGGTGCGGAAGAAGGGCTGGTAGAGGAAGCCGGGGACGGCCCAGGCGTCGCCCGAGGGGCCGGTCACCTCGGCGTCCAGACGCACGTCCCGGACGTCGAAGGGGTTGTCGTAGGTGGCCTCCAGGTCGACCTCCAGGGTCACGCGCTCGAAGACCCGCGCGGCGCGGTGGTCGGGCCGGACGGCGGCGATGGCGATGGGGGGAGGGGACTCGATGGCGGCTTTGCTCCTCGTATAGCGGGTCCGCATCTCGGTCGGGCTGAGCGGGCGGCTGAGCAGCCGCACCTCGTCGATGACGCCGTCGAAGACCCAGGGATGGCGGTTGTGGCGCCCGATCACGAGGTCCTGGTCGCGCGCGGGCCGCATCGGTCCGTAGGTGACCAGGCGGTTGCGGAGGCGACCGTCGACGTAGACCGCGATGCCGGCCTGGGCATCGAAGGTCGCGGCAAGGTGGGTCCACCGACCGAGGGGCAACGGCTCCCGGGTGGTGCACGCCTGCCATTTGCCGCCCGTGCCCAGGTGGAGCCCCAGGTCGCCCGCGCCGTCGAATCCGAAGAAGAAGCCCAGCGGGTAGTCCTGGCGGTTCACGATAGGGCACCAGCCCTTGGGCTGCGAGGCGGGCCTCACCCAGGCTTCGATGGTGAAGCCCTCGCTGAGGTCGGGCACTCGAGCCGCCTCCAGCGTCACCTGCGAGGAGAAGCCGTTGAACCGCAATGCCCCCTCGCCGACGCCGCGCGTCCACCGGGCGAACCGCACGGGCGTGGGCTGCCCGCTCACCATCTCCAGGGTCTCCGTGCCCGAGCCCTCGCTGAACGGCCACCAGGCCTGGAGCCCCTTCTCCCATTGGCCGGAGCGGAGGACCACGGCCTGGAGATTCATCAGGGCGTGGCTGCGCTTGGCCTCGTAGCGCACCGCCACGCTGTAGGGGCCGGGCTCGGCCAGCTCCACCACGCCCACACGGCGGGTGACGAACTTGCCCCATCCGCCCGTGGCCTCCACGGTGTCCACCAGCTCGTGCTCCCCGACGCAGACCGCGTAGTCGCTGCCCGCGTCGCTCTCCGGGCACGCGTAGACCACCTGGACGAGGAAGCTGGCCGGCGTGCGCGGCGAGCACTCCCAGGTCACGTAGTCGCTCTCGCTGAACCAGAAGCCGATGTTGTCGCGGTCCTTGCCCACCTCGTAGCGGGCGTCCTTGCCATGGACCGTGGCGTCCTTGGCGTGAAGCAGGATGGTCTGCGGCGGCCCCTGGGGGCGCGGCGGCAGCGGGGCCCGAGCCACGGGCTGGCGCGAGGGCCGCTGGCGCGTCGCCAGCTCCAGCGGGGGCAGGGCGTCCACGCGGTCCACGTGGGCGGGCACCGCCATGCAGGAGGCTAGCGCCGCGGCCAGTGCGGGAAGAATGGCGCCCCGGGAGGCCGTGCGGGCCGGTCTTGGGGGCATCGCTCTCTCCGGGGCTTCAGTTTCCACGCAGCGGGCCGGCCGGCCCGCTGCATTCCTTTTGGGCGTGGCCCTTTTCGGACATGGCTATGCAGCCGCTGTGACGGCTTCGG
>JBKHIY010000168.1:0-7179 GCA_046538415.1 Candidatus Brocadiia bacterium | reverse complement strand
CGGGCACCGAGCGCATCTGGTCGGCCGACGAGGGCTTCCAGGCCCTCTTCAGCGCTCCCTTCACCATCGTGGAAATGCCCTACACCGTCGCCGGCGAGCCCGACCAGACCACCGACCCCGCCACCCTCGCCCAGACGGTGCCCACCCACGTGGTGCGCCAGACCAGCCGCATCGACGACCTCGGCGAGGCCCTCATGGCCCTCGCCCTGCGGCCCGACATGGGGGGCCACCAGGTCTCCTCCGTGACCGAACTGGACAGGGTGCACCTCGAGAGCGACGGCCTCTACGGCGACCCCGCGGGCCAGTTCGCCCCCACGCCCAACCGCGAGGACTACGCGGTGCGGCTCAGCGGCTACTTCTACGTGCCCAACCAGGACACTGACCCCGATACGCCGGGCTTCCAGTACGCGCGCACCTTCGCGGTGGCCAGCGACGACGGCTACCGCTTCACCATCGGCTCCGACGTGGTCGGCGAGTTCACCGCGGGGCGCGGCGTGCCCACCCCGCCGGACCTCATTCCCCTGACCTTCCCCGAGTGGGGCCTGTGGCCCTTCGAGATCGTCTACTTCCAGGGCGGCGGCGGAAGCGGCCTGGAGGTCACCTCGGCCGAGGGGCGCTTTGCCATCGACGAGTGGAACGCCAATCTGTTCCAAATCCTGGGCACCGACCCCGAGTTCCCCATCTACGAGCGGGCCGACGACATCCCCGCAGCCAGCGAGGTGGGCGCCAACACCCTGGGCGGCCCCGTCGTCGCCACCGCCCCCGCGGGACCCGGCAACGGCCTCGATCTCCAGGTGACGGCGCCCGGCGAAGGGGGGAACATCGATAGCATCGGCGACGCCATCAGTTACCTCAACAGCGGCAACTACGTCTACGACAGCAGCGACCCCGCCACCGGCGACGCCCCCGTCCAGGAGTTCAACTTCAACGACGGCGTCGGCGGCGGCCCGGGCGGCGGCGTGAGCCACTTCGGCGGCGACGCCGCGTTCCCTGGCCTCGACCCCAGCGACGACAACAACGACTTCGCGACCCGGGCCAGGGGCCTCCTGTGGGTCGAGGAGCCGGGCACCTACAGCTTCGGCTTCACCGGCGACGACCGCTACCGCCTCCAGGTGAACGGCCAGACCATCACCCAGCGGAACGGCTACAGCGGCGACGCCGCGTTCGCCTGGGTCGACTTCACCGAGCGCGGCTTCTACCGCATCGAGATGATCCAGGCCGAGGACGGCGGCGGGGCCTCCCTCGAGTACTCCCAGGGCGGGGCCATGGTCGGCTCCGACCCCGCCACCCGCATCCCCGACCTGGTGGTGGGCAACGCCAACGCCAGCGACCAGGGCTTCAGCCTCGACTTCGACCTCGACGGCAACGGCAGCCTGGACATCTACACCGTGGGGCCGCGGGCTCGCCTCGAGCGCGAGCTGCTGACCCTCAAGGGCGCCGCGTTCACGGAGATTCCCGCCGCGGGAATCGCCTTCGCCCCCGATAGCTGGCAGCTCGAGCAGCTGGTCCAGGGCTCCGGGCCGCGCGAGCCGGGGCTCATGGGACACTACTACAACCTCAACCCCGGCGCCACCGGCGCCGAGGGGGCCTTCGCCTCCTACGACACCATGATGGCCTACTTCGCGGGGCGCACGCCCGACGTCGAGCAGGCCCTGCTCGACCCCCTCGACTTCCCCGCCGGCGGCGGCGGCAACAGCACCGGCGGCAACCCCTTCAGCTCCATCGGGGTGGACATCGGGAACGACAACCAGGTGGTCCACTGGTTCGGCTACATCCTGGCCGACCACGACCCGGCCATGGGAGCCCAGCCCTACAGCTTCTGGACCCGCAGCGACGACGGCACCATGCTCTACATCGACGAGCGGCTCGTGGTCGACAACAACGGGTTCCACGGGATGCAGACGCGCAGCGGGACGGTGGACCTGCTGCCCGGCCTGCACCGGCTCGACCTGGGCTTCTTCGAGGGCGGCGCCGGCGCCGGGGTGTTCGTCGAATGGCAGGCCCCGGGCGGCGACCGCGAGCTGCTGCCCGTGGCCGACATCGGGTCGCTGAACATCTACGAAGGCCAGGAGGCGTGGCTCACCCTGGCCAAGGGCACAGGCCAGCTCGGCGACCTGCTGCTCGACGAGGACCTCATGTCCTTCCCCTTCAGCTACGACTGGGTCACCCTCCGGCTCACCGCCGACTACTGGGACACCACGGCCGTGGCCCTCGAGCAGTTCCGCTTCATCCCCGAGCCGGCCACCGTGTGCCTGCTCGGGGCCGGCCTGGCGGCCCTGGCGCGGCGGCGCCGCCGGCGGCGCTAGACGCCGGCTGACCGCCCGCGGATAGGCTGTGGAAACACGGAGGGGTGCGGGCCGCCTGGCGGCCCGCACCCCTCTGAGCGCCCGACAGGTCCCGGATTCCCGCCGGGCTGTAAGGACAACCAGACAGGCGCGAGCCCTGTGTTCCCCGGAACCGCAGCGGGGGAGCTCACGGTAGGCTTGCGCGCCCTCGCGCCCGACCCGTGGCTCAGGGCCGCGCGCCAGGCAGGGCCACGGGGGCGCTGACTTCGGCTAAGGGCAGATGCGCCAGAGTGTTAAGACCATGGACCGCGGGGCAGGCCGGGTCACGGCGGCGCAGGCCCGCCTCGAGCCCGGCGAGGATAGCCCCGTGTCCCAGGGTCTTCAGCGGCAAGGACTTAGAGCCGGCTCCCAGCTATGCAGCGGGCCGCCGGGCCGGCATGTCGTCTGCACCGCTAGCGCTGCGGGAGGACCGCGTCCCGTGGCGAGGTCAGGAGATGAAGTTCCCGAGGGCGACACCGCCCCCCTGCAAGGAGGTACGGAGATGAGACGCGCGGCCTTGGCATGGTGTGCACTGGGCGCGGCCCTCGGGCTGCTGCTGGCCCCGCTGGCCGAGGGCGGCATCGTGGCCCGGGCCTACAACCCAGACACCGGGCACTGGTACGAGCGGCACAACTCGGGGACCGGCGGTTCGCGGGTGCGCGACGCCTACGAGTCGTTCGCCCAGAGCGCCGACCCCGGGGCCCACCTGGTGATGATCAACGACGCGACGGAAAACGCCTGGGTGGACCAGTACCTGCGCCAGGGCTACGGCGACGCCTGGATCGGCTTCTACCAGCCCAACGCCGGCGCCCCCGCCTGGGAGCCGGGCAACCCCGGCCAGGGCGGCGACCCGCTGGGCGGATGGCGATGGTACGCCGACCCCGACAATTCCCTGGGACTCACCTACACCAACTGGGGCGGCGGAGAGCCCAACGACTGGGGCGGCGCAGAGCACACCGCCCACCTGCGCGGCGACGGGCGGTGGAACGACCACACCCAGACCCACCAGCTCGACGGCATCATCGAGTACCCCGCCGGCTGGACCCCGCCCCCGCCCGACGTCGACGTGAGCTACCGCCTCCAGGGCGGCGACCCGGGCAACGACCAGACGTGGCTCTACCTCGCCGACTCCAATAACGAGACGGGCACCCAGGTGGGCTCCGGCGGCACCGGGGTGCACACCGGCACGTTCACCGTGACCGCCGACGGCGTGGCCCGCTACATCCACGTCGCCGCCGAATCCACCACCCCGGAGCCCTACGTGGTCGCCACCTTCACGGCCCCCATGGGCTACGGCTTCACCGAGACCGGCAGCCGCACCCTGGTGACCGACACCTCGCACTGGCAGGCCGCCGGCGGCTACGCCTTCTTCGAAGACTTCAATTTCGACGCGACCGCCACCGCGCCCGTCAGCCGCGGCCCCGAGACCCCGGCCATCACCGGGCCGGCCGGCTACTGGCCCCTGGACGAGGGCACGGGCGCGACCGCTGGCGACGCCACGGGCCGCGGCCACGACGGCGCCATCAGCGGCGCCAGCTGGGCCACCGACCCCTCGCGAGGCACGGTGCTGAGCTTCGACGGCTCCAACGACAAGGTCGACGTGCCCCACGCCGCGGAGCTCAACCCCTCGGCTTTCAGCTTCCAGTGCTGGGCCAAGGTCGAGGGCGGGGGAGGCCATCGCTCGCCCCTGACCTCGCGGGCCGACCATCCTCAGCGGGGCTACATCTTCTGCGCCAATCCCGGCGACCAGTGGCAGTTCTGGACCGGCACCGGCACGGGCTGGCACACCCTCAGCGGGCCCGGCGTCCAGGAGGGCGAATGGGCCCACCTGGTGGGCACCTACGACGGGGCCACGAAGACCTTCTACGTCAACGGCACGCCCGTGGACTCCGAAGCCACGAGCATCTCGCCCAACGACGTGGCTCCCCTGCGCCTCGGCGCCGGGGCCAGCGAGGGGCCGGGCAACTACTGGTTCAACGGCTCCGTGGACGACGCCGCGGTGTGGCCCTTCGCCCTGACCCAGGAGCAGGTGGGCGACCTCTACAACGGGAGTATCACGCCCCAGGACGTGGTGCCCCAGAGCCCCTACGGGCCGGGCACCGAGCGCATCTGGTCGGCCGACGAGAGCTACCAGGCGCTCTTCAGCGCCCCATTCTCCCTGGAGTGGATGGCCCAGAGCGTCAGCGGCACCCCCGCCGAGACGCCGGCCGAGCCCGCCGGCCTGTCCGCACTCGCCGTGCGGGTCCGGGGCGACCTCAATTCCATGGGCGAGGCCCTCACCGCGCTGGCCCTGCGGCCCGGCGACCCCGACCACGACGCCTCCAGCGTGGGCGCCGTGGACGCCGTCCACATCGAGACCGGCGGGAAGTACAGCGGCGTGGCCAGCCTCCTGGCCCCCGACGCCTACAGCAACGGCGGCTATCCCGAGGACTACGCGGTGCTGCTCTCCGGCTACATCGACATCGCCAGCGACGGCGAGGTGCGCACCTTCGCCATCACCGCCGACGACGAGTTCACCTTCAAGATCGGCGACACCGAGCTGGGCGGCGGCTCCGGCGTGCCCTTCACCCCCCACATGGTCTCCGTGACCTTCCCCCAGGCCGGCCTGTGGCCCATCGAGGTGGCCTACCGCAACCGCGGCGGGCCCGGCGGCCTCGAGGTGGCCGTGAGCAAGGAGGCCGCCGAGATCGACCCCCTGTCGTGGAACGCCGAGGACTTCGCCATCCTCGGCTCCGGCGAGGGGCCGGACGTCTACCAGCGCCTGGCGGGCCTGGGCGACGTGGGCGACGTGGGGGCCAACGACGTGGGCGCGCCCCTCGTGCCCGGCGCTCCCGCCGCACCGGGCAACGGCCTGCTCGTCCAGAGCTACAAGGCCACCTTCCAGGTCGACGACCTCAACGAGGCCATGGGCTTCTGGGACGTCAATCCCAGCGCCGGCGAGACCCTGGTGACCAGCCAGCTCGACCTCCGCGACCCCGAGAACAGCCGGGGCGGCGGCTTCGCCTACGACCTGCCCTTCCCCAGCGACCAGCCGGGCGACGACCAGGACTTCACGACCAAGGTCTCGGGCCTCATCTACATCCCCGCCGAGGGCACCTACGGCTTCGCCGTGGGCAGCGACGACGGCTTCGAGCTGCTCATCAACGGCCAGCAGCTAGGCCGCTACAACGGCGGGCGCGACCACCCCGGCGCGGGCGGCAGGGCGAACTTCATGTACGCCCACTTCGCCCAGCCCGGCCTCTACCCGCTCAGCGTCTACCACTTCGAGCGCTCGGGCGGGGCGAACATCGAGTTCTCCTGGATCCCCCCCGACGGCGGCGCGGCCCCCGACCCCAGCCTGTTCGTGGACAGCCACAACCCGGCCAACGAGGGCTTCGACGCCGACTTCGGCCCCTACGTCTACACCGTCAAGCCCGTCGCACGGGCCATGGTCACGGGCCGCGACAGCAAGCTCTACGGCGCCGCATACGCCCAGGTGGGCTCCGACGACGACCCCGCGCTCGCCATCCCGCCCGACGCCTGGGTGCTCAAGGAGGGCGCCGTGGTCGGCGGAGCCGGGCCGCGCCAGCCGGGGCTGCTGGCCAACTACTACACCCACGACCGCGCCGGCGGCGTGTGGGACCCCCCCGACACCTGGTTCACGGGCCGCAACCCCACCTTCGTGGGCAGCCGCGTGGAGCTCGACGGCCCGGGCGACGTCTTCGACTTCCCCAACCACTTCGGCCAGGCCGTGATCGGGGAGCCCGACGGCGACCCCGACTTCTACAGCGTCCGCTGGCAGGGCTTCCTCCAGGTCCCCACCGCGGGCGTCTACTCCTTCCGCGAGCGCACCGACGACGGGGGCCAGCTCTTCCTCGACGGCCTCCTGGCCATCGAGGAGGACGGCACCTACAACACCCACGGCACCATCACCTTCTTCCTCGAGGAAGGCCTGCACCCCTTCGAGTTCTGGTTCCGCGAATACGGCGGGGGCGACGTGGCCACCCTCGAGTGGGCCAATCCCGAGCTCACGGGGGGCCTCTACGAGCCCATCCCCGGCGAGTACTTCAGCCTCGAGCCCTTCGACGGCCAGATGCTCTGGCAGGCCCTGGCCGCGGGCACGGGCCAGCTCGGCGACCTGTTCGACGTCGAGGAGATCGCCTCCTTCGAGCTGGGCGAGACCGCCTGGGTGAGCCTCACCGCCGCCTACGACGGCCGGTTCGCCAATCTCGTCGAGGAGATGACCTTCATCCCCGAGCCCGCGAGCCTGTGCCTCCTGGGCGCGGGCCTCGCCGCCATGGCCACACGCCGGCGCCGTCGCCGCTGAGCGGCGCCCGCCGGCTTCCCACCAGACGCCGAGGGAGCGGGCTCTGCCAGCCGCCCGCTCCCTCGGCCCTGCCCTCCGCCCGCCCCCTCGCGGCATGTTGATTCGCCGTCCGAGGATGTTGACATCCGTCAACATGACCAGATCGACGTAAGTGCAATCCGGCCAGGGACAAACGCCGAATCGCCCGAGAAACGCCCGATCCGGCGTTGCCTGGAGGCAACATTTGGCCCCGCGCCGCGTCCGCCGGGCCCGCGGCGGATTTCGGCCCTTCTCCACAAGCTTCTGCGAGCGCGACGGTTACGACTCGAGAATAAACCGCCTTCTTTCGTCCGCCCGGCACGCGGTTTGCACTTGACCCCTCTGAACAGTTCGCGCCCCCCTCGTCTCCCCGGCAGGCAAGGGCTGCGGACAGGCCGTGTGGCAGGGCACCAGCGCCCTGTGCACGCGACCTCGCCGCGGCCCGCGGGGTGGCTGACCTCGAGCCACCAACATGCCGGAGGAGACTTCCCATGCAACGCAGTGGCCTGACGCTCGTAGCTCTCAGCGCCT
>JBKHIY010000053.1:0-30197 GCA_046538415.1 Candidatus Brocadiia bacterium | reverse complement strand
TTTTCGCTGCCCCGCCGTGGTCTTGTATTCGCCGGGACATTCTGGTAGCATCTGGGGCGGGAACCGGGACCGGTGCACCCCCGACAGCGGAGCGATGGGCGCCAAATCCGCCACCGTCGTGGTCGAGACGGGCTCGGACTTCGCGGCGAACAAGGGCGACGAGGCCTACTTCGCGGCCATGGTCGAGCTCTTCGCCGAGATGCTGCCCGACGTCCAGATCGTCAAGTTCGACGGGCGCCCGAAGATGATCCGCCAGCGCTACGGGGTGCGGGCCATCTACTCGGGGGGCCGGCTGGGCCGCCGCCTGCGCGCCCTGGGCCCCAGCCTGCGGGCCATCGCCAGCGCCGATCTCTACTGCTGGGGCGGGGGACAGATCCTGATCGACGAGCACGGCTTCGTCTCCGTGCCCTATCGCCTCTCCCGGCCCCTCCTGGCCCGCTGCCTCCGCCGCCCGGTGATGAGCTACGCCGTGGGCGTGGGGCCGCTGACCGGACGGCTGGCCCGGTGGCTCGCGGGGGCGGTGCTCAAGCGGTTCGACCTGGTGACGGTGCGCGACCGGGCCTCCGTCGAGATCCTGCGCGACTGCGGGCTCGACGGGAGGATCGTGCAGACCGTGGATGCGGCCGTGGCCCTGCGCTCGGCGGGAGCCGAGCGGGCGAAGGCCATCCTGGAGGCCGAGGGCGTGCCCTCCGGCCGCCCGCTCCTCGCCTTCCTGCCCTGGGGGCCGGCCTACAAGCGGAAGAAGAGCCTGGTGCCCGTGATCTTCCGCAGGGGCCAGGCGGCCCGTGACCCGGAGGGCCAGCGGCGCTACGAGGAGCACTGCGCCGCCGTCGCCCGGGCCCTGGACCGGCTCATCGAGCGAGCGGGCGCCTACGTGGTCTTCGTGCCCCCCGACCCCACGGCGGCCCACGGGGGCGACGCGGCCATGGCGGCGGACATCGCCTCGGCTCTCGACCGGCCGGGCGACAGCCGCGTGCTAGGGGGCGACTACTCGCCCCGGGAGCTGAAGGCCATCCTGGGGGCCACGGAGCTGGCCGTGGGCAGCCGGATGCACGGGCTGATCCTGGCTGCCGGGGAGGGGGTGCCGCAGGTGGGCATCTGCTTCAGCGAGAAGATTCGCTGCTGGGGCGAGATCGTGGGCCAGCAGCGTTTCTTCATCGACGAGTCCGAGGTCGCCGACGGCGACACCCTCGAGCGCCTCCTGGGCCAGGCCTGGGCAGAGCGCGAGGAGCTGCGTCGCCAGGTGTCGGCACGCAGGGACGAGCTATGTCGCGAGGTGAGAGCCAACGTGGAGCGTCTGGCCCGCTTGCTGAGGACCCAGCGGGCGTGAGCGTCTCGCTCTTCGGCACCCTCCCGCCGCTGAAGGCCATCAGCGTCTACTGCTGGTGGCTCAGCGAGAGTCTGTCCCGCCGCCAGCCCATCGAGTTCTTCACCTTCCGCAAGCTCTACCCCGAGTGGCTCTACCCGGGGGGCACCAAGGACCGGACTCCGGAGTGGTCGGTCGAGCCCTCGCCTACCCTCACCATCCACCGCTCGCTCACCTACTACAACCCCCTGAGCTGGGTGTGGAGCGCGCTGAAGGCCCGGGGCCGGCTGATCCACGCCCAGTGGTGGAGCATGCCCGTGGGCATCGTGTGGTTCGTGGTCCTGGGGCTGCTGCGCCTGCGGGGCCGCCGCATCCTGCTCACCGTCCACAACGTGGAGTTCCACGAGAAGCGCTGGTACGACCGGCTGATCACCAAGATGGTCTTCTCCCTGGCCGACGCCTTCTGCGTGCACTGCGAGGCCAACGCCCAGCAGCTCGCCGACTACATGGGCATCGACCGCGAGCGCATCTACGTGGTGCCCATCCCCGTCTACGACCAGTATTGCCAGGACGGGGTGTCGCGGGAGACGGCCCGGCGGCGCCTGGGCATCGAGCCCGACCGCGTGGTCTTCCTCCTGTTCGGCAACCATCGCGACTACAAGGGCACGGACGTCTTCCTCGAGGCCACCGGGGCCCTGAGCGAGGAGCAGCGGCGCAAGACCGCCGTCCTCATCGTCGGCCAGGTGTGGGGCGACGCGGCGGTCTACGACCGGCTCATCGAGACCCACGGGCTGGAGGACGTGGTGCACCGCTACTACGAGTACGTGCCGATGCGCGACGTGCAGTACTATTTCCAGGCCGCCGACGTGGTGGTGCTGCCGTATAAGCACTTCGCGGCCCAGAGCGGGGTGGGCTCCCTGGCCCTGGCTTTCGGCAGGCCGCTGCTGGTCACCCGGGTGGGGGGCCTGCCCGCTCTCACCCGCCGTCCCGAGGCGGTCGCCGAGCCCGACGACGTGGCTAGCCTCCGCGACGCCGTGGCCCGCCTCCTCGGGAATCCTGAGCTGCTCGAGCAGATGGCTGCCGACTCCCGCGAGCTGGCCGCCGAGCGCACCTGGGACCGCACCGCCGAGCGCACCCTCGAGGTCTACCGCCAGGTGCTCGACCAGAAGCCCGCCTCGTGACCTCGCCCCCCTTTCCGCAGCTGCGCCTTTTGCCTGCTCATGCCCTCCGCTCACCCGGTGGCGGTTGTGGGGCACCGGAGGTTGTGATTAAATGGGCAGAGAGCCGCCGATAGCCCCCAAGACGAGGAAAGGCCAGCAGCGATGGCTCGCGTGGCCGTGGTGCGCACCGACGAGGACGACGCGGCGCTGGCCGCCGCGGTGCGCCGCTGCATCGAGCTGGCCGGCGGCCTGGAGGGGCTGGTCGAGCCCGGCTCGCGGGTGCTGGTGAAGCCCAACGTCGTGGCCCCCATCGCCCGGGGCGTGACCCGGCCCGTGGTGCTGCGCACCGTGATCGAGGCGGTGCGCGAGGCGGGCGGGGAGCCCTTCGTCGGCGACTGCGCGGGAATGGAGTTCGACAGCGCCAAGACCTTCGAGCTGCTCGGCTACCCCCAGCTCGCCGGCGAGCTGGGCGTGGAGGTGGTGAACTTCGACCGCGACGAGGTGGTGACCCGCCCGGTCCGCCTCGGCCTCGTGCGGCGGCTGGCCGTGGCCCGCTCCGCCGCGGAAGCCGACGTGCGGATCAGCCTGCCCCGCCTCAAAGCCCACAGCCTGACCACCGTGACGCTGGGGCTCAAGAACGCCTTCGGCGCCCTGGCCAAGCCCAGCCGGCGCGCCCTCCACGTCCTCGCCCTCCACCGGGGCATCGCCTGGCTGAACCGCGTGCTGCCCACACACTTCACGCTGCTCGACGCCACGCGGGTGTGCGAGCGGGCGGTTTTCGGACCCCAGCGGCGGCTCGGCCTCCTGGTGGCCAGCCGCGACACCGTGGCCGCCGACAAGGTGGGCTGCCGCCTGCTCGGCGTGCCCGCCCGAGCGGTCCGCCACATCCGGGCCGCCGAAGCGCTGGACCTGGGGGACGGCGAGGCCGAGCTGGTGGGCGACGCCGACGCCGTGCCCCCGGAGCCCGACCGGGCCCGGCCCGTGGGCCTCGGCCGGCGGCTCCATCGCGGCGCATTCTGGCTCACCTTCGCCGCCGATTTGGTCTATAATCGTCTTATGGGGCGCACGCTCCTGCCCGCCATCCACGGCCGCCTGGGCTCCCACCCGGTGATCCTGGCCGGGCAGTGCGACCGGTGCGGCGCCTGCGCCCAGGCCTGTCCCGTGGGGGCCATCGACCTGGAGCGGCGGCGGATCCTCACCCGGCGATGCCAGGACGTGCGCTGCCTGCGCTGCGTCGAGGCCTGTCCCCGGGACGCCATCGCCGTCCGGGGCATTCGCAAGGTGGCCATGGAGGCGCCGCCCCGAGGCCAGAAGAGCGAAGGCCGATGAGCATCCGCGACTTCATCTGCTACTTCCTGCCCCGCATCGCCCGCTACCGGGCCAGCCGGCGGGGATGGATGCGGCCCGGCTGGCCGGTCACCCTCACCTTCTCGGTCACCAACCTCTGCCAGTCGAAGTGCAAGACCTGCAAGATCTGGCAGCGCTACCGCGCCCACCCGGCCGAAGTCGAGCAGGAGCTGAGCCTGGAGGAGATCGAGAAGCTCTTCGCCAGCATCCGGGGGCGGGTCTACTTCCTGAACATCAGCGGCGGCGAGCCCGCCTGCCGCAAGGACCTGCCCGAGATCATCCGCGCCGCCCTGGTCTCCTTCCGGCCCCACATCGTCCACGTACCCACCAATGCCATTGCGCCCAACCGCATCGAGCAGCTCTGCCGGCGCACCCTCGGCTACATGGACGAGCTGGGCTTCCGCGGCCCCTTCACCGTCAAGCCCTCCCTCGACGGCGTGGGCTCCCGCCACGACGAGATCCGAGGGGTGCCCGGCAACTTCGATCGCGTGCTCGAAACCGTCGAGCGGCTGAAGGCCCTGCGCGAGGACCACCCCCGGCTCCACGTGGAGCTGGGCACCGTGATCTCGCGGTTCAACCTCGACCACGTGGACGAGATCGCGGCCTTCGTCCAGCAGCTCGACGTGGACAACTACCGCAACGAGATCGCCGAGCAGCGGGCCGAGTTCTTCAATATCGGCGACCCCATCACCCCCTCGGCGGAGGACTACGAGAAGCTGATGCAGCGCTTCAAGGCCACGGTGCGGGAGGACCTGCGGTCCAAGCGCCGCTTCGCCCGCATCACCCAGGCCTTCCGATTCGTCTACTACGACCTGGTGGGCCGCATCATCGCCGAGGAGCGCCAGGTGATCCCCTGCTACGGCGGCATCTCCAACGCCCACCTCTCCGCTCACGGCGAGGTGTGGCCCTGCTGCGTGCTCGGCGACGAGCATTCCATGGGCAACGTCCGCAACCACGGCTACGACTTCGCCGCCGTGTGGAACAGCCCCCGAGCCCAGGAGGTCCGCCAGTTCATCCGCGACGGGGGCTGCGCCTGCCCCCTTGCAAACCAGGCCTACTCCAACATCCTGTGCCACGGCCCCAGCCTCCTCAAGGTGTTCCGAGAAGTCCTGCGCTAGCCCCTGGAGGCGAGGCCATGTGCCGGAGAGAGCCGTGAACGCGCTGATCACGGGAGCCACCGGCTTCATCGGCCACCATCTCGCCCGCACCCTGGGCGAGAGGGGCGACTGCGTGCGCTGCCTGGTGCGGCCCACCAGCGACCGCTCGAAGCTGGAGGGCCTGGCCGGGGTGGACTTCGCGGTGGGCGACGTGGCCGAGCCCTCGAGCCTGGAGGGCGTGGCCGAGGGCTGCTCCGTGGTCTTCCACCTCGCCGCGGAGGGCCACGTCTCCGCCGTCTCCGAGGAGGCCTACCGCCGCTTCGCGGCGGTGAACGTGGGGGGCACGCGGAACCTGCTCGAGGCCTGCGCCGGGAGCGGGGTCCGCCGCTTCGTCCACTTCAGCAGCACCGCGGCCATGGGGCTCATCGAGAAGCCCCTGGTGAACGAGGACGACGAGCCGCAGCCCCGCACGCCCTACCAGAGGAGCAAACTGGCCAGCGAGCAGGTGGCCCTGGACGCCGCGCGCGACGGCGGCGTGCCCGCCACGGTGCTTCGCCCGTGCATGGTCTACGGGGTGGGCGGCTTCGGCGAGTTCCACAAGTGGTGCCGTCTGATCCACAAGGGCCTCTTCCCCCGGGCCGGCCTGGGGCGCAACCTCACCCCCATCGTCCACGTGCTCGACGTGGTCCAGGCCGCACTCCTGGCCGCCAAGCGGGGGCGGCCCGGCGAGGTCTACCTGGTGGCCTCGGCCCGCTCCGTGCCGCTGGCCGAGCTGCGGCGCTACGTCCTCGAGGCCTACGGCGTGTGGCGGCCCTACTGGTATGTGCCCGGGCCCCTGATGCTGCTCGGCGCCTGGCTGGCGGAGAAGCTGGCCGCGGCCCGTGGCCAGGCCCCCGTGGTGACCGTACAGAACATCCGCAACACCCTCTACGACCGCGAGTTCAGCATCGAGAAGGCCCGCCGCGAGCTGGGCTACGAGCCCAGCGTCGGCCTGCGGGAGGGCATCGCCGAGACCGTCCAGTGGTTCCTCCGCCAGGAAAAGGGGGGGACAGAGGGGAGCGCGTCTCTCCGCTAGGACACGACAGTGGCCGCCGACGCCGCGCCCAACATCTCGTCCGTCATCCAGCGAGGGCTGTGCCACCTGTGCGGCACCTGCTACGCCGTGTGTCCCAGGGACAACATCGAGCGGGGACGCACCGCGGGGCGGGGCTTCCGCTTCCGCGTGCTCGACCCCGCCCAATGCCAGGGCTGCGGGCTCTGCGCCCAGGCCTGCCCCGGGGCCGCCATCGACCTGAGGGCCCTCAACGAGGCGGCCTTCGGCCAGGTGCCCGAGGACCCCATGGTGGGCGTGGTCCGGGGCCTCTACCTCACCCGCGCCGCCGACGACCACGTGCGGCAATGCGGCGCCTCGGGGGGCACGGCCAGCGCCCTCCAGCGCTACGTGCTCGACCAGGGGATAGTGGATGGGGTGCGCACCACCCGGCTGGGCACGGACGACGATCCGCTGGCGCCCCATCCCTTCGTGGCCCGCAGCGCCGGCGACCTGGCGGGCACCGCCGGCTCCATCTACCAGCTCACCCCCGCCAATGCCGCCCTCCACGACCAGCTCCGCGGCGACGTGCGCCTGGCCTGCGTGGGCCTGGGCTGCCATACGCGCGGCCTCCGCAAGGCGGCCCAGGTGGCGAAGCCGTTCCGCGAGAAGGTCGCCCTGCTCGTCGGCATCTTCTGCGGCCACAACGCCACGCCCGCCGGCCAGGACCACCTGCTGCGGCGCCTCGGCGTGGACCCCGCCGAGGTGACCCGCATCCGCTACCGCGCCGGCCCTCACCCCGGCAGCCTGCGCGTGGAGACCCGCGGCGGCGGGGTCCACCAGATGTCCTTCCGAGCCTACACCTATTTCCTCACCGCCTTCGAGAATCCCCGCTGCGCCCTGTGCACCGACCCCCTCAACGCCCTGGCCGACCTGGCCATCGGCGACGCCTGGCTGCCCCACCTCCGCGAGAAGGGCGGCTGGAACCTCACCATCGTCCGCTCCGCCCGCGGCGAGGCCATCTTCCGCCAGGCCGTCGACGACGGCGCCCTCGTCGCCCGGCCCGCCGAGCCCGATGTCATCCAACGCACCCAGGCCCTGGTCCTTTACCGCCGCAACCGCGCCGGCGAGGCCCGGGCGCGCATCCTCCGTCTCCTGGGCCGAAGCCTGCCCCACGAGCCGGGCATGGTGCGGGAGAAGCCCCGGCGGAGGGACTACGTCCACGCCCTCCAGCTCCTGGCTCTCCAGTGGCTCTTCGGCGGGCCGCTGCGCCGGCGGCTCGTCGAGCCCATCCTCCCCCTCCTGCTGGCCGCCGACCGCCGGACCATGCGGCGCAAGGACAAGGCGGCCGGCCGCTCCGCCGACTGGATCCAGCAGTTCGAAGAGAGCGAGGGAGAAGGCGAGGGGCGCGGCCCGGCCTGAATACCCGGCCCCCGCGTCCCCCTGCGCGGGGGGCTCACAGGCCGGCGGCGTCGCCCTCCTCACAGGCCGTTTCCTCTGCCGGCAGCGGGGACGTGCGGGAGCGGGCCATCAGCCGCCACGCCGAGCGCAGCTCGCCCACCCGCACCACGCCCAGCGCGAAGAGCGCCGCCACGTAGACCGCGCCGTAGGCCGCCAGCCCGATCAGCAGTCTGCCCAGCGAGGGCGCCGCCAGGAGCCACAGCGGCACCGCGGCCACGCCCCCCGCCACGGCCAGACCCACCAGGGCACGCGCCGAGACCGGCGGCCCTTCGCCCGCCTCGCGGTGGGCGGCGAAGACGGGGCGGGTCATCACCAGGAAAACGACCATCAGCGCCAGGAAGGTGGCGAAGGTGGCCAGGCCGGCCCCCAACACGCCCAGCCACAGCACCAGGGCCACGAGCGCCGCCAGCTTCGCCACCGTGGTGAGCCAGGTGGCCACCATGGTGGCCACGGTGCGATGGGCCACGCCCAGCAGGCAGCGGGCCACGATGGCCAGCCCGTAGCACACGGCGCCCCAGGCGATCCAGGGCATGGCCACGGCCCCGATGTCCGCATACTCGGGCGTGGTGACCAGCACCAGCACGGGGCGGCCCGCGGCGGTAAGCACCGCGGCGCAGGGCACGGCGGCGACGAGATAGTACTTCACCGACAGGGCGTACATCCACAGCGCCCGCGCCTCCTCCCCCCGGTTGAACAGCGCGGCGAGCACGGGGAACAGCCCGTGCTCCAACGTCACGCTGGCCAGGAGGAGGAACGACGCGATGTCGTAGGCCGCCGCGTAGGCCCCCATCTGGGCCGAGGTGCCCACCGCGCCCAGCACGTAGCGATCGCTGAGCCGCATCAGGATTCCCGCGCTCACCCCCAACTGGAGCGGCAGGCCGTAGCGCACCCCCGCCGGCACCGCGCCGAACGCCGGGCGGGCCAGGCCCCGCCGCCACAGGATGCCCCCCAGGGCCACTAGCGCGGGAACCGCCCGCGCCGCCACGATCAGCGCCACCACCCCCACCAGCCCGAAGCCGCTCTCCACCCCCGCCACCACGGCGGCCACCTCCATGGCGAACCGCCCCGTGGCCAGCAGCACCCGCCGGCCCATCCGAAGCTCCGTGCCGAAGTAGAAGCGGAGTAGAAACTCCAGCGCCGTGAACAGCAGCAGCAGCGAGCCCGCCACCACCACCTGGCGGCCCAGCTCGCTGCCCCCCATGAACCACCCCGAGAAGGCCCCCGAGAGCGCCGCCAGAAGCCCCGAGAACACCGCACCCGACACCGCCACCACCAGCACCACGCCCAGGAAGCTGCGATGGGCCAGCCCCCGGTCCTCTCCCCCCGCGTGCCGACGCATGTAGCCGTAGGTGAGGCCCAGGGCCGCGATGGGAGCCACGATGTCCGCCGTCGTGGCCAGCACCGCCCAGTAGCCGTAGAGCGCCGGGGCGAAGTGCTTGGAGAGCACGGCGATCATGGCCAGCCGCAGCACGCCCTGGAGGGCGCTGCCGGCCCCGATCCACGCCGTGCCCGAGACGAAGGCCCGGGCGATGCGGTCCCCGGGGCGAGCCGATGGCTGGGGCTGCGATGGGCTCACGCGCGCGCTCTACGGGTGGCAAGTGACCAGCGGCCGCGGGCCACACGGTCAGGCGGGAGGGCTCGTCTCCTCCTCGCCGCCCTCCTCGGCGGGCTCCTCGGAGAGGGCCTGGGAGCCGCCGGCCCCGCTGCCCGCCTCCCGGCAGGTGCCGGGCAGGACGCCGAAGGTGTGCAGCCGCACGTGGTAGAGCTCCTCCTCGATCAGCCGCCGGCTGGACGATATGATGTCGCTGAGCAGGCCGGTGACCAGGGTCTGGAAGCCGATGATGATGAGGATGGCGGCCAGGATGAGCGACTGCACGTGCCCCTCGCCGCGACTGGCGGTGAACAGGAAGTAGTACATGAACCGCACGCCGATCACCCCCCCGAGGGCGAAGAGCCCGAGGGCCAGGTAGGAGAAGACCCGCAGGGGCTTGTACATGGCGTAGATACGCACCATGGTGGCCGTGGAGTTCACGATGTAGCTCCACGTGCTCTTGAAAAGGCGGGACTCCCGCAGCTTCTCGTTGGTGCGCACCGGCACGCTGCGGATGGAGATGCCGCGGCTGCCCGCCTGGATGATGGTCTCCAGGGTGTAGCTGAAGCGGCTGACCACGTTGAGGCGGAAGGCGGCGTCGCGGCTGAAGGCCCGGAAGCCGCTGGTGGCGTCGGGCACGTCGGTGCCCGAGACCTGGCGGATCACCCAGGAGCCCAGGCGCTGGAGCTTCTTCTTGACGAAGGAGAAGTGCTCGATGGTCTCGATGGGGCGGGAGCCGATCACCATGTCCGCCTCGCCCCGCAGGATGGGCTGGACGAGTGCCGGGATGTCGGCCCCGCAATACTGGTTGTCGCCGTCGGTGTTCACCACCACGTCGGCGCCCCGCTTGAGCGCCTCGTCGAGGCCCACCTTGAAGGCCGTGGCCAGGCCCTTGTTGCCCGCCAGGCGCACGATGTGGTCCACCCCGCACTGGCGGGCCACCCCCACCGTGCGGTCCGTGGAGCCGTCGTCGACGACGAGCACCTCCACGCGGTCGATGCCCGGGATGTGGCGGGGCACGTCGCCCACGGTGACGGGGAGGGTCTCCTCCTCATTGTAGCAGGGCACTTGGACGATAAGCTTCATGGCGGCGTCGGTCCCCTGCACGCGGCGGGCCCCCGGGACGCGGTCAGTCTACCGCGGCGGCGGGGCGGCGTCAAGGCTCCCGCCGCGAGTCGCGGGTGGCCAGGCACCAGGCCTCGGCGGCGGCGAGAGTGCGGTCCAGGGCGAAATGGCGGCGGACCCGCTCCCGCCCCGCCCGGCCCATCCGGGCGGCGAGCTGGGGCTCGGTGAGCAGGCGGCCGATGGTGTCGCGCAGCAGATGGGGGTCGCCGGGCGAGACCAGCAGCCCCGTCTCGCCGTCGACCACCACCTCGGGCACCCCGTCCACGGCGCTGGCCACCACGGGGAGGCCCACGGCCATGGCCTCCAGGGCGGTGTTGGGCATGCCCTCCAGCAGGGAGGGGAGGACGAACAGGTCGGCAGCCCGTAGGAGGTCCACCACGTCGGTGCGGAAGCCGGTGAAGAGCACGCTGTGGCCCAGGCCCAGCCGCTCGGCCCGCTCCTCCAGGGCCGGCCGCTCGCCCCCGTCGCCGACCGCCAGGAGGCGCACGCCGCCGAGCTGCTCCCGCAGCAGGGCCAGGGCATCGAGCAGGTGCACGTGGCCCTTGGCGGGATGGAGGCGGCTGGTGACGATGAGCACCGGCGCGTCGCCCAGGCCCAGCTCGGCCCGCACACGCTCGCGGGCCGACGGGTCGGGCGGCGGGATGGCCACGCCGTTGGGGATGGCCCGGATGCGCTGGGGCACGAAGTAGCCGGTGCGAAGCAGCTCGCGGCGGCAGTGCTCGGAGGGGGTAAGGTAGCGGTCGGCCATGTGGCGATAGGTGAGCCTGGCCCGCAGCCCCCGCTTGACCACGGCGTCGCCCATCCGGCAAAGGATGGCGGGCCGCGGCCGGGCGGCGATGAGCCCCGCGGCCCAGGCCATGCGGATGCACTGGGGGAGCTTGAGCACCACCAGGTCGGTGCCCCCCCGGGCGTAGAGCCGCCGGAGGGCGAGGAGGTCGCGAGGATGGAAGTCGCCCCGCATGGCCAGCTCCGCGGTGGGCAGGCCCTGGCGGCGGCAGGCGGCGGCGAAGCGGGAGCCGGGCTTCGCCGCGGCAGCCACGCCGTGGCCCCTGGCGGCCAGGTGGCCGGCGAGCAGGAGCATCCACTTCTCGATGCCCCCCCAGCCGCCTCCCGCGATGTTGTTCAGGAACAGGACGCTGAGGGGCTCGCCAGCAGGCTGCCCGTGGGGCGGGGGAGCCGGGGTCATGTGGGACCTCACCGGGTCTTGGCGACGAGGTCGGCGAGGAGGGCGAGGGCGAAGAGCTGCACGCCGGCGACCAGCAGCAACAGGTCGGAGGTCTTGAGGTTCGCCTCCACAGCCACGTCCACCGTGCCCTTGACCAGCCCCGCCACGAAGAGCACCGCGGCCAGGGGCACCAGGACCTTCAGGGGGCGGAAGTAGGTGATGGTGGTGGCCACCAGGAGGAAGAAGGCCAGGGTGTCGCGCACCGGGCGGATCTTCGACGTCCCGGCCCGGGGACGGTAGTCGATGGGCACGTACTTCACCGCCTGGCCCTCGCACAGGAGGGCCAGGGTGAGCGTGGTGGTGAACGAGAAGCGGGGCGGGAGCAGGCGAAGGAAGCGAAGGCAGGCCTGCTTGCGAAACACCCGCAGGCCGGAATTGAGGTCCGGGATGCGCTCTTCGGCCAGGTAGCTGGCCAGGGCGGTGAGCAGCCGCTTGGCCGGCCGGCGGATGAAGGGGATGGCCCCGGCCCGGCTGCGAGCGCCCACCACCATGGCCGCGTCGGCCATCTCGCGGACCATCTCGGGCAGCTTCTCCGCGGGGTAGGTGCCGTCGCCGTCGCAGATGGCCACCAGGTCGTGCGCCGCCTGGCGGAGGCCGTGCTTGACGGCGTCGCCATAGCCGCGGTTGCGCGGGCGCTGGAGGAGGCGGACCTGGGGCTTGCCCTCGGCGGCCTGGCGCACGGCCTCGGCCGTGCCGTCGGTGGAGCCGTCGTCGACCACCAGCACCTCGAAGCTCCCCACCTCCGGGGCGCCGGCCAGCACCGCGTGGAGCTCCCGCACCACGTCGCCCACCGCGGGCTCCTCGTTGTGGACGGGCACGATGACGGAGAGGTCGGGCATGGCTGCGGCCGCCCCTGGGCAGTTCCCCCGAACGGGCGGCATTCTAGCAACGCCGCGCGCCCATGTCAATGTTGACAAGCCCATGGCGTTGGGGTAGACTCGCCCCGCCAGGAGCACAGGGGTCGGGCGACCACCTCGCGACGCAGCCGAATGAATCCTCCGTCAGGCGGGCCGGCCGGGTCCGGCCAGCGAGGGTGCTATATGAGCCCCGGGTTGACCTATCGGGATGCAGGGGTGGACATCGAGGCGGGGGAGGCCTTCGCCGCCCACATCGTCCGCCACATGCGCTCCACCTACGGTCCCGCCGTCATCGAGAACGAGGACGGCTTCGGGGGGCTCTACGCCCTCCCCGGCCAGGTGCGGGCGGTGTTCGAGCGTCGGTGCCGCAACCCCGTGCTGGTGGCGGGCACCGACGGGGTGGGCACCAAGCTGCTGGTTGCCCAGATGATGGACCGCCACGAGACGGTGGGCGTCGATCTCGTGGCCATGTGCGTCAACGACGTGCTCGTCCAGGGCGCCCTGCCGCTGTTCTTCCTCGACTACCTGGCCACGGGCAAGCTCCAGGAGCGCACGCTGGAGGCCCTGGTGGGGGGCATTGCCGCCGGCTGCCGCCAGGCCGACTGCGCCCTCCTGGGCGGCGAGACCGCCGAGATGCCCGGCTTCTACGACCCCGGGCAGTACGACATGGCGGGCTTCGCCGTGGGGATGGTCGAGAGGGCCCGGCTCATCGAGGGACGCCTCCGCGCCCGGCTCGGCGACGTGGTGCTCGGCCTCGCCTCCTCGGGGCTCCACGCCAACGGCTACTCCCTGGTCCGCAAGCTTTTCTTCGAGACCCGCAAGATGAAGCCCGAGGAGCACGTGGAGGAGCTGGGACGCCCCCTGGGAGAAGCCCTCCTCGAGCCCACCCGCATCTACGTCCGCGCCCTGCGAGCCGCCCTCACCCGCTACCGGGTGAAAAACGTGGTCCACGCCCTGGCCCACATCACCGGCGGGGGCCTGGTGGGCAACGTGCCTCGCGTGGTGGGGCCGCGCTGCGTGGTGCGCATCGAGAAGGGCTCGTGGCTCCGCCCACCCATCTTCGAGCTTATCCAGCGGCTGGGTGCCGTCGAGGAAGCCGAGATGTTCCGCGTGTTCAACATGGGCATCGGCATGGTGGCTATCGTGGCCCCCTACTACGCCGACGCGGTGGCCCGCCGCGTGGCGGCCCAGGGCGTCGAGGTGTGCCCCATCGGCGAGGTCGTGCGGGGCGAGGGCCCGGCCGTCGAGCTGGTGTGAGCCCCGCAGCCGCCGGCTGCTCCACCGACGGGCCGGAACGTGCCGGAAAGCAGGACGCCATGGGGCGAGTGAGCCGAGCGCTGGTGAGCGTGGCCGACAAGCGGGGCGTGGCCGACTTCGTTGCCGCGCTGGAGGCCCTGGGCATCGAGGTCCTCTCCACCGGCGGCACGGCCAGGGCCCTCCGCCACAAGGGCATCCGCGTGGCCGACGTGGAGTCGGCCATCGGCTTCCCGGAGCTGCTCGGCGGGCGGTTCAAGACCCTTCACCCGCTCACCCACTGCGCCATCCTCGCCCTCCGCGACCGCCCCGACCACATGGCCGAGCTCCAGCAGCACGGAATGCAGCCCATCGACCTCGTGGCGGTGAACCTCCAGCCCTTCGGGGCACCGGCGGGGGCCGACTGCCCGGTGGACGAGGCCATGGAGACTGTCGACATCGGCGGCGCCGCCCTCCTCCGCTCCGCGGCCAAGAACCACCGCCACGTGACCGCCATCGCCGACCCCGACGACTACGACCGCGTCCTCGCCGCCCTGCGACGCGACGGCGCCGTGCCCCCCGACCTGCGGGCCGAGCTGGCCCTCAAGGCCTTCCGCGTCGCCGCCGCCTACGACCAGGCCGTCGCCGCATACCTCGCCGCCAACATCGAGGGGCGGTTCCCCTCCGCTCTGATCCTGGAATTCGCAAAAGCCCAGGAGCTGCGCTACGGCGAGAATCCCCACCAGGTCGCCGCCCTCTACCGCGACCCCCGCACCCGCGAGCCCTCCGCAGGCGGCGCCACCGTCCTCTCCGGCGGCAAGGCCCTGTCCTACAACAACCTCTACGACCTGGACACCGCCCTGGAGCTGCTCAAGGAGTTCGAGCCGCCCGCCGCCGTCGTCGTCCAGCACGCCAATCCCTGGGGCCTGGCCGTCGCGGCCGACGCCGCCGAGGCGTTCGCCCGGGCCACCGCCGGAGCCCCGCCCTCCGGCTTCGGCGGCGTCCTCGCCGTCAACCGCGCCGTCGACCCCGCCACCGCCGAGCGCATCGCCGACGCCGCCGAGGGCCCCCAGCCACACGTCTTCGAGGTCATCGCCGCGCCCGACTACGACGAGCAGGCCCTCGAGATCCTCATGCACCGCCCCGCGTGGGGCGCCGACCTGCGCATCCTCCGCACCGCCCCTTGGGCCCCTCGCCGGCCCGACGCCAAGGCCTACGACCTCAAGCGCATCGTCGGCGGCCTGCTCGTCCAGGACCGCGACCTGGACCTCTTCGGCCCCGACCTGCGCACCGTGACCCAGCAAAAGCCCTCGGAGGACCAGCAGCGCGACCTGCATCTCGCCGCCGCCTGCGCCAAGCACACCAGGAGCAACGCCGTGGCTCTCGCCCGCGACGCCTGCCTGGTGGGCGCCGGGGCGGGCCAGGCGAGCCACCTCGACGCCGCCCGACTGGCCATCGCCAAGGCCGGCGAGCGGGCACGCGCCTCGGCCCTCGCCGCCGACGCGTTCCTCCCCTCTCCCGAGGTTATCGAGGCCGCCGCACAGGCCGGATGCACCGCACTCATCCAGCCCGGCGGCTCCGAGCACGACCACCTGGCCATCGAGCGGGCCGACCAGTACGGCCTCGCCATGGTCTTCTGCGGCCTGCGACACTTCCGACACTGAGCCCTGGAGGCCCTCCCCCATGACCATCCGCAAGGTGATGCGAGCCGAGCCACTCGCCGTCGCCCCCGACGAGCCCCTCATCAATGCCGTCGAGGCCACCGCGTCGGCCCGCATCCGGCACCTCCCCGTGGTCAAGGACGATGATACGCTGGTGGGCATGCTCACCGAGAACGACATCAAGCACGCCACGCCATCCCCCCTCATCGAGGGCAACGAGGCCGAATACCGCAGAATCCTCCACGAGACCCCCTGCGGACGCGTCATGCGACGCGACCCCGTGACCGCAAGCCCCAACCAGAAGCTCAGCGACGTGGTGCGGCTCCTGGTCGAGCACAAGATCGGCGCCGTGCCCATCGTCGAGGGCAAGAAGCTCGTAGGCATCGTCTCCGAGGTCGACATCCTCCAGACCTTCCTCCAGATCCTCGAGGTCATCGAGTGAGCCGCATGCGCGCCCGTGGCCGACCCGCCCTCCTGCTCCTCCTCGGCCTCGCCGCCGCGACCGGCGCCGCCGAACCGACCGCCGCTGCCGACCGCAGGCTCCTCATCCAGGCCCTCGAGAAGCCGCTGGCGGCCATCCAGGGCCGTCTGCCCGCCTTCACCGCCACCTTCCGCGCCCGCCTGGGCGAGGAGGGCGCTGCGGAGCTGGGCCAGGTGCGCCTGGTGGCCGCCGAGGGGGGGCGGCTCGCCATCGTCCTCGACTCGCCCCTCCTCCGAGGCGAGCTGGTGCGCGACGCCCGGGCCACCCGCCTGGTCGTGCCCGCCAAGGAGGTGGCCCTGGTGGGCAAGGGGCCGCTGCCCGCCGACTCGCCGCTGGCCCCCGACGTCCTCTTCCAGGCCATGGTGTCCCAGTGGCCTCGGGCGCATTCGGTGGCGGACATTCTTCGCATCGCCGACGCGGGCGCCGTGGCCATCCTCCTCCAGCAGTTCCTCAAGCTCGAGCGAGACCGGGGGGCGGGAGGCGACGGGCCGGTCTTCCGGGCGGGCAAGGAGATAAGCGACGGCACCCTCACCCTCGAGCTCGAGCCCGGGGGCAGGGGCATCCGCGGCCTCGGCTGGCGGCGGGGCCCCATGGTCGCCCACGTGGCCATCGCCATCCGCGAGGGCGGCGAGCTGCCCCCCGCCGACCTCGATGGGCTCCGCGTGGTCGAGGTGCCCCGCGACGAGCTGGAGCACGCCCTCGGCCGGGCCCTGGCGCGCACCGTAGGCATCCTCTACTACAACGAGCGCCGCCCCGCGCCCAGGGACCGCACGCGGGCCGAGGGAGCGGGCCGCCTGGTGGTCGACGACGGACGGCGCGTGGCCTTCCTCTACGGCTCGCCCTACCAGGTGGGCTTCCAGCACGGCAAGCTGCTGGCCCGCGAGGCCCGCCGCCTGTGCGACGCCGTGCTCTGCGTGGCCGGGCTCGCCTACTCGGTGGAGGAGGGCGAGTGGTTCCTGGACACCCTGCGCGGCGCCTGGGCCAGGCTCCAGCCCCACATCCCCGGGGACTACCTGGAGGAGATGCGGGGCCTGGCCGAGGGCTCGGGCATCCCCCTCGAGCGGGTGCAGCTGGCCAACGTCTTTCCCGCGCTCTTCCACTGCTCCGGCTTCGCCCTCTTCGGGCGGGCCACCGCCGACGGCGCGCTCTACCACGGCCGGGTGCTCGACTACGTGACCGAGCTGGGCCTCCAGCGCGACGCCGTGGTGTTCGTGGTCAAGAAGCGGGGGGCCATCGCCTTCGCCAACGTGGGCTACGCGGGCTTCGTGGGCTCGGTCTCGGGGATGAACGCCCGGGCGGTGGCCATCGGCGAGATGGGCGGGGGCGGCGTGGGGCTGTGGGACGGCACGCCCATGCCCATCCTCGTGCGCATGGGCCTCGAGCGGGCCGCCTCGCTCGACGACGCCTGCACCCTCTTCCGCGAGGCCCGCCGCACCTGCGAATACTACTACGTCATCTCCGACGGCCGGCAGCCCACCGCCGTCGCCGTCGCCGCCACGCCTCAGAAAATCGAGTTCCTGCCCCCCGGCCAGGCCCACCCCCGGCTCCCCGTGGCCATCGAGGACGGCGTCGTGATGTCCGCCGGCGACCGCTATCGGGCACTCGTCGAGCGCATCCAGGGCCGGCACGGCCACATCGACGCCCGGGCCGCACGACGCCTGATGACCCGCCCCGTGGCCACGGAGTCGAACCTCCACAACGTGCTCTTCGTGCCCGAGCGGCTGACCTTCTACGTGGCCAACGCCCGCGGCCGCGAGCCCGCCTACAGCCAGCCCTACGCCCGCTACGACCTCAAGGCCCTCCTGGCCACCCTCGCCGAGCCGCCGGAGGGCGACGAGTAGCCCCGCGCGGACGGGCGAGCCTCTACTTGCTGCTCTTGACGGCGCAGGCGGCGATGTGGTAGCCCACGCCCCTCGGCGCCTGGCCGGCGCCCTCGCAGCCCATCTCGCCGCTCCCGTAGAAGCCGAAGATGGGCACGTCGCCGGCCACCTCCCTCATGGCCGCCAGCTCCCCCTCGAAAATCTTCTGCTTGAGCATGGCCCCGCGGCGGCCCCCGCAGTCGAAGACCAGCACCAGCTCCGTGCGGTCGCGGTCCTCGCCGAGCGCGCTCTGGAAGGCCTGGCGGGCCGAGGCGATGAGGCCCTCCGTGCTCATGTCCTTGCGCAGGCCGAAGCCGCAGGTGAAGTCGCCGCGAAGCAGGATGCCCACGTTGGTCTTGCTCTTCGCCACCTTGCCCCGGACGACCACGCTGTCCTGGCACGCCGCGGCGCCGACGATGGGGCAGGCCTCGCCGAGCACCTTGGTGATGCCCTTCACCACGCTGGCGTTGCGGGGGACGTGGCAGGCGCCGAAGAGGAGGAGCAGCTTGCCGGGCTTGTCCGTCTTCCCGTAGGCGAGCTTGAGGAGGGTGCCGATGCTCTCCCCGCAGTCCACGTCCGCGGCGTCGTCTTTCTTCGCGCTCGTCGGCGCCACGGCGATGTTGACCGCCACGTCGCCGGAGAGGGCGAGGACGGCCACCGCGCCGTTGTTCCCGTCCTGGGTGAGTGCGGAATAGGCTCCGCAGCCGAAGATGCCGTCCCGGTCGGGGAAGACGCTGGCCACGCCGTCCACCACCTCCTGGGCCTTGGGGATGAGGGGTCCCGCGTAGTGGACGAGCACCAGGTTCGGGTCGTCGTGGCCCAGGGCGTCCCTGGCCTTCTGCGCCGCCTCGGCCCCCGCCGCCTTGGCGTCCTGCTTGATCGACAGGCCGGTGCCGACATCGAGCGCCGCGGCCTCGGCCGCGAGGCCGGAGAGCGCCAGGGACGCCACGCACACCACGGTCGCCATCACGCGCATCGCACACCTCCTTCCAGGGGGAAGCTCCAGGCTCGCCGCGAGGATACCGCAACGCCCTGGCGCGGTCAACCCCGAGGTTGCACGCCTCCGCGCTCGGCAGTATACTCGCCTCCGAGCACCGAAATAGAGGAGAGCGCGATGACCACGACGACCGCAGCCCTGACCCTCGCCCTGGCGTGCCTGTGCGCCGCCGCGCCCGCCGCCGAAAGCCCCGTCCGCATCATCTTCGATACCGACATCCAGGGCGACGTCGACGACGTGGGCGCCGTGGCCTGCCTCCACGCCCTGGCCGACCGCGGCGAGGCCCACATCCTGGCCATGGGCGTCTCGTGCAAAAACCCCTGGAGCCCCCTGTGCCTGGACGCCCTGAACGTCTACTTCGGGCGGCCGGACATCCCCATCGGCGTGGTCAAGGGCGAGGCCTTCCGCCGCCGCTCCCGCTACGCCAAGGCCATCGCCGAGGAGTTCCCCCGAAACCTCGAGAGCGCCGAGGACGCGCCCGACGCCGCGCTCCTCTACCGCCGCGTGCTCGCCGCACAGCCCGACGCCAGCGTGGTCCTGTGCTCGGTCGGCCAGCTCCCCAACTTCGCCAACCTGCTGCGCACCAAGCCCGACGACCACTCCCCCCTCGACGGCGTCGCCCTCGTGCGCAAGAAGGTGCGGGCCTGGGTATGCATGGGCGGCAAGATGCCCCGGGGACGCGAGGCCAACCTGGCCAACGACCCCGACGCCGCGGTCACCGCCATCGAGCACTGGCCGGGGCGGATCATCTTCTCCGGCTGGGAGATCGGCAACAAGATTGGCACCGGCGCCCGCTGCGCCGAGCTGCCCGAGACCAGCCCCGTGCGCCGCGCCTACCAGCTCTACAACGGCCTCAAGGACCGCCAGAGCTGGGACCAGACCGCCGTGCTCTACGCCGTTCGCGGCCTCGACGGCGGCCTCGAGGATTACTGGGACCTCCACACCGACGGCCACATGCACCTCTTCCCCGACGCCCGCAACGAATGGCGCGCCAGTCCCGACAGGCCCCACGCCTACCTCGTCGAGAAAATGGCCCCTCGGCAGATCGCCCGCGAGATCGAGCACCTCATGCTCCACCAGCCCAAGGGCCGGGGGGAATGAGCCGCCGCGGCGATGCCAAGACTCTCCTCGGTGTGGCCGCGTTCGCCGGGGCTTACGCCCTATCGCCGGCCGACGCATAACGTCAATGTCCACGCGCCGAGCCACGATGACGACCCCGTCGCTGTTGACACAGCGCTGGCAGCCGGTATAGATTGGGAGTTGCAGGAACTAAACGTCCGGAAGCAAGACCACCGCGCTCTTAGGAGGGCGCGCGCTGATCACCTCTGACCAGGAAAGCGCGTTGGACCGCATCGAGCAGGCCATGGCGACGGTCGGCTACGCACAGCGCCTGCGACGGAGGAACTACGCCTACGCAGATTTCTTCGCAGGCCAACTTACCACGCGTATTGTCGAGCTGGCTGCCTTCGCAAGGGAGCCGTGCTCCTATGACACGGCCTGCATCGCTGCTGCGTGCGCCAACGAACAGCAGGGAGGGGAGCTAGTAAGCCGCCTGCGGGCCCTTGGCGCGCCGTTGGCGTTCGAGATACTGCCCGACGGAAGTATCGTCCGCTGGCAGGTAACTGGCCAGGCCACGCCCAGAGGCCTGGAGTCAATTCCGGCCAGCCACATTCGGCAGGCCTTCTGGCGACACCGGGCGGAATGGGGCCCGCAAAGCGTCTTGAGGGCAAAGTCTATCCCCCTGTCTCCTCACGCGCGGCAACTCGACTTCTTCGATATCGGCCTGATGCGCGCCATCGGGGAGACGGTGAACGCCAAGCTTAGCGAGCTGATGGAAGACGTGGTGGCCCGGGGCGCTGCTGCTTGTAAGGAGAGTGGCTACGGCCTCACGGCGAGGACCTATGCCAGGCTGTTCGCGCTGGTGTTCCGGTTCGTTGCTGCCAAAGTACTGGGCGATCGCGGCCAACCCGGCGACTGGCTCGTTGAAGACGCCAGGGAGGTCATCGAGCACGTGGATGATTACTACTTCCGGTCTCGTCCTGGCCCCCCTGCGCTCGCCGACCAGTATGTGCAGAGTGTCGTTTGGGAGCAGATTCGCAAGGCATTCCATTTCGAGAACGTGTCTGCCGACGCGCTCGCCTACGTCTACGACAACGCGTTGGTCACCCCACAGGCGCGCAAGGCGCTGGGAACGCACAGCACGCCGCCAGAGATCGCGGAATACCTGGTCCGTCACCTGCCCTTCGAGGATCAGTCCCTCGGGCAGTTACACGTGTTAGAACCCTGTTCCGGCCACGGCGTGTTTCTCGTGGCGGCTATGCGGCGGATGCGTGAGCTCCTCGAGCAAGGGACGTCGGCGAAGGAACGCCACGAATTCTTTGTCCGCCGTCTCACGGGCATCGAGGTGGACGCTTTCGCCTGTGAAGTGGCGCGCCTGTCTCTTATGCTGGCCGATTACCCGAATCCGGATGGTTGGGACATCATCGGAGACGACGTGTTCGCAGGCGACGCGATCGCGAGACACATGAGGGAACGAAGCGTCGTGCTCTGCAATCCTCCGTTCGAGAACTTCAGTCCTCAGGAACGGAAGCGGTACGCGAACACGATCGCGCACGTCGCGAAGCCTGCCGAGGTTCTGTCGAGAGTGTTACGAGCCGGGCCGCCGGCGATGCTTGGCTTCGTGCTTCCCCGCACATTTCTCACGGGGCGAGCCTTCCGGCCACTCCACGAGACAATCGGCCGGGCCTACGAGCACGTGGAACTGGTCGGTCTGCCGGACAGTATATTCCGACATTCTTCCGCCGACGCTGCCCTGGTGCTGGCGTGGGAGCGGAAGACGACCGGTTCTGGCCAGTGTGTGGCGGTGTCCTCCCTGGTGTATGAGGCGGACCGACGCAAGTTCCTGACCGAGGGCAAGGTAAGTTGTAGGCGAGTGGATCGGCTGAGTCCAGGTGCCCGCACGTTGTGGACCAGCCCGTTGCAGGAGTTATGGGACAGGCTCGAAGGCCTTCCCACGCTCGGCGATGTGGTCGAGATACACCGCGGCATAGAGTTCTGCCTGCCTCTCGACGAGGCACATCGCCATAGGCTCATTTCGGACGAGCCCCGCCCTGGCTTCGTGAAGGGTTTGCACACGGTCCGCGAACACTTGGACGAGGCTCTTGTGCTCAAGAAGCCTGTATGGCTGAACACCTCAGAAGACGTGATGAGAGGCAATGCTCACCAGCGGGCTTGGCATGAGCCGAAGGCGATCCTCAATGCAGCAACCGTCAGCCGCGGGCCCTGGCGCCTCATCTGTGGCGTGGATACATGGGGGCTCACTTGCTACCAGAACTTCCACGGCATATGGCCCACTGGCTCGTGGCCCATCAACGCGCTGGCCGCGGTGCTCAACGCACCGGTGGCGAATGCTTACGTCAGGGATCGTGAGGGGAAAAGGCATAACCGACGCGTCACTTTGAGAGCAGTGCCACTTCCCCGTTTTGATGGCACCGAACTCGAGCGGCTCGAGGCTGTCGTGAGCGAGTACCTGCGACTGAGAAGGCCTGGCGAGCCTGCTGATGGCGCGAACCAGCGAGCGGGGCAGTTGCGTACGTGCCTTCGACGGATCGACGCGCTGGTGCTGGAGGGCTACGACCTGCCACCGCGGCTGGAACGGAAGCTCCTCGACCAGTTCACAGGGCACCAGCGCCCAGTACCGTTCAGGTTTGATGGCTTCTTCCCGCGCGATTTCACTGCCTGCATACCGTACCACGAGTATGTCTCCGAGTCGTTCCGTCGTGCGGAGGCTCAGGCCACGCTTGACAGACTCGAGCCCATCCGCGACAAATCGGTCCACGATGCCATGGAACACCTCCGGTGGCTGGGCCGAGAGGACGAGTAGTCGTGTCCAATGTCTATCTTCTGGACACGAACATTGCAAGCGCCCTGTGGGATGAGCTGCATCCGAACTATACCGCGTTCCGCGAGCGCGTGGCCAGACTTCGTGGTTCGCGTGTCTATGTCTCGGTGATAAGCCTTGCCGAAGTGGAATACGGCCTCAAGACCGCGCCCCGCGTGGACGAAGAGCGACAGGACAAGGTTCGGGCCAACATGCGGCGTTTCCAGGTCCTCCCCCTGACCCACCACGTTGTCGAGTACTACGCGGAGTTGCGGGCGCGCCTATTCCGCAAGCATTCCCCGAGAAACAAGCGCGGGCGCCTGGCAGCCAAGGTGCTGCCCGACCTCTGGGAGAGAACGCCCGACAAGCTTCTGGGCATCCAAGAGAACGACCTCTGGATTGCCAGCCTGGCCCTGGAACGGAATCTGGTGCTTATCACGAACGAGCGGATGACACACATCCGCAGCGTGGCGGCTGACGACCTGCGCATCGAGCTGTGGGACTAGCAGCGCGGAGTTCTGGGTATCCCCCCGGCCGAACGATGGGGCGAGGGCGCGGTATGGGCGACGACGTGGTGCGCGACCTGGTGGCGCTGAACATGACCCTGCGCTTCGGGGTCGCCGACTACGAACGCCTGGTGGCCGCCCTGGGCTCCCACGAGGCGGTCCGAGGGGCCTCGGCCCGCGACCTGCGAAGCCACGGCGGGCTGGGACCCAAGCTGGCCGCCGAGGTGGCCCGGCTCCAACGCAGCGACGAGCCCGACGAGGAGCTGGCCCAGGCCGCCGAACGCGGCGTGGCCGTCGTGCCCTTCACCCATCCCGACTACCCCAAGGCCCTGCGGCGCATCCACGACCCGCCGCTCGTGCTCTACGTCGAGGGCGGGCTCGAGCCCGCCGATGCCGTGGCCCTCGCGGTGGTGGGCACCCGCCGAGCCACCCACTACGGGCGCACGCAGGCGGCGCGGCTGGCCGCGGAGCTGGCGACCCGCGGGGTGACCATCGTGAGCGGCTTCGCACGGGGCATCGACACGGAGGCCCACCGCGCGGCGCTCGATGCCGGGGGACGCACCCTCGCCGTGCTGGGCAGCGGCCTGGCGGCCCTCTACCCCCCGGAGAACGCGCCCCTGGCCGAGGAGGTGGTCAAGGACGGGGCGCTGGTCAGCGAGTTCCCGCTCCACACCCGGCCCCTGCGGCCCCTCTTCCCGCGCCGCAATCGCATCGTCAGCGGGCTGGCCCTGGGCGTCGTGGTGGTCGAGGCGGGATGGCAGAGCGGCGCCCTGATCACCGCCGACTGGGCGCTGGACCAAGGCCGCGAGGTGTTCGCGCTCCCCGGGCGGGTCGACCGCGCGGCCAGCAGGGGCTGCCACCGCCTGGTCCGCGACGGCGCCACCCTGGTGGAGACGGCCGACCACGTGCTCGAGGGACTCGGCGACGTGGGCGCGACCCTCGCTCCGCCGCGGGCCAAGGCCCACGCCCCGCCGCTCGAGCTGGCGGGCGAGGAGGCGACCGTGGCCGCCGCCGTGGGCGACGAGCCGACCCACATCGACGTCATCACCGACGCCTGCGGCCTCCCCGCCCACACCGTGGCCAGCGTGCTCATGGTCCTCGAGGTGAAAAAGGCCGTGAGCCAGCTGCCGGGCAAGCTCTTCGTGCGCACCGCCCCGCGCTGAGAGCCGGCGGACATCCGCCTTGGCAGGAGTCCCGCCGAGGCCCCGGGAGGGCGCCGGCGGGCGTGGCGAGAAGTGCAGGGCCGTGGCGAGAAATGCAGGACCGCCGGGCTCCGCCCGCCGGCGGCGCCCGGCGGGGCGGGGGGTATAGGTCGTATAGGTCCTATAGGACGGATAGGTGGAGCCGGGCGGGCGAAATTTTTTTCGCGGGCGTAAGGCTCTGCCGCTTCGAGGCTTAGGCCAATCGCCCCACTTTTTCTCGCGATTTTTTACAATTTTTCGTGGCCGCATTTGGGGGGGGAAACGGGTTGTAGTAGTAGAGGGGAGCGGGCCGGGTGGCGGCGTGCCGCCGCGCCCGGGCACCCCGCCGCGGGCCGCGGGGCCATTACGGTTCGCGCTAAACCGTAATGGCCCCGCGAACCAGGCGAGCGGGGCCCCCAAGCCAGCCGCGGGCGGCAGACGGCTTGCCCGAGGACGCCAGCCGCGGGCACGAACGGCCCCGTCGGGGCGCAGGGCACGCGGGCGGCGGCTCGGGCCGGTTGCAATGCGCGGGGGTTTGCGATAGCATGCGTCGGTGGTTGCGAAAAGAGCGAAGGGATTTGCAGATGCGTAGATGGATGCTGGCCGCGTTGGTCGCGATGGCCGCCGGGGCGGCGCTGGGGGCGACGGCTCCCGGGCGGGTGCTCAAGCAGTGGAGCTTCGAGTACGACACGGCGGGCTGGGCCTCGGAGGACTGCGTGCTTTCGTGGAGCAAGGAGAAGGCCTGCGAGGGCGGCTGGTCGCTGCGGATGGAGGTGGATTTCCCCCGCCCGGCGACGGCCTACGTGCGGGTGCCGTTCGACGTGGACCTGGTGGGGCGGATGGTCTACCACGTCTACGTGCCGGAGGGGGCTCCGGAGAGCGTGAAGACGCTGCTTTTCCTCAAGGACAAGGACGGCCTGTGGTTCCAGCATTTCGTCGAGGAGCCGCTGACGGTGGGGGGGTGGAACACGGTGTCGGTGGACGTCAGTGCCTCGAGCCCGGCGCTGCGTCCCAGCGGCCACCACGCGCAGTGGGACAGCGTGGTGGCCCGTCGGATGAGCCTGGTGGGCGTGAAGTTTTTCTGCGACGAGAGTTTCTCCGGGGCGTTGCACCTGGACGCGGTGGGCGCGGAGCGTGCGGCGCCGGACACCGATCCCCTGCGGGTGATCGGCCTGCGCCAGAATGCCATGGAGGTGGCCCGCTACGAGAAATTCGAGCTGACCTTCGACATCAACCGCGCGGTGGCCAATCCCTTCGATCCCGAGGAGGTGGCCATCGAGGCGACCTTCGTGGACCCCAAGGGCGAGGCCACCATCGTGCCCGCCTTCTACTACCAGGACTTCACACGCGACATCGTGAACGACCGCGAGGAGCTGACCCCCATCGGGCCGGGGCGCTGGAAGGTGCGCTTCAGCCCCACCCGCGTGTATCCCCAGGTCGACCACGCGCCCCCCGAGGCCGCCGACGATTATCAATACTACAACCTCTATCACTACTACCTCACGGTGCGCTGCGCCGCCGACCCGCGGACGGGCCGAGAGGCCCAGGAGCTGGTGACCGACAAGCTGGCCTTCGCCTGCGCCCTGCCCAGGGGCCAGAGCGAGGCGCCGGGCTTCGTGCGCGTGTGCGAGAAGGACCCCCGCTATTTCGCCTTCGACAACGGCCAGTGGTTCTACCCCATCGGCCACAACGTCCACAGCCCCAACGACGAGACGCCGCGGGCGGTGCGCATCCAGGAGCAGGCGGGCTCCCAGCCGCTGCCCGACCACGGCACCTTCAGCTACGACTACCTGTTCGCGCGGATGGCCGAGAACGGCGAGAACTTCGCCGAGGTGTGGATGTGCGCCTGGTGGCTGGGCCTGGAGTGGAACTCCCGGTGGCGCAACTACCGGGGGCTGACCGACTACAACCTCCATTCGGCCTGGCGGCTGGACTACCTGGTGGAGCTGGCCAGGAAGCACGACTTGTACCTCCACCTGGTGCTCGACAACCACGGGAAGGCCTCCACGTGGACCGATCCGGAATGGGAGGACAACCCCTACAACGAGCTCAACGGCGGCTTCCTGCCCTCCCCCGAGGAGTTCTTCCGCCACCCCGAGGCCCGCAAGATCTACAAGAAGAAGCTCCGCTACATCATCGCCCGGTGGGGCTACTCGCCCCGCATCGCGGGCCTCGAGCTGTGGAGCGAGATCGACCTGGTGGGCGACGCCTGGGCCTTCCACGCCAACGACGTCCGCGCCGCGCCCAAGGTCCAGTGGCACCGCGAGATGACCGAGTACCTGGACCGCACCGACCCCTGGGACCACCTGGTGACCACCCACTTCTCCACCAACTACGGGCGCATCAAGTCCACCCTGGTCACCATCCCGGGCATCGACTACATCGCGTGCGACGCCTACTACTTCGGCTCCAAGTCCGAAATCATCGGCCTCCTGCTCAAGACCGTCCGCGCCTTCAACAACTATAACAAGCCGGGCCTGGTCACCGAGTACGGCGGCAGCCCCTTCGGCACCACCATGCCCGCCCTGCGGGCCGACATCCACGCCGGCCTGTGGACCACCTACATGACCCACACCGCGGGCAGCCCCCTGATCTGGTGGCACCAGTTCATCGAGTGCGACGACGCCTACTACCACTACAAGGCCCTCGCCGCCTTCCACGAGGGCGAGGACCGCCCCGGCCAGGGCCTCGAGCGCCAGGCCGCCAGCTTCGCCTCCGAGCACGGCGACCTCGCCGCCATGGCCCTCCAGAACGAGACCAAGGCCTACGTCTGGGTCTACTCCCAGGCCGCCATGACCAAGCTCCCCGAGCGCGGCGAGGGGCCGGTCTACAAGGACGTCGTCCTCCGCCTCACCGGCCTCGAGAAGGGCTCCTACCGCATCGAGGTGTGGGACACCCACGAGGGCAGCCGCATGGCCCAGCTCACGCGGCAGACCGAAGGCAGCCGCCTCGACATTCCCCTCCCCGCCTTCCGCAACGACTGCGCCCTCAAGGTCAAGCCCGCCGGCTAGCCGCCCAAAGCGCCGAGGCGCAGGCCCCGTCGCCGCGCCCCGGCGCGGGCACGAGCCAACGGCCCCGCCCGGCCAGCTCCTATAAGACCTATAGGCCCTATACGACCTATCCCCGCGCCCCGGGGCGCTCAGTCCCGGGGCAGGGGCAGGAAATCGGGCAGGGCGTTGGTCTCGACGAGCCAGAAGGTCTCGCTGGCGGGGGGCCTGCGGCGCCGCAGCTCCTCGGCCTCGGCCAGCAGCTCCTCCTTGCTCCGTCCGAAGAGGGTGTGCTGGGAGACCTGGGTGGCCCGGGCTTCGGCGAACTTGTGGGCGTAGCCCGTGGTGTCGAAGACCACGGTGGGCAGGGCCAGGCGGCAGCCCTTGTAGTAGTAGAGGTGGGGCGTGCGCCAGGGGGGCCCCAGCTCGGCGGCCACGGGCTCGCCGGCGTGCCAGGTGGCCTGGACGGCGAGGGTGTGGGCGGCCAGGTGGTCGCGATGGCGGTCGTGCGGCCCGTGGGCGAAGACGGCGTGGGGGCGGGCCTGGCGGAGGACGCGCACGCAGTCCTTGACCGTCGGCTTGTCGGCGGCGAGGGCCATGTCGTCGCGGTCCAGCAGGTGGCGGCGGGCCACGCCGAGCACGCGGTCGGCCTCGGCGGCCTCCTGGCGACGGCAGGCCACGATGCTCTCGCGCATCTCGGCCCGGGGGTAGCCCTCGCTGCCGTTGGTGAGGGTGACCACGGTGACCTCGACGCCCGCGCCGGCCAGGCGGGCGATAGTGCCCGCCATGGTCAGCTCGTCGTCGGGATGGGCTCCGAAGACCAGGATCCGCTGGTAGTCCACGGGCAGGTTCCTCCACGGGGCGACGGGCTCAGCGCGCGGGGCCGGGGAGCACGATGCGGCGCAGGCCGTCGCCGCCCGCGATGTAGACCCCGCCCTCGGCGAAGGCGAGCTGCCCGGGGCGCGTGCGGCCCACCGCCCGGACCCGCGCGTCGGTGGGGGCGATGCGCACGAGGACGTCGCCGAAGAACGACCAGATGTGGCCCCCCGGCCCCCGCCGGAAGGCGTACGCGTGGCGGCGCACGCGGGAGAAGGCGGTGACGGGCTTGGCGGGCACGTCCTTTTGCCACAGCACCTCGCCGGTGTCGGCGCGGAGGCCGTAGAGGGTGCCGCCGCCGTGATGGCCGATCACCAGTCCGCCGGGCAGGGCTTCGGCGACAGGCCCCGGCCGGCCCCCGCCCAGGATGGCCTTCTGGTAGATGAACGCTTGCTTCCGGGTGTCCCAGCAGAAGAGCTGGCCTTCGCTGCCGTGCTTGCTGGAGAGGAGGATGTAGCGGCCCTGGCTGGCGGCGGTCATCCAGAAGAAGCGGTGGCCGTCGAAGGGCCTGCCGCCGATCTCGCCGGTGCGGGTGTCGAACCAGCCGAAGCCGCCGCCCTCCCGCCGCCGGCCGTAGGTGGTGCCCGCGCAGTAGACCCGCCCGTCGGCCCCGCCCACGGTCCCCGCCAGGGGGCAATGGGTGTCGCTCTTGCGCGCGATGTAGCCCAGGAACCGGGGGTTGGGGCTCTCCTGGCGGAGGCCGATGGGGCGGGAGAAGTCGTACTCGTACATCTGGGAGCTGGGATAGCCCGAGACGTAGAGCCGCCCGCCGAACAGCCCCGCCGAATAGGGGCTCAGGGTGCCGCCCACGCGCATCAGCCGGCGGGTCGCCAGGTCGTAGAAGACGTGCTGGCCGTAGCCCTCGTCGGTGGCGAAGAGGACGTGGCCGTTGACCTCCTGGAGGAGCTTCACCGTGCCCGGGTACATCTTCACGTCGTACTCCACGACGCTCCACTCCTCCCGCCCCGGGAGGCGATAGGGCAGCTCCACGTGTCCCCTGGGGTCGGGCTTGCCGGCGTCTCTCTTGAACTGCGGGGGCTGGGACTGGGGCACGAAGTCGCCCCATCGCTGGAACTCCCGTGCCCAGCGATAGCTGCCCGAGCGGTCGCGTTCGGCGGGAGCCTGGGACCACGGCGGGACGTCGCCGACCCGCTCGGTGATCTTGCCCTCGTGGAGCCAGAAGGCGCATTCCTCGCGGTCGAAGTCCTCGACGCCCTGGACCGACGCGGGGTTGCGGACGACGCCGGCGACGCCCCCCTTCATCTTCGTGAGCACGATCCCGTGTCCCCGCTGCTCCGGCACGGTGGTGGCCAGCAGCCGCCCCTCGCGGGTCTCGACGTTGAAGGCCACGAGGTGCCAGGGCCGATGGCCGACGCCGGCGTAGAGCCAGGGGCCTTGCATCTGGACCTGGCGGTAGAGCTCCGAGCGATGGGGGTTCGGCGGGCCGAAGGTCTCGAAGCGCCTCGCCTCGTAGGTCTCGGGGTCGAAGCGGTAGGCCACGAAGCCGCTCTTGTCGCGGGGCCACCCGATGCCGTAGATGAGGCCGTCGTGGCCGAGCACGCAGCGGCCGTTGATCACCGCGTCGCCGAAAGGCTTCGCCCCGTGGACGAACCGGTCCTCCGCGGGGTCGTAGACCACGAAGAGCACGGGGCCGTACATCTCGAAGACCAGCTTGCCCGCGGCGTAGTAGCTGGGCTGCATGTGGAAGCCGATGGGCTCGCGGGTGAGCACCGAATCGCCCTCGCGGGTGGAGAGCACCTGCTTGCGGGTCCTGCCCGTGCCGAAGTCGTGGATCACCACCTGCTGCTCGCCGCGGTAGCGGTTGTAGTAAGGGAACACCATGTCCCAGCTCTCGCCGTCGGGGTTGGGCGCCAGGTAGGGCTGATGGCCGAGCCAGCAGCGCTGGGGCGGGGGAGCCACGGTCTCCAGCTTCAGTCTCGGCGCCCGTTCGAGCTGGTCGGCCAGGTCGGGCTGCTCGACGGGCTTCCACCGCCCCGGCTCGATGGCCTCGGCGGCCCAGCCCTTCTGGGGCGCCGCCTGGTCGATGACCAACGGCCCGCTGGCCCAGGGGCCATCGGCCCCTGCGGCGGGCCGCGGGCCGCAGGATAGCCCCACGAGCAAGGCAAGTGCGAGGATCGTCGCGCCTCTCACGCTCGAGCCCCCTTGTGCCGGCGGATGGCGGTATGGTTGGCTCAGGCCCCTTGGAGCGGCCACTGTAGCCTGTGCGCGGCCGGGGAGTCAAGCCGCGCGGGGCATTCCCGCGCCGCACGCCCGCCTCCGCGATGCGGGGGCGGAAACGTCCTTGATCGGCAAACCGCCTGCGGTACAATGGGGCTT
>JBKHIY010000052.1:0-30943 GCA_046538415.1 Candidatus Brocadiia bacterium | reverse complement strand
AGGCATGCAACTGGGGGGTAGGTGTGTGGAACTTTCCTACACTTGGCGAAAAAAATCGAAAAAAACTTGCTCGCGCGGCCCCGCCGACGCCGCCGCGGGCCAGGCGGCACGGAGTGGTCGCAGCCCCAAGGCATGGCTATTTATGGACGTGGGAAGACGGCCCTGTGCCTCGTCCCCACGCGGGAGGGGGGCGTGGGGACGAGGGGGCTAGACGGGCAGGTGCCGGGCGAGGCGCAGGCGGAGGGGGCGGGCCTCAGCCCCGGCGGCGACGCCGCACGCGGCGGGCCAGGGCCGCCAGGGGCAGGCCGAAGAGCAGCGCTGTGGCCGGCTCGGGGCTGTTGACGAAGCGCACCGGGTCGTTGCTGGAGAACTGCCAGTCCGTGCCGTAGACCCGCTCCTCGCGGAAGCCGCCCCACTGGATGTTCATGAACAGGTGGAAGTCGCCCCCCGTGTCCTCCCCGCTGTCGCCCATGATGCGCAGGGCGGCGCCGCTGGGCACCACCGTGCCGCCAGGGCTGTCCAGGGTGTAGAGGTCCGCGGCATTCGCAAGGCCGCCCTCGCCGTCGCGGATCGAGTTGACGAAGCCCGTGGCCCAGCCGAAGCCGGCGCCGTGGGGGTTCAGCGCGCTGGGGGGGATGAACGAGACCTGGGCCATCAGCACCACCTCGGGGTCGGAGCACAGCCCGAACCGCTCGAGGGGGAGGAACGTGCCGTCGACCAACAGCTCGACGTCGCCGCCCAGCTCGGAGCCGCCCAGCAGGTCGATGGCCCCCGCTCCGGGGAAGTCCAGCCGCTTCTCCGTCGCGTAGTCAGGCCCCTCGACCCAGTCGGCAGGGCTCACCGGGTAGTCCGGGTGGTTGCCCCAGGTGAAGTCGGGGCTGGTGTCGGTGTAGAGCGTCACCCGCCCGCCGGAGCCGGGGATCATCTCCCCGTCCTCGTCGTGGATCCCGTCGGGATCGCTCGGGGGGGTCACCGTCTGGTCCTCCGTGGGCACGTAGTAGATGTAGGCGTCGGTGGTGCCGAACGGGCTGGTCTGGACGGTGACGGACTTGACTTCGAGGCCGTGATAGACGCCCGTGAGCTCGAAGCCGTCGCGGCCCGGGTTATAGGCGGTGAGGGTATTGCCCACTTCGTCCTGGTAGCTGATGGCATCCACGTAGAGGATGCCCCTCAGCAGGTCGCCCACGGCCACCGTCATCTCGTCCGGGGACCGGGGCACCAGCTCCCCGCCCTCCTCGTGGTAGAGGCACGTGGCATCGAACAGCGAGATCTCCAGCGGGTCGTTCCCGCTCGGAAGCTGCACCGGGCCCGCCGAGGCGAGCCCCGCCACGAGTGCCAAAGCGGCGAGTGCGTAGACCGTGCGTATCGTCCTTCCCATGCCTGGACTCCCTGAGTTCTCTGGACCATGCGGTGCGCGGTGGCGGGGGGCGAATCCGCCCCTCTCCGCGGGGATGCCAAGTCACTCCTTCCGCGGTGGCACGCTGTGCCAGGTGGCGGCCCGCGCCGGCGGCGCGGACCGCCGGGGCGTGCCTCCCGGAACCCTGTTCCCGGGAGGCACGCGGCGGCCTCGTGCCCACTGAACCAGCTGGGCAAGTCCTCTTTATGCGGGGTGCCGCTGGGGGCTTCGGCAGGACGGGGCTAGCTTCCCAAACCGGCGGAGCCTCAGCGCCCGTGAAAGAGGGTTGCCCGCTACGCGTTTGCACCCGGGGAGAGTGCAATTCGCGTGCCGGACGGCCTCCGGAAGGCGGGAATTCGCACGCCGTAAGCCATTGACTGCACACGGCTTAAGAATACTTTTCGGGGCCTCGCTGGCGGGCGGGACGGCAGATGAGGGGCGCGTCCGGCGGGCCGGACATCTTGCCCCCCGCCGTTCCGGCATACCGGAGGCCGAGTGGCGACCAGTCGAGGGGACGCGCCTACGGGGTAGTGGCCGGCTCCGGCACGGCGTGGATGCGGGAGGCCCCGCGGCCGAAGCCGGCGCGGGCCCTACGGAAGCCGAGGTTGGCCACCAGAAAGTTGAGCCGGTGGGCCCGCGTGGCCAGGAAGCGCCGGGCGATCGACGAGAGGGAGTAGAAGCGGTTGTAGGCGTGGTAGAAGCCCGACTGGAGCTGCTCGACCGCCATCCCGCGGGGGCGGAAGACCACCTGGGTGCCGTCGTAGTGCGACCAGTCCCTGTCGATCAGCCGGCCCTCGCGCTCCATGGCGGCGTAGAGGGGCGTCCCCGGCCACGGGGTGAGGATGGAGAACTGGGCGGCCTCCACGCGGTTGCGGATGCAGAAGTCCACCGTGGCATCGAAGACCTCGGGGGTATGAGAGTCGAGCCCGAACATGAACGAGCCGAGGATGCTGATCCCATGGTCGTGGATGGCACGGATGGCCTGGGGGTAGGCGGCGGCGTCGTTCCAAGCCTTGTTCACGCTGGCCAGCCCCGCGGGGTCGATGGTCTCGAAGCCGATGAAGGCCATCACGCAGCCGCCCTCCGCCATCCGGCCCAGCAACTCGCGGTCGCGTGCGATGCGCACCGAGGCCTGGCAGATCCAGGGCATGCCCAGCTCGGCGACGGCGTCGATGAGCCGCATGGCGTAGGCTCGGTCGGCAGGGAAGTTGTCGGCCACGAACCAGATGAGGTCGTCGTCCGGCAGGCTGCGCAGGTCGGCCACCACGTGGTCGACGGGCTTGCGGCGGTACTTGCCCCCATAGAAGCGGCTCACCGAGCAGAAGTGGCAACGGTTGGGGCACCCGCGGCTCGTCTCCACCGTGTTGCGGGTGAGGTAGGGCCTGGGGGAGACGAGCGAGCGCACGGGCCGGACCGGGGTCGCGGCGAAGGCACTGGGCTCCCCGCGGTAGCGGGGCTGGAGGCGGTCCCTGCGGGCGTCGGCCACGACCCGGGGCCACACGCTCTCGGCCTCGCCCACGACCACCGCGTCGGCATGCCGTCCGGCTTCCTCGGGACAGAACGTGGGGTGGAAGCCCCCCAGGACCACGGGGATGCCGCGCCCACGGTAGGAGGCCGCGATCTGGTAGGCCCGGGGCGCGGCCGCGGTGAGCACCGAGATGCCCACCAGGTCGGCGTCGTGGTCGAAGGGGTCGCGGCCCGCATTCTCGTCGCAGATCGAGACCTCGATGTCGTCGGGAGTCAAGGCGGCGAGGGTCTCCAGGGACAGCGGCGGGGCCTGGTAGAGCTTCACGCTGTGCATCCCCGGGCGCTGCCAACTGGGGAAGATGAGCAGGACCCTCATTCGCGGGGTCTCCTGGGCGGCGGCGCAGGCGTGGGCGGTATGAAAGACTAGCCCGGGTTGCGCCCGAAGTCAATACCGGCCACGGGAGGCGGGGCGGCGGGGGGCGAAAGCGCCCGGCCCGACGCTCAACTCATTGCATCACAAGGGGATAGGTGCGGGCGGGGTGCGCTGGCGGGCTCTGGGCGAAGCCGCGCGCGAGGGGGGTAGGAAAACAGCCAAGGCTCCGAGGAGCCTTGGCTGTTCCGGTTTCGCGGCAGGTTGGATGTCGAGCAGGTCAGGCCCTCACTTGCGCTTCCTGCGACGCACGAGGGCGATCAGCGAGCCGCCGAGCAGGACGCAGGTGGCCGGCTCGGGGACGGTGACGAACTCGACGGGGTCGTGGCTGGCGAACAGCCATCCCGACTCGGGCTCCACGACCTTACCGGTGCGGGCGAAGCCCCACTGGAGGTTGGACAGGATGTAGGCATCGCCGCCGAGAGCGCCGGCCAGGCGGCGGATGCTCATCTCGTTGTCCATCACGTTGCCAAAGCCCGACACGGTCGTCAGGTCCACGGCGTTCGCAGGGTCGGCTCCGAAGAGGTCGCGGATCGAGTTCAGGTAAGCCGAGCTGCTGCCGAACGTGCTGGACCCGGGAGACCCGCCCAGGCCCTGCTCCAACTCGATTACGGCGGTGAGCACGGCGTTCGGGTCGACCGTGCCATAGCCCATGTCCTGGAGCCGCACGAAGGCCGTGTCGAGGAGCACTTCGACGTCGCCCGCGGTGGGGCTGCCGCCGCCGGCGTACTCGGACAGGTTGTTGATGTCGATGGAGCTGAACGTGGGGTAGTCGAGCCGCCCCTCCGGTCCCTGTGCGAACGCACCCGAGACCCAGTCGTCGGGCTTCTGATTGCCGTCGGGGTCGAAGAGGCTGTCGGGGCTGACGTCGGTGTAGAAGGTCGCGCGGCCACCGCCATTGATCGCCGCCTGACCCGCCGGGTGCGCCTCGTCGAAGATGGTGCTCCCCAGGGTCTGGTCGGCTGTCGGCGCGTACTCGAGATACACCTGGTAACGGGTCGGAGTGACACCCGGCACTATCGTAGTGTCGGTGACTCTCGCGTAGGAGACCTGAAGACCATGCACCACGCCGGTAATCTCGAACCCATCTGTCTCCGGGCTGTCGTAGACCTTGGTGCTTCCGGGGTTGGTCATCGAGATGTCGTCGCAGTACCATATGCCGCGCAGCTCCATGCCTTGACCGCTAGGGCCGGCCACCAGCAACGTCGCCAGCTCATCGGGCGAGTGCTGGAACAGGTCGTAGTCGTGAAGAATGGGATCCCCCGTCGCCATGTCGTACAGTGACGTGCCGTCGTCCATCGACATCTGGACGCGGTAGGGGAACGATACGGGGATGCTCAGCGGACCTGCTGCCGCCAAGCTGGCCACCCCCACCAAGACAACCGCGAAACCGAGTTTCTTCGACATCCTGAGGTCTCCTCCTCACTACGAGTTGTGAGCAACTCTCTCGAACAAATGGTTCTCGGGAACGTCCTTCTCCCGTCGGCCTCGGTTGAGAGGCGAAAGCCTCTTCATCACCTCCTTTTCTTCCCCCACAGAGCGAGCTCCCGAAGGTCGGTGAGCCTTTGGTTCCTCAAACTCGCCTCACAAAGCGGCAACTTCTGTGCCACCCAGGCTCCCTCGGTCGGGAAAAATCGCCTGGAGCAGCTAAGTCGCTTGCTTCCAAGAGCTTAGGCCACGATGGCGGGGCCTGTGTCCCCGCTGTCATATTGGCAGGCGGGGGCCGAGTGTTGGCGTTTGTCAACATGCCCGGACACCGAATCAGGCGATCCTGACCCTAAGCGCTTGCGATTCAAAGAGCTAAGCCATTGTTGCGAGCTGGCAACGCGATGTTTCCGGCTCTCAACATCACGCTCCGAGAGCCGAACCACCGAATCGCCCTCTCGCGGCTTGTGTTGGGGGAAGGTGCAAAAAGGGGGCCACTGGGGGGCACCGGGCCAGGTTTTTTGTAAGCCGCCTTTATATATGACCATGTGGCGACGGCGCGGCGAAGGCTCCGGAAGGGGCTGGAGCCGCCATTGGGGCCGACATGTTGACGCCCGGCAACACGGCGCGCGGGCACATGCCACAAGCGCTTGCGAGCAAAGGCCCTATGGTCGTTGCCGTTCGTCAACGCCCTCGGCCCGCAATCAACATGCGGCCAGAGCCCGACAAGGGCGTCCGGAACGGCGCGGGGCACCGGCGGGGCGTTCGCTGAGGCGGACGCGATGTCCGCCGGGGCGGACAGAATCGGGGCCGCGGGGCAGCCCGGATCAGGGGCATTCGAGCGGCTGGCGGACGGGGAGGGGCGCACGCCGGCGGGCCAGAACCTGGTCCATGAAAGCCTGGAGGCGGGTGGTCTGGTTGGTGCCCTGGAGGCAGTCGTAGATGAGGGTCAGGATGGGCACGCCGGGATGGTCGGCGAGCAGTTGGGGGAAGGCGGCGGCTGCGGCGGTGCTCATCATGCAGCCCAGGGGCACCACGTGGACGATGCCCGCGGCTCCCTTGCGGATGAAGTCGGCGGCCTTGGCCACCTGGGTGACGATGGGGGCCTCGCTCTGGGCGGGCAGATAGGGGGCGGCCAGCTCGTAGAGCTCGGAGGCCGAGGGCTCGGGGCAGTTGGCCATGCGCCCCTCGAAGAGGCGCTCGAGGCGGGCGTAGTCGCGGCGCTGGACGATCCCCCGGACCAGGGCCACGGCCGCGGCGGCCAGCTCGCCCCGCCGTCGCAGCATCCGGGGATAGCGCCCGCCGTGGACGCGCAGGTAGTCGGTGAAGAACGGGGTCATCCACACTTGGCCGCCGAGGGCCTCGATCTGGCGCACCAGGTCGTTATTGGCGTAGGCCGAGGTCTGGACGTAGTGCTCGCCCGAGAGGCCCACGACGGGCCGCGGCGGCGAGCGGTCGGTGGGCACGCCATCGAGGGCCTCGAGGGCCTGGGCCACGACGTCCAGGAAGTCGCTCCTCCCCACGGCATCGGCCACCCGGTCGAGCTGGGCGGCGAAAACGGCGTCCGCCTCGCCCGGCTGCGTTTCGTACGGGCGGGTCTCCAGGAGCTTGAAGCCCAGCAGGTCGATGGCCACCAGGGCGCGCCAGAGGCGGCGCTCGAAGGCGGGTCCCAGGATGCGGAAGGCGTCGGCGGCCTCCATCGAGGTGTAGGGGGCGAAGAGCGCCACGTCCCCCAGCCCCGCGCGGTCCAGAATGCGACGGAGCATCCTGGGGAACTGGCTCACCTTGCACGCCTCGTCGTTCCCCGGGCAGAAGAAGGCGGCCCGCTCGGGCCGGAAGCCGGGCATCTCGGGCATTCGCAGGGCATCGCCGGCGAAGAAGAGCAGGGGGATGCAGCCCCGGGACATGGTGGCCCGCCGGCCCAGCGCCTCGGTGCGGGAGTCGGGCGCCGGCAGCAGCTCGGCCTGGATGCCCACGGAGCGGAGGGCCGCCCTGAGGCCCAGGGAATGCTCGCTGGAGTTCGGGAGATACACCACGCGCTCGGGCGCCGGCCGGCGGCGGCAGGCCACCTGGGGGGGCGCTCGCCACGGCTCGGCGGCTGCGGTGCGGTCCACCCGTCGGCACTCGTGGAGGAAGGCCTCGCAGCGGGTCACGGCCCCCGCGTCGCCGGAATGCTCGTCCACCTCGAGGGCGAGGAAAGGACGGCCGGCGAAGGCGTCCTCGAGGGCCGAGAGCAGGAAGGCGTCGGGCCCGCAGCCGAAGCTGGTGAGCAGCAGGGGGTGGAGCCGCCGGTCGGCGGCGATGAGCGAGGCCGCGGCCAGGAAGTCGCGCCCGCTGCGCCACACCACGTCGTCGGGCACCGCCTCCGCCGCCTCGTCCAGCGGCAGGAAGTCCACGGGAATGGCCACCGCCTGGCGCTGGCGGAGCTTGCGAGCCACCTGGAGGCTGAGGGCCTGGTCGCAGGCGTTGTAGGGCCTGCCCAGGACGACCACCGCGGTGGCGTCGGGAGGCAGGCCGTCGAGCGCCTGGCGGCCCCGTGCCGCCCTGCGCGCGTGGAACCGCCGCTGGGCCGTCCGGGCGGCCCCCAGAGCGCGGTCCACGGCGTGGCGGGAATGACCGAGCTCCCGCCCCAGGCGGCCCATGGCCTGTCGCCAGGAGCTCCTCCGCCCCGCCGCGGTGATCTCCGGCGCCAGGACCTCCAGGCCGGGGAACGCGGAGCGGACGAAGGTCGGCAGGGTCTGAATCCAGGGGCAGGTGTAGTTCTTGTGCCGGCTATCGGGGGAGGGGATTTCGACCACCGCGGGCAAGAACACCCGCTCGACGCCCTTGGCCACCAGGTCCGCCACGTGGCCGTAGGCCACCTTGACGGGCAGGCAGGTCTCGGCCACCACGTGGCGGAGGCTCTCGTGGATCACCCGCCGGCTGGTGGGCTCGGAGAGAACGACCCGGTAGCCCAGGCTTTGGAAGAAGGCGCACCACTCGGGGAAAAGCTCGTGGAAGAGCAGGGCTCGCGGAATGCCCACCGTGGGAGCCCCCGGAGCCGGGCCGTCGGCCAGCCAGCCCTCCAGGAGCAGGGCCTCCCGCTCGGCGAAGAGGTCGGGGCCGTGGAGGGGCACGGAGCCCGCGTCGTACTTCCCGCAGATGGAGCCGTAGTAGGAGGCCCGCTGTCCTTGGATGGCGACCTTCCTGACCTCGCAGCGGTTCGCGCACCCCCGGCACTGGAAGGTCTCGCTCTCCACCGCCTGGGGGTCGAGGTCGAAGCCTCGGAAGGCGGAGGGGGTCGCTTCGGCCCGCTGCTCGGCGGCGAGCAGCGCGGCGCCGATGGCCCCCGTCGAGCGGTTGTGGGGCGGCACGACGAGGGGGCGGTCGAGGAGGCTCTCGAACGCGGCGACCACGCTGGGATTCGAGGCCACCCCGCCCTGGAAGAGCACCCGCTGGCCTACGGGCCGGTGGCCGACGACCTTCTCCAGGTAGTTTCGCGCGATGGCGTAGGCCAGGCCGGCCACCAGGTCGGCCCGGCTGGCCCCGTGCTGCTGGTGGTGGACGAGGTCGCTTTCCATGAACACGGTGCAGCGGGAGCCGAGGTCCACGGGACGGCGGGCCTCGAAGGCCAGGGGTGCGAAGTCGGCCTCGAGGTCGATGCCCAGGCGGGCCGCCTGCTCGGCCAGGAAGGCCCCCGTGCCCGCGGCACACACCTTGTTCATCTCGAAGTCCACCACCGCCCCGTCGCGCAGGCGGATGAACTTCGAGTCCTGGCCGCCGATCTCGAACACCGTGTCGGCCTGGGGATCGGCCTCGCACGCGGCGCGGGCCTGGGCGGTGACCTCGTTGACCACCAGGTCGGCGCCCACGAAGTCGCCCACCAGCCCCCGCCCGCTGCCCGTCACCCCTACCGCGGCGATGCGGGGCTCGCGGCCCAGCGCCGCGCGGAGGGCCGACAGCGCGGCGCTCACGGCGCCCAGGGGGTTCCCCCCCGTCGGCAGATAGACCTCGTGGCAGAGGGAGCCGCTGGCGTCGAGGGCCACGGCGCTGGTGCTCACCGAGCCCACGTCGAGGCCCAGGAGCAGGGGGCCGCTGGGGGCCGTCGGGGTAGCGCTCGCCCCCGCGGCGGGGGCCCGCAGCGGGGGCAGCGATGCGGGCTCGCCGCCGGGCCGTGCCAGGACGGCCTCCACGCGGGCCAGGAGGGCGTCCAGGGACAGGGCCTCGAGGGCGCTCGCGCGGGCCAGGCGGGCGGCACCGATGGCGCCCATCAGGCCGAAGTGCTGCGGCACCAGGAGGCCCCCCTCGCCCAGCCCGAGGACGTGCTCGAAGGCGCGCACCACGCCGCGGTTGGCCGCCACCCCGCCCTGGAAGAGCACCGGCGGCTCGAGGGGCCGGCCCCGCGCCAGGTTGCCCAGGTAGCCGCGGGCCAGGGCGTGGCACAGGCCGGCGAGGATGTCCTCCGTGGGATAGCCTTGCTGCTGGAGGTGGATCATGTCGCTCTTGGCGAACACGCTGCACCGCGCGGCCAGTGCGGCGGGGTGGCGGGAGCGGGTGGCCAGGTCGCCGAACTCGCCGTCGATGTCCACCCCCAGGCGGGCGGCCTGCTGGTCGAGGAAGGAGCCGGTGCCCGCGGCGCAGATCTCGTTCATCGCCTGGTGAGCGATCACCGGCCGGCCCCCGTCGCAGCCATCGAGCAGGATGAGCTTCGAGTCCTGGCCCCCGATCTCGATGATGGTGCGGGCCTCGGGATGGTCGAGCACGGCTCCCCAGGCGTGGGCCGCGATCTCGTTGTGCACGGCCAGGCCCAGGCGGTCGGCCAGCAGGGGGCGGCCGCTGCCGGTGCCCAGCACCGCGGCGTGGGCGGTGGCCTCCCGTATCTCGCGGAGGGCCTCGCGGAGGCAGGCCAGGGGCTGGCCGTGGGTCCGGCGGTAGATGCCTCGCAGGAGGGCGCCCCGGGCGTCCAGCAGCGCCAGGTTGAGGCTCACCGAGCCCAGGTCGATGCCCAGGAAAAGCGGCCCGCGGCCCTCGTGTGTGGCGGGGGGCCGCTCCGTGCCGAGGGCCTGCTTGCTGTCGGGGCTGGGGGCCATGGGGTGCACCGCTTGGGGCTGGGGCGGCTGCGGCGAGGGCTCGCTCAGCGTTCCTTGAGCATCTGGAAGACGGCCTTGGTGCCCGCCCTGGTGTCCGGCAGGGGGGCTTTCCACGCCCTGGTGCGCCGCAGCACGCCGGGCTTGAAGGGCGGGCGGGCCTGGGGGTCGGTGGCGACGGCGACGAGGACCGGCCCTTCGATGGCCAGCGCCCGGCGGAGCTGGTCGTCGAGGCCGCGGGGCTCCTCGATGCGCACGCCGCGGGCCCCGAAGGCCTGGGCCAGGGCCACGAAGTCGGGGTTGCGGAAGTCCGAGGCCACGTGCCGCCCCCCGTAGAGGAAGCTCTGGGCGTCGTGGATGGAGGCGAACCGCCCGTTGTCCAGCACCACCCACTTCACCGGCACCCCGTGGTTGACGGCCGTGAGGACCTCCATGGCGGTGAACTGGAAGCCGCCGTCCCCGGCCACGGCCACCACCGTGCGGTCGGGGGCGGCCAGCTGTCCGCCGATGGCCGCCGGCCCCGCGTAGCCGATGGGCGCCAGCCCGGTGCCCACGATATGGGTCCTCGGCCCGTAGCAGGGCAAGTAGCGCTCGGTCCAGGTGACGCTTTCGGAGAAGACGATGGCGTCGCGCGGCAGACAGCGCCGCAGGCAGGCCATGAGATAGGGGGGCTTGATGGGCGAGGAGTCGTCGCGTGTCGCCGGCTCGTCGAACCAGCGGTGTTTCTTCTTCAGCCCGGCGATCTGCTTCGCCGGCGTGGCCTGGCGGTCGAGCGCCTCGAGGAGTGCCGCGAGGTTGGCCCTGGCGCTGCCCAGGAGGCACACCTCGGCGGGGTAGTTCTTGCCCAGCTCCGCGGGGTCGGCGTCCACTTGGATGAGTGCCGTCTTGGGCTGGAGCTCCTCGTCGTAGCAGGCGGAGGTGAACTCGTGGAAGCTGGCGCCCACGGCCAGGAGCACGTCGCAGTGGTCGCGGAGGTAGGCGTTGGCCGCGCTGGACCCGAAGAGGCCGGCACAGCCCAGGGCGAGCGGATGATCCTCGGGCAGGATGCCCTTGGCCTTCAGCGTGGTGGCCACGGGGATGGCCGCCTGGTCGGCGAGCGCGGCGATGGCCTCCGCGGCGTCGCCGTAGAGGGCCCCCCCGCCGGCCAGGATGACAGGATGGCGGGCCTCGCGGAGGAGGGCCGCGGCACGCCCCACGTCGTCGGCCGAAGCGACCTGGGGCTCGGCGTCGTGGCCGAGCGGGCCGTCGAAGCGCACGCGGCTGTTGAGCACGTCGATGGGCAGCTCCACCGCCGCCGGCCCGGGACGGCCCGAACGGGCGGCGAGGATGGCCGCCCGCAGGGTCTCCTCGGCCTCCACCGGTTCATCCACCCGCCTGGAGAACTTGGTGACGCGGGCGAGCAGCCCCGCCTGGTCGATGCTCCGCCCCAGGCCCGTGCCCTCCTGGAGAGCCCCCTTGGCGAAGTAGCTGGTGGGCACCTGGCCGGTGAGCGCCAGCACGGGCTGGGAGCACATGAAGGACGTCGCCACGCCGGTCACCAGGTTGGTGGCGCCCGGTCCCGCGGTGGCGGCGCAGCACGCCAGGCGGCCGCTGACCTTGGCGTAGCCGTCGGCCATCAGGGCGGCGCCCTGCTCGTGCTTGCTGAGGATGGCCTCGAGGACGGGGGAGGCGTGGATGGCGTCGTAGAGAGCCAGGATGTAGCTGCCGGGCACGCCGAAGACGTAGCGCACGCCCTCTCGCTCGAGGTAGCGTGCGACCATCTCGGCGACCAGGACGGTTCCAGAGCGCGGGGCCATGGCCACTCCAACCCGGTCAGGGGCCGTCGGGCATGCGTTCGCGAAGCGCCGCCAGCTCCTCGTCGGCCACGAGGCGTCCCCCGCTGTAGAAGGGGGCCAGGCGAAAGCCGTGCTCATCGGCGAGCGCAGCCATCTCGTCCATCTTCTCCGGCGTGATCCGGCCCTTGCCCCGGGAGAAGCTCTCGAACCGACCCGCCAGGGCGAGCACCACGCACTCGGCGAAGCAGCCGTAGAGAACCCCCGCGTGGGGCAGGCCGTTGTCGAAACCGAAGTCGATCGGCGTGGGCGTGGCCACCAGGCCGCCGTCGAAGACGAACACGTCGTCGCGGGCCGCGGTGCGGGCCGCGACGTTCTTGGGATAGCCCACGTCGCACACGATGGCCCCGGGCCGAAGGTCCCCGGGCTCTACGATGGGCGCCGCGGCGCTGGCCACGCACAGCACCACGTGGGCGGCGGCCACGGCATCGCGGTTGTCGCGGGTGATGCGGAGGCGTCTGCGGGCCCGGTCGCCGAGCGAGCGGGCCAGCCGCTCGAGCTTGGGCCGCGAGCGGGCGGCCAGGACGAGGGTGCCGACCCGGGGGGCGAGGGCCCGGGCGCAGCCCGTCCCGATGTCCCCGGTGGCGCCCACGATGGCCACCGTGGCCGCGGCCAGGTCCACGCCCACCGTCTCGGCGGCTCGGGCGATGCCCCGCACGGCCATGGCCGCGGTGAGGGTGTTGCCCGTGGTCACGGCGATGGGGGCCTCGTCGATGGCGGAGCCGTGGCCGTTCTCCCCGTAAATGGAAGTGAATCCGCCGAGTGCGGCGATGTCGGCGCCCAGCTCGCCGGCCAGGCGGCACGCATCGCGCACCTTGGCGAAGACGGCCCGGGGGCCGAGGGTGGGCATCCGGGGCATCACCGGGCAGCCGATGTTGTAGCCATCCACGGCGGCTCCCGTGGCGGAGCGGACGCCGTGCCACTCGCCGAGCTTGAACGCAGGGGTCCACTCGAAGACCCGCATCAGCAGGGCGTCGGGAGGCAGCTTGGCGCCCGGCTCGTGGTAGTCCAGAATGCGACGCAGGTGAGCCAGGTCGTAGGGATGCGTGATAAGAGCGAACTTGCCGGCCATCAGATGTCCCTGCCGGGCGCCACCGCGCTCACGCGGGCCTCCACCGCGGCGAGCATCGTCGCGATGTTGCGCTCGACCTTCTCGCGGAGGGTGGGGCCGACGACCTCCTCGATCAAGGGCACGCCCAGCTCGTAGTCGAGCACGCAGAGGGCCAGCGTGCCCGCCTCGTGGGGCAGGAAGGCCCAGTGGCCCTCGAACTTCGCGATGTCGCCCTCGGTGAGCTGGAATGCCACCACCAGGTTTTCGGGGTCGTAGGTGTCGCGCTCGCACCAGGTTAGCGGGGCGCCATCGAGGTCCGTCAGCCATCGGCTCACCGCCCATCCCTCCCCCCGCTCGACCACCTCGATGCGCTCCACGTTGGGCATGAAACGGGGGAAGGACTCGACGTCCAGGAACAGCCTGTAGACCGCCTCCGGCTCGGCGCGGACCACCTCGCTCACGCGGACTTGGGGCATTCCTCTCTCCTCGGCGGCCGCGAGGGCCGCACTCCCCTCGCCTGCGAGCCAAGCACGGACTGTTCAGGAGGCCACGGAGCACAGGGATGCGGCGGCGTTGCACCGTGGAGTATTGTAAGCGCTCTGGCGCCCTGTGTCAAAGCTTCCCTCGCTCACAGACCGCGGGGCGATCCCCCCGTACGGCGGGACCCCAGGCCGCAGGCACGCGCGGCCCCAAGACCGCGTAAGTCCTCCGACGACAAGGCCCAACACCGCCGCAGCGGGGGCCACGGGCCGATGCCGGCGGGCCACTGGCCTCAACGTGGCAAATGGTGTGCCGGGGCCGCCGCGGCTCGCCCCCGCGGCCTTGACGCGGCGGCGGCCCTCCGATATCCTCGGGAAGCGGAGGCACGCCCCGATGTCCCTCTCGCTCGCCGAAATCCGGGCCGTGGTGGCCGAGGCCCGCCCCTGGCTGGTCGGCGGCAGGCTCCAGAATGCCTGGGATGCCGGCCCCGCCTCCGTAGTGCTGAGCTTCTACGCGCGCCGCGTCAGGCGCCATCTGCTGCTCTGCGCCCAGCCCCAGTTCTCGCGTCTGCACCTGGTCCCCGAGCGGCCGGCGGGCACCGGCGAGGTGAGCGGCTTCGTCCGCGCCGTCCGCCAGACCCTGCGAGGCCGTTGCCTGGGCAGCCTGGAGGTGATGGGCGAGGACCGCGTGGTGGAGCTGGCCTTCGGGGCCTCTGAGGAGCCGGCGGGCCGGCTGGTGGCCGAGCTCACGGGGCGGTCGAGCAATCTCTATCTCCTTGCGGCGACAGGCGCTATCGTCGCGTCGCTGCGATCGACCCGTAAGTCCGACCGCCCGCTCCAGCCGGGCCAGCCTTATCGATCGCCCGGTCCCCCCCCGCCGTCGGCCGCTGCCCACCGTGACCGCTTCTCCCCGGCCGTCGAGGCCGGCGAGGCGCAGGACGTCTCGCAGGCCGTCCACCGACACTACGGCGAGCGGGAGAGTCAGGACCGCATCCGCTCCCTCCGCCAGGCCCTGACCTCCCGGCTCCGGGCGGCTCGCAAGCGCACCGCGCGCCTCCTGGCCAACCTGGAGGCCGACAGGGCCAAGGCCGAGGAGGCCGAGCGCCTGCGGCTCTATGGCGAGCTGCTCAAGATCCACCTCCGCCAGGTCCCGCCGCGCCAGAGCCGGGTGGTGCTGCCCAATCTCTTCGCGCCCGGCTCGCCGGAGGTGGCGATTCCGCTAAAGCCTAACCTCAGCCCCCGCCGCAACATGGAGCGCTACTTCCGCCGCTACAAGAAGCTCCAGGCCGCCAGCGAGCGGGCCGAGCGGCGGCGGGCCGAAGCCCGAGCCGAGCTGGACGCCATCGACGCCCAGTTCGCCGCCGTGCAGGCCGCCAGCACCATCGAAGAGCTCGAGGCCCTGGAGAAGGGAGCCGCACACGTCCCCGCGCGCCCGCCCCCGCGCCGCAAGTCCAGCGGCCCCCGCCGCTTCCTCTCCGCCGAGGGCCTCGAGATCCTGGTGGGAAGGACCAATGAGGAGAACGAGGAGCTGACCTTCCGCCTCGCACGGGGCAACGACACGTGGCTCCACGTGGAGGGCTACACCGGCTCCCATGTGGTGATCCGCACGCCCAGGGGCAAGAGCGTGCCCCTGGAGAGCCTGCTCGACGCGGCCACCCTGGCCATCCACTTCAGCCAGCTCCGCCAGGCCGGCGGCCCCGTGGCCTACTGTCACTGCAAGTACGTGACCAAGCCCCGCGGGGCCGGGCCCGGCCAGGTGCTCTACAGCCAGAGCAAGACCCTGCGCGTGGAGGTCGAGCCCGAGCGTCTGGGCCGCCTGATGGAGGGGGGGGCGGGCTAGAGGCCGCTCTCGCTGTCGTAGGCGCCAGGGGGCGGCGAGTCCTGGTCCTCGTCGTCGAGGATGCCGGCGCCGAAGCTGGAGGTCCGAGCAGGCCGGCGGGGGGTCTCGGGCTGGCGTTCCTCGGTGGGCTGGGACTCGCGGAAGATGAGGTCTTCGCCGATGGGGATGAACTCGTCGGCGGCCTCGCGCAGCTCGCGGCCGGTGCTCCGCTCGAAGGCATAGACCTCGACTCGCACGCCGCGGGCACGGAGGGCGTGGACGAGGTCCACGAAATCCCCGTCCCCACTGACCAGCGCCACGACGTCGAGCTTGGGGGCCAGGGTGATGGCCTCGACGGCGATACCGATGTCCCACCCCCCCTTGCGGCTGCCGTCGGGGCGCACCCGGGGCTCCTTGGTGCGCAGCTCGAAGCCCACCTCGCGGAGCATGGTGAAGAAGGAGCTCTGGTCGTTGCCGTCGCGCATGGCATAGGCGATGGCCCGCACCAGTTGGCGTTCCCCCCGCGCGGTGTCCAGGAGCTTTTTGTAGTTGAGTCGCCCTCGGAAGCAGTCGTAGGCGGAGTAGAACATGTTTTGGACGTCCACGAGCACCGCCATTCGCTGGGCCACAAGTTCAGCGCTCATCGCCTGGTTCCTTCCTATTGGCTCGTGCCTGGCCTTCTTGCTCGCCTCGTGCCGGCTAGCCGTCGTCGCGTCGTCAGTGGCCTGTATGGCCTCCCCGCCCTTGCCTCGTGGCGCATTTTAGCAGATCGCGCGAGACGGCGCAACATGTCCGAAGCGGAGGCAGGTGGGGGAAGCGAAGGGGTCAGAGCCCGAGGTCGTCGGCGATGCCCTCCATGGCCTCCAGGGAGAGGGCCACGAATTCCTCGAGAGGGATGTCCAGCCCCTCGCACTCGCGGATGATGTCGCGGTTCACGGCGCGGGCGAAGTCCTTCTTCTTCATCCGCTTGAGCACGGAGGAGGGCTTGACGCTGGCCAGGCGCTTGTCGGGATAGACCAGGGCGGTGGCCACGATGAGGCCGGTGAGGGTCTCGGCGGAGGCGAGGGCGATGCCCATCTTCGATTGGCGCTCGATGCCCAGGGCCTCGGCGTTGTGCTCGCGGATGGCCTGGAGCGCCTCGTCGGGGAATCCCCGGGGGCGGAGGGTCTCGCAGGTCGCCTTGGTGTGCTCGGCCGGGGCCTCGGCGGTCTGCTCGAAGTCCAGGTCGTGGACCAGGCCGGTGATGCCCCACAACTCGGGGTCCTCGCCGAGGCGGCGTGCCAGGGCTCGCATGATGGCTTCTGTGGCCAGGCAGTGCTTGCGCAGGTTCTCGGCCTGGACGTGCTGGCAGAGCAGCTCGTAGCCCTCGTAGCGGCTGATCGTAGCTTTGCCTCCTGTCAGCGGCGAGGGAGGCCGGAGGGCGGCAGGGCCGCGGCGGCGGCTCCAGCGAAAGACGCGGTTCCGCGAACCGCCCGCGTGCCCCCGGCGCGCCGCTCCCCCGGCCTACCGTGCAGCCGCCTGCCCATATCCCATGTGGAATGGCGAAGGCGCGAGTCCACAACGCTCCCATCGTAACGCCGGAGGCGGGTTTGTCAACCGAAACTCCCGGCAGGGGAACCGAGGCCGGCTTCCTCCTCGCACTCGCGCTCGATGGGGCTCGACAGCCAGAAGCTCGACCGTGCCGGCGCCTCCCTGTCCGTTGCATTCGCCCCTTCCTTTGGTATAATGCGCTCATCCGGGGGAGCGAGGGGACTGGCCATGGTCCGGCTGATCATCACCACGGCCGAGGAGTCGCGAGTCCTCGAGAGCGAGGAGACGCCGCTGACCATCGGTCGCTCCTCGGCCAACGCCGTGCGCATCACCGACGACCAGTCCTCGCGCCAGCACTGCCGCATCGCACGCGGCGAGGGGGGCCATACCCTCACCGACCTGGCCAGCCGCAACGGCACCTACCTGAACGGCCAGCTCGTCGACGAGAGCCCCCTGCGCCACGGCGACCAGATCCGCATCGGAACCACCGTCATCACCTTCCAGCTCCCCGACCAGCAGGAAGCCCCCGCGGGCCAGGCCCAGGGCGCCGCCCAGCCCCAGCCCCACGAGCAGGCCGAGCCGCCCGAGGCCCTCCGCCTGGCCTTCGTGGCCGGCATCAACAAGGGCCAGAGCGAGGTCGTGGGGCAGAAGATCACCACCATCGGCCGCAGCCGCTCCAACGACCTCGTGGTGCCCGACCGCGGGGTCTCCAACCGCCACGCCGAAATCCGACAGAGCCCCGAGGGCTTCGTGCTCGTCGACGCGGGGAGCAGGAACGGCACCTACCTGAACGGCCGGCTGGTGCTCCGCGAGGCCATCGGGCCCGGCGACCAGATTCGCATGGGCAAGACCCTCATCCAGGTCCGCCCCGCCGAGGCCGAGGAGGAGCCCGTCGACGAAACCGCCGAGGAGGCCGTGCCCGCCGCCTTCGCCGACGAGGCGACCAGCGGCGAGTTGGAGGCCGTGGGAGCTCCCGGGTGGCTGCGCATCGGCGTGCCCGTGGTCCTGGTGGTGGGGGTGTCCGCGGGAGCGGTCTTCATCTTCAAAGACCGGCTGGCGAGCTGGATCTTCAACTCCGGGGACCAGGCCCCGAGCGGCCTCCTGGGCGAGAAGGGCGCCTTCGACAGCGCCGAGGCCCGCCAGGCGTGGCAGCCCGGGCCGAGGACCGAGGGGCGGTTCGTCGAGGGGCGCCTGGAGCTCAGCCTCCCCGCGGCCGGGGCGCCCGGCGAGCTGGCTAGCTACGCGCTCGCCGAGCCCCTGCCCGTGACCCCCCGCAAGGCCTATCGCGTCGCGGCACGCGTGACCAGCGACGACCTGGGAGGCGGCTTCGCCGGCCTGGCGGCCACCTGGGTGGGAGCCGAGGACTGGGGGCCGCAAGCCGCCGTGCTGGTCCGGGCCGATGCGGCGACGGGGGCCGCCGAGGCCACCCTCGCTCCCCCCGCCTGGGCAGCGTCCCTCCACCTCGCCTGCGTGGCCGGGGGCCGGAGGGGCACCGTGGCCTTCGACGACGTGAGCGTGCTCGACACGGGGCACAGCCGCCCGCTGCCGCGTCTCCGCGCCGGGCCGCTGGCCCTCGCGGCGGATACCCCTGTGCTCTTCTCGGTCGCGCACCAGGAGGCGCGGCTCTTCGGCGGGGCCGGCTTCGTGGTCGACCCCGGGGGCGAGGGGGCGACGGTCCGCCAGCCGCGGGCCGAGGTGGCGACGGACTACCAGGACTTCGCCCGGGCCGCGAGCGAGCGATACGAGTGCCGCACCCGGGCCCTCCTGCCCCCCGACGACGTGCCCCTCCACGTCCACCAGGTGCTTCGCGTGGCCGGCGAGCGGGTCGTAGTGCACTACCGGGCGTGGACGGACAGCAAGGCCCGTGTGGCCTTCGCGGGCCTCGAGCTGCCCGGCCCCGCCGACGCCCTGGCGCGGATGGACGTGCGGACCACCTCGGGCTTCTTCCAGCCCAGCGGCGGCGGCGACTTCGACGTCGACCAGGCCCAGGGAGTGGCCTGGGACCTGGGGGCGGGGATGGTGTTCCTGGACACCCCGGGGCCCATGGCCGTGCAGGGCCGCGGCCGCGGCCCGGCGGGGGTGTGCCGGGTGGGATGGCGCGACGTCGAGCTGGGGCCCGAGCGGCCATTGGAGCTGGAGGTGGCCCTCTTCGCCACCGCGGCTGGCGAGGAGGTCCTGGTGCAGAGGAAATGCGAAGCAGCCGCCCAGGCGGCCCGCGAGAAGCGCTTCGGACCGGCCATCGCCCTCTACCAGGCCCTCCTCGAGGCCTATCCCCATCGCCGCCGGGTCGTCGAGCTGGCCCGCGCCCGGCTCGACGAGCTGCGGGGCCAGGCCCTGGAGGCGTCGCAAGCCGCGCTTCGTCGCCTCGAGCGCGCGGTGCTCACCGGCGAGGAGGCCCACTTCGATGCCGCCCGCGCGGCCCTCGACTCGATGGGCGCCGCCCTCCAGGGCACGCCGCACGAGCCGCGCATCGAGGACGCCCTGCGGCGCTGCCAGCAGGAGCGCCAGGCGGCCCGCCAGCGGCGCCAGGAGCGGGAGGCGGCCCGGCTCCTGGGCATCGCCCAGCGACACCACCACGCCGCGCAGCCCCACATCGTGCGGCTGTGCTGCCAGGAGCTGCTCGACCGATTCCCCGACACCCCCGCTGCCGCCGAGGCCCGAGCACTGCTCGCTGGCCTGGAGCGACCGGTGGCGGTCCCCGACGACGACTGAGCCGCGCCCCGGCCCGCCGGCCCGGTCCACAGGGCCCGGGCCGCCGCGACGGCGCCTGATCCCCAGGGAGCCACCATGGCCAAGGCCAAAGCGATCCTCTTCGACCTCGACGACACCCTCTTCGACTGCTACGGCCTGCTCGTCGAGGCGGCCCGCCGCCGCGCCGCCAGGGCCATGGTCGAGGCCGGCCTGCCCCTCACCGAGGAGCAGGCCTACCAGGAACAGCTCGAGCTGGCCGAGGAGCACGGGCCGCGCTACAACGTCTTCGACGCCATGGCCGAAATGCACGGCATGTCCCCCGAGCTGGCCCAGGTGGCCCTCGCCGCCTACAACAGCGAGGAAGTGGCCGATATCCACCCCTTCCCCGACGTGCCCGAGACCCTCGCCGACCTCCGCGCCCAGGGCTACAAGCTCCTCCTCTACACCAGCGGCGTCTACGCCCGACAGCAGAAGAAAATCCAGGCCCTGGGCCTCGAGGAGTCCTTCGACGAAGTCCTCATCAACGACATCGAGACCGGCGAGCACCGCGACGACTGCTTCCTCGACCTCCTCGCCCGCCACCACCTCAAGCCCGGCGAGGTGGTCGCCGTGGGCGACCGCATCCAGGCCGAGATCAAGACCGCCAACAGCCTGGGCATGACCACCGTCCAGATGCTCCACGGCCGCTTCAAGGACCTGGCGCCCAAGAGCGACCTCGAGGAGCCGGACCACCGCGTCCGCCGCATCGCCGAGCTCCACCAGGTCCTCCGCGTCGTCAACCGCCGCAACAAGGGCGGCGAGCCCCGCGTGGTGGCCATCGGCGGCGGCACGGGACTGCCCGTCGTCCTCCAGGGCCTGCGCGACTTCACCTCCAACCTCACCGCCGTGGTCACCGTCACCGACGCCGGCCGCTCCTCGGGCCGCATCCGCAACGACTTCGGCCTCCTGCCCCCCGGCGACCTGCGAAACTGCCTGGTCGCCCTCTCCGAGGCCCGAAAGCTGCTCAACGACCTCTTCCAATACCGATTCCCCGACGGGCCCCTGGAGGGCATGAACTTCGGCAACCTCTTCATCGCCGCCATGGCCCGCATCGCCGGCTCCTTCGAGGCCGCCGTGCGCGAGACCAGCCGAATACTCGCCATCCAGGGAAAAGTCCTCCCCTCCACCTACGACGACGTCCACCTGTGCGCCAAGCTCGCCGACGGCTCCGTGGCCCGCGGCGAACTCCAGGTGCGCCAACCGGGCAAAGCCCCCATCCAGGACGTCTTCCTCGACCCCCCCGACGTCAAGGCCAACGAGGAGGCGGTCAGCGAAATCCTCCGCGCCGACGCCATCGTCGTCGGCCCCGGAAGCCTCTACACCAGCGTCGTCTCCAACCTCCTCGTCCCCGCCATCCCCGAGGCCATCCGCGACTCCAAGGCCAAGAAGGTCTACGTGTGCAACATCGTCACCCAGCCGGGCCAGACCGACGGCCACTCCGTCGCCGACCACGTCGCCGCCGTCGAGCGATACCTCGGCGACGATGCCCTCGACGCCGTCCTCGTCAACTCCAACGTCCCCCCGCCCGAAATCCTCGAACGCTACCGCCAGGAGGGAGCCGCACTGGTCGCCATAGACGACGCCCTCACCGCACACCGCGTGCAAATGGTCCTCGACGACCTCGTCGAAAACCTCCAGCACCGACGCATCCTGTGGGAGAAGCAGGACCTCCTGCGCCACGACCCCGAGAAGCTCGCCGAGCTGATCTGGAACCTCCTCTAACTCCCAGCTCCGCCGCGCCTTAGGCGCCCCGGCGCCTTTCCTTGAAGGAAATCCCACCCCCGCCGTCTAACACCATAGAGACCACACCCGCACCGCCACGAGGAAGCCCGCGATGCACGTAGTGGGAACCGCACGCAAGCTGGCCCTCGCCGCACTCCTCGCCGCCTGCGCCGCTCTGGCCGGCTGCGGGCCTGGACGCTACCTGCGGGCCGGCGACGCCATGATGCTCGCCAGCCGGCCCGCCGACGCCGCACGAAGCTACCTCAAAGCCCTCGACGTGGCCCCCCACCTCGCCCGCGACCCCGACTTCGTGGCCAAGCTCAACCGCGCCCAGTGCCTCGCACACTACCAGCTCGCACACCAAATGGCCGACGAAGGACGCTGGGACGAGGCCATCCGCGCCTTCAACGACAGCATCCAGGCCGACCCCAGCTTCCAGAAGGCTACCCAGGACCTCCAGTGGGCCAAAGCCCAGGCCGCCAAAGCCCACCACAAAAAGGCCCTCGAACTCGCCGACCAGGGAAAGCTCAACCAGGCCATCCTCGAACTGAACAAAGCCCTCGAACTCGACCCCCAGAACCTCGACGCCCGCGACGCCCTCGACTCCATCGAGCAGAAGAAAAAGATCAACAAGTCGCGCTCCCAAAACCTCTACGAGAAAGCACTTGCCCTGGAGAAGGACAAGCGGCTCGGCCAGATGGCCCAGACCCTCGAAGTCGCCCTGGGCGCCAACCGCAACCACATCCCCGCTCGAGTCGCCCGATGGCGGGCCCGCACCGCCCTCGCACAGGCCCGCGACCACGCCGCCAGGGGCAAGAGCCTCCTGGCCGAAAAGCGCCTCGACCGCGCCCAGCGCCAGCTCCGAGAGGCCCTCCGCATCTGGCCCTTCTACGACGACGCCAAGGCCCTCCTCGCCCAGGCCGTCGACCAGCGCCAGAAGGCCGAGCAGACCTACCGCCAGGCCGTCGAGCTGGCCAACGACGAGCGATGGGACGACGCCGTGGCCACCGCGGCACGAGCCCTCGACCTCTTCCCCTATCACGACGGGGCCAACGCCCTGCTCCGCGAGGCCAAGGAGGAGGCCGCCGCCGCGCACTGCCGTCGGGGCCGCGACCTGCTCGAGCGGCGCCAGCTCGAGGCCGCCGAGAGCGCCTTCCTCCGCGCCCTCGGCTACCTGCCCGCCATGGGCGAGGCCCGCGACGGCCTCGCCCGGGCCGACGCCCTGCGAGGGCTCGAGGCCCAGCGCGACGGCCTGTGGGGCAACGCCATGCTGTGGTACCTCCAGGCCGCCGAGCACGCGGACAAGGCGGAGTACCGCCAGCGCCTGGAGGCCGCCCGGGCGCAGGTCTTCGACCGCGCCCGGTTCGCCCTCCGCCTCGAGGTCCAGGATGCGGTGGGAGGCACGTGGTCGGCGGCCGACGCCCTCCGCTCGGGCATCACCACCCAGCTCTCGCGGGCCAGCCCCGAGCTGCTCTCCATCCTGCCCCAGGGCGCCCGGGCCTCCCCGCCCACCTACGGGGCACGGGTCGAGCTGGTGGGCCTCGAGGTCGACACCGGCCTGGTCGCCAGCGACCAGCGGGCCCACGACTACACCGTGGCCCGCGAAGTGCCCAACCCGCGGCTGCCCAGGCTCCACCACCTGCTGCTCGCCGCCCAGCGGGAGCTCGCGGCCGCACGCCGCGAGTTCCACCGCCCCTGCCCCGCCTGCCACGGCTCGGGACGCCGGCCCTGCCCCGTGTGCCACGCCAGGGGATGGCGCCCCTGCCAATACTGCGACGCCAGCGGCAAGCAGCCCTGTCGCACCTGCAAGGGAAAGCGCCGCGTCGGCGGAAAGCCCTGCCCCGCCTGCCGCGGCTCCGGCACCCGAGAGTGCGAGGCCTGCGGGGGAGACGGGCGCCGAACCTGCACCACCTGCCGGGGACGCACCTGGGTCGAGTGCAAGCGATGCCACGGCACCGGCCGCGGCGGCTCCGTCACCCGCCACGACCTCCAGCGGGCCGAAAGGCAGGTGGTCGGCCTGCGCCACCGCCTGTCCCGCGAGCCCGAGACCGTCGTCGCCGAGTGCCCCGCCCAGTGGCCCTACGTCGTCCACACCTATCGCAAGAGCGGCGCCGCCGAGGCCCGCCTGTTCCTCACCCAGCCCGGCACCGGCACCATCGTCCGCCGCGAGCGCGCCACCAGGAGCGTGGTCCACGAGGACCGCACCATCGAGAATCCCAACCCCGAGATCGGCCTCGGCCCCGACCCCCTCGAGCTGCCCTCCGACCTGGCGGTCCGCCAGTGGCTGCTCGACGCCGTCGCCCCCGAGGCCGCCAGCAAGCTGCTCGACGCCGTATACGCCGCCCGCACCGCCCACCTCCGCGCCCGGGCCGAAACCCTCTCCCGACAGGGCGACGACCCCCAGGCCGTCGAGACCCTCGTCGACCTGGCACGGACCCTCGAGGACGTGGACCGCGAGCAGGCCCGCGCGCTCGTCGCCCGCCTCAAGGACGCCATGCGGCCCCACCCGTAGCCCGCGCCCGGCTCACCGCTCCAGCCAGCAGTTCCACGCCCCGCCGGGCTCGTCCATGGGGTCGGTGCGCTGGCCCGCCAGGTGGTGCTCCACCCACTGGCGGAGCTTGCCCTCCAGCTCCTCGGCCACGGCCCTCTGCTCGGCGGCGCGGTCGTGGAGCTCGCAGGGGTCGTTGGCCAGGTGGAAGAGCTGGGCCGGCGAGCCGTCGCGCGAGGCGATGAGCTTCCACGGCGGGGCGATGCAGGCCCGCTGGCCGGGGCACTCGACCACGATCTCGCGGGGGGCCTGGCGCTCGCCGCGGGCCAGGGCGCCCAGGCTGGCGCCGTCGAACCGCACGTCCGTCTCGGGCATCCACGGCGAGGGGGCGGCCAGCGACGTCTCGTCGCGCTCCTCCTGGGGGAAGTACTCGAGGATCGTCGGCGCGTTGTCCGCGTGCTGGACGAAGCCCCGCACCCGCACGCCCCGGGGCACGCGGGCGGGGTCGCGGAGGACCAGGGGCACCCGCACGGTGGTCTCGTGCACCGTCCCGTGTCCCCACAGGCCGTGGAGATCGAGGTCTTCGCCGTGGTCGCTGGTGAGCAGGATGGCGGTTTCGTCGAGGATGCCCAGGGCATCGAGCTTCTCCACCACCTGGCCCACGCAGTGGTCGGTGTAGAGGATTTCGTCGTCGTAGAGGTCGATGCTCCGCTGCGGCTGGGCCTCGGGCAGGCGGTCGGCGGGGCCCCAGCCGGGCACGTAGGTGTAGCCGTCGGGCGCCGTCTCGGTGGCCAGGTCGCGGCTCTCCCGGTCGAAGTGCCCGCGGAAGGCTTCCGGCTGGTTGTAGGGCATATGGGGGTCCCAGTAGTGGACCATGGCGAAAAAGCGCTCCGCGGCGTGGGCCTCCAGCCAGGGCAGGAGGCGGGCGTTCACCGACTCGCCCAGCACGTGGTGGTGGAGCCAGGCGGGCGAGCGGGTGACGTTGATGTAGAACTCCACGCCACGGACGAACTGCTTCATGTGGGACCGGAAGTTGATGAGGTTGTCGAACGCGGCGGTGGTGGTCGGCCCGCGGGCCTGCACCAGCTCGGCCACGGTGGGGACGCGGTCGTCCAGCAGCGGCGCGTTGGGCACGTTCCAGGGGGTGAGGTAGAAGCCGTGGTTGACCGCCGCCAGGCCGGTCACCAGGCTGGTGAAGCCCGGGCCGGTGGCGATGGCCGAGGCATAGGAGTCCTCGAACACCGCCCCCTCGGCGGCCAGGCGATCGATGTTCGGGCTGGTGGGGCGGAAGTAGCCGTAGCAGCCCAGGTGGTCGGAGCGCAGGGTGTCGAGCGCGAACCACACGACGTTCATGGCCTTTCCTCTCGGTTCGCAGGGCTGGCCGGGCAGGAAGGGATGGGAGCAATGGGCCGCTCCGGCCGGGGGAATCGCCAGGGGGGTCAGCCCTCGCGCTCGGGTGGATTGTACCAGTCGTCGATGAGGGCCCGCAGGCGGGCGACGACGCGGGGGTGCTCGGCGGCCAGGTTCTTTTTCTCGTGGGGGTCGGCCTGGAGGTCGTAGAGCTCGGGCTCGCCCTCGGGCACGTTGGGGCGGTGGGGCAGGCACAGCTTCCACCACCCGCTCACGCACCAGCGCCAGAGGAGGTTTCGGGCGGGGCGGTGGATGTCGTTGGCGTCGTGGGTGTAGACGCCTCCGAAGACGGCGGCCCGGTCGTCGAGGGCGGCGCGGTCGAGGAGGTTCAGCCCCTGCATCCTGGGCGCCCGCTCGAGGCCGCAGGCGGCGAGGAGGGTGGGCGCCAGGTCGATGCTGCTCACGGGGGTGGTCTCGTCGCGGCGGGGCTCGACCCGCCCCGGCCAGCGCACCATGATGGGCGTGCGCACCCCGCCGTCGAAGCGCGAGCGCTTGGAGCGGGGGGCGAAGCGCCGGGAGTCGGGCCGCTGGATCCAGCCGTTGTCGCACACGTAGAGCACCACGGTGCGCTCCCGCAGGCCGCGCTCGTCGACGAGGTCGAGGAGCTGGCCGCAGGTCGCGTCGAACCATTCGCACATCGCCCAGTAGCGGGCGACGTGGAGGCTCTCGGTCTTGTCGCGGTACTTCTCGAGCAGCCGCTTCGGCGGGTTGTGGGGCGAGTGGGGCAGGAAGGGGGCGTACCAGATGAAGAACGGCCGGTCGCCCGCCGCGTCCAGGAAGTCGGCGATGGGCTGCATCGTCTTCCGCCCGATGGCCAGGCCCGCGTCGCCGTGGCGTCCGCCGCGCTCGGGGTCGCCGTGGGTCATCCCGTGGGTGAAGCCGCCCCGCGAGTGGTGGCCCAGCCACCACTTGCCCGACTGGTGGCTCACGTAGCCCCTGGCCTTGAGCAGGCGGGGGAGCGTGGGCACCTCGTCGATGTGGGCGATCACCTGGCGGCGGAGGGCCAGGCGCTTGGGGCCCCAGCCGCGCTCGCCGGGGACCCGCGGCGGGTCGTTGCTCGTGACCTTGTGCTGGTGCGGATGCAGGCCGGTCACGATGGAGGCCAGCGAGGGGCAGCACAGCGGGGCGGCGACGTAGCCCCGGGTGAAGAGCACGCTCTCGGCGGCCAGGCGGTCGAGCCGAGGCGTGCGGACCACGGGGTGGCCCATGAAGCCGTAGTCGCCCCAGTGCTGGTCGTCGGAGATGATGAGCACCACGTTGGGCGGGCGGTCGTCCGCGGGGGGCTGGGCGCGGGCGGCACGGGGCACGGCCAGGGCTCCGCCGGCGAGCAGCGCGCTCTTGAGGAACTCCCTGCGACGCGGCGGTCCGGACGCTTCGCTCGGGGCCATCGCTTGGCTCTCCATCGGGGGTTCGCGGGCTCGCGCCCCACGTTACCGCTTCCGCCCCGGCGGGTCAAGCGCGGCGAGTGCCGGGCCGGCCCGGGCTTCCAGCCCCTGGGGGACCCGGGGCCGTGCCCGGAGGCCCTGTCCAAAAATGAAAGACCGCTGGCCAAAAATGCAAGATCGGCCCGCCCGCCCGCCGTTGGGGCGATGCGACCTGTCCGTCGGGCCGGCCCGGGCGGAGGGGCCGGCGGCCGGCGGGACGCGCGGCGGCGAAAATTTTTTTCCGGCGTAAGGGGCTGGGGTTTCGATGGTTGCGGCGTTCGCCCGAGTTTCTTTCGCCATTTTCACGATTTTTCGTGGCCGCTTGGAGGGGGGGCTTCGGTTTGTAGGGGTAGAGGGGAGCGCCGCGGGTGGCCGGGCACCGATTCTTCACCTGTAGGCGGGGCGTCTCCGCCCCGTTGATTCTTCTGTAGGCGGGGCGTCTCCGCCCCGCCTACAATGGGACGGGGACGCGGGACGGGGACGTCCCGCCGGCAATGCGGACCCGCTGGCCGGGCACGGGCTGGCGTCGGGAAAGTTCTGATCGCCGTAAGGGTTGGCGGATTTGGTACTTCGGACATTCCGACCAAATTTGTTCGCCACTTTTACGATTTTTCGTGTCCGCTTTTGGGGGGGGCTTCGGTTTGTAGGGGTGGAGGGGAGCGCGCTCGGTGGCGGGGAGCCGGCGGGCGGACGAGGCCCCGCGGGTGGCTCAGAAGAGGAGGCTGAGGACGAGTTGGAGGACGAGGCTGGCGAGGACGTAGATGGCGGTGAAGGCGGCGAGGAACTTGGTGGCGACCATCCACGCCTCCCCCGGCGTCAGGTCGTGGCGCTCGGCCCGCAGGCGGCGGCGGAACCGGCGGTGGATGGCCAGCCCGTAGGCCACGACGGTCAGGAGGTTCCACAGGCCCAGTCGGGCGTAGTGGCGCCACTTGCGCCGCCGCACCAGCCCGGCCAGGCCGGAGGCGAGGGCGGAGAGCGCGGCCACGCAGCCCAGCCAGAGGGGCACGGCCCACCAGGAGGCGAACACGGCGCGGGCCGCGGCGGGCCGCTCGGCGCCCGCCGGCTCGACGGGCACGAAGGTGTAGTCGCTGGCGAACCAGCCGGGGCTGTGGAGGGCGGAAAGGTCGGTGAACGGGATGTCGCGCTCGGGCAGGCCGGCGGCGAAGGCGGCGGGGATGCCGTCGGCGAAGTCGGGCTGGACGTAGTGGCGGGGCTCGAGGTCGCGCTCCGCCGGCCCCTCGGGCTGGGGCTCGGCCTCCGCGGCCTCGGGCGGCGAGCCGCCCAGCTCGTGGTAGGGCTCGGCGGCCACGTGGCCGAGGACGAACAGGCGGGCGCTGGTCTTGACGTTCCCATACCCCACCGCGGGCTCGAGGGGGTAAACGGGCCGCTCGGCGGGGAACCGCAGGTGGACGCAGGTCACCCGCTCGCGGGGCCCGCGCCGGGCGCTTTCGGGGGCCTCCTGGGCCTCGCCGCTGGCCGCGGCGCCCGAGGGGCCGATGGCCACCAGCACCAGCGTGGCGCCCTCGACGCGGAAGTGGCGCAGGCTCCACCGCTCGGTGCGCTCGAGGGGGGCGAAGTCGCTGTTGATGCGGGAGATCAGCGTCGGCGAGTCGGCGGCCACCGCCTCGGCGCTCACCCCCTGGGCCGAGGCCCAGCGGTGGGGCACCAGGCTCAGCGGCTGGGGGGCCTGGCGGCGGGAGGTGGAGATAGCCAGGTAGAGGCCGTCGAAGAACAGGGGGTAGAGCTGCGTGGCCCGCACCGCGGCCATGAACCGCTCGATGGGCGCCCCGCCGCGGGGCGCCGCAACGCCCCGGCGGAAGAGCGGAAAGGCATCCGCCGCCTCGACGTCCACCTCCCGGGGCGCCGCGGGCACGGGCACCAGCCACAGCACGCTCTCCCCGCGGTCCACGGCGGGCAGGGCGGCCAGGAGCATCCGCTGCTCGCCCTCCCGGTGGTGGACCGCCACCCAGAACTGGCCGGTGGCGGGGCGCAGCACCCCGTCGGGACCCTGGTAGCGGAACAGCAGGCCCGAGGCGCCGGCCGCGGCGGGCAGGAGGGCGAGGGCGGCCAGGGCGCCGGCGAGGAGCCTGCGGGCGCTCATTCGCTTTCCCTCCCCGGCTCCTCGAGCAGGCGCTGGATGCTGTGGACGATGGCCAGGGACTGGGCTTCGAGCTGGAAGGTGGCGGGCGCATCGGCCGCGTTGTTCTTGACCTCCGTGGTGAGCACGGGCATGCGGCGGGCCAGCTCGCCCCAGCAGGCGCGGAAGTAGGCCGCCTGCTGCCCCCTGTAGCCCAGGTGGACGGGCTCGGGCCGGGGCCGGTAGCCGGCGGCCTTCCAGGCCTCGACGAGGCGCCGGCCCCAGCGGCGGTCGACGTCCAGGATGGGCTCGGGAGCCAGGCCCTCCAGGGGCAGGATGATCATGCAATTGTGGGGGGAGCGGACGAACTCGGTCTGGTGGAGGTCGAGCCACGCCTGGTAGCCGTGCTGGTAGTCCATTTTGAAGAAGAGCTGGAAATAGGTGGAGCGGTGGCTTCGGTTGGGCTCCACCCAGCGGTGCTCGTCGATCTGCTCGTAGACGATGCCGATGGGCTCGGGGTGGCGGGGGTAGTCGCGGGTGTCCCACAGGTCGAGCCGGTGCCACATTTGCCCTGGCTTGTCGGGGTCCTCGCCGCGCATCCAGCACCAGAGCTGCTGGTTGGAGAAGCGGGAGCCGTCCCAGCACTCGACGGGGGCTTTCTCGCGGCCCTGGGGGTTGCCGATGGGGTTGAAGGTCAGGAGGGTGTTGGCGAAGACGGCCTCGAGGTCGAGGGCGGTGGGGCGGCCCGCGAGGTCCTTGCCGGTCACCAGTTGCTCGATGGCGTCCACCATTCCCGCGGTGGCCCCTGGCTCGTGGGCGTGGGGCTGTGCGAAGTAGTGGCGGCGCTTGCGCTCGAGGGGCACGGCGGGCTCGGAGAGGGTGAGGGCGTAGACGCGGTGGCCGGAGTAGGCGGTGAGGTGGTCGACCTGGAGGCGGTCGCCGGCGAGGGGCTTCCAGGCGGCGATCCTGGCTTCCAGCTCGGCCTGCTTGGCCACGAAGTCGGCGGCCATGGCGGCGCTCCGCGCGGCCCTTCGGGCGAGGGCCTCCAGCGGCCCGTGCCTTTCATATCCCAATCGCCGGCCCCTGTCAAGCCGCGCCCCGGCGAGCGGGCGCGGGAGCTTGACACCCCCTGGGCGATCTGCTAAGATTCAACGCCCCAATTTCCGCGAGGATCGGCGGTTATGGCCCGAATCGTGCAGAAATACGGCGGAACCTCGGTGGCCGACGCGGGGCGCATCAAGGCCGTGGCCCGCCGCGTGCTGGACACCCAGCGGGCGGGCAACCAGGTGGTGGTCGTGCTCTCCGCCCGCGGCGGGGCGACCGACCAGCTCATCGCCATGGCCCGCGAGATCTCCCCCCGGCCCCCGGAGCGCGAGCTGGACATGCTGCTGGCCACGGGCGAGCAGCAGTCCATCGCCCTGCTCGCCATGGCCCTCCACGCCCAGGGGGGCGCCGCGGTGTCGCTGACCGGCGTGCAGGTGGGGATTCTGACCGACAGCGTCTACGGCAAGGCTCGCATCCGGGGCATCCGGGCCGACCGCGTCCGGGCCGAGCTGGACCAGGGACGGGTGGTGATCGTGGCCGGCTTCCAGGGGGTGGACGAGCACGACAACATCACCACCCTCGGCCGGGGCGGCTCCGACACCACGGCCGTCGCCGTGGCCGTGGCCGTCGAGGCCGACCTGTGCGAAATCTACACCGACGTGGACGGGGTGTACACCGCGGACCCGCGGGTGGTGACCGAGGCCCGCAAGCTGGCCCGCATCTCCCACGACGAGATGCTCGAGCTGGCCTCCATGGGGGCGGGAGTGCTCCAATCGCGGTCCGTCGAGTTCGCCAAGAAGTTCGCCATGCCCCTCTGCGTGCGCTCCAGCTTCAACCACCAGCCGGGCACCATCGTGTGCGAGGAGAGCGAGATGGAGGACATGGAAGGGGTGACCATCCGCGGCGCGGCGCTCAACCGCACCGAGGCCAAGCTGACCATCGTGGGCGTGCCCGACCGCCCGGGAGTGGCCGCCAAGCTCTTCGGACGCCTGGCCCATAGCCACATCAACGTCGACATGATCGTCCAGAACGTCAGCCACGAGGGCCGCACCGACATGTCCTTCACCGTGGCCCACGGGGACCTGGAGGCGGCCCGCGAGGTGTGCCAGGCCCTCCTCGACGAGCTGGGCGCGGCCCGCGTCGAGGGCGACCACAACATCGCCAAGGTCTCCGTCGTCGGTGTGGGCATGCGCTCCCACTTCGGCATCGCCTCCACCATGTTCCAGGCCCTGGCCGAGGCGGGGGTGAACATCCAGATGATCTCCACCTCGGAGATCAAGATCTCCGCGGTGGTCGCCGCCGAGGACGGCGAGAAGGCCCTCCGAGCGGTCCACGACGCCTTCCGCCTCGGCGACCAGCCCGACACCATCGAGGAGATGTGAGCCGCCCATGTCGCCCCCTCGCATCTTCTCCTACGGCCACGACGCCGTCGGCGTGGCCCGCCGCGGCCCGGGAGCCTAGCCCCGCCGGCCGGCCGCGGCGCCACGGCCCCCGAGCCCCGTCGGTACCCCTGCGCCCACTGCTGGAGCGACCCCATGGCAGACCACCTCCCC
>JBKHIY010000167.1:0-7378 GCA_046538415.1 Candidatus Brocadiia bacterium | reverse complement strand
GCCGCCTGGAAGGCGGCGTTACCGCCGGCAGAGCGGGGAGTTCTAGGCCCGCGGGCTCCCGGGCTAGAGGTGCCAGGGGGCTCGCATGGGCTGGTAGGCGAGGCGGTTGGCCTCCTCGTCGCCGACCACCTGCTCGGTCTCGGGGTCGAAGCGCACCTCGCGTCCCACGCGGATAGCGATGTTGGCCAGGTGGAGTGCGGTGGTGCCGCGGTGTGCGGCCTCGGCGTTGCCGCCGGCCTGGCCGCGGGTGCGCACGGCGTTCTCGAAGCTGAGCAGGGGCTCGGGGTCGGGGGTTGTGGCGAGCTTCTTGCGCCCCTCCTCGTCGAGGTCGCCGCGGCCCACCGAGCGCTTCCCGGTGTCGCGGTCGTAGCCCTCGCCCCACTTGCCGGTCTGGAGGATGAGGCGGAGGCCGTCGGCGTAGGTCAGCTCGACCCAGGCCCATGGCCCGACGGCGTCGGGGTGCTGGGGCCACTGGGCGTGGGGCCGGGCGCGGACGGGCGCCGTGTGGTCCTTGGCGAAGGTCCAGGTGAAGGGGTCGATGCGGTGGGCCCCGAAGTTGGTCAGGTCGCCGCCCTCGTAGTCCCAGTAGAAGCGGTTCGAGTAGTGCACGCGGTGGGGGTGGTAGGGCTTGTAGGGCGCGGGGCCGAGCCACAGGTCGTAGTCCAGGCTCTTGGGCACGGGCTGGGGCGGCAGGTGGGTGCGGCCCAGGCGCATGGGCACGCCGGCGCGGTGGACCACGCCGCTGAGGTCGTCGAGCAGGCGGTGCTGGATGATCTTGTGGCAGTCGATGGAGCCGCGGCTTCGGGACTGCCCGAAGCGTCCGAAGGTGCCGATCTGGAAGACGCGGCCGTACTTCCTGCACGCGTCGGCCATGGCCCGTCCCTCGGCGATGAACTTGGTCATCGGCTTCTCGCAGAAGACGTCCTTGCCGCTCTGGAAGGCGGCGATGGTGATCAGCGCGTGCCAGTGGGGCGGGGTGGCGATGGCCACCACGTCGATGTCCTGGCGGTCCATCAGCCGACGGTAGTCCACGTAGCGGCTCTTGCCGTCGGGCTCGCCGCCGAGGTGCTTGGTATCCACGTCGCAGGTGGCCAGGCGGCGGCATCCGCTGATCCGCATGGCCCCCCACGTGCCCCGGCCGCGATTCCCGTTGCCCACCAGGGCGCCGGTGATGGTGTCGCTGGGCGCCTGGAGCCCCGGCCCGCCCAGCACGCGGCGGGGCACGATGGCCAGGCCTGCCGCCGTCGCCGCCCCGCCGAGGAACTGCCGTCGCGAGATCGAATGCCGAGCCATCGGCCCTCTCCTTTCTTCCCGAGCCTTGCAGTCGCCGACGCCGAGCATCTTACGCCCCCGACGCCGCGCTGTCAACCGCAAACGCCCCGGCCGCGGCGGCCGGGGCCCAGCCGCCGAGCCCCTCGCCCCTGGGCTCGCGGGTGGTGCCACCCCGCCACATGGCGTTGCCGGTTCGCAACATGGCCGCAGCCCCTGCCCCCGCCAGGAGTTAGGCCCAGGAATGCCGCTGGCGCGAGGGAGAGGCGTTGCCGTTCCACCACATCGGGCCGCGTGGGGCCTCCGCAGGCGCCCCCCGACAGGGCGCCGAGCCATGGACGTAAGCGCTTACCGAACAAGGACGTGCGGGCTCTTCCGGGCCCTTGCCGCATCGTGGCCGCCCCCTGGCACGCCAATTGCTCCAATCCCCCGCGAGGGGTAAGTCACCGATTCGCCCGGGGAGCGCGGGCAGCGCGATGTCGCGCGGGAAGGGAGGCCCGAGGCCCGTCGTGGGGCGAAGCCTTCGTACGGAAAAAGGAGTGTGCGATGCAGGCTCGGTATGCGCTCGGAGGACTGCGCCCCTGGCGCGCGGCGGCCACCCTGGCCCTGGTCCTGGGGCTCCTCGCCCCCGCGGCCCAGGCGGCCAACATCGCGGTGCTCTTCAGCGGCGGCGTGAACCAGCCCAACAACCACGACCGCTACTACGAAGAAACCCTGCGGATGTGGTACATCATGAAGGACACCCTGGGCCTGCCCGTGGGGGACATCTACGTGCTGTTCGCCGACGGCACCGACCCCGCGGTGGACCGCAGCTCGGGGGTGAACTCCGACTGGAGCATGATCACCGCCGCCGGCGGCAACATCACGTCCGCCACGCCGGGCAACCTCCAGTCGCTGCTCACCACCCTGGGCCCGGACATCGACGGCGACGACTGCTTCTACTTCTGGAGCTTCGACCACGGCGGCGGCGGCTCCCTGGACGGCGGCGTGCTCTGCGGCTGGGGCGGCAACATCCGCGACGACGAGTTCCAGGCCTGGACCGCGGGCGTCAACGACGCCCGGGCCGAGTCCTACGCCCTCGGCCAGTGCTTCGCCCAGGACATGGTGTATCCCCCGGGCAGCGAGGGGGCGCCCATCGTCGCCTCCGAAGGCCGCTTCGCCGCCTGGGCCGCCGAGTGGCACGAGTCGTCCTGGGGCAAGGGATGGGCCGACGCCTGGGCCGACGGCATCGAGGCCGGCCTGCGCACCACCCACGAGCTCGGCCAGTACGCCGTCGACAACGACCCCTACGGCCCCGGCGGCTCGGGCATGGAGCACCCCGGCTGGATGGGCGCCAACTTCAATATCCTGACCAATGACCCCGTGGACGACTTCGGCGACGCGCCCGACTCCTACCAGACCCTCCTCGCCTCCGACGGCCCCCGCTACGACGACGGCCTCCTCGCCCGGCTCGGCGCCCAGTGGGACGCCGAGTTCGACGGCCAGCCCGACCTCATGGCCACCGGCGACGACCTGGGCCTCCTGGGCGAGGGCCTGGACGACGAGGACGGCGTGCTCTTCGGAGACAGCTGGGTCGACGTGACCGTGACCGTGGGCAGGAAGGGCGCCGACGACCTGCTGCTGCGGGCCTGGTGGGACACCGACTGGAGCGGCGACTTCGGCCACACCGCCGAGCTCTTCATCGACGACGCCCTCTCCCTGGCCGTGGGCACCCACACCCTCCACTACGACGACCTGGGCTTCGACCCCCGCATGTTCATCAGCCGCTTCCGCCTCACCGCCGGGCCGGTGGACCGCGACGTCACGCCCTGGGGCGAGTTCGCCGCCGAGGACGGCCTGTCCTACGGCGAGGTGGAGGACTACTACGCCATCCCCGAGCCCGCCACCCTCGCCCTCCTGGGCGCCGGGCTGCTCGCCGTTCGACGGCGACGGCGTGCCCGGGGCTGAGCCCCGAGCCCCGCTCGAGCCCATCGCCCCGCGGCGCCCCCCGCGCCGCGGGGCGTGCTCATGGAAGCGAGGAGCCCGCGGCGACGGCCAGGCGAGCCCCCGCATGGCGGCCGCTCCCGGCCGCCGGTGGCCCGCCTTGCTGCTATCGCGCCATCAGTTGCTTGTGGTAGGCCTGGCGGAGGGCCGAGGCCGATGCTTCGGGGGCGGCCTCGAGCCTGGCTGCGGCGCCGGCCGCGGCCCGGCCGTACGGCGAGTCCGGGCACTGTGCGGCCAGCTCTTCCAGACGCTTGATGATCGAGGGTGTCGCCCTGTCGCCCGCGGCGCGCATGGAGCGGTGGATGGCCCTGTAGTCGCGTCCCGCCTCGATTCCGCGCCGCCACGTCTCGTTGCTTCTCTCGGCCTGCCATCGCTGGTGCTTCTCGTCGAAGCTCGGCAGGCCTCGCAGGTTGCGGCTCTGGGCAGACAGTTCCGCTCTCAGCGCGTAGTAGTCGCCGATCTTCTCGAGCCGCTCGAGGCGCTCGATGGTCGCGGCCACGCGGCGCTCGACCAGCGCCATGATGACCCTGGCGGTGCGGCGTTCCTCGCCCTCCGTTCCCTCGAGCTCGTCGGGGAGGGGCCTGAGCTTGGCCACGGCGTCGTTGTATCGGCCGCGCCCCATGTGGACGTAGGCCGTCTTCAGGGGACCGTCCAGCTCGCTCGGGCGGGGGAGGCGCACGTCGCCGAACCCCGGCCCCAGCAGGGCCGGCCTGGCATCGAACTGGAAGAAGTGGGTGGTGGCCCACTGGGGCCTCGCGCAGGCCAGCGCGCCGATCACCTTCCCGTCCCGCGTCACGGCGCGGGAGCCGCTCTCGGCCCAGACCAGCCCCACGTCGCAGGAGGCGGCGTAGTCCTCCCAGGTCGAGCCGTTGTCGTAGCTGACCAGTGCCACCAGCTTCCTGGCGCCCTCTTTCATGCCGTCCCAGCCCTGGCCGCCCACGGCGAAGAGCGGGCCGGTGGGGTCGGAGGGGTAGGAGGTGATGAGCCCGCCGACGGTGTGGATGTGCAGCGACCTCCCACCCCATCGGCCCCAGTCCGACCAGCTATCGATCTCCCGCTGGCCGGTTCGCGCGTCGAAGCGCGTGTAGTGCTGCCGCTGGTGGATCTTGGGCGGATTCCCCAGCTTCTCGGGCGACTGGGGGTTCTGAGCGAGATAGGTGAAGTGCACCTTGCCGTTCTTGGCGTGCATGCAGCCCAGCCAGGTCTTGTAGACGACCTCGTCGGGCAGGTTGATCATCGTGGACGGGCCGTCGGGGTCGCAGGCGGTGGGTATCGAGACCCGCCTGCCCCCCATGGCCCGCCAGGTCCGGCCGCCATCGACCGACATCAGGTAGCGGATCGTTTCGTAGGGGATGTCGTCCTTCCCGTCGTTGGGCAGCTTGGGATCGTCGCCGTCACGAGTCGTCATGGCGTAATGGACCACGCCGAACTCGTCCACGAACAGGTGCGGATACGACGGGCCGGCCTGCCGCCCGCCGGTGAAGACCTGCTGGCTGCGAAGCAGCCTGCCCGACGGGTGGAAGGTCAAGACATGCCCCCACTGGGTCGCGTGGTAGAGCCGCTCGCGCCGGGGGTCGTAGGTCGAGGCGAACTTCGCGGCGCTGTAGGCCTGGGGATACGCCTTGACGACCACGGGCTTGGCGTAGCCGTTGGCTGGAGTGAAACGCAAGAACCGCGTCTTCTCCCCCGGGATGTCGGGGTAGACCAGGTAGATGTTGCTTTCCGCATCCGTCTCGATGGTCGGCGGGTTCGAGGGGTACTCCTCGCTGTACACCCGCGTGAAGGTCCGGCCGCCGTCGGTGCTGCGCTACAAGTGAATCCCGGCAGGGGACTTCTTCGACCCCCGACTGCCGGTGGTCACGAAGATCCCGTGGTCGTTGGCCACCACCTTCTGGTTGTGGCTCTGGAAGGGGATCTCGCCGACAATCCCGCCCTTCGGGCCGGTGAGATCGATGGGCAGAACGTCGCCCGCCGCAGCGCCCGACCCCACGGCCCCCGGACCCGCGCCCAACGCTGCGAGCAGGCACCACGGCCTCAGCCAATGTACGAGCAAGCGCCGAATCAAAGGAGGGTACTCCACGCGTCGCCGGTCAACCGGAATCGGAAGCACGCCGGGCCTCGAGGCCTCTGCGGGCAGCCGCTCATCCCTCCGCCGGCGGCGTGGCCGCCCAGCGCGTGCCCCGCACCAGGAGGGTCTGGAAATTCTCGTCGCGGCAGCTCTCGGGGTTGTGGCCCAGGGCGATGTAGCACACCCGCCCCCGGCCCCACGGCTTCACCCACACCACGGGCATGGCCTCGCCCTTCCACAGGGCGCTGGCCAGCACGGTGTTCCGCGGGTCGTAGCGGGTGATGTACTGCTCGTCGGTCACCCAGAACTCGTCCATCCCCTCGGTGATCGGGTGCTCGACCTCGGTCGCGCTCACCTGGTACTGGCGATACCTGGGGTGGGTGACGAAATGGCCGCCCACGAAGGCCCGGTAGGCCGGGCAGTCGCGGAAGGAGTCGGCCGCGGAGTGGATGCCCACGTAGCCCCTCCCCGCCTCGACGAACTTGAGGAGGCCGAGGAGCTGGTCGTCGCGGATCGACGTGACCGTGTGGTAGAAGACCAGCGCGTCGTAGGGCTCGAGCTCGAGCAGGCAGTCGAGATCGTCGTCCACCCGCGCCACCTCGAAGCCCCCCGCCGCCTCGAGGGCCTCCTGGAGCGCGTCGCCGCAGCCCTTCCAGTCGTGGATTTCGCCGCCCGCGTAGACCAGGGTCTGGATGTTCGCCACCGTCTCGCTCCCATGGGCCAGGGTATGGGCGTGGCCGCCGGCGCCGGCGGCTCCGGCCGCTATCCATAGCACATCGCGCCGGGCGGGTCAAGGCGCTCCGCGGCTTGCCCCCGCCCGCCCGCGGCGCTAACTTAGGGCAACGTCTGCACATCGGGAGAGCGCCCCATGGCCGAGCCGCGAGCGCAGCAGCCGCTCCGCACGACCTTCTGGCGCCTGGTCGCCCTGGCGGCGGCGGTGGGCTGCGTGCCCACCGTGCTCGCCCTGGGCGCCCGGCGGTGGTGGGTGCTGGAGCTGGCGGCCCACTTCCGCGTCTACTACGCCGCGGGGCTGGCGGCCTGTGCGGCCCTCCTGGCCGCGGGGCGCAGGCTGCGCCTGGCCCTCCTGCCCGCCCTCTTCGCGGCCTGGAACGCGGCGCTGGTGGCGCCCCGGTACGCGGGCCGGCCCCCGGCCCGGGGCGCCGGGCCGCGCCTGAGGCTGCTCTCGGCCAACGTGGCGACGGCCAACCGCCAGCACCGCCGGTTCCTCGACGCCGTGGCCCGCGAGGAGCCCGACCTGGTGCTGGTGATGGAGGTAAACGCGGCGTGGGCGGCGGCCCTCCAGCCCCTCCGCGAGGCCTATCCCCACGTCATCGAGCGGGTGCGGGAGGACAACTTCGGCATCGCCTTCTACTCCCGCCTGCCCGTCGAGCGGCTCCTCGTGCGCCGGCTCGGCGGCTCCGGCGTGCCCGCCGTGGTGGCCCGCCTGAGCCTGGAGGGCACGGCCCTCACCGTGCTCGGCGTCCACACCCTGCCCCCGGTGAGCCGGCGCTACGCCCGCACGCGGAACGCCCAGCTCGCCGACGCCGCGGCACTGGCCGCCGGCCGCCAGGGGCCGGTGGTGCTGGTGGGCGATCTGAACGCCACCCCCTGGTCGCCCCACTTCGCCGACCTGCTCCGCCGCTCCGGCCTCCGCGACACCGCCAGGGGCTACGGCGTGCAGCCCACCTGGCGGCCCCTGCCCCTGCTCGCCCTGCCCATCGACCACCTGCTGGCCAGCGAGGAGGTGGCCGTCCTCGACCGGCGGGTGCTGCCTCCCGTCGGCTCCGACCACCGCCCCCTCGTGGCCGACCTGGGCCTCGAGGCCCCAAGCGCGGCACCCTGAGCCGCGCGCCCCGACGCACCACCGCCGCGAACGAAGCCGAAGAGCCCCCTGCCCGCGCCCCCCACCTCCTCCCATCCCACCCATACGACCTATAGGACCTATACGACCAGCCGCCGCGCCAACCCCCGGGCCACGGGGGCCCTGGCGCCCAGCCCCCGCGCAGCCGCGCCCCGGAGCACCAGAGCGGCCCATCATGCCGCCCCTCTACCCCTAAG